>DASPNJ010000046.1:0-97684 GCA_035626595.1 Burkholderiales bacterium
AACCGCCACCGGCACCCGAGCCGCCGCGCGCTGCCGAGCCGAGGCCGACCCCGCAAGCGCCGCGTGCCGCAGAACCGCCGCGTGCAGCCCCGCCGAAGCCGGACAATCTGATGGATTTCTCGCTCGATGAGCCGGTGCCAGCGGCGCGCAAGGAAGAGCGCAAGGCGCCGGAGCCCGATTCGAACGTCGTCGATTTCAATCTCGAGCCGCTGCCTCCGGTCAATGCGCCGATGAGCATGGACAAGGTATCGTCCGAGCCGCCGCAAAGCGTGGATTTCAAGCTCGATCTCGCCGATTTGAGCTTCGGAGAGACGCCGAAAGGCGAAGCCGGACCCAAGCGCGACGACCACTGGTACGACGTCCAGCAGAAGTTCGATCTCGCGAAAGCGTACGAGGAGATGGGCGACAAGGACGGCGCGCGCGAGATCCTGCAGGAAGTCGTGCGCGAGGGCGACGCGGAACAGAAGGCCCAGGCGCAGAAGCTGCTCGGCAGCCTGAGCTGAAAAACCCACAACGCGACTCGCTTCGCTCGTCGCAAGAACTCGCCTATCGCGCCTGCCGGCGCGTATCTTCATTCAGATGACGCGCATCGCGTTGGGTATTGAATACGACGGCGCGTGCTTCTGCGGCTGGCAGACGCAGCCCTCCGCGTGCGGCGTGCAGGACCACGTCGAGGCGGCGCTCGCGCACATCGCCGGCGAGCGCGTCGACATCGTCTGCGCCGGGCGCACCGATGCCGGCGTGCACGCGCTCGAACAGGTCGTGCATTTCGATACCGCCGCCGAGCGCCCGGAATCCGCGTGGGTTCGCGGCGTCAACGCATCGCTCGCCGCCGGTTGCGCGGTGCTGTGGGCGCGTGAAGTCGCTGAGGCATTCCACGCGCGCTATTCGGCGCTCGAGCGCTGCTATCGGTACGTGCTGCTGAACCGCGCCGTGCGTCCCGCGCTCGCGCAGCGCCGCGTCGGCTGGTTTCATCTGCCGCTCGATATCGAGCGCATGCGCAGCGCGGCCGCGCTGCTCGTGGGCGAGCACGATTTCAGCGCGTTTCGCTCCAGCGAATGCCAGGCGCGCTCCCCGGTGCGTCAGATCCGGCGCCTAACGATCGAGCGCCGCGGTGACTTCGTCGTATTCGAGATCTGCGCGAACGCTTTTCTGCATCACATGGTCCGAAATGTCGTGGGCACGCTGGTCTACGTCGGCAAGGAAAAGCACCCGCCGGAATGGGTGGCGGACGTGCTCGCGAGCCGCGACCGCTCGCGTGCGGCGCCCACGTTCGATCCCGCCGGGCTGTACCTAGAGCGCGTCGATTACGCAGGCACGTGGGGCCTGCCGCACGCACGCGCGGGCGTTCTCGCTGAAATGGTGATGCAGTGAGCACGGCGGTGAAGATCTGCGGGATCACACGCATCGAGGACGCGCTGACGGCCGCCCGCTGCGGCGCTCACGCGATCGGTCTCGTGTTCTATCGTCCGAGTCCGCGCTTCATCGAGCCCGACGCGGCCGCGGAGATCGTCCGCGCGCTGCCGCCATTCGTCACGCCGGTCGGACTTTTCGTCGATGCTGCCGAAGGCGAGGTGCGCGAGAGCGCCGCGCGCTCGGGCGTGCGCCTGCTCCAGTTCCACGGCGCCGAGAGCGCTGATTTCTGCGCGCGTTTCGCGCTGCCGTACATGAAGGCGGTGCGGGTGAAGCCCGGGATCGATTTGTTACAATACGCGCGCGATTTTTCCGGCGCCAAAGCGCTGTTGCTCGACGCGTTCCAGGAGGGCCTGCATGGCGGCACGGGAGCCGTGTTCGACTGGAGCCTGATCCCGCCGTCGCTGCCCCTGCCGATCGTCCTTTCGGGCGGTCTCACCCCGGACAACGTGAGCGCGGCCGTGCGGCGCGTCAAGCCCTGCGCAGTGGACGTTTCCAGCGGCGTCGAAGCGTCCAGGGGCATGAAGGACCCCGCGAAGATCGCGGCGTTCATACAAGGAGTACACGATGCGGATGTATGAGCTGCCGGACGCGAAAGGTCATTTCGGTCCGTATGGCGGCGTGTTCGTCGCCGAGACGCTCATGCACGCGCTGGACGAGCTCAAGGCCGCGTACGAGAAGTACCGCAACGACGCGGAGTTCGTCGCCGAATTCGAGTACGAGCTCAAGCACTACGTTGGCCGGCCGAGCCCCATCTATCATGCGAAGCGCTGGTCTCGGCATTTCGGCGGCGCGCAGATGTATCTCAAGCGCGAGGATTTGAACCACACCGGCGCGCACAAGGTGAACAACGTGTTCGGCCAGGCGCTGCTCGCGAAGCGCATGGGCAAGCCGCGCGTGATCGCCGAGACCGGCGCGGGCATGCACGGCGTCGCGACCGCGACGATCGCGGCGCGTTACGGGCTCGAATGCGTGGTGTACATGGGCGCCGAAGACGTGAAGCGCCAGGTCCAGAACGTCTACCGCATGAAGCTCCTGGGCGCGACGGTGGTGCCGGTGGAATCGGGATCGCGGACGCTCAAGGACGCGCTCAACGAAGCGATGCGCGACTGGGTGACGAACGTGGAGAACACGTTCTACATCATCGGCACCGTGGCGGGACCGCACCCCTACCCGATGATGGTGCGCGATTTCCAATCGGTGATCGGACGCGAGGCGAAGGTGCAGATGCTCGAGCTCGCGGGCCGGCAGCCCGATGCGATCCTCGCGTGCGTGGGCGGCGGCTCGAACGCAATGGGCATCTTCCATCCGTACATCGAAGAGAAGAGTGTCCGTCTCGTCGGTGTCGAAGCCGCGGGCCACGGGCTGGAGACCGGGCAGCATGCCGCGACGCTCACTGCGGGACGGCCCGGCGTGCTGCACGGGAATCGCACCTATCTGCTCCAGGACGACAACGGACAGATCATCGAGACGCACTCGATCTCCGCGGGGCTCGACTATCCCGGCGTCGGTCCCGAGCACGCGTGGTTGAAGGATTGCGGACGCGCTGAATACGTGAGCGTGACCGACGACGAAGCGCTGCAGGCGTTCCACGATCTGTGCCGGCTCGAAGGCATCATCCCGGCACTGGAATCGAGCCACGCGCTCGCGTACGCCGCGAAAATGGCGCCGCGTCTGCCCAAGGAGCAGATCCTGCTCGTCAATCTCTCCGGCCGCGGCGACAAGGACATGCACACCGTCGCGGAGAAATCGGGGATCCAGTTCTGATGTCCCGCATCGGCGCCACGTTCGAACGTCTCCGCGGCGCGCAGCGCAAAGCCCTGATTCCCTTCGTCACCGCGGGTGACCCCCATCCCGGCGCGGCCGTGTCGCTCATGCACGCGCTGGTCGCGGGTGGGGCCGACGTGATCGAGCTCGGCGTGCCGTTTTCCGATCCGATGGCCGATGGCCCGGTGATCCAGCGTTCGAGCGAGCGGGCGCTCAAGCACGGTGTCACGCTCGAGGACGTGATCGGCTACGTCGAGGAGTTCCGCCGGAAGGACAACGACACGGCAGTCGTGCTCTTCGGCTACGCCAATCCGATCGAGTCGATGGGGACGCAGCGCTTTGCCGACGCCGCCGCGAAGGCCGGCGCCGACGGCGTGCTGATCGTCGATTACCCGCCCGAGGAAGCGCAGGCGATGGTGGCGCTGCTGGATGCGCGGGACCTCGACACGATCTTCCTGCTCTCGCCGACGACGACCGATGCCCGCCTGGAGCAGGTGGCCGCGCTGGGGCGCGGCTACTTGTACTACGTGTCGCTGAAGGGCGTGACGGGCGCGGGACACATCGATCTCGACGACGTGGCGAGCCGCCTCGAGCGGATACGCCGCTACACGCGGTTGCCGGTGGGCGTCGGCTTCGGCATACGCGATCCGCAGACCGCGCGCCGCATTGCGTCCGTGGCGGATGCCGTGGTGATCGGCAGCCGGCTGATCCAGGAGATCGAAGCCTGCGAGCCGGACGAAGTGATTGCGCGCGTCACGCAATTCCTGCGCGCGATCCGTGAGGCGATGGACGGCATAAAGGAGCATGCTCGAGCATGAGCTGGATACAGAAGCTGCTGCCGCCGAAGATCAAGCGCGACTCCGCGGCGGTCAAAAAGGCGGTGCCGGAAGGCCTGTGGAGCAAGTGCGAGTCGTGCGAAGCGGTGCTCTACCGCTCGGACCTCGAGAAGAACTTCTACGTCTGTCCGAAGTGCAGCCATCACAACCGCATCTCCGCGCGCGAGCGGCTGGATTACCTGCTGGACCTCGAGGGTCGCTACGAGATCGGGGCCGAGGTGCTGCCGGTGGACACGCTCAAGTTCAAGGACAGCCGCCGCTACACCGAGCGCCTGCAGGAAGCGCGTGACACGACCTCCGAGGAGGACGCGCTCGTCGTCATGCAGGGCAGCATCAAAGCGCTGCCGCTCGTCGCCGCCGCGTTCGAGTTCGAGTTTCTGGGCGGCTCGATGGGCTCGGTCGTGGGCGAGCGCTTCCTGCGCGGCGTGCAGGTGTGCGTCGAGCAGCGGCTGCCGTTCGTGTGCATCACGGCCACGGGCGGCGCGCGCATGCAGGAAGGCGTGCTCTCGCTCCTTCAGATGGCGAAAACGTGCGCCGCGTTGACACGCCTTTCCGCCGAGCGGCTGCCGTTCGTCTCGGTGCTGACGGATCCCACGATGGGCGGCGTCTCCGCGAGCTTCGCGATGATCGGCGATGTCGTCGTCGCCGAGCCCGGCGCGCTCATCGGCTTCGCCGGTCCGCGCGTGATCGAGCAGACGGTGCGCGAGACGCTGCCGGAGGGCTTCCAGCGCTCCGAGTTTCTGCTCGAGCACGGCGCGATCGACATGATCGTCGACCGCCGCGAGATGCGCGACAAGCTCGCGCACCTCATCACGCTGCTCCTGAGGCAGCCGGCAACGGCGTAGTGCCCACGCCCGCGAGCCTTGCGCAATGGCTCGCGCACATCGAGCGCGTGCATCCGCGCACGATCGCGATGGGTCTGGAGCGCGTCGCCGCGGTGCGCGACAGGCTCGCTCTCGCACCGGGCTTTCCGCTCTTCACGGTCGGCGGCACGAACGGCAAGGGCTCGGCGTGCGCGATGCTGGAAGCGATCCTGCACGAGGCGGGGTACCGGGTCGGGTGTTACACCTCGCCGCATCTCATGCGCTACAACGAGCGGGTGCGGATCGGCCGTGCAGAAGCAGCCGATGACGATCTCGCGCGCGCGCTCGCGGCCGTCGAATCAGCACGTGGCCAAATCGAGCTCACGTATTTTGAATTCAGCACGCTCGCGGCGGTATGGCTTTTCGTCGAGCGGCGGGTGGACGTCGCGATACTCGAGGTCGGCCTGGGCGGACGTCTCGATGCGGTGAACGCATTCGACCCGGATTGCGCGCTGCTGATGTCCATCGCGCTGGATCACATGGACTACCTCGGCCCGACGCGCGAAGACATCGGCTGCGAGAAAGCCGGCATCCTGCGCGCGGGCACGCCGGCGGTCTGCGCCGATCCGGACCCGCCGGATGCGGTGCTCGACGCCGCGGCGCGGCTCCACGCGCGCCTTCTGCTCATCGGACGCGACTTCGGATACGAGGCCCAGGCGCGGCAGTGGCGGTACTGGGGGCCTTCCGGCGAACGGCACGGGTTGCCGCATCCCGCATTGCGCGGCGACTATCAGCTCGCGAACGCCGCCGCGTGTCTCGCGGCGCTCGACAGCCTGCGCGAGCGCCTGCCGGTGAGCGCTGCACATGTGCGCACCGGGCTGCTCACGGCAGATAACCCCGGCCGCTTTCAGGTGCTGCCCGGACGCCCCACCGTGATCCTCGACGTCGCGCACAATCCCGCCGCGGCGGCGGCGCTCGCGCGCAGTCTCGCGCGCATGCCGCGCGCCGAACGCAGCTACGCCGTGTTCGGAATACTCAGAGACAAGGACATCGCGCAAGTCGCGGCCTCGGTCGCGCCGCAGATCGACGAATGGCTCGTCGGCGCGACCGCGGGCGAACGTGGCGCGAGCGCCGATCTCGTGCGCGCGGAGCTTGCCCGCGCGGGCGTCGTCGACTGCGTTTCAGCACACGCGAGCGTGCTCGACGCGTACACGCAAGCCTGTGATAAAGCAGGGCAAAATGATAGAATCGTCGTCTTTGGATCGTTCCATACGGTAGCTGCGGTCATGGCGGCGCGTAAGAGCTCATAAGACGTGGCGAGACCCATCAGCGACGAGGAACTTCAACTCAAGAAGCGCGCGCGCCGGCGGCTGGTCGGCGCGATCGTCCTGGTGATCACGGCGGCGGTGCTGCTGCCCATGGTGCTCGATTCCGAGCCCAGACCCGTCAGCCAGAACGTCAGTATCCATATACCGTCGCCCGATTCGGGCGAGTACAAGCCCAAGGGACCGGCCGCGGCCGCGACGCAGGACACGCGCCCGATCAAGGGACTGCCCGAGGAGCCCGCCAAGGCCGCGACCGCTGCCCCGAGCGAGGCGCGTAGCGTCGCTTCCAGCGCGGAGCCCACGCCGGCCGCGAAGGAGAACGCCAAGGCGGCTGCCGCAGAGCGTTCCAAAGACCGCACGGCGGCGAAAGATCCGGCGGGAGAGGCGGCGACGCCAACCGGCGCCTACGTCGTTCAGGTCGCCGCGCTGGCCGACGCTGGCAAGGCGAAACAGCTCGAAAAACGGGTCGCGGGCGCGGGCCTCAGGACTTACACGGAAGTCATCAATACACAGGCGGGCGAGCGCACGCGCGTGCGGGTCGGTCCGTATGCCACGCGTGAGGCCGCCGAGAGCGCGCGAGCGCAGCTCAAGAAAGCGGGCTTGGACGGGCAGGTGGTGCCGCGGTAGATGACCTTGTTCGATTACGCGGTGCTGCTGGTGGTCGGAGCGTCGGTGCTGGTGAGTGTGATGAGAGGATTCGTGCGGGAAGTGCTGTCGTTGCTGGCCTGGGTCATCGCGTTCGTCGCGGCTGCGCTCGCGAGCGGCACGGTCGCGGGCTGGCTCACCGGCACGATCGCGAACGAATCGCTGCGCGTGCTCGGCGCGTTCGTGGCGGTGTTTCTGTTCACGCTCGTCGCGATGAGTCTCATGGCGATGGCCGCGTCGGGGCTGCTGCGCAAAGCCGGGCTGGGACTCGAAGACCGCGTGCTGGGCGGCGTGTTCGGGCTCGCGCGGGGACTGCTGATCGTGATGGTGTTCGTTCTGCTCGCGGGGCTCACCTCACTGCCGCGCCAGCCTGCATGGAATGACGCCATGTTGAGCCCGCCGCTCGTGGCGCTGGCGGGCGCCGTGAAGCCGTGGCTGCCGCAGATCGTGTCGCGAAACCTTTCTTACGACTAGCCAGGAACCCAAGCGATGTGCGGAATACTCGGTGTAGTCGCCGGCACCCCCGTCAACCAGTTGCTATACGACGGGCTGCTGGTTCTGCAGCATCGCGGGCAGGACGCTGCCGGTATCGTGACGGCCGAAGGGCCGCAGTTTCACATTCACAAGGGCGGCGGCATGGTGCGCGACGTTTTTCGCACGCGCAACATGCGGGTCCTCACCGGACATGCGGGCATCGCGCACACGCGCTATCCGACCGCGGGATCGGCGTGGTCCGCGGCCGAGTCGCAGCCGTTCTACGTGAATTCGCCGTTCGGCATCGTGCTCGGACATAACGGAAACCTCACGAACGCCGAGCAGCTCAAGAACGATCTCTTCCGTCAGGACCTGCGGCACGTCAACACGAACTCCGATTCGGAGGTGCTCCTCAACGTGCTCGCGCACGAGCTGCAGAACGCCTCCACCAACTTCAAGCTCGACCCCGCAACGATTTTCGCCGCGGTCTCCGGGGTCCACCGGCGCTGCCGCGGCGCGTATGCGGTGGTGGCGATGATCGCGGGCTACGGCCTGCTCGCGTTCCGTGACCCGTTCGGCATCCGGCCGCTCGTCTTCGGGCGCGCGGAGAGCGAGCGCGGCTACGAGTATCTCGTCGCCTCCGAGAGTGTCGCGCTCGACACCCTCGATTTCGAGCTCGTTCGCGACGTCGGCCCGGGCGAGGCGATCTTCATCGACCTCGACGGCAACTTCTACAGCGCGCAGTGCGCGCAGAACGCGTCGCTCAATCCGTGCATCTTCGAGTTCGTCTATCTCGCACGGCCGGACTCGGTCATCGACGGGATCTCGGTCTACGAGACGCGGCTGCGGATGGGCGAGAGCCTTGCCGAGAAGATCCGCCGCGAGTACGCGCACCTCGAGATCGACGTGGTGATTCCCATCCCCGATTCGAGCCGCCCGGCGGCCATGCAGCTCTCCAAGCATCTGAACCTTCCGTATCGCGAAGGATTCATCAAGAACCGCTATATCGGGCGCACGTTCATCATGCCCGGCCAGTCGATCCGCAGGAAATCGGTGCGCCAGAAGCTGAACGCCATCGCGATGGAGTTCAAGGGCAAGAACGTGCTGCTCGTCGACGATTCGATCGTGCGCGGCACGACCAGTCGCGAGATCGTGCAGATGGCCCGCGATGCGGGCGCGCGCAAGGTGTTTTTCGCGTCCGCGGCGCCGCCGGTGCGCTTTCCGAACGTCTATGGCATCGACATGCCGAGCCGCGACGAGCTGATCGCGACCGGCCGCACCAATGCGGAAATCGCGCGCGAGATCGGCTGCGACGAATTGATCTACCAGGACCTCGATGCGCTGATCGAAGACGTTCGCAGCGTGAATCCGGCGGTGACGAGCTTCGAGGCCTCGTGCTTCAGCGGCATCTATATCACCGGCGACATCACGCAGGAATATCTCGACGGTGTCGAAGCCTCGCGCCGCGACGACATGAAGGAAGCCGCCGTGGCCGCCGAGAACCAGCTCGACCTCGATCTCGAAGTCGTCGAGTAACGCACTGCATTCCCGCCTGCGCGGGAATGACGACATCCGAAGGAAAGGAGGTTTCGGAGGGAACCCATGGGTTTCGCCCGATTCCTCCGCCCAGCCCTTTCCGTGGCAATCATGGGGCGCCGGTCTAAGCCGAAGGAAGGGAGGTTACGGAGGGAAACCATCATCGGTTTCCCTCTGTTCGTTCATTCCAGGTCCATCAATCGGCGCTGGGCCCACACCGCTGCGACTGGCACTGGGGCATGATGATTGACACCAACGCACGAATCGCGATACTTTGGGCCCAGCGCCGATTTGATGGATCAGCTTGCGGGCGCTCAACAAATACTGCTAAAGCGAGGGAAACCCGGTTTAGCGATGCTCAAAGCTGACCGGGTTTTTTCATTTCAGGTGATCCCATGACAGAAGACTACAGGCTCGACACGCTCGCCGTGCGCGCGGGCATCGAGCGCAGCCAGTTCGGCGAGCATTCGGAAGCGCTCTATCTCACTTCCAGCTTCGTGTTCCAGAGCGCCGCACAGGCCGCCGCGCGCTTCGGCAACCAGGAGCCGGGCAACATCTACTCGCGGTTCACGAATCCGACGGTCAAGGTGTTCGAGGAGCGGCTGGCGGCACTGGAAGGCGCGGAATGCTGCATCGCTACTGCTTCGGGCATGTCGGCGATCCTCGCCTGCGTCATGGGGCTGCTCAAAGCCGGCGATCACATCGTGTCCTCCGCAGGCGTGTTCGGCGCGACCGTGCAGCTCTTCGGCACGATCTTGAAACGTTTCGGCGTGGAGACGACTTTCGTGTCGGGCACCGATCCCGCCCGCTTCGAGGCTGCGTTCACGCCCGCGACGCGCCTGCTGTATCTGGAGACGCCGGCAAACCCGACGATGGAGATCTACGACGTCGAAGCGTTGTCGCGGCTCACGAAAAAATCCGGCGCGCTGCTGGTGGTGGACAACTGCTTCTGTACGCCCGCGCTCCAGCAGCCGCTCACGCTCGGCGCGGATATCGTCATCCATTCGGCGACCAAGTACATCGACGGACAGGGGCGCGTACTCGGCGGCGCGGTGCTCGGGCGTAAGGACGTGATCTACGAAGGCGTGCTGGGGTTCCTGAGAACCGCAGGGCCGACCCTCAGCGCGTTCAATGCATGGGTGCTGGTGAAGGGTCTCGAGACGCTCGGTATTCGCATACGCGCGCAATCGGCCGCGGCGCTGGAGCTCGCGCGCTGGCTCGAGCAGCAGCCCGCGGTCGAGCGCGTGAAGTATCCGGGTCTGCCTTCGCACCCGCAGCACGCGCTTGCGATGCGGCAGCAGTCCGGCGGCGGTGCGGTCGTGTCGTTCGACGTGAAGGGAGGCCGCGAAGCGGCGTGGCGCATCATCGACAACACGAAGCTCCTGTCGATTACCGCCAATCTCGGCGACACCAAGACGACGATCACCCATCCGGCATCCACCACCCATGGGCGGATCACGCCAGAAGCGCGCGCGGCTGCGGGCATCGGTGACGGTCTGCTGCGCGTGGCCGTCGGCCTGGAATCGATCGACGACATCAAGGCCGACTTGGCACGAGGCATGAGCTGATACGTAGGGTGCGCCAGTGGCGCACCGGGCCACGGGGATCGTCGCGGTGCGCCATGGGCGCACCCTACGCCTTCTACAAGGTAATGGCTCTACAACCGGCTGCGTCGCAGCGAAGATAGCTTCCGCGCTCGTACCAGTCGCCGAGCACCCAGCGCTCGCACTCGCGGCCGTCCACCCGGTGCACGTGCCGCGCCGGCCGGTGCGTGTGGCCGTGGATGAGACGCGACACGCCGGCGGTCCGAAGCGCCTGCTCCACGGCTTGCGCGTTCACGTCCATGATCTCCGCGCTCTTTCCCTGCTTGGCGTTTTCGCTGCGCTCGCGCAGCTTCTCGAGCTCGGCGCGGCGCGCGCCGAGTGGCTGAGCGAGGAAGCGAGCCTGGTTGCGCGGATCGTGCGCGTAGGCCCGGAACTTCTGGTATTCGACATCGTCGGTGCACAGCGTGTCGCCGTGCATGAGGAGCGTCGGGGTGCCGTGAACGTCGACGACCGCGGGGTCCGTGAGCAGCTCCGCCGAGGCGCGTTGGGCGAAACCGCTTCCGACGAGCACGTCGCGATTGCCGTGCATGAAGTACACCGCCGTACCCTGGCGCGACAGCGCCGAAAACGCCTCGGCGACCGAAGCGTTCAGCGGATCGCCGACATCGTCGTCGCCCATCCAGTATTCGAAGAGATCGCCAAGCACGTAGAGCGCCTGCGCGCCGCGCGCAGCTCCGGCGACGAACCCCAGGAATTGCGCGGTGGTGTGCGGCCGCTCCGCCGCGAGATGCAGGTCCGAGATGAAGAGCGAGAAGCTCAGATCTCTTCGGCTTTCTGGATGACGACGTCGTCCTTCGGCACGTCCTGGTGCATGCCGCGCGAGCCGGTCAGCACTTTCTTGATCTTGTCCACGACGTCCTTGCCTTCGACAACCCGTCCGAACACGCAGTAGCCCCAGCCCTGCGCCGTTTGCGCGCTGTGGTTGAGAAACGCGTTGTCGGCGACGTTGATGAAGAATTGTGCCGTCGCGGAGTGCGGATCGGACGTGCGCGCCATTGCGATCGTATACCGGTCGTTCTTGAGCCCATTATCGGCTTCGTTCTTGACCGGCTTGCGCGTCGGCTTCTGCTTCATGTCCGGCTCGAAGCCGCCGCCCTGGATCATGAAGCCGTCGATGACGCGATGGAACACGGTGTTGTCGTAGAAACCGTCGCGCACGTATTCGAGGAAATTCTCGACGGTCGCCGGCGCTGCTTTGGCGTCCAGATCGAGCGTGATGTCGCCGTGATTCGTTTTGAGTCTGACCATGTGGATCGTCCTTACTTGGAGCTCTTGGGCGCCGGAGAGCTGTCTCCGACGAGTCGGGCGCGCTCGATCACCACGGGTTTGACCGGAACGTCGTCGTGCGGACCGCGGCGGCCGGTCGGAACCTTGACGATGCGGTTCACCACGTCCATGCCTTTTATCACCTTCCCGAACACTGCGTAGCCATAGCCGTCGGCCGTGGGGGCGCGGAAATCGAGGCTGCGATTGTCGGCCACGTTGATGAAAAACTGCGCGCTGGCGGAATGCGGATCGGGCGTGCGCGCCATGGCGAGGGTGCCCGTGGCGTTGCGTAGCCCATTGCCGGCCTCATTCCGGATCGGGCCGCGGGTCGGTTTCTCGCGCATCTCCGGCGTGAAGCCGCCGCCCTGGATCATGAAGCCCGGAATCACGCGGTGAAAGATCGTCCCGTTGTAATGCCCGTCCTTCACGTATTGCACGAAGTTCTCGACGGTCTTGGGCGCCGCGGCCGGATCCAGCTCCAGCACGATGGTGCCCATCGACGTGCCCAGCTCGACTTGCGGGTTGGCTGCCGCGGCAGCCAACGACAGGAGCAGCGCCAGCGCGGCGAAGATCGTTTTCAGCATACGGATTGGAAAGCCGGGAAGGCCGGTCTTGTTAGCAGTTTACGTGCGTAGTGCGCTAGCAGCGCACCCGAAAGGTCGGCCAGACCACATCCAACCCACCTCTCACGCACCGCCCTCGTGAATGATGCGCCAGGCCGACCCTTCCTTCAGCCAGTACTGGCGCTTGCGCATCTTGTTGTTGAGGTTGCTGCTGGCGTAATCCTGATCGAACGTGACGACGGCGAGCTTCTGCTTGCCCGGATACAGGAACATGCTCACGCGCTCGAGCTTCACTTTGATCCACTGCTTGCCCGCGTTGACCTGCCGCTTCTGCTGCGCGAACGATCTGTAGTCCTGTGCACCGGACGTGAACGACGGCGAGTAATGTTTGAGATAGCGCTCGGTGTCGAGCGACTCCCAATCCTTGCGCCAGCCCTCGAGGGCGCCGGCAATCTCCTGGCGCGTGCCGGCGATGGCCTGCGGAGTGACCCATTCGATCCCGCTCGAGATGATGACCGGCGTGAGACCGATCTGGACCTGCTGGCGGATCGCCTCGAGATCGCGGTTCGTGAGCACGACGCAGCCGTCGCTCGCCTGCGGCGGCCGGCTGAAGGTGTCGGACGGCGTGCCGTGCAGCCAGATGCCCGAGCCTTTGCGGCCCTCACGGCGGTCCCATTCGTTCGGATAATTGATCGGAAACGCGCCCGCGCCGTAGAGGTCCGCGAGCTTTTCGCGCGGAATGCTGCTGGTGACGTGGTAGACGCCGAGCGGTGTCTTCTTGTCGCCCTCACGGAGCTTGTCGATGCCGTTTTTGCCTTTGCTGATGTAGTAATCGGCGAGATAGCGGGCGTTGCCGTTGTGGTTCTCGAACACGAAGAGGGTCGAGCGTGCGGTATCGACGACCAGCGCGTATTTCTGATCCGGCTGGAGCTGCACGAGGTATCGGGGTACGCGGTCGGTCGGACGTTCCTGCTGGTAGCGCGCGAGCCGCGCCTTCGCTTCTTCCCGCAGGTCCGCCACACGATCCGGCGGCACGCCCGCGGCGGCCCCCATCGTTTTCAGCGGTTGCGACCGCGCGAGCAGCAGATCGCCCCTGATGAGGTGCGCGAGCCGGAAATTCGGATACGCCTGGATGACTTTCTCGACTTCGGCGAGCGCCACGTCGAGCCTGTTCGCTTTGATGGCGAGCAGAGTCTTGACCAGCAGCTGCTCGGGCTCTACCGCGGCGGAGGGCGCGGCCTGAACGCGGGCCGTCTGATGGATCCGCTGGCCAGCCGCGGCGGGGCCGGCGATCCAGAGCGCCGCGAGGGCCGCGGCTGCGAAGCGCGGAAACCTCCGGCAGCCGTGTTTCAGCTGCCCACCCGTTCCTGCTGAATCTGCCACCGGTCGCCGTTTTTCACCAGGACCAGGGTCTTGTTGCTGGTGACATCGAGCGCACCGGACTTGTAGTGCTGGCGGAAGCTCACGATCGCACGATTCTTCTCGTCGAACCGCACTCTGGGATTGTCGATCTGGACCTCGATCTTCCGCGGCTTGGCAATGCGCTGCTTGCGCTCGGCTTCCCACGCGCTGCGGGACATGCCTCTCGGCGGCTGAAAATCGGACGCGTAGTGCGAGAGGTAGCCCGGGATGTCATTGGAGGCCCAGGCACGCGCCCACGAATTCACCGACTTCAGTACCTCGTCGGGGTTCTTGGCTGCCGCTGCGGTCTGTGCGGCCGGGGCGGGTGCGGGCTTTGCCGGCTCGGGCGCTTTCGCGGCGGCGGCAGGCGCCGCCGGTTTTGGCGGCTCGGGTGCTTTGGCAGCCGGCGCAGGCTGAGCTGCCGGGGCGGGCGCCTTGGCTGCCGGCGGCGCGACGGGCTGCGGAGCGGGCTGCTGGCTGGGCGTGACCGCTTCGGGTTTGGCCTGCGCAACCCGCGTGGGCTGCGTGCGGCTGGCGGTGCTCGTCTGCGAGAACAGATCCTTGATGAGGTTGAGCTTCCCTTGCGCGGCCTGGTTGCTGCGGTCGAGCTGCAGGGCTTTGTCGTACGCCTGGCTCGCCATCTTGGCGTAGATGTCGCCGAGATTTTCGTGCGCGGTGGCGTAGCTCGGATGCGTCCGGATCGCCATCTCGAGCGAGTTGCGCGCTTTGTCGTACTGCCCCTGCGACGCATACAGCACCGCGAGGTTGTTGTACGGCTCGGGGAGCTCGGGGTAGTCTTGCGAAAGGTCGGTGAAGACCTTGATCGCCTCGTTCGGCTTGTTCTGCTCGGTGAGGATGAGGCCTTTCAGGAAGCGGCCGCGCGCGTCTTTCGGACGGCTCGAGAGGTAGCTGTTGACCCGGTCCATCGCGCGGTCGAACTGCCCCTGGCGGAAGAGCTGGTTCGCATCCTGGAGTGGATCGTTTTGCGCCCACGCATTCCAGATCGGAGCGAGGCTCAAGGCCAGGACTAAGAGCGCGGTGCGGGTAAGCCCCATGTTATACTTTGCCGAATTTTTCAGCGGCTTATTTGCAAAATCCTCGAAATTCTACCAAGAACATCCGGCAAATCAAACAAGCGTAAGGCCCTCTTTCAGAGTGTCTTTACTCAGCCGACGTTCTGTTAGCCGCTTCATCGGTTCACCGGTTTCGCAATGCTGAAGATTTATAACACGCTCGCGCGCGAGAAGCAGGAGTTCCTGCCCATCACGCCGGGCAAAGTGCGCATGTACGTCTGCGGCATGACCGTCTACGACTACTGCCACCTCGGACACGCGCGGATGATGGTGGTGTTCGACCTCGTGCAGCGGTGGCTGCGCGCGTCGGGTTACGACGTCACGTACGTGCGCAATATCACGGACATCGACGACAAGATCATTCGACGCGCGCAGGAAAACGGCGAGCCCATCGAAGCGCTCACCGCGCGGTTCATCCAGGCGATGGATGAGGACACCGCAGCGCTCGGCATCGAGAAGCCCGATCACGAACCCCGCGCGACGCAGTACGTGCCGGGCATGCTCGACATGATCGACACGCTCGAATCGCGCGGGCTCGCGTATCGCGCCGAGAACGGCGACGTGAACTACGCCGTACGCAAATTCGAGTCCTACGGAAAGCTTTCGGGCAAGTCGCTCGACGAGCTGCGGGCGGGCGAGCGCGTCGAGGTCGGCGCGTCCAAGCAGGACCCGCTCGATTTCGTGCTGTGGAAGCACGCCAAGGCGGGCGAGCCGCACTGGGCATCGCCGTGGGGCGATGGGCGACCGGGCTGGCATATCGAGTGCTCGGCCATGGCGACCGCGCTGCTGGGCAAGCACTTCGATATCCACGGCGGCGGACAGGATCTCCAATTCCCCCATCACGAGAACGAGATCGCACAGTCGGAAGGCGCCCACGGCACCAGGTTCGTCAACTACTGGATGCACAACGGCTTCGTGCGCGTCGACGACGAGAAGATGTCTAAGTCGCTCGGCAACTTCTTCACCGTTCGCGAGATCCTCGAGAAGTACGATGCCGAGGTCGTGCGCTTTTTCATCCTGCGCGCGCACTATCGCAGCCCGCTCAACTACTCCGACCAGCATCTCGATGACGCGCGACATGCGCTGACGCGCCTCTACACCGCGCTGAAAAACGCCGGCGCGCCGGCCAGCACGATCGACTGGAACGAGCCGCACGCCGCGCGCTTTCGCGACGCGATGAACGACGACTTCAACACGCCCGAAGCGGTCGCGGTGCTTTTCGAGCTCGCGAACGAGCTCAACAAGTCCAAGAGCGCCGCGCACGCGTCGCTGTTGCGATCGCTCGCGCGCGTGCTGGGACTGCTGCGCCGCTCCAGTGACGATTTCCTGCGCGGCGGCGTGGACGAATCCGAGGAGTCGCGCATCGCGGAGCAGATCGCGCTGCGGGCCTCCGCGAAAAAGGCGCGCGACTTCGCCGAAGCCGACCGCATCCGGGACGAACTGTTGAAACAGGGCATCGTGCTGGAAGACACCCCGAAAGGGACGCTCTGGCGCAGAGCCTGAAAGGTCCACGCCGCTCCTTCGGCGCGGTGCCTTCGGCAGCGCGCCTCCGGGCACGGGACCGCGGCGAGCGTCGGTATCCTGCTGCCGGCGTGAGGCGCGGCTAAAGCTCGATAGCCCGGGCGCCTTTCAGCTCGAGCTGCGTGAGCTCTGCCGGCACGGCGAGCGCATTCGGGTGCTGCGTGTAGTACGCCCGATATCCCAGGTCGCGCAAGAGTTCTTTCACCCGCGCGAAATCGGTCTTGCTATGCTCGAAAAACACGAGCGGCCGCGACCGTTCGATCGTTTCCACTGCGCCTGCCAGCACCTTGTGCTCCATCCCCTCGGCATCGATCTTCACGAGCTTCACGCGGGTAAGGCCGAGATCGTCGATACGAATCGTCTCGAAACGCTCCTTGCGGCCGCCAAGTCGCGCCGCGACAAAATCGGAGCTCGGGGTCGGCTCGAGCTCGAGCGAGCCGAAATCGCCGGGCGCGTCGTAATCGATCGCGTCGATCTCGATCGTCTCGCCGGCAACGGACGACACCACGCTGCGATGGCAGTGCACGTTGGTGAGCCCGTTCATCGCGACGGTTCGCGTGAGCATGTCGTAGATAACGCGCTGCGGCTCGAAGGCGTGAACGACGACGCCGGCGAGCGGAAAGCGCGCGAACGCAATCGTGTGCGAGCCCACGTTCGCCCCGACATCCAGGATCTCGACGGCGCTTTCCTGCGGAAAGCAGGCCGGCAGCAGCCAGCGCATGAGCTCGATCTCGTTTTTCTCCCAGCCGCGATCGATGCCCAGCCAGTGCCCCACGACGCTGTCGTGGCGGTTTACCACCACGGGTCCGTAGTCGGTCTCGGCTACGGTCTGCCGCGCGCGATCGCGGCACCAGCTCGACCACATTTCGCGGTACGCGCGTTCCAGCGCGGCAGCACACGCCGAGCCGTCAGTGAGTGGTGAAGCACGGATGCGGCTGCGCAGATCGCGCCGCAGCACGGCAAGCGCTTCGACATCGCGTGACAGGCCGACCGCGGCGCTCACGAAATCGTCTTCGCTGCGCGCGCAGAGATGCGCGAGGCCGATGCTCGAAAGCAGCGTGAGCCCCACGCGCGAAGCGTGCGTGCGGCCGGCGAGCGATACGACCGGCACCCCCATCCACAGCGAAAAGCACGTGGTGGTGGTGCCGTGGTAGGGGAACGTGTCGAGCGCGATGTCGACCTCGCCGTGCGCTTCGAGAAAGGCTTCATGCGAGAGCCGCGGGCGGATCTCGAGGCGGTCCTCCGGGAGGCCCGCTTCACGAAACAGGCCGCGCAGCCGGGCTTGCGAGCGTCCGTCCGGCACCGCGAACAGCACGAGGCGGGCTTCCGGCGCCGCTTCAAGGACGCGCGCCCAAAGCCGGGCAACGCGCGCGGTGATCTTGTAGCACGAGTTGAACGACCCAAAGGTCACGCGGTGCGTTGCGAGCGCCGGCAGCGCGCCCACATCGGGCGCATCATCCGGCGCACGCCACGTCATGAACACCTGTGGCAGCCGCACGAGCGTCTCGCTGTGGAGGTGCTCGGTCTCGCCGGGCGGATCGCATCGGGCGTCCGTGATGCGGTGGCGCATCGCCGTCATGCCCGTCGTGTTCGGATAACCGTTCCACGTGATCTGGACCGGCGCGGGGTTTCTCGCGAACACGAGCAGGCGGTTTCCCGGCGTGTGACCGCTCAGGTCGACCAGGATATCCACGCCATCGGCGGCGATCGTCTGCGCGAGCGTCGCATCATCGACACCGACGGTGCTGCGCCAGTGTGCGCCGTACGACTTCAGCCGCTCCGAATATTCGTCCGGCCGCGCGACATCGGCATAGAGCACGATGTCGAAGCGCTCGCGGTCGTGATGCTGGATGACGGACTCGAGAAAGAACGTGACCGCGTGCTTGCGGAAGTAGGGCGAGACGTAACCTATACGCAGCCGACGCTCCGGCGACGGATCGTTGCCGTGGGCGGCGCGTGCGCACGCGAGCGGGGGCTCGTAACGGCGCGCCCATGCCCGATGCGCTCTGAACACCGCGTCGGCGGCCTGATCCTGTGCGTAATTGAGCGCGCGCAGCAGATCGCTCTCGAGGGTCGCGGCGTTCGGCTCGAGCTCGAGCGCGCGCCCGAGCTCCGCCAGCGCCTCGTCCACAAAGCCCTGCTCGAAGAGCGCGGCGGCGAGCGCGTGACGGCGCGCCGGCGATTCTCCGGCCGCGGCGATCGCGGCGCGGCAGACATCCTCGAGCTCGTCGTAGCGCCCGGTCGCCTTCAGCAGCGCAACGAGCTCGTCGGACGCTTTGTCGAGCGCAGGATCGAGCGCCAGCGCATTCCTGTAGCTCGCGATCGCTTCACTCAGAGCGCCGGTGCGTGTGCATACGCGCCCGAGCGTCGCCTGGATGCGCGCATCGGCCGGAGCAATGGCGGCGGCCGTTCGCAGCGCCGAGAGCCCGTCCGCCGTTCTGCCGAGCGCAAGCATGGCCGCGGCGAGTGCCTGCAGCGCGTCGGAATCGCGTGGGAATCGCTCGAGCCGCGCTTCGCAGGCCCGAGCGGCTTCGTCGTAGCGGCCCGCCTGCTGCAACGCCGCGACCTCCTCGAGCCACGACGCCCGCGGCGCTCCGCGCTCCCGGAATATCCGTTTCAGGAGCGATCCGAGGATCACGCGCGCCGGTTCACCCGAGAAACACGCGCACGTCGTGCGCGTGCACGACGTATGCCGCGCCGGTGTCGGACGTGAACTCGTCTACCGCGCGCTGCACGCCGGGACAGAAGGTGGAGCCGGTACAGACGAGCACGCCGCCTGGGGCGAGCCGTGCGTGAAAGTACCGCAGCGCCTGGAGGGTCGGTTCGTAGAGCGTGAGATCGAGGTGGATGAAGGCCCACTGCGTTTCCGGCAGTTGCGCGAATACCTGCGGCACCCATCCCGCGCAGATCCGCGCGTCCGGGAATGCGCTCAAGTGACCGCGGACGAGCTCGGCCGTGACGTCGGTCTTGCCGGGCGTGAAGAAGTGCGACAGGCGCGTCGAACCATCGGCTTCGCGCACGGGAATGAGATCGTGCGGCGTGGGCTCGCTCGTGCCGGAAAAGCTGTCGATCAGGTGGAAACCCACGCCCGTGAAATCGGCGCGCCGGCTGCGCCACGCGTGGCACAGCAAGAGCGCGGTGGCTCCGCGATAGGTGCCGCATTCGCCGCGCGCGCCCGGAACGTCCAGCGTCGCGAGGAAGTAGCGCGCGAGGTCGCGTCGGGTCTGAAAACGCTGGAACACGGTGAACGGTGTGAGTGCCGTGCCGGTTTCCGACAGGCAGCGAAAAAACAAATCGACGTATGGCTCGCCGCCGATCGAGAAGTCCCCGTGCAGGATCGCGAGATGGCGACGCACATCGGCGCGCGCGTGCAGCCGGTTGAGCTTCTCTTCGAGCTCGAGCGGCAATGCATCGGCCGGCATTTGCTCCGCCGGCTGTGAACGCATCGATGCAACGAGCTTCGCCAGCATGCCCATGGCGCGCTTTATATCACGGCCGTTGTAAGATCCTCCGATGCTCATCAACTGCGCGGTATACGAGCGCGGCAGGAAGCTCGCGGATATTCCGAAGGAGGAGATCCATCTTCACCTCGGCCAGCCGGGCCGCTTCGTCTGGGTGGCGCTGCGCGATCCCGAGCCGGCCGAGATCGAAGAGATGCGCGTCGCGTTCGGCCTGCACGAGCTCGCTGTGGAAGACGCGCTTCACGGCAACCAGCGGCCGAAGGTGGAGGAGTACGGCGACTGCATCTTCGCCGTGATGCACACGGTCGAGCTCGCGGGCGACGAGCTCATCGTCGGCGAGGTGGACGTGTTCGCCGGCCCTGATTACGTGCTCTCGATCCGCAACCGGACCACACAGGGCTTCGTGGGTGTGCGCCAGCGCTGCGAGCGCGAGCCCAAGCTCCTGCAGGAAGGCCCCGGCTACGTGCTGTACGTGCTCATGGACACCATCGTCGACCGTTATTTCCCCATCATCGACCGGCTCGAGGAGGACCTCGACAAGATCGAGGCGCGGATCTTCGAGGGCGAGCCCGCGCGCGGCAACGTCGAGGCGCTCTACGCGCTCAAGCGCAAGCTGATGGTGCTGCGTCACGCCGCCGGGCCGCTGCACGAAGCGTCAGGCAAGCTCTACGGCGGCCGCGTGCCCGAGCTGGTAATGGGCTCGCAGGAGTACTTCCGGGACATCTACGACCACCTGTTCCGCATCAACCAGTCGATCGACAGCCTGCGCGACATGCTGACCACGGCGATCTCGGTGAACCTCTCGCTCATCACGGTGCACGAGAACGAGACCATGAAGCGGCTCGCCTCGTATGCGGCGCTCTTCGCCGTGCCTACGATGATCGCGGGCATCTACGGCATGAACTTCGAATTCATGCCGGAGCTCAAGTGGCACTTCGGCTATCCGCTGGCGCTCGCCACGATGGCGGTCGCGGATGGTTACCTGCTGTATCGCTTCAAGAAAGCCGGATGGATATAAAAGCTACGACGCGCTCTTCGAGCGCAAGAAATCGCTTAGGCGCCTACCGGCGCTACTTACACTAATGTGTGGCGCTGGGCTTCCAGCCCGTCCCAGAACGCCGCGACGCCGCCGAGCATCTCGTTGCCGTAGCGGATGAAGGCGTCCTCGTCCACGTCGTGCTCGAAGTAGTATTCCTTCAGCTCCTCCTGCGTGTGACGCGCGTGCTGCCCCTCCAGGCGATCGTGCCAGACGAAAAATCCGGTCGGGATGCGTGTCCGATGTGACGCGTTGTAGCGCCTGAAGCCTTCCGTGAGCTCTTTCCAGAAGCCGGCGGCGGCCCAGTTCTCGACCGCGTAGCTCGCGGCCTGCGAGATCGCGTAGTTCTCTCCGCCGTACAGCCGGATCAGCTCGTCGCAGAAGTGCAGCGTCGCCGCTGTGCCGTGCCGGCGCCGGCCGATCTCATCGAACGTGAGCCCGAGGTGCTTCGCGATCGACCACAGCCACTCGATGTGGCCGGCTTCGAAATGAAAAACGCCGCCCTGGACGCTGCCTTCGGTGTCCGTGTGGTCCGGATCGTATGCGCCCGCCGTTGCCGGACGTGCGCCCGCCTTGCGGAAAGTGACGCCGAGTTCGTTCGCGAGGATCTCCTTGGATGCGCGCATGCCTTCCAGTGTGTCGGCGTTGATCACCTTGTTGAGCTGCGCCACCAGGAACTGGTTGGAGAAGACGGAGAACTGCACGACGAACGCCTTGATCTGCGCCTCGTTCTGCTCGCCCCGGCTGAACCATGCGGTATAGGCGTTCGACGTGATCACGCGGTGGTTCAAGAGCTCGCGCGCGAGCCGCGCCTCGAACGCCGGAAAGTCCTTCGGACTGCGGATATCGTTCATACCGTCACCTCTTCCACGAATCGACGTAGCCGGCCCATTCGACGCCGTCCGGAAGCGTCGCGATATCGAGCGGATCGCGCGCGTCGATCATCACCGCGACCTCGTTGGTCTCGGCGCGCGCCCCGCGTGTTCCGGCTTCGAACGCCTTCGGGTGCGGGCCGTGCGTGAAACCGCTGGGATGCAGCGTCATCATGCCGGGATGGATGTTGTCGCGCGAGAAGAACTCGCCGGCGTGATAGAAGATCACCTCGTCGTAATCGTCGTTGTTGTGGAAGAACGGCACTTTCAGCGCGCCGGGATCGGACTCGAGCGGCCGCGGGCAGAACGTGCATACGACGAAGCGCTGCGCGAGGAACGTCGTATGCGCCGACGGCGGCAGATGCGCGCGGTGGCTCATGAGCGGACGTATCGCGCGCCAGTTGATGCGCACCGGCGCGAGCGTGCCGTGCCAGCCGAGCGCATCCAGCGGATTGAATCCAAATGTCTGCGTGCTGAGCGCGCCGCGGCGCTTGATGACGACGCGCCACTCGGACTCGTTCTGCTGCGCGCGAAAAGCCTCGTCGATCTGCGGCACGTCGAGCGCGGCAGGATCGAACACCGCGTGCTGGCCGACGATGCCTTTGTCGGGCAGGCCGTAGCTGTCGTTGGTCGCTTCGATCAACAGCATTGCGAGCGGCTCCCGCGTCTCCACGCGCCACAGTGTCCCGCGCGGCAGCATGACGTAATCGCCTTCGCTGAGCGCGAGGTGGCCGTAGTCGCAGTACAGGTCCGCCGCGCCCGCGTGCACGAAAACGAGCTCGTCACCGTCACTATTGCGCACGAGGTGGTTCATGGGGTCGCCGGTGCGCCAGAAGCGCACGGCGAGGTGCGCGTTCGAGATGAGCAGCGTCGCGTCCCAGGGAGACGCGCCGGATTCACCGAGCTTGCGCGTGTCGAAGGCCCGCGGCTTGAGCGGCCCCTCGAACGAGGCCCAGGCGGTCGGCGGATGCCGGTGAAGCATCTGCGTCGATGGACCGTAGAAACCTTCCTTGCCGAGCTCGCGCTCGAACGTGCCGGAGGGGAGATCGGCGTGCGCCTGCCGCGACGCCGCGCCTTCGATGCGGGGCAGGGTGATCCAGTGGCGCTTCGTATCGCCTGCCATCAGATGGCGCCCCTGGCCATTTGATCGCGCTCGATCGCTTCGAACAGCGCCTGGAAGTTGCCTTCGCCGAACCCGGCGTTGCCCTTGCGCTGGATGATCTCGAAGAAGATCGGACCGATCACCGTCTCGGTGAAAATCTGCAGCAGGAGATTGCCCGGTTCTCCGTCGATCAGGATCTGATCGCGCTCGAGCCGCGCCAGGTCCTCGCCGTGCCCGGTCACCCGCCGGTCCACCGCTTCGTAATACGTGCGCGGCGTCGCCATCAACTTTACGCCGCACGCGCGCAGCGCCTCGACCGTCTCGTAGATATCGTCGGTCGCAAGCGCGATGTGCTGTATGCCCTCGCCGTGATAGGCGTCGAGATACTCCTTCACCTGGGAGCCCGGATCCGTCGGCTCGTTGATCGGGATGCGGATCTTGCCGCACGGGCTCTGCAGCGCGCGAGAGCGAAGCCCGGTCTTCTGCCCGTGGATGTCGAAATAGCGAATCTCGCGAAAACCGAAGAGCCGCTCGTAGAACTGCGCCCAGTGGTCCATGCGGCCCTGGTGCACGTTATGCGTGATGTGGTCGATGTGCGTCAACCCGACCGCCGGCGGCCAGCTCTGCATGACGTCCACGAAGTCGACGTCGTATATGGACCGATCAGGTCCGTATCGATCGACGAGGTAAATGAGACTGCCGCCGATGCCGCGAATGGCCGGAATATTGAGCTCCATCGGACCGACTTCGCCGTGGTGCGGCCTCGCGCCGAGATCGAGTGCTCGCCGATAAGCGGCCGCTGCGTCTTTCACGCGGATCGCGAACGCGCAGACCGAGGGGCCGTGCACGCGCGCGAACGCCTGAGCGAACGAATGCGGCTCGTGATTGAGGACGAAGTTCACGTCGCCCTGCCGGTACAGCACGACGTCCTTGGATCGGTGACGGGCGACCGCGGCGAAGCCCATGCGCTCGAAGAGCGCGGCGAGCGCGCGCGTGTCGGCCGCCGCGTATTCGATGAACTCGAATCCGTCGGTACCCATCGGGTTGGGCAGCGCAGCGTCCATCGGCTCTCCGGAATAGTGCCTTTTGCGCGGCAAATCAGCTACTCGCGGAGCCTTATGCAAGCCCCATGCTCACCGTGCAGGGCGGCGGTTCGCCTGACGACCGAAGGGAGGTTACGGAGGGAACACGGCCGCACCTGGGCAGGCCATGCATGGGTTTCCCTCTGTGTCGTTCACCGGATGGCTGATGCGGCCGCGCATGTGGCCGCAGCGACCATCAGCTTTCGAAGAACTCTTTGACTTTCTCCATCCAAGACTTCGCGCGCGGATTGTGGCGCGCGCTGTCCTTGCCGCTGATCGCCTCGAACTCCTGCAGGAGCTCCTTCTGGCGCGCCGTCAGGTTGACCGGCGTCTCCACGATCACGTGGCAGAGCAGATCACCGTGCGCTGCCGAGCGCACGCCCTTGATGCCCTTGCCGCGCAGTCGGAACACTTTGCCGGTCTGCGTCTCCGGCGGCACCCGGATCTTGGCATAACCGTCGAGCGTCGGGATCTCGATCTCGCCGCCGAGCGCCGCGCTCGAGATGCTGATGGGCATCTCACAGTGCAGATCGTTGTGGTCGCGCGTGAAGACCGGATGCGGCTTGATGTGGATGACGACGTAGAGGTCGCCGGCGGGGCCCCCGTTCACGCCGGCTTCGCCCTCGCCCGACAGCCGAATGCGGTCACCTTCGTCTACGCCCGAGGGAATCTTCACCGACAGCGTCTTGTGTTTCTTGACGCGTCCGGTGCCCGAGCAGGCGGCGCAGGGGTTCTGGATCATCTTGCCGGTGCCGTGGCAGCGCGGACAGGTCTGCTGGATCGAGAAGAAACCCTGCTGCATCCGCACCTGACCGTGACCATTACAGGTCGTGCAGGTCGTCGGCTGCGTACCGGGCTTCGCACCGCTGCCCTTGCAGCTCTCGCATTCCTCCATCGCCGGAATGCGAATGCGCGTCTCGGTACCGCGCGCCGCCTCTTCGAGCGAGATTTCGAGGTTGTAACGCAGGTCCGCGCCGCGATAGACGGTCGAGCGCGACCGGCCGCCGCCGAAGATGTCGCTGAAGATGTCCCCGAACGCGTCGGAAAAACCGCCGAAGCCCGCGCCTGCGCCCGCCGCCGAAGGATCGACGCCGGCATGGCCGTAGTGATCGTACGCCGCGCGCTTGTTCGCGTCGGTCAGGATCTCGTAGGCCTCCTTGGCCTCCTTGAAGTGCTCCTCGGCCTTCGG
The DNA here is from genome assembly GCA_035626595.1 of Burkholderiales bacterium. Lineage (GTDB taxonomy): Bacteria > Pseudomonadota > Gammaproteobacteria > Burkholderiales > SG8-41 > JAQGMV01. The sequence goes on from DASPNJ010000046.1 coordinate 24,970, forward strand.
GTTATCCGGATTGCGGTCCGGATGGAATTTCATCGCGAGCTTGCGATAGGCCTTCTTGATGTCGTCCTCGGACGCGTCCTTGTTGACGCCGAGCACCTCGTAAAAATCTCTTTTGGCCATGACTCCCCAGGTCTGACAACGCAGAAAGGGGAGGCGCGGATTGCGGCCTCCCCTGTCCTTACTCCATGCGGCAGCAGCGAAGCGTTACTTCTTGTCCTTCACTTCCTCGTACTCGGCGTCCACGACGTTGCCGTCGTCCTCCCGCTTCGCCGATTGGCCCGCGCCGGCCGATTGCGCACCGGCTGACTGCCCCTCGCCCTGCTTCGCCTGCTCCTGAGCATACATCTGCTCGGCGAGCTTGTGCGCGGCCTGGGCCAGCGCCTGCGTCGCGGCTTCGATCTTCGCCTTGTCGTCGGACTTCATCGCTTCTTCCGCGTCCTTCAACGCCGCCTCGATCTTCGACTTTTCGTCGGCGCCCAGCTTCTCGCCGGCGTCCTTCAGCGACTTCCTGACCGAGTGCACCATGTGATCGCACTGGTTGCGCGCATCCACGAGCTCGCGCGCCTTCTTGTCTTCCTCGGCGTGCGCTTCGGCGTCCCTGACCATGCGCTGGATCTCTTCTTCCGACAGACCGCTGGACGCCTGGATCTTGATCTTGTTCTCCTTGCCCGTCGCTTTATCCTTTGCCGAGACGTGCAGGATGCCGTTCGCGTCGATGTCGAACGTGACCTCGATCTGCGGCATGCCGCGCGGCGACGGCGGAATGTCCGTCAGATTGAACTGACCGAGCGACTTGTTCGCGCGCGCCATCTCGCGCTCGCCCTGGAGCACGTGGATCGTGACGGCGTTCTGGTTGTCCTCGGCCGTCGAGAACACTTGGCTCGCCTTCGTCGGAATCGTCGTGTTCTTCTGGATGAGCTTCGTCATGACGCCGCCGAGCGTCTCGATGCCGAGCGACAGCGGGGTGACGTCGAGGAGCAGCACGTCCTTCACTTCGCCCTGCAGCACGCCGCCCTGGATCGCCGCGCCCACCGCCACGGCTTCGTCCGGGTTCACGTCCTTGCGCGGCTCCCTGCCGAAGACCTCTTTCACTTTCTCCTGCACCTTCGGCATGCGCGTCTGACCGCCGACGAGGATCACGTCGTCGATGTCCGAGAGCTTGACGCCCGCGTCCTTGACCGCGATGCGGCACGGCTCGATCGTGCGCTCGATCAACTCGTCGACCAGCGATTCGAACTTCGCACGGGTTATCTTGACCGCCAGGTGCTTCGGACCGGACTGATCGGCCGTGATGTACGGCAGATTCACTTCGGTCTGCTGCGAGGACGAGAGCTCGATCTTGGCTTTCTCCGCGGCGTCCTTCAGACGCTGGAGCGCGAGCATGTCCTTCCGCAGATCGATGCCGGATTCCTTCTGGAACTCGTCGCAGATGTAGTCCATGAGGCGCTGGTCGAAGTCCTCACCACCGAGGAAGGTGTCGCCGTTCGTGGAAAGCACTTCGAACTGGTGCTCGCCCTCGACCGCCGCGATCTCGATGATCGAGATGTCGAACGTGCCGCCGCCCAGGTCGTACACCGCGATCTTGCGGTCGCCTTTCTTCTTGTCGAGCCCGAACGCGAGCGCTGCCGCCGTCGGCTCGTTGATGATGCGCTTCACCTCGAGGCCCGCGATGCGGCCGGCATCCTTGGTCGCCTGACGCTGGGAGTCGTTGAAGTACGCGGGTACCGTGATGACCGCTTCGGTGACCGGCTCGCCGAGATAGTCCTCGGCTGTCTTCTTCATCTTGATGAGCACCTGCGCCGACACTTCCGGCGGGGCGATCTTGCGGCCGCGCACCTCGACCCACGCGTCGCCGTTTTCGGCTTTCACGATTTTGTAGGGCATGAGGTCGATGTCCTTCTGGACCTCTTTTTCCTCGAAGCGCCGGCCGATGAGGCGCTTCACGGCGTACAGGGTGTTCTTGGGATTGGTGACCGCCTGACGCTTCGCGGGCGCGCCCGTGAGGATCTCGCCGTCATCCATGTACGCGACGACCGACGGCGTCGTGCGCGCGCCTTCGGAATTCTCGATCACCTTCGGCGTGCCGTTTTCCATGACGGCGACGCACGAGTTCGTGGTACCGAGGTCGATGCCTATGATCTTTGCCATGTATTGCCTCTACTGGTCAGAGCTTGCGTTTTGATAACCGGGTCGGATGACGGAGAAGTGGGGGTAAGTCTTCAGTTTTCAACGGCTTTCGGCTTCGAAACAATCACGAGCGCGGGCCGGATCACACGGTCGTGCAGGAGGTAGCCCTTCTGGAGCACCTGCACCACGGTGTTGGGCTCGGCGTCGGATTCAGCGGTCGAGAGCGCCTGATGCCGATGCGGATCGAACTTCTCGCCCGCGGGATCGATCTCTTTCACGTTGAATTTCTCGAACACCGATTTGAGCTGCTTCAGCGTGAGCTCGACGCCGTTACGCATGTTTTCCGCCGTCGCCGTCTCGGACGCGAGCGCGGCCTCGAGGCTGTCCTTCACGGCGGTGAGCTCGCTCGCAAAGTTTTCGACGGCGAATTTGTGCGCATTCGCGATCTCGGTCTGGCTGCGCTTGCGAACGTTGTCGGCTTCGGCCTTGGCGCGCAGCCACGCGTCGTGATGCTCCTGCGCCGCGAGCTCCGCCTGCTTCAGGCGATGTTCGAGATCGCCGCCCGTCTCGTGCGCGAGCGGCTCGCGCTCGGCCTCGGGGCTGCTGTTGGTGTAGTCCGGTGTTTCCTGCATCGAAGGCTCCTTTAATCCCTTGCACATGGGGGCGCGAAGCGCGATTTCAACACGCGCTAAGGCCTTGTATCCAAAGGGAAGCTGCGGCACGCCACGGCGCCGGCCGCGACGGCCGACGCCACACGGCAGACGTGCATTAAGCGTGCGCGCCGGGATACGGAGGCGCCGGCCGGGCGGGCCGCGGCTCCACCCACTCTCGCAGATGTCGCTCCGCGAGATCGGTCAGCGCTGCGATCCACTCGTGCCGATCGTTGAGGCACGGGATGTAGCGGAACTCGCGGCCGCCCGCGGCGAGGAACAGCGCCTTGCCCTCGATCGCGATCTCTTCGAGGGTCTCGAGGCAGTCGCAGATGAAGCCGGGGCAGATCACGTCGACGCACGCGGTTTTAGCGCGGCCCAGCTCGGTGAGCACTTCGGCGGTATAGGGCTTCAACCATTCGGCTGCGCCGAAACGCGACTGGAAGGTCACCCGGAATGCATCGGGAGCGAGCCCGAGCGCTTCCGCAAGCAGGCGCGCGGTTGCACGACAGTGGCGTTCGTACGGATCGCCGCGCTCGACAGTCCGGCGCGGCACGCCGTGGAAGCTCATCACGAGCACGCTCGGCCTTCCGCGCTTCATCCAGAAATCGCGGACGCTCGATTCCAGTGCACGGATGTAGCCCGAATCGTCGTGGAAATCCGCGATGCGGCGGATCTCGGGAGCCTTGCGCGTGCGCGCAAGCGCGCTGGACGCGGCATCGAACGCCGTCGCCGTGGTGCTGCCGGCGTACTGCGGATAGAGCGGTAGGAGAAGGATGCGCTCGCAACCCTGCGCAATCAGCGTCTCGATGCGTTCGCTGATCGGTGGACTGCCGTAGCGCATCGCGTAATCGACGACGAGCGCGGTGCGCAGGCGCTCTCCAAGATAGCCGTGCAGGAGGAGCGCGTTCTTCTGCGTGTACACCGCGAGCGGCGAGCCGTCGCGCGTCCAGATCTGCTGGTAGCGCGCGGCGGACGCCTTCGAGCGGCGCGGCAGCACCAGCAGATTCAAAATCGGCCACCACACGATGCGCGGCAGCTCGACCACGCGTGGATCCGAGAGGAATTCCTTGAGATACGCGCGCACCGCCTGCGGCGTCGGCGCCTGCGGCGTACCCAGATTGATCAGAAGTACACCAACCACGTCTGCCCTTATAAAGAAGCGCGGCGACTGCCGCGCTAGGGGATTTTTTGCGGCCGAAGGCGCGTCCTAGGTTGTCCGGGCGGCTGCCGCGCTAAGCGATTTTTTGCGTCGGAGGCGCGTCGTGGGTTGTCCGGCCGATAGGCGCCTGAGCACTTTTTGCACCGAAGGCGCGGAGCGGCTTTGGTGCGTCGTAGGTTTTAATGGTGCGAGAGGGCGGTGGAGAGCAGTTTTGCCGTGATGTCCACGATCGGGATCACGCGCTCGTACGCCATGCGCGTCGGGCCGATCACACCCACGGTGCCGACGATCTTGCCGTCGACTTCGTAGGGCGCGGTCACCACGCTGCACTCGTCGAGCGGCACGAGCCCCGATTCGCCGCCGATGAATATCTGCACGCCGTGGGCGCGGCTGGAAACGTCGAGGAGCTGGAGCAGACCGGTCTTCCGCTCGAAGAGATCGAAGAGCCCGCGCAGCCGCTGCATGTCCGACGAGAGGTCCTGTACGTCCAGAAGCCGGCCTTCGCCGGAGATCACCACGTCCTCCGCGTCTTCGGTCGCGGCCTGGCTGCCGGCGTCGAGCGCGCGCGTCATGAGCTGCATCATGTTCTCGCGCAGCTCTCTCAGCTCTTCGAGCAGCCGCTTGCGGGTTTCTTCGAACGAGAGCCCCGCGAAATTCTGGTTGAGGATATTCGCGGCCTCCACGAGCTCGGAAGACGAGTACGCGCGATCGGTCACGAGGACCCGGTTCTGCACGTCGCCTTCGGGCGTCACGAAGATGAGCAGGATGCGCCGCTCGGAGAGCTTGAGAAACTCGATATGCCTGAAGCCTCCGCTGCGCCGGGGCGTCATGACCACGCCGGCGAAACGAGTGAGGTCGGAGAGAACCTGCGAGGCCGAGGTCACGAGCTTCTGGCGGTTCTCGGCGTGAAGCTGGCCTTCGAGCTGGTTGATCTCGATCTTGTCGAGCGGTTTGATCGTGAGCAGCGTGTCGACGAAGAACCGATAGCCGCGTGAGGTCGGGACCCGGCCCGCGGAGGTGTGAGGGCTCGCGATGAAGCCGAGGTCTTCGAGGTCCGCCATGACATTGCGGATGCTCGCGGGCGACAGATCGAGCCCGGAGTATTTCGACAGCGCGCGCGAGCCCACGGGTTGACCTTCGGCGATGTAACGCTCGATCAGCGTCTTCAGCAGTATTTGGGCGCGCTCGGAAAGCGCCGTGATGTCGTGCGACATGCAATCGATTCTACCGCGTCCCATTCGTCGCTATAACGGTCCGCCGCTCCCGCCGGTTTACGCCTGTATGGTTTAATGCCCCCATGAAAAAACCGTTCGCGAGCGCGGCGCTGATCGGGAAGTACAACAGCCCCGAAATCGCGCAGCCGCTGCTCGCGCTGGGCCGCTTTCTCGAGGAGCGCGGCGTCGAGGTGATGATCGACCGGCTGACCGCCTCGCACGTCACCCGTTGCCCGTATCCGGTGCTTTCTCTGGAAGAGCTCGGGGCGCGCGCGGACCTCGCCATCGTGCTCGGCGGCGACGGGACCATGCTCAACATCGCGCGCACCTTCGCCCCGTACGAAGTCGCGCTGGTCGGCGTCAATCAGGGCCGGCTGGGTTTCCTGACCGACATCTCCCTCGACACGATGTTCGAGACCATCGGCGGCATTCTCGACGGGCACTTCGTCACGGAAGAGCGCATGCTGCTCGAGGCGGCGGTCGTGAGCGCAGGCGAGCAGGTGTTCGACGTGCTCGCGTTCAACGACGTGGTCGTGAGCAAAGGCGTCAAAGGCAGCATGATCGAGTTCGAGGTGATGATCGACGGCGAGCCGATCTATACCCAGCGTTCGGACGGCCTCATCGTCGCCACGCCGACCGGCTCGACCGCCTACGCGCTTTCCTCGGGCGGACCGATCGTCCATCCGTCGCTGCGCGTGATCAGCCTGGTGCCGGTGTGCCCGCACACGCTGTCGAACCGGCCGATCGTGATCGGAGCCGATTGCACGGTGGACATCGTCGTGTGCAAGGCGGACGATCCCCGCGCACACTTCGACAGCCATTCGCACTACGAGCTGCGCGAAGGTGACCGCGTGTCGGTGCGCCGCTATGGACACACCATCAGCCTGCTGCATCCGGTCGGTCACAGCTATTACGCGATGCTCAGGCAGAAGCTCAACTGGAACCGTGAATGAGCGGCGCTCGCCGCTCACGAACAGAGGGAAACCTTCCACGGTTTCCCTCCGTAACCTCCTTTCCCCCACAGAGGCGATGCTGCGCAGCCTGAGCATTCAGGATTTCGTCATCGTCGATCGGCTCGATCTCGAGTTTCCGCGCGGCTTCACCGTTCTCACCGGCGAGACCGGCGCCGGGAAGTCGATACTGGTGGACGCGCTGGAGCTCGTCCTCGGCGCGCGTGCCGATGCGATCGTCGTGCGCGACGGCGCCGAGCGTGCGCACATCACGGCGGAGTTCGCGGTGGAGAGCGGCTCCGAGCTCGAGCGCTGGCTCGAGGAGCGCGAGCTTGTTGCGGACGGTGGTTGCCTCCTGCGTCGCGTGATCGACGCCGGCGGCCGCTCGCGGGGCTTCATCAACGGTACACCGGCGACACTGGCGCAATTGCGCGAAGCCGGCGAATTCCTCGTGGACATCCATGGCCAGCACGAGCATCAATCGCTCACGCGCGCCGGCGCGCAGCGCGCGCTGCTGGACGCCTATGGCGGGCTGGCCGACGCTGCGCGCCGGACGGCCGAGCGCTACCGCGACTGGCAGCGGCGCATCGAGCAGCGCGTCGCGTTCGAAACCGGCGCCGCGGCGATCGCGGCCGAGCGCGAGCAGCTCGGATGGCAGGTGCGCGAGATCGACGCGCTCGGTTTCAGCATCGAAAACTGGCAGGAGCTCAATGCCGAGCACGGGCGGCTCGCGCACGCCGCGAGCCTGATCGAAGGCGCGCAGTTCGGTCTCGACGCGCTCTCGGAAAGCGAGGCGGCGACGCTGCCGCAGCTTAACGCGGTCATCGCGAGGCTCACCGCGCTCTGCGAGTACGACCCGGCGCTGCGCGAGGTGCTCGACGTGCTGAACCCCGCCGCGATCCAGATCCAGGAGGCGATCTACGGCCTGCGTCACTATCAGCAGAAGCTCGACGTCGATCCCGCGCGTTTACGCGATGCGGAGAAGCGTCTCGAAGCGATCCACTCGACCTGCCGCAAATTCCGCACGACGCCCGAGGCGCTGCCGGCGCTGCTGGAGCGCGCCCGCGCACGGCTCGCAGAGCTCGACGCCGGCGGCGATGCGGACGCGCTGAAGCGGCTGGAGGAGGAAGCGCGCGCCGCCTACGTGGCCGAAGCGCAAAAGCTTTCGAGCGGCCGCGGCAAGGCGGCAAAGCGTCTTTCAACCGAAGTCACTGCAGCGATCCAGTCGCTCGCCATGGCCGGCGGTACGTTCGAGGTGGCGCTGGAACGGCTCGACGAGCCGGCGTCGTTCGGTCTGGAGCAGGTCGAATTCCGTGTCTCTGCGCACAAGACGATGACGCCGCAGCCGCTCGCGAAAGTCGCTTCGGGCGGCGAGCTGTCGCGGCTCTCGCTCGCGATTCAGACGGTGACGAGCCAGGTCGCCCAGGTCCCCACGCTGGTTTTCGACGAGGTGGACGCCGGCATCGGCGGCCGCGTGGCCGAAATCGTCGGGCGCATGCTGCATGAGCTCGGGCGCAGGCACCAGGTGATGTGCATCACGCACCTGCCGCAGGTCGCTGCGTCGGCCGATCACCAGTGGCAGGTCGTGAAAGCCGCGTCGAAGGACAAGGTATCGAGCCGCGTGACGGCGCTCGATTCCGAGCAGCGCGTCGACGAGATCGCGCGCATGTTGGGCGGCGTCAAGATCACCGAGACGACGCGTAAGCACGCGGCGGAGATGCTGGGACTGCCACTCGGCAGTCCGTCGGGCCGCTAAACGAACAGAGGGAAACCGATGTTTTCCCTCCGTAACCTCCCTTCCTTCGGGCGCGCTGTCGCGCGCCGCATCGGATAACTACTGTGGCTTGTTTCTATGTGGGCAGTCGGGCTTCGTGCATGCGGCGTAGAGGTGCAGCGAATGGTCCTGGATGCGGAAGCCGCGCGCTTCGGCGACTTCGATCTGCCGTTTTTCGATGTCGGTATCGTAGAACTCTTCGACGTGACCGCATTCGACGCACACGATGTGATCGTGGTGTCCGCCCTCTTTGAGCTCGAAAACGGCCTTGCCGCTTTCGAAGTGATGACGAATGAGCAGCCCGGCCTGCTCGAATTGCGTCAGCACGCGATACACGGTCGCAAGCCCGGTGTCGGTGCCTTCCTTGAGCAGGGTCTTGTACACGTCTTCGGCCGACAGGTGCCGCACGTCGCTTTTCTCGAAGATTTCGAGGATGCGCAGCCGCGGCAGCGTCGCCTTGAGTCCTATCGTCTTGAGGTCGGTGGGGGAGGTCACGGCCGATGCTCGGGGGGAGGGTGAGCTATCATATTACGAGATGATCAAGCGAATTCCGATCCTGCTCGCGCTGCTCGGCGCCGGGTGCAGTTACGTGCCGATGCTCGGCCTCTCGCCGCACCGCGTCGATATTCAGCAGGGCAACTACGTCACCCAGGAGATGGTGGCTAAGCTCGAGCCCGGCATGACCAAGAATCAGGTGCGTTTCGCGCTCGGCACGCCGCTCATCACCGATCCGTTCCACCCCGACCGCTGGGACTACGTGTTCGTGCAGCAGCGGCAAGGCCAGGTCACGCAGAAGCGCCGCGTCGTGGTCGTATTCGAGAACGACAGGCTCGCGCGGATCGAGGGCGAGGTCGCTCCGGCCCGGGACATCGCGCAGGAAACCGTCAAGTGAGCATGAGAGTCGCGATCGCGGGCAGCGGCGGCCGCATGGGCCGCGTGCTGATCGAGACCGTGCTCGCCGCGCCTGAAGCCCTGCTGGCAGCAGCCCTGGAGCAGCGCGGCAATGCGAACGTCGGCAAGGACGCGGGAGAGCTCGTCGGCGCACCGTGCGGTGTTCGCGTGAGCGACGACCCGCAGCGCGCGCTCGCCGGCTGTGACGTGCTGATCGACTTCACGCGGCCGCAAGGCACGATCGAGCACCTGGCGATCTGCCGCGAGAACGGTGTGCGGCTCGTCATCGGCACCACCGGCTTCGACGACGCTCAGAAACGGGCGATCGCGGAAGCCGCACGCGCCATTCCGATCGCGATGGCTCCGAACTTCAGCGTGGGCGTGAACGTCCTCTTCAGGCTGTTGCAGGTTGCGGCAGGCGCGCTCAACGAAGGCTACGACGTCGAGATCGTCGAAGCGCACCATCGCCACAAAGTCGATGCGCCTTCCGGTACGGCTTTGCGCATGGGAGAAATCATCGCGACCACGCTCGGGCGCGACCTCAGGACTGCGGCGGTATACGGCCGCGAAGGCGTGACGGGTGAGCGCAAACGCGAGACGATCGGTTTCGCCACCGTGCGAGGAGGCGATGTGGTGGGCGATCACACGGCCATGTTCCTCGGCGCCGGCGAGCGCATCGAGATCACCCACAGATCGGCGAGTCGTGCGACCTATGCGCAGGGTGCGCTGCGTGCCGCCCGGTTTCTCATGGAGCAGCCGGCGGCGCTCTACGATATGCAGGACGTGCTGGGGATAAAAACCCACGACGCGCTTCGAGACTTCGTCCCTCAGCGCAAAAAGTAGCTGAGCGCGGCGCTCGCCGCGCTTTTTCATATCCCGTACATATCCCGTATAATTCGGGTTCCAAGCGAGCGGGACGGGCTTCAAGCCTGTCCCGCTTTCCACATCAAGCCCCGCAAATTCAGGAGTTTCCCGCTCGTGTCGACGCGTACGCCCGCCATCCTCGTGCTCAGGGATGGGACCGTATTCCGCGGCACGTCGATCGGTGCCTCCGGCCTGACGGTGGGCGAGGTGGTGTTCAACACCGCCATGACGGGTTACCAGGAGATCCTCACGGATCCTTCGTACTGCCGGCAGATCGTGACGCTCACGTATCCGCACATCGGCAACTACGGCGCGAATGCGGAGGACGTCGAAGCCGATCGCATCTACGCGGCGGGTCTCGTGATCCGCGATCTTCCGGTGCTCGCGTCGAACTGGCGCCAGAGCTGCACGCTGCCCGAATATCTGCAGCGTGAGAACGTCGTCGCCATCGCCGACATCGACACGCGGAAGCTGACACGCATCCTGCGTGACAAGGGCGCACAGGACGGCTGCATCATGGCGGGTGAAATCGACGAAGGCAAAGCGCTGGAAGCCGCGCGTGCGTTCCCCGGTCTCGTCGGCATGGACCTCGCGAAAGTCGTGAGCTGTAAAAAGCCCTACGACTGGCGGGAAGCGGCATGGAAGCTCGCGTCCGGGTATGGCAGCCGAAGCGGCGAGGGGCGCTTTCACGTCGTGGCGTACGACTACGGCGTCAAGCGCAACATCCTGCGCAAGCTCGCCGAGCGCGACTGCAAGGTCACCGTCGTTCCCGCGGAGACGCCGGCCGAAGAAGCGCTCGGGCTCGAGCCGCACGGCATCCTGCTCGCGAACGGCCCCGGCGACCCGGCGCCGTGCGATTACGCGATCCGCGCGATCCGCACTTTCCTCGGCGTGGGCGTGCCGCTCTTCGGCATCTGCCTTGGGCACCAGCTGCTCGGGCTCGCGGTGGGCGCGAAGACGATCAAGATGAAATTCGGCCACCACGGCGCGAATCACCCGGTGCAGGATCTCGAAACGGGCCGCGTCATGATCACGAGCCAGAACCACGGATTCGCGGTCGATCCCGCGACGCTGCCCGACAACGCGCGCGTGACGCACGTCTCGCTCTTCGACGGCAGCCTCCAGGGCTTCAGCCTGACCGATCGGCCGGCGTTCTGCTTCCAGGGTCACCCGGAGGCGAGCCCCGGACCGCGCGACGTCGATTACCTGTTCGACCGCTTCATCGATTCGATGGCGCAGAAGGCGTAAACGATGGCCAAGCGCACCGACATCGAGAGCATCCTCATCATCGGCGCCGGTCCGATCATCATCGGGCAGGCCTGCGAGTTCGATTACTCCGGCGTCCAGGCCTGCAAGGCGCTCAAGCAGGAAGGCTACCGCGTCGTGCTGGTGAACTCGAACCCGGCGACGATCATGACCGACCCCGAGATGGCCGATGCGACCTACATCGAGCCGATCACGTGGCAGATGGTCGAGAAAGTGATCGCGGCCGAGCGTCCCGACGCGCTGCTCCCGACGATGGGTGGTCAGACGGCGCTCAACTGCGCGCTCGATCTCGCGCGCCAGGGCGTGCTGGAGAACTACGGGGTCGAGATGATCGGCGCTTCGCGCGAGGCGATCGACAAGGCCGAGGACCGCGAGAAATTCAAGGCGGCGATGGCGAAGATCGGGCTTGCGAGCCCGCGTTCCGCGCTCGCGCACAGCATGGAAGAGGCGCTCCAGGTGCAGACGGTCGTGGGCTTCCCCACGATCATCCGGCCTTCGTTCACGCTCGGCGGCACAGGCGGCGGCATCGCCTACAACCGCGAAGAGTTCATGAACATCGTCGAGCGGGGGCTCGACGCCAGCCCGACGCGCGAAGTGCTGATCGAGGAATCGGTGATCGGCTGGAAAGAGTTCGAGATGGAAGTCGTCCGCGACCGCAAGGACAACTGCATCATCGTCTGCTCGATCGAGAACTTCGATCCGATGGGCGTGCACACCGGCGACTCGATCACCGTAGCGCCGGCGCAGACGCTCACCGACAAGGAATACCAGATCATGCGCGACGCCTCGATTGCGTGTCTGCGCGAGATCGGCGTGGACACCGGCGGCTCGAACGTGCAGTTCGGGATCAACCCGGCGGACGGGCGCATGGTGATCATCGAGATGAACCCGCGCGTGTCGCGTTCCTCGGCGCTGGCCTCGAAAGCGACGGGCTTTCCGATCGCGAAGGTCGCGGCCAAGCTCGCGGTCGGTTACACGCTCGACGAGCTGCGCAACGAGATCACGGGCGGCGCGACTCCGGCCTCGTTCGAACCGACCATCGACTACGTCGTGACGAAGGTGCCGCGGTTCGCGTTCGAGAAATTCCCGCAGGCGGACGACCGGCTCACGACACAGATGAAGTCCGTGGGCGAGGTGATGGCGATCGGCCGCACGTTCCAGGAATCGATCCAGAAAGCGCTGCGTGGACTCGAGACCGGCTCCGACGGCTTCGACGAGCGCACCACCGACCGCGACGTGATCGACGAAGAGCTGGGTGATCCGGGTCCTGACCGCATTTACTACGTCGCGGATGCGTTCCGGGCAGGGCTTACACTCGAGGAAATCTACGCGACCTCGCGCATCGATCCCTGGTTCCTCGCGCAGATCGAGCATCTCGTGCGCATGGAAAAGGAGATCGCCGGGCACGCGTTCCACACCGTCGAAGCCGAAGAGATTCGCCGCTGGAAGCGCGCGGGGTTCTCGGACCGCCGGATCTCCAGGCTGACCGGCGCGACCCCTGCCGAAGTGCGCGAGCGCAGGCATGCGCTTGGCGTGCGTCCGGTCTACAAGCGGGTCGATACCTGCGCGGCCGAATTCGCCACGCGCACGGCGTATATGTACTCGACCTACGAGGACGAGTGCGAGGCGCAGCCGGCCGAGCGCAGGAAAGTGATGGTGCTCGGCGGCGGTCCGAACCGGATCGGGCAGGGTATCGAGTTCGATTACTGCTGCGTTCACGCGGCGCTTGCGCTGCGCGAGGACGGCTTCGAGACCATCATGGTCAACTGCAATCCGGAGACGGTCTCCACGGACTACGACACGTCCGACCGGTTGTACTTCGAGCCGCTCACGCTCGAAGACGTTCTGGAGATCGTGAAAGTCGAGCAGCCGTTCGGCGTGATCGTGCAGTTCGGGGGCCAGACGCCGCTTAAGCTCGCGCAGGATCTCGAGGCGAACGGCGTGCCGATCATCGGCACGTCGCCGGACTCCATCGACCTCGCGGAAGACCGCGAGCGCTTCCAGAAGCTCTTGAACCGGCTGAAGTTGAAGCAGCCGCCCAACCGTACCGCCCGCAGCGCCGCGAAGGCGCTCGCGGCCGCGGAAGAGATCGGCTATCCGCTGGTGGTGCGACCGTCGTACGTGCTGGGTGGCCGCGCGATGGAGATCGTCCACGAGCAGGCCGATCTCGAACGCTACATGCGCGAAGCGATCAAGGTCTCGAACGATTCACCGGTGCTGCTGGACCGCTTCCTGAACGACGCGATCGAAGTGGACATCGACGCCATTGCGGATGGCAAGGAAGTGATCATCGGCGGCGTGATGGAGCACATCGAACAGGCCGGCGTGCACTCGGGCGATTCCGCGTGCTCGCTGCCGCCGTACTCGCTTTCACCCGAGATCCAGGACGAGCTGCGCCGGCAGACGATCGCGATGGCGAAAGCACTGAAAGTCGTCGGCCTCATGAACGTGCAGTTCGCGATCCAGGACGGCGTGGTCTACGTGCTGGAGGTGAATCCGCGCGCGTCGCGCACGGTGCCGTTCGTTTCCAAAGCAACGAGTCGTCCGCTCGCGAAAATCGCAGCGCGCTGCATGGCGGGCGCGAGTCTTGCGCAACAGAACGTGAGCTCCGAAGTCGTGCCGCCGTACTATTCGGTGAAGGAAGCCGTATTCCCCTTCATCAAGTTTCCGGGCGCCGACACGATATTGGGTCCTGAAATGAAATCGACCGGCGAGGTGATGGGCGTGGGTGAGACGTTCGCCGAAGCGTTCCTGAAGTCCCAGATGGCGAGCGGCGAGCGGCTGCCGTCCTCGGGCAAGGTTTTCCTGAGCGTGCGCGATTCCGACAAGGCCAAGGTGATCGACGTCGCGCGTTCGCTCGTCGGGCTGGGATTCACGCTGGTCGCGACGCGCGGCACGGCGGCCGCGATTTCGCAGGCCGGACTCCCGGTCACGCCGGTGAACAAGGTCGCCGAAGGCCGGCCGCACATCGTGGACATGGTGAAAAACGGCGAAATCGCGCTCATGGTGAACACGGTCGAGGATCGCCGCGCGGCCGTGCGGGATTCGTACGCCATCCGGCGCGCGGCGCTCCAGCAGCGCGTGTCGCTCTTCACGACGCTCGCCGGCGCGCGCGCGGGGTGCGCCGGCATGGCGCAGGCGCAGGAGCTGCGCGCCTACAGCGTACAAAGCCTGCATGGCTCGCTGCCACGAACGGGCGCCCACGCATGAGCAAGATTCCACTGACCGTCAAAGGCGCGGAGAAGCTGCGTGCCGAGCTCCAGGAGCTGAAGGCCGTTCAGCGCCCCGCAATCATCACGGCCATCGCCGAAGCGCGTTCGCACGGCGACTTGTCCGAGAACGCGGAGTATCACGCCGCAAAAGAGCGCCAGAGCTTCATCGAAGGGCGCATCAGCGATCTCGAGGCCAAGCTCTCGAACGCCCAGATCATCAACCCGGCGCTGCTCGACGCCGACGGACGTGCGGTTTTCGGCGCCACCGTCGATCTCGAGGACCTCGACAGCGGCGAGATCGTGTCGTACCAGATCGTTGGCGAGGACGAAGCCGACATCAAATCGGGCAAGATCTCCATCAGCTCCCCGATCGCTCGCGCGCTCATCGGGAAGTACGCGGGCGACGTCGCGGAAGTACAGGCGCCCGGCGGCGTGCGCGAGTACGAAATTCTGGAGGTCAAATACATCTAGTCGATCTTCCGGCATCGCAGTCGCGGGCGTACCGGACGGTGTACGAACAGAGGGAACCCGGTGATGCATGGCGCCTGATTGGCGCCGTGTTCCCTCCGTAACCTGCCGCGGCGAAAATCCTCGCGGGCATACGCCCGCAGCCGCGGCCGATCACGAACAGAGGGAAACCGCTGATGGTTTCCCTCCGTAAGCTCCTTTCCTTCGGTTTCAGCAGCAGCTACGTGTTCTGGTAGCTGCGCTTGGTCCGGCGCGCGGGCTTGCGGCGCGCGCGCGGCTTTTTCTTCGGCGTATCCTCGGGCGCCTGCGGCCGGTACACCACGATGATCTTGCCGATGTGCTGCACGGCTTGCGCGCCGGTCGCCTCGCAGACCGCCTGCACGAGCGTTTCCCGCGCTGCGCGGTCATCGCCCAGCACGCGGATCTTGATGAGCTCGTGGGCGCGTAGAGCAGCTTCGATCTCGCGCTCGACCTGGGGCGTGAGGCCCGCATCGCCGACCATCACTACGGGCTGCAGATGATGCGCTCTCGCGCGCAGCGCGCGGCGCTCGCCCGGTGTAAGGAGTTGGTCCATGGCTGAAGTCTAATAGGGGATGGCGAAAACGAGTAAAGCGTGGATGCGCCAGCACGTCACGGACCCGTACGTGCGCCGCGCGAGCGCCGAAGGCTACCGCTCGCGTGCCGCTTTCAAGCTCCAGCAGATCGCGGAAAAGGACAAGCTGCTGAAGCCCGGCATGACGGTCGTCGATCTGGGCGCCGCGCCTGGCGGCTGGTCGCAGGTTGCGGCGAAGGCCGTGGGCGACACCGGCCGGGTCATTGCAGTGGATCTCGCCGAAATGGCGCAAGTGCATGGTGTCACAGCGATCGTCGGCGATTTCCAGGAGCAGCCGACGCTCGCAGCCGTGGAAGCGGCGCTCGAAGGCCGGCAGGCCGATCTTGTGCTTTCCGATATGGCGCCCAATCTAAGCGGTATCGCGACAGCCGATCAGGCGCGCTCGATGGGCCTTGCCGAGCTCGCGCTCGAATTCGCCGTCAAACACCTGAAACCGCACGGTAACTTCCTGGTCAAAGTGTTCCATGGCGCTGGTTACGACGCCTTCGTCGGGACCATGCGCCGTTCGTTTTTGCAGGTATCGACGCGCAAGCCGCTGGCGTCGCGCAGCCGCTCCAGCGAGGTCTACCTGCTCGGAAAAGGCGTGCGAAATCAGTCGTAAAGCACACTGCTGCGCGGCGAGTATCGTTTAGAATCGAACCCTTTGCGGTTGAAGTGCGGTTTAAGGAGACTGCTTGAACAATTTGATCAAGAACGTGGCGATCTGGCTGGTGATCGCGCTGGTCCTCATGACCGTTTTCAACCAGTTCAGCACGCGCCAGACCGCGCAGAAGGCGGTCGAATACTCCCAGTTCATCGAGGAGGTGAAGCAGGGCCGCATCGCGAAAGTGACGATCGAGGGCCGGGTGCTCAAAGGCGTGAAAACGACCGGCGAGCGCTTCACCACGTATTCGCCGTCCGATCCGTGGCTCGTCTCCGATCTGCTCAAGAACGGGGTGATCGTCGAGGCCAAGCCCGAGGAGGAGCCTTCGCTCCTCATGAACATCTTCGTGTCCTGGTTCCCGATGCTGCTGCTCATCGGGGTGTGGATTTTCTTCATGCGCCAGATGCAGGGCGGCGGCCGCGGCGGCGCGTTCTCGTTCGGCAAGAGCCGCGCGCGCATGCTCGACGAATCGAACAACACGGTCACGTTCGCGGACGTCGCCGGCTGCGAGGAAGCGAAAGAAGAAGTCGCCGAGCTCGTCGAGTTCCTGCGCGACCCCTCGAAGTTCCAGAAGCTGGGCGGGCGCATCCCGCGCGGCGTGCTGATGGTGGGCAACCCCGGCACCGGTAAGACGCTGCTCGCACGCGCGATCGCGGGCGAAGCGAAAGTGCCGTTTTTCAGCATCTCCGGCTCGGATTTCGTGGAGATGTTCGTCGGCGTGGGCGCCGCACGCGTGCGCGACATGTTCGAGCAGGCGAAGAAGCATTCGCCGTGCATCGTGTTCATCGACGAGATCGACGCGGTCGGACGCCAGCGGGGCGCCGGCCTGGGCGGCGGCAACGACGAGCGCGAGCAGACGCTCAATCAGCTCCTCGTCGAAATGGACGGTTTCGAGGCCAACTCCGGCGTGATCGTGATCGCCGCGACCAACCGCCCGGACGTGCTGGATCCGGCGCTGCTGCGGCCGGGCCGTTTCGACCGGCAGGTCGTGGTGCCGCTGCCGGACATCCGCGGCCGCGAGCAGATACTGCAAGTACATATGCGCAAGGTGCCGGTGGCCCCGGACGTGCGGCCCGACGTGCTTGCGCGCGGCACCCCCGGCTTCTCGGGCGCCGATCTCGCCAACCTCGTGAACGAAGCCGCACTGTTTGCGGCCCGTGCGAACAAGCGCCTCGTCGATATGGACGATTTCGAGCGCGCCAAGGACAAGATCATCATGGGCGCGGAACGGCGCTCGATCGTGATGCCGGAGCACGAGCGCCGTAATACGGCCTATCACGAAGCGGGTCATGCGGTCGTGGCGCGTTCGCTGAACAAGACCGACCCCGTGCACAAGGTAACGATCATCCCGCGCGGGCGCGCGCTCGGCGTGACCATGCAGCTCCCGGTCGAAGATCGCTACAGCATGGACCGCGAACAGATTCTGCAGAACATCTCGGTGCTTTTCGGCGGGCGCATCGCGGAAGAGATCTTCATGAGCCAGATGACGACCGGCGCCTCGAACGACTTCGAGCGCGCGACCGAGATGGCGCGCAACATGGTCGTGCGGTGGGGCATGAGCGATTCGATGGGGCCGATGGTCTACGGAGAGAACGAGGGCGAAGTGTTCCTCGGCCGCTCGATCACCACGCACAAGAACGTCTCCGAATCGACGCTGCAGCAGGTGGACACCGAGATCCGCCGCATCATCGACCAGCAGTACGGCATTGCGCGCAAGATCATCGAGGACAACCGCGACAAGGTCGACATCATGGCCAAGGCGTTGCTGGAGTGGGAAACCATAGACGCCGACCAGATCAACGACATCATGGAAGGCCGCCCGCCGCGTCCGCCGAAACCGGCGCAGCCGCCGGCGCAACAGCCGCCGCGGGATCCGACGCCCACGCCGGCGCCCACGGCGACGGCGGCGCCCGAGGCCTGATCCCGCGTTTTCTTCAATGCGGCAGCTATGTGCTGCCGCTTGAGCGTCCGCTCCTGATGGGCGTCGTGAACACGACGCCCGATTCTTTTTCGGATGGCGGTTTGTTCCTCGCGAACGATGCGGCGATCGCGCACGCGCGGCGGCTGATCGCCGAAGGCGCGGACCTGATCGACATCGGCGGCGAATCGACGCGGCCGGGCGCGTCAGCCGTGACGCTCGAGGAAGAGCGCGCTCGCGTGCTTCCGGTGATCGAGGCGCTCGCCGCCTGCGGCATACCGCTCTCGGTCGATACCCGCAAGCCCGAGCTCATGCGCGATGCGATCGCCGCGGGCGCGAGCATGGTCAACGACGTGAGCGCGCTGGAATCGGCGAGAGCGCTGGAAATCGTCGCTGAGGCCTCCGTCGCGGTGTGTCTCATGCACAAACAGGGCGAGCCTCAGACGATGCAGCAGGATCCGCGCTACGACGACGTGGTTTCGGAGGTGCGTGCGTACCTCGCACGGCGCATTGCCGCAGCGGAAGCCGCCGGCGTCGCGCGCAGCCGCATTGTCATCGATCCCGGCTTCGGTTTCGGCAAGACGTTTGAGCACAACGTCGAGCTCCTGCGCAGTCTGCCGGCGCTGACGGAGCTCGGCGTGCCGGTGCTCGCCGGACTTTCGCGTAAGGCGATGCTCGGGCGTATCACCGGACGCGAGCCGCGCGAGCGCGTGCATGCCAGCGTCGCCGCGGCGCTGTTCGCGGCCGAGCAGGGCGCGCTGATCCTGAGGGTGCACGATGTCGCGGCGACTCGCGATGCGCTCGCGATATGGTCCGCGCTCAAGGGTACAATCGGGCCCTCTTCGCACAGGCAGAATGGATGAAGCGCAAGTATTTCGGAACCGACGGCGTGCGCGGCAAGGTGGGCCAGCCGCCGATCACGCCGGAGCTCGTGATGAAGCTCGGTTACGCGGCCGGCAAAGTGCTCGCGGGACACAACGCAGGCGCGGAGCGCCCCGCCGTGCTCATCGGAAAGGACACGCGCGTGTCCGGTTACATGCTGGAGTCGGCGCTGCAGGCGGGACTTTCGGCCGCGGGCGTGGACATCCTGCTCGTGGGTCCGATGCCCACGCCGGGCGTTGCGTATCTCACGCGCGCGCTGCGGCTCTCCGCCGGCATCGTGATCAGCGCCTCGCACAATCCCTTCGACGACAACGGCATCAAGTTCTTCTCCGGAGACGGCATGAAGCTGCCGGACGAAACCGAGACGGAGATCGAATGCGAGCTCGAGCGGCCGCTCGCCTGCATGGGCTCCGCCGGGTTGGGCAAGGCGCGGCGCATCGATGACGCCGTCGGCCGCTACATCGAGTTCTGCAAGAGCACCTTTCCGACACGCCTCGATCTGAAAGGCATGCGCATCGCGGTCGATTGCGCGAACGGCGCGGCCTACCACGTCGCGCCGCATGTATTCCACGAGCTCGGCGCCGACGTGGTGGCGATCGGCGTGAGTCCCGACGGCTTCAACATCAACGACGAGTGCGGCGCGACGCATCCCGAGGCGCTGCAGGCCGAGGTGAAGCGCATGCGCGCCGATCTCGGCATCGCGCTGGACGGTGATGGCGATCGCCTGATCATGATCGACGGTGACGGTCGGCTCTACGATGGCGACCAGCTTCTGTACGTCGTCGCACGCCGCCGCAAGGCTCAGGGTGAGCTAGCCGGCGGCGTGGTCGGCACGCAGATGAGCAATCTCGGCCTGGAGCACGCGCTTCAGCGGCTCTCGATTCCGCTCGGTCGCGCGCGGGTGGGCGACCGCTACGTGCTCGAGATGCTGCAGGAACGGGGATGGCAGCTCGGCGGCGAAAATTCGGGTCACATCGTGTGTCTTGACAAGCACACGACGGGCGACGGCATCGTCTCGGCGCTGCAGGTGCTGAGCGCGCTCGCGGCCGAGCGCACGACGCTCGCAGCGGCGACGGCCGATGTCGTTCTGTACCCCCAGGTCCTCATCAACGTGAAGGTGCAGCCCGGATTCGATTGCCGTGCGCACCGCGCGGTGCAACAGGCGGTCACCGATGCGGAGCACGATCTCGACGGCGCCGGGCGCGTGCTGCTGCGTCCTTCCGGCACCGAGCCTGTCATCCGCGTGATGGTCGAAGGCAAGGCCGACACCAAGGTGCGGCGCTGGGCCGAAACGATTGCACAAGCGGTCCGCGAAGCGGCGTGAAAACCCACGACGCGCGGCCGCAAGCGGCCGACCAAAAGGTAGCTTAGGCGCCTGCCGGCGCTCGGAAAATTTACGACGCGCCTTCGGCGCAGAAAAGTAGCTGAGCGCGGCAGCCACCCGGGAAAATCCACGACGCGCCGGCATGAAACGCCGGCGCAGAAAAGTAGCTGAGCGCGGCAGCCGCCGCGCTTCTATCAGTGGTTGGCGAAGGGGGCGTTTCGTTGACCCTGCCAGCGGCCGCCGTGTAAAATTCAGCGGTTTAAGTCGGGCTCGATGTCAGCCGCAATGCGCACCAAATTCGTAGCAGGGAACTGGAAGATGAACGGGAACCTGGCTACGAACCGGGCCCTGCTGGATGCGGTGATCGCCGCGGCGGGCCGCATACCCGGTGTGAAGTGCGCGGTGTGTCCGCCGTATCCGTATCTGCCACAGGTGCAACAGCTTCTGAGCGGATCCGGCGTCGCATGGGGCGCTCAGGATGTCTCGCAGTTCGAGAGCGGTGCGTATACGGGGGAAGTCTCCGGCGCGATGCTCGTCGATTTCGGCTGCCGTTACGTGATCGTCGGCCATTCGGAACGCCGCACGCTGTTCGGTGACACGAACACGCTGGTCGCGCAGAAATACGCGGCGGCGCTGAACGCCGGACTCACCCCGATCGTGTGCGTGGGCGAGACGCTGGAGCAGCGGGAGGCCGGCAGCACCGAGCCGACGGTGGCCGCGCAACTCGACGCGGTGACGGAGCTCGCGGGCGTGCAGTCGTTCGCGCATGCGGTGATTGCCTACGAGCCGGTGTGGGCGATCGGCACCGGCAGGACCGCGACGCCCGAGCAGGCGCAGGCAGTGCATGCGTTCATCCGCCGACGGCTCGGTGAGCAGGACACTACGGTGGCGGACTGCGTTCAGATCCTCTACGGAGGCAGCGTCAAGGGCGCGAACGCGGCGGAGCTTTTCGCGATGGCCGACATCGACGGCGGGCTGATCGGCGGCGCCGCGCTCGTCGCGGACGAATTTGCAGCGATTCTCCGGGCCGCGGGCCCGGCGAGCTGAACGAAGAAGCGGAACGAAAGAAGAGATGCAGATCCTGATACTCGTGCTTCACATCCTCGCCGCGATGGGCATCATCGGCCTGGTGTTGATTCAGCATGGCAAAGGCGCGGACGTGGGCGCGGCGTTCGGCAGCGGCTCGGCCGGCAGCGTTTTCGGCGCGGCGGGCTCCGCGAACTTCCTGTCGCGTGCGACGGCGATCCTGGCGGTCGTCTTTTTCGTGACGAGCCTCGCCCTCACCTATTTCTCGAATCAGAGATCCGACGTCGAAGGCGTCATGAGAGAGCGTCCGGCGCCCGCGCCATCGCTGCCGGGACAGATCCCGGGCCAGGCTGACGTGAAGGCGACGCCCAAGCCCGCAGCGCCGGCGGCGCCTGCGTCAGAGGGCGGAAAGGTGCAGGACATACCGAAGTAGCTTCGGCCGACGTGGTGGAATTGGTAGACACGCCGTCTTGAGGGGGCGGTGGCGAAAGCCGTGAGAGTTCGAGTCTCTCCGTCGGCACCATTACTGCAGCAACGAGGATCGGGTAGTTATCGTAAATGCAACGCGTTCGAACCTGACTCCAGAGCCTCGATCCCATGCTCGAAAACTACTTTCCGATTCTTCTCTTCATGATCGTCGGCGGCGTCGTCGGCGTGGCGCCGCTGCTGCTCGGCGGAGGCCTCTCCCGCGTGCTGGGAACGCACCGGCCGGACAGCGAGAAGCTCTCACCCTACGAATGCGGCTTCGAAGCGTTTGAGGACGCGCGCATGAAATTCGACGTGCGCTACTACCTGATCGCGATCCTGTTCATCCTCTTCGACCTCGAGATCGCCTTTCTTTTCCCGTGGGCGGTCGTGCTCCAGGAGGTCGGGTTTTTCGGCTTCATGTCGATGATGGTTTTCCTTGCGATTCTGGTCGTCGGCTTCATCTATGAATGGATGAAAGGCGCACTCGAATGGGAGTAACGACGCGAGACGGGAAGCAGGGGCCCCACGCTTGCGTGGGGATGCAACCAGTCGAATCGGCGTATGCCGCCGACGCGAAGCGGGTAGTGCTTACCATGGGCATGTCGGAGGCGGCGTATGGGCGCACCTGAAAATCTGAGCGACAAGGGGTTCATCACCACCACCGCGGACAAGCTCATCAACTGGACGCGCACGGGCTCTATGTGGCCGATGACCTTTGGTCTTGCCTGCTGCGCGGTGGAGATGATGCACGCCGGCGCCGCGCGCTACGACCTCGACCGCTTCGGCATCGTGTTCCGGCCCAGCCCGCGGCAGTCCGACGTGATGATCGTCGCCGGCACGCTGTGCAACAAGATGGCGCCGGCGCTGCGCAAGGTGTACGACCAGATGGCCGAGCCGCGCTGGGTGATCTCCATGGGTTCCTGCGCGAACGGCGGCGGCTACTACCATTATTCGTACTCGGTGGTGCGCGGCTGCGACCGCATCGTGCCTGTGGACATCTACGTGCCGGGCTGTCCGCCGACCGCCGAGGCGCTCCTCTACGGCATCATCCAGCTTCAGAACAAAATCAAACGCAGCAACACGATCGCCCGCTGATGGCCAGCGCAGAAGACCTCAGCGGCGCGCTCTCCACCGCTTTCAGCGACAAGCTCGTCAGCGTCTCGACCGATCTCGGCGAAATGACGGCCGTGATCCGCGCGCAGGACCTGATCGGCGTCGCGACGCGCCTGCGTGATGCGCCGGAGCTCGATTTCAAGCAGCTCACCGATCTCTGCGGCGTCGATTACAGCGGCTACGGCGGCGGGAGCTGGGATGGCGCGCGGTACGCAGTCGTCTATCACCTGCTCAGCCTCACGCACAACCGCCGGCTGCGTCTGCGGGTCTTCGCGCCGGACGACGACCTGCCGGTCGTCGACTCGGTCATCGGCGTGTGGCCGGCCGCGAACTGGTACGAACGCGAGGCATTCGACCTCTACGGCATCGTCTTCACGGGGCACCCCGATCTGCGGCGCATCCTGACCGACTACGGTTTCGTGGGACATCCGTTCCGCAAGGATTTCCCGCTCTCGGGCAATGTCGAGATGCGCTACGACCCCGAGCAGCAGCGCGTGATCTATCAGCCGGTGACGATCGAGCCGCGCGAGGTGACGCCGCGCATCGTGCGCGAGGAGAACTACGCCGATAGCGAAGGCTTCAGGAAAGGCTGACGCGACATGGCCGAAATTCGCAACTACACCATGAACTTCGGTCCGCAGCACCCTGCGGCGCACGGCGTGCTGCGGCTCGTGCTCGAGCTCGACGGCGAGGTCATCCAGCGGGCGGATCCGCACATCGGGCTCCTGCACCGAGCGACGGAGAAGCTCGCGGAGCACAAGACGTTTCTGCAGTCGGTACCCTACATGGACCGCCTCGATTACGTCTCGATGATGTGCAACGAGCACGCGTACGTCATGGCGATCGAGAAGCTGCTCGGGATCGAGGTGCCGATCCGCGCGCAATACATCCGCGTCATGTTCGACGAGATCACACGGATCCTGAACCACCTGCTGTGGCTCGGCGCGCACGGGCTCGACATCGGTGCGATGACGGTCTTTCTCTACGCGTTCCGCGAGCGCGAAGACCTGATGGACCTGTACGAGGCGGTGTCCGGCGCGCGCATGCATGCGGCCTACTACCGGCCAGGCGGGGTCTATCGCGATCTGCCCGAACGGATGCCGCAGTACCAGCCGTCCAAGTTCCGCGATGAGGCGACCGTGCGCCGGCTGAACGAGGGGCGGCAGGGCTCGGTGCTCGATTTCATCGACGACTTCACGCAGCGCTTCCCGAAGTACATCGACGACTATGAAACGCTGCTCACCGACAATCGCATCTGGAAGCAGCGCACCGTCGGCATCGGTGTGGTGTCGCCCGAGCGCGCGGTGGCGCTCGGTTTCACCGGTCCGATGCTGCGCGGCTCCGGCATCGCCTGGGATCTGCGCAAGAAGCAGCCGTACGAGGTCTACGATCGCATGGAATTCGGCATTCCGGTCGGCGTGAACGGCGATTGCTACGACCGCTACCTCGTGCGCATGGAAGAGATGCGGCAGGCGAACCGCATCGTCAGGCAGTGCAGCGAGTGGCTGCGGAAGAACTCCGGCCCCGTCATGATCGACAACTACAAGGTCGCCCCGCCGGGACGCGTCTCGATGAAAAGCAACATGGAGGAGCTCATCCATCACTTCAAGCTTTTCACCGAGGGCATGCACGTACCGGCAGGAGAGGCCTACGCCGCGGTGGAACACCCGAAAGGCGAATTCGGCATCTATCTGATCTCGGACAACTCGAACAAGCCCTACCGTCTCAAGATACGGGCCCCGGGGTTTGCACATCTGGCCGCATTCGACGAAATGGCGCGCGGCCACATGATCGCGGACGCCGTGGCGATCATCGGCACGCAGGACATCGTTTTCGGGGAAATAGACCGGTGAACGCGCCGTTCACGCTCTCGCCGGAGGCGCTCGCGCGCATCGACGCCGCGGTGGCCAAGTACCCGTCGGACCAGAGACAGTCGGCCGTCATGGCCGCGCTCACGATCGCGCAGGACGAAAAAGGATGGCTGTCGGTCGAGACGATGGATTTCGTCGCGCGGTATCTCGGCATGCCGCCGATCGCCGTCTACGAGGTCGCTTCGTTCTACACGATGTACGACTTGAAACCCGTGGGACGGCACAAGCTTTCGTTGTGCACGAATCTGCCCTGCGCGTTGCAGGGCGCGAACGATGCGGGCGAGTACCTCAAGCAGAAGCTCGGCATCGGCTACAACGAAACCACACCGGATGGACGCATCACGCTGAAAGAAGGCGAGTGCTTCGGCGCGTGCGGCGACGCGCCCGTGTTCCTGCACAACAACAAACGGATGCTGTGCGCAATGACGCGCGAGAAGCTCGACGAGCTCTTGAAGGAGCTCGAGTGATGGGACTGCCGGTACCGCCTTTCAGCGAAGACATTTTCGGTCCCGACGCGATCCTCATGAAAAGCCTGAACGGGCTGAACTGGAGGCTCGCGGACTACGAGGCGCGCGGCGGCTACCAGGCGCTGCGCAAGGTGCTCACGCAGGGCATGAGCCCCGAGCAGGTGACGAACGAGATCAAGCTCTCGGCGCTCCGCGGGCGGGGCGGCGCGGGTTTCCCGACCGGGCTCAAATGGACGTTCATGCCGAAGAACTACACCGGCGTGAAATACGTCGTGTGCAATTCCGACGAGGGCGAGCCGGGCACCTTCAAGGACCGCGACCTCCTGCGCTACAACCCGCACCTGGTGATCGAGGGCATGATCATCGCGGGCTACGCGATGGGCGCGCCGGTCGGCTACAACTACATCCACGGTGAGATCTGGAGCGAGTACGAACGCTTCGAAGAGGCGCTCGCCGAAGCGCGCGCCGCCGGTTATCTCGGCCAGAACATCCTCGGCAGCGCCTTCAACTACGAGCTGTACGCGCACCACGGCTACGGCGCGTACATCTGCGGCGAGGAGACGGCGCTGCTCGAGTCGCTGGAAGGCAAGAAAGGCCAGCCGCGCTTCAAGCCGCCGTTTCCGGCGAGCTACGGGCTCTACGGCAAACCCACGACGATCAACAACACGGAGACGTTTGCCGCGGTGCCGTGGATCATCATGAACGGCGGGCAGGCGTTTCTCGAGCTCGGGAAGCCAAATAATGGCGGTACCAAGATCTTCTCGGTGTCGGGCGACGTGGCGCGGCCCGGCAACTACGAGGTGCGTCTCGGCACCCCGTTCGCGAAGCTCCTCGAGATGGCCGGCGGCATGCGCGACGGCCGCAAGCTGAAAGCGGTCATCCCGGGCGGCTCGTCGATGCCGGTTCTGCCGGCCGAAGTGATGATGGCGACCGACATGGATTACGACTCGATCGCGAAAGCCGGGTCGATGCTGGGCTCGGGCGCGGTCATCGTGATGGACGAAACGCGCTGCATGGTGCGCTCGCTGCTGCGGCTGTCGTACTTCTATTACGAAGAATCCTGCGGGCAGTGCACGCCCTGTCGCGAAGGCACCGGCTGGCTCTACCGTATGGTCGATCGGATCGAGCACGGCAAAGGCAAGCCCGAGGATCTCGGCCTCCTGAACGACGTATCCGACAACATCCAGGGCCGCACGATCTGCGCGTTGGGCGACGCGGCCGCCATGCCGGTGCGCGCGTTCATCAAGCATTTCCGTTCCGAATTCGAGCATCACATCGAGCACAAGCAGTGTCTTGTGCCGCAATACCTATGACGATGTCTACCCCTCACCCCCGGCCCCTCTCCCCCAAGGGGCGAGGGGAGATTCGTGAGCCGCTGCGCGACTGACATGAGCATCGACCTCGAAATCGACGGCACGGCGCTGGAGGTGCCCGAAGGCAGCACGATCATGGATGCCGCCAACAGGCTCGGCATTTACGTCCCGCACTTCTGCTATCACCGCAAGCTCTCCATCGCGGCGAACTGCCGCATGTGTCTCGTGCACGTGGAGAAAGCGCCGAAGCCGCTGCCCGCGTGCGCCACGCCGGCCACCAAGGGGATGAAGGTCTGGACCCACTCGGAGCTCGCGGTGGACGCTCAGAAGGGCGTCATGGAGTTCCTGCTCATCAACCATCCGCTCGACTGCCCGATCTGCGACCAGGGCGGGGAGTGTCAGCTTCAGGACCTCGCGGTGGGCTACGGCGCGAGCGGCTCGCGCTACGAGGAAGACAAGCGCGTCGTCGTCAACAAGAACCTGGGGCCGCTCATCTCGACCGACATGACGCGCTGCATCCACTGCACGCGCTGCGTGCGCTTCGGCCAGGAGATCGCCGGCGTCATGGAGCTCGGCATGATCGGCCGCGGTGAGCACGCCGAGATCATCACCTTCGTCGGCAAGACGGTGGACTCCGAGCTCTCCGGGAACGTGATCGATCTGTGTCCGGTCGGCGCGCTCACGTCCAAGCCGTTTCGTTATACCGCGCGATCGTGGGAGCTCACCCGGCGCGTTTCGGTGAGCCCGCACGACGGCCTTGGATCCAATTTGATGGTGCAGGTGAAGCAGAACCGCGTGATGCGCGTGCTGCCGCGCGACAACGAAGCGATCAACGAATGCTGGCTGTCCGACCGTGACCGCTTTTCCTATCCGGCGCTCAATTCGGAGCAGCGCCTCGCGCGCCCGATCATTAAACGCGGCGGTGTGTGGCAGCCGGTCGAGTGGCAGGTGGCGCTGGAATTCGTCGCGGAGAAGCTGAAGAGAATCCGCGCGCAGCATGGTGCGGGCGCCGTCGGCGCGCTGTCCTCACCGCACCAGACGCTCGAAGAGCTCTACCTTCTGCAGAAGCTCGTCCGGTCGTTCGGCTCGGGCAACGTCGATTTCCGGCTCAGGCAAGCGGACTTCAGCGCGGACGGGAAACTCTCCGGCGCGCCGTGGCTCGGCATGAAGATCGCGGACATCAACAGCCTCGATCGCGTGCTGATCATCGGCAGCGCGTTGCGCAGCGAGCATCCGCTCGTCGCACACCGGCTGCGGCAGGCGACGAAGCGAGGCCTTCAGCTCTCGGTCCTGAATCCGTTCGATGACGAGCTCCTGATGCCGGTCACGCGCAAGGCGATCGTACCGCCCGCCGCGATGGCGCGGGCGCTCGCGCAGCTCGTCAAAGCCGCCGCCGCGGCGAAGAGCGTCGCGGTGCCTGAGGCGGTGCGCGACATCGTCGACGGCGTCGAGACCGACGACGCGGCCGGCGAGCTCGCGCGCGACTTCGCATTGGGGCAGAAAGGCGCAGTATGGCTCGGCAACGTCGCGCAGCACCATCCCCAGGCCGCGACGCTGCACGCGCTCGGGCAGGCGTTCGCAGCGCTGACCGGTGCGACGCTCGGCGTGCTGGCGGAAGCGGCGAACAGCGTCGGTGGCTACATCGCCGGAGCGGTGCCTTTCGGCTCGCCTGCCGGTAACAACGCTGCGCGGATGCTCGCGGAGCCGCTGAGAGCCTATCTCCTGCTCGGCGTGGAAGCGGACCTCGACACGCACGATCCAGCGCGCGCCGTTGCCGCGCTGAAGCAGGCGGAGCTCGTGGTGGCGATGTCGCCGTTCGAGCACGCGGCCACGCTCGAATATGCGCACGTGATGCTGCCGGTCGGGCCGTTCACCGAAACCGCAGGCACGTTCGTGAACATGGAAGGCGTGGCGCAGAGCTTCACCGGCTGCGTGCAGCCGCTCGGCGAGACGCGCCCCGCCTGGAAGGTCCTGCGCGTGCTCGGCAACCTGCTCGGGCTCTCAGGCTTCGAGCAGGACAACGCGGATGCGGTCAAACGCGAGGCGCTGGGGCAGGGCGAGATCGCCGCGAAGCTCGGCAACCATATGGCGATTTCGGCGCTGTCGCTGTCCGAGCCGGCGGCGGACGCGCTGCAGCGGATCGGCGAGGTGCCGATGTATTCGGCCGATCCGCTGGTGCGCCGCTCGCCGCCGCTTCAGAACACGCGCCACGCCGAAAGTCCGGTGGCGTCCGTGAGCCCGACGCTCTACGCGCGGCTGGCACTCATGCCGGGTGATTTCCTGCGCGTTCGCCAGGACGGCGGCGAAGCGATCGTGCCGGTCGTCGTCGACGAGCGCTTGCCGGAGGGCTGTGTTCGGCTGGCCGCCGCGCGGCCCGAGACCGCGTCGCTCGGGTCGATGTTCGGAGCGGTCACGGTCGAGCGCGTCGGCGCGCAGCAGAAGGTCGCGGTGTAGGCATGGAATTCCTCGGCGCGCTCGAGCAGTTCTTCGGTCCGGCCTGGCCGGCCGTTTGGACGCTCACGAAAATCGGCGTGATCGTCGCGCCGCTCATGCTCGCCGTCGCCTACCTCACGCTGTGGGAGCGCAAAGTCATCGGCTGGATGCAGGTGCGGCTGGGGCCGAACCGCGTCGGTCCCAAAGGGTTGTTGCAGCCGATCGCGGACGGGCTGAAGCTCCTGCTGAAGGAGATCATCGTCCCGGCGGGCGCGAACAAGTTTCTGTTCGTGCTGGCGCCCGTGATGGCGATCATGCCGGCACTCGCCGCGTGGGCCGTCGTCCCGTTCTCGCCGGAGCTGGTGCTTTCGAACATCGACGCGTCCCTCCTGTACATCCTCGCGATCACGTCGATGGGTGTCTATGGCGTGATCATCGCCGGCTGGGCGTCGAACTCGAAATACGCGTTCCTCGGCGCGATGCGCTCGGCGGCACAGATCGTCTCCTACGAGATCGCGATGGGCTTCGCGCTGGTCGGCGTGCTGATGGCCTCGCAAAGCCTGAACCTCGGCGAGATCGTGCGCGGGCAGCAGGGCGCCTATGGCTTGCTCAACTGGTTCCTGATTCCGCTGTTTCCGCTGTTCCTCACCTACCTGATCGCCGGCGTGGCCGAGACGAACCGGGCGCCGTTCGACGTGGCCGAGGGCGAGTCCGAAATCGTCGCCGGGTTCCATGTCGAGTATTCCGGCATGGCCTTCGCGGTGTTCTTCCTGGCCGAATACGCCAACATGATCCTGATCTCGACGCTGTGCTCGATCATGTTTCTGGGCGGATGGCTTTCGCCGTTCCCGGCGTCCTGGCCGTGGATCGGACAGGCGCATCCCTTCTGGCTGTTCCTCAAGCTCTTCCTCGTCGTGTCGAGCTTCCTGTGGTTCCGCGCGACGTTTCCGCGTTACCGCTACGACCAGATCATGCGTCTGGGATGGAAGGTGTTCATCCCGGTGACGCTGGTGTGGATCGTGGTGCTCGGCGTCTGGATGCAGACGCCGCTCTGGGTGTGGTGGCAATCATGAGTAAAGTCCGAGAGTTCTTCCGGACGTTCATGCTCGCCGAGCTCGTGAAAGGCATGATGCTCACCGGCCGGCACATGTTCGCGCGCAAGATCACGGTGCAGTTCCCGGAGGAGAAGACGCCGCAGAGCCCGCGGTTCCGGGGGCTGCACGCGCTGCGCCGCTACCCGAACGGCGAGGAACGCTGTATCGCGTGCAAGCTCTGCGAGGCGGTGTGCCCGGCGCTCGCGATCACGATCGAGTCGGAGGAACGTCCCGACGGCACGCGCCGCACGACGCGCTACGACATCGATCTCACCAAGTGCATTTTCTGCGGCTTCTGCGAAGAGTCCTGCCCGGTCGACTCCATCGTCGAGACGCGCATCCTCGAGTACCACGGCGAGAAGCGCGGCGACTTGATCTACACGAAACCCATGCTGCTCGCGATCGGGGACATGTACGAAGCCGAGATCGCGAAAGACCGCGCGGCGGACGCGCCGTACCGATGACCTTCGAGTCGTTCGTCTTCTATTTCTTCTCGGCGGTGCTGCTGTTCGCGGCGCTGCGGACGGTCACGTCGCGCAATCCGGTGCACGCGGCGCTGTTCCTCGTGCTCGCGTTTTTCACTTCAGCGGGGCTGTGGATCCAGCTCCAGGCCGAGTTTCTGGCGATCGCACTCGTGCTCGTGTACGTGGGCGCGGTGATGGTGCTCTTCCTGTTCGTGGTGATGATGCTCGACATCAACATCGCGCGCATGCGCGCCGGCTTCTGGAGCTACCTGCCGCTCGGCGCGGTGGTCGCGCTGCTGCTGGTCGCGGAGATGGCGCTCATCCTCGCGTCCGGCTACTTCACGAAGGAGAACATGCCGCCGCCGGACGCGCTACCGGCCGGCTACAGCAATACGAAGGAGCTCGGGCGGCTGCTCTATACCGAGTACGTCTATCCGTTCGAGATCGCCGCCGTGATCCTGCTCGTCGCCATCGTCGCGGCCATCGCCCTCACGTTGCGCCGGCGCAAGGACACGAAGGGCATCGATGCGGCCGCGCAAATCAGCGTCCGTCGCGAGGACCGCGTGCGCATCGTCTCCATGCCGGCGGAGAAAAAAGAGCGCCCGGGCGAGAAGGCCGGCGCATGAGCCTGTCCCACTATCTCGTGCTCGCGGCGATCCTTTTCGCGATCTCCGTGGTCGGGATCTTCCTCAACCGCAAGAACGTCATCATCCTGCTGATGGCGATCGAGCTCATGCTGCTTGCGGTCAACATGAACTTCATCGCCTTCTCGCATTTCCTCGACGACACGGCGGGTCAGGTTTTCGTGTTCTTCATACTGACCGTCGCAGCCGCCGAGTCCGCGATCGGTCTCGCGATCCTCGTCGTGCTCTTCCGCAACATCAACACGATCCACGTCGAAGACCTCGACCGGCTGAAGGGATGACGTAGTCGCGATGACCGCAATGCAGAAGCTCTACCTCCTCGTGCCGCTGGCGCCGCTGGCGGGCTCGATCATCGCGGGGCTGTTCGGCTGGGTGATCGGGCGCCGCGGCGCGCACTGGGTGACCATCCTCGGGATGATCGTGTGCACGGTCGCCTCCGGCGTCGTGTACTACGACGTGCTCCAGAACAACACCGTCTACAACGGCGCGGTGTACACCTGGCTCTCCTCGGGCAATACGGACTTCCAGATCGGATTCCTGATCGACCGGCTGTCCGCGACGATGATGGTCGTCGTGTCGTTCGTGTCGCTCATGGTGCACGTGTACACGATCGGCTACATGGCCGACGACCCCGGATACCAGCGCTTCTTCTCCTACATCTCGCTCTTCACCTTCTCGATGCTCATGCTGGTCATGAGCAACAACTTCCTGCAGCTATTCTTCGGCTGGGAAGCGGTGGGGCTGGTGTCCTATCTCCTGATCGGCTTCTGGTACACGCGGCCCACGGCGATTTACGCGAACCTGAAGGCGTTTCTCGTAAACCGCGTCGGCGATTTCGGCTTCCTGCTGGGCATCGCACTGATCCTGATGTATTTCGGGACGCTCGACTACGCGGCCGTGTTCGGCAACGCGCGCATGCTTGCCGGCAACACGATCGAGATCATTCCCGGCGCCGTGTGGTCGCTGATGACGGTGATCTGCATCCTGCTCTTCATCGGCGCCATGGGCAAATCGGCCCAGTTCCCGTTGCACGTCTGGTTGCCCGATTCGATGGAGGGCCCGACACCGATCTCGGCGCTGATCCATGCTGCGACGATGGTGACAGCCGGCATTTTCATGGTCGCGCGGATGTCGCCGCTCTTCGAGCTCTCCGAGACCGCGCTCTCTGTGGTGATCGTCATCGGCGCGATCACCACGTTCTTCATGGCGCTGGTGGCGATCGTTCAGAACGACATCAAGCGGGTCGTTGCGTACTCGACGCTTTCCCAACTCGGCTACATGACCGTGGCGCTCGGCGCTTCGGCGTACGCCGCCGGTATCTTCCACCTCGCGACCCACGCGTTCTTCAAGGCGGTGCTCTTCCTGGGTGCCGGCTCGGTCATCATAGCCATGCACCACGAGCAGGACATGCGGCGCATGGGCGGCTTGCGCAAGTACATGCCGATTACCTACGCGACGATGTTCATCGCCGCGGTCTCGAGCGCGGGCATTCCGGGCCTGGCGGGTTTCTTCTCGAAGGAATCGATCATCGAGGCCGCGCGGCTTTCGCAGATCCCGGGCGCCGGATTCGCGTACTTCTGCGTCGCGGCCACCGTGTTCGTCACCGCGCTTTACACCTTCAGGCTCATTTTCATGACCTTCCACGGACCCGAGCGCTTCCGCGAGCCGGCGGTGGCGGATACGCGCGGCGAGCACGGCCATGGCGAGCACGCGGCGACCGAGCACGACGAAGGCCAACACGCGCCGCGCGAGCACGCTCACGGGCACCACGCGCCGCACGAGTCGCCATGGGTCGTGACGGTGCCGCTGATCGCGCTCGCGATCCCGTCCGTCGCCGCGGGTTGGGTGATCGGGCCCGTGCTCTTCGGCGGCTATTTCGGGAACTCGATCGTCGTCGCGCCGGCGCACGACGTGCTCGCGAAAATCGCGCAGGAGTTTCACGGCGTGCTCGGGATGATGGCGCACGCGCCTGCGACGCTGCCGTTCTGGCTCGCGCTCGCGGGCATCGGCGCTGCGGTTTACCTCTACCTGATTCGGCCGGACCTGCCGGCGGTCATCAGGTCGCGCTTCGAGCTCGTCTACCGCATCCTCGAGCGCAAGTACGGCTTCGACGAGCTGTATTCGTGGCTCTTCGCCGGCGGCGCGCGCCTGCTCGGCACCGGCCTGTGGAAAGGCGGGGACGTCGGCGTCATCGACGGTGTCTTCGTGAACGGCTCGGCGAAGCTCGTGGCCCTATGGGCCGTGGTGATGCGTCGCATGCAGTCGGGCTACATCTACCACTACGCGTTCGCGATGATCTTCGGGATCCTCGTTCTGCTCACGCTGGTGGTCTACGAGTACGTCTACCACTAAGAAAAGAAGAACGGAAACGTAACCATGCAGGGGTCGCACCTACTGTCCCTCGCGATCTGGGTACCGATCGTGTCGGGCCTTGCCGTGCTGATGACCGGCTCGGACCGTCACGCGGGCGCCGCGCGCGTGATCGCGCTCGTGGGGGCGATACTCGGGTTCCTCGTGACGATCCCGCTGTATCTGCGGTTCGATCTGAACGCCGGCGGCTTCCAGTTCATGTACATCAAGCCGTGGATCGAAGCGTTCAACGTGAATTACCACCTCGGGATCGACGGCATCGCGCTTTTGATGATCCTGCTGAACAGCTTCACGACGGTGCTGGTGGTGATCGCCGGCTGGCAGGTGATCGAAAAACGCGTGGCGCAGTATCTCGCGTCGTTCCTGTTTCTGTCCGGGTTCATGAACGGCGTGTTCTCGGCGCTGGACGCGCTGCTTTTCTTCGTGTTTTTCGAGGCCACCCTCATTCCGATGTTCGTCATCATCGGGGTGTGGGGCGGCCCCAATCGCGTGTACGCCGCGTTCAAGTTCTTTCTGTACACGCTGGTCGGCTCGCTGCTCATGCTGGTCGCGCTGATCTACCTCTACACGGTGTCGGGTGGAAGCTTCGCCCTGCCGGTGTGGTACGAGCTGCCGCTGCCGCTCGATGCACAGATCCTGATCTTCCTGGCGATGTTCGCCGCCTTCGCGGTCAAGGTGCCGATGTGGCCGGTGCACACCTGGCTGCCGGACGCCCACGTGGAGGCCCCGACCGGGGGCTCGGTGGTCCTCGCTGCGATCATGCTGAAGCTCGGCGGCTTCGGCTTTCTGCGCCTGTCGCTGCCTATCGTGCCCGATGCAAGCCACCACCTCGCGTGGTTCGTGATCGCGCTGTCGTTGATCGCGGTCGTGTACATCGGGCTCGTGGCGCTCGTGCAGTCCGACATGAAAAAGCTCATCGCCTATTCGTCGATCTCGCACATGGGGTTCGTCACGCTCGGCATGTTCGTGTTCAACTCGCAGGGCATCGAGGGCGCCGTCATCCAGATGGTTTCCCACGGCT
This sequence comes from Burkholderiales bacterium, assembly GCA_035626595.1. Classification (GTDB taxonomy): domain Bacteria; phylum Pseudomonadota; class Gammaproteobacteria; order Burkholderiales; family SG8-41; genus JAQGMV01. The sequence goes on from DASPNJ010000046.1 coordinate 59,212, forward strand.
TCATTTCGGGCGCGCTGTTCCTGTGCGTGGGTGTGCTCTACGACCGATTGCACTCGCGGCAGATCGCAGACTATGGCGGCGTCGTGAACCGCATGCCGGTATTCGCCGCGCTCTTCATGCTCTTCGCCATGGCGAACTCGGGCCTGCCGGGCACCAGCGGCTTCGTCGGCGAGTTCATGGTGATCATGGGGTCGGTGAAGGTGAATTTCTGGTATGCGTTCGCAGCGGCGACTACGCTCGTTTTCGGCGCGGCCTATACGCTCTGGATGTACAAGCGCGTGATCTTCGGTGCCGTCGCCAATGACCACGTCGCGCATCTTTCCGACATCAATCTCCGCGAGTTCCTGGTGCTCGGGCTGCTCGCCATCGCCGTGCTCTGGATGGGCATCCACCCGGCGCCGTTCGCGGACGTGCTGCATGTCACCGTTGACGAGCTGATCGGCCACGTGAACGAATCGAAGATCCCGGTCCAGTAGATATATGGAATTCATAAGCCCGCTCTGGCCCGCCTATCCCGAGCTCTTCCTGCTCGGCGCGGTCTGCGTGATCCTCGTGGCGGACCTTTTCGTGGCGGACGAGAACCGGATCGTGAGCTACGGCCTCACGCTCGCCGCACTTGCCGGCACCGTCGTCGTGATCTGGGCCAACGCGCCGGTGCGCGCGGTGTACACGTTCAGCAACATGTTCGTCGGCGACTTGATGGGCTCTGTGCTGAAGCTCTTCGTCTGCATCGCCGTCATGATGGTGCTGGTGTACTCGAGACCGTACGCCTCTCTGCGCGGGATGTTCCGCGGAGAGTTTTTCGCGCTCGCCCTGTTCTCCACGCTCGGCATGTTCGTCATGATCTCGGCGAACCACCTGCTGCTGCTGTACCTGGGCCTCGAGCTCATGACGCTTTCGCTGTATGCGATGGTCGCGCTGCAGCGCGATTCCGCGACGGCGACCGAAGCCGCCATGAAGTACTTCGTGTTGGGCGCGCTTGCTTCCGGGATGCTGCTCTACGGCATGTCGATGCTGTACGGGGCGACCGGAACGCTCGACATCGGCGAGCTCGCCACGGTCATCGGCGAGGGCGGCGTGCTGGGGACCGTGCTGCTGCTCGGGCTCGTTTTCGTGGTGGCCGGTCTCGGCTTCAAGCTCGGCGCGGTGCCATTCCACATGTGGATCCCCGACGTGTATCACGGCGCCCCGACCGCCGTGACGCTGTTCGTCGCGAGCGCGCCGAAGATCGCCGCATTCGCCTTCGTCATCAGACTGCTGGGTCAGGCGCTCGGGGCCGAGATCGTGATGGACGAATGGCGCCAGATGCTCATGGTGATGGCGGTGCTCTCGCTCGTGATCGGCAACGTCACCGCGATCGTCCAGTCGAACCTGAAGCGCATGCTCGCGTATTCGACGATCTCGCACATGGGTTTCGTGCTGCTCGGCATCCTCTCGGGCGACGAGAACGGCTACAGCGCGGCGATGTTCTACGTGCTCACCTACGTCTTCATGACGCTCGGCGCGTTCGGCATGATCCTGCTGCTGTCCCGGGCCGGCTTCGAAGCCGAGAACCTCGACGATTTCAAGGGACTCAACCAGCGCAGCGCGTGGTACGCATTCCTCATGCTGCTGCTCATGTTCTCGATGGTGGGCATTCCGCCGACGGTCGGCTTCTACGCGAAGCTCGCGGTGCTGCAGGCGCTGCTCGGGCTGGGAGACGTCGGCATTGCGCTGGCGGTCATCGCGATCCTGTTCTCGGCCGTAGGCGCGTTCTACTACCTGCGCGTGGTCAAGCTCATGTATTTCGATGCACCCGAGGACGTTGCCCCGATCGCCCCGCGGGCGGACGTGAAAGTCCTCATGAGCCTGAACGGGCTGGCGATGCTGTATTTCGGCATCGTTCCGGGTCCGCTGATGGCCCTGTGCTTGTATTCGATACAGGCGTCGGTTACCGGCGCCTATTAACCGCGGATCTCACCGGGCGCGATTTACCGCGCCCACGCAACGAGAAAAAGCCTGATGGCAGAGCACGATCGCGATTACAGCGAGACGATGGTGTCGTCGCGCACGGTATACAGCGGCGTGCTGCTGAACGTCGTCGCGGACGAAGTGCGGCTGCCGAACGGCAGGACGGCCGTGCGCGAGTACATCCACCATCCGGGCGCGTGCATGATGCTCGCCTTCGTGGACGAGCAGACGATCCTCTTCGAGCGGCAGTTCCGGTATCCGATGCGGCGGCACTTCATCGAGGTGCCGGCAGGGAAGATCGAACCGGGCGAGGACCCGCTCGTCACCGCGCAACGGGAGCTCAAAGAGGAGTGCGGCTACGAAGCCGCGGAGTGGCGGCACCTGGCGACGCTGCATCCCTGCATCGGGTATGCCGACGAGCACATCGAGCTTTATCTCGCGCGCGGGCTCACGCACGTCGGCGGCGAGCTGGATGACGAGGAATTTCTGGACGTTTTCCCGCTCACGATCCGCGAGGCGCTCGCGTGGGTGCGCGACGGCCGCATCACCGAAGCGAAGGCGATCACCGCGCTCCTGTGGGCGGACCGGATCGCGCGCGGCGAGTGGACGTAGCGGCGCTCGCCTGAAGGCCCGGGCGGCTTAAGCGCGGACGCGGGTGCTGCGCGCCGCGGGGACGATCACGGTGTCCTCGAGCGGGATGGGGCGACTGAAGAGATAGCCTTGGCCGTATTGTGCGCCCATCTCGGTCAGGAGCTTCAGCACTTCGGGCGTTTCGATCCATTCGGCCACGACCTGCTTCGATAGGCCGTTCGCCACGTCGTTCAGCGCGCGCACGAAAAGCCGGCTCCCCTCGTCGGTAGCGAGGTCGCGTATGAAGCTGCCGTCGATCTTCAGATAATCGACCTCGAAGCGCTTCAGGTAGTAGAACGAGCTGAAGCCCGCGCCGAAGTCGTCCAGCGCGAAGCGGCAGCCCATCTCCTTCAGCCGGTTGATGAACGTGAGCGTCACGTCGATCTCCGACATGGCCGCGGTCTCCGTGATCTCGAACACGAGCTGGCTCGGATCCACGCCGCTCGTCTTGAGCAGCCCCAGAACACGCTTCACCCACCGCTGGTCGGAGATCGACACGCGCGAGAGATTCACGAAATAGCGCAGCTTCTTGCCGATCTGGTTGTGCTGCCGCATGAAGAGCAGCAGCTTCTCGATCACCTGCAGATCGACTTCCTGTACCAGCGAGAGCGACTCGGCGAGCTCGATGAACGCGGACGGCAGAACGTAGCCGCCGTCGTCGTCGCGCAGCCGCACCAGGATCTCGTGGTGCACCGGTTTCTGGTCGCGGAGTCGCACCACGGGTTGGGCGAAGAGCGTAATCCGGTCGTCGTCGAGTGAATCGCGCAGGCGCTTGGCCCAGTGGATACGCTTGTGCGTGCTGCGCAGATTGTCCGAAGCCTGGTCGAAGAGCACGTGGCGGTTGCGTCCGAGCTCCTTCGCCTGGTACATCGCGATGTCCACGTTCGAGAAAAGCCCGGGTACGTCGGAGCCGTGAAAGGGAAAAAGCGCGATGCCGATCGACGCGCTCAGGTTCTACACGATCTTGTGCTCGCTCGCCTGGAATCGGTAGTGGCGCACCGCTTCCAGCGCCGCTTCGGCCGCGTCGACCGCCTGCTTCCTCAGTGCTTCCGGCAGCAGGATCGCGAACTCGTCGCCGCCCAGCCGGTAGAGCTCCGCGCCGGCCTCGCGCAGCGCATCGCGCAGCACGCTGCCCACGCCGATGATGAGCTGATCGCCGGCGCGGTGGCCGAAGTTGTCGTTGACGTACTTGAAGTGGTCGATATCCATGAAGAGGAGGGCGCCCACGCCGCCGTCCTTCAGTGCCGCGTCCACGCGCATCTGCAGACTGTGGCGATTCGGCAGATCCGTGAGCGGATCGTGCATCGCGAGATGCTCGATACGCTGCGTCGCGAGATGCTGCTCGGTGATGTCCCGCGCGGTTCCGCGTATGCCCAGCACTTCGCCGTTGTCGTCGTGCGTGAGGCGCGCGTTGATGCCGATCCAGCGGTCCTCGGCGGCCGCCGTGAGCACGTGCGTCACGTAGTTCTTCACCTCGCCGCTCTTTCTCAGCGTCGCCAGGAAGCGACGGTTGGAGATGTGGGCGGCCCCGGCCTCGAAATCGAAGAAGCAGCGGCCGATCAGGTCCTTGGGCGCCAGCCCGAAAATGTCATGCGCTGCGGTGTTGAGATAGGTGAAGCGCCCTTGGGCGTCGGTGGCCCAGATCAAGTCGTGGGAGGTTTCGACGAGGTCGCGGTAGCGGTTCTCGCTCTCGAGCAGGAGCTGGATGATGCGCCGCTTCTCGGCGAGCGCTCGCTTGACCGTGGCGAGCTCCTTCGATGTCTTCTCGGCGCTCGCCGAGAGGCCCGAAGCAGCGAGCCGGTCGATCAGTTCCTTGGAATATCGACGGTGCCCGCCGGAGGTGCGCAGCGCCACGAGCACGCCCTGTTCGTCCCACCGGCGCAGCTTCTGGATCGGAATTCCGAGGAGCTCGGAAGTTTCCTGAATGCTGTATTCCATGTCGGACGCGGACACCGAACCTCCCTGACGAAAGCCGCCGGCGCCCTTCATGAGCGTGGCGCCGGGCAGCCCGAAAGTGTATCAGTACGGAGGGCCGGCCATGGTGAATAGCCGTGTCGAATTAAGGCCTTAATGCACCTGCTGCGGCTCGTTCAGACCGTTCTGCCGCGACACCAGCCGCTGCATGAGTTTGAGATCGCGCAGGTTGATGCGCAGCGCTGCGTCGACCCAGATCTGAACCACGTCGAGCAGCTCGTCGAACGTGATCGAGTGCACGCGGCGGCGTGTGGCGGCGAGCGCCTGGAGGCCGTTGCGGCTGCGCGAGCGGCGCTTGATGAACGCGCTCAGCTCGGTTTCGCCCTGACCGTCTTCCGCGACGACGTCCACCACGCCCAGCTCGTGCATCTCGTCCGCGCTGTAGACCTTGCCGCTGGAGATCACTTCCTCCGCGAGCTTCTGGCCGATCTTACGGTCGAGGAACGAGTACGCGCCCATGCCGGGGAAGAGGTTGAACAGGATTTCAGGGAAGCCGAAGCGCGCGCTTTTTTCCGCGACGATCACATCCGAGGAGAGCGCCGCCTCGAAGCCGCCGCCGAGGCACTCGCCCTGCACGAGCGATACCGTCGTCACCGGCAGCTCGTGGGCGATATAGTTGCGATACAGCACGTCGATGCAGGCGCGGCCATAACGCGCGAGGCCCGCGCGATCGCGCATCGCGATCAGATGCTTGAACAGATCCAGGTCACCGCCGAGATTGAACACGCCGGGCATGCCCGAAGCCAGTACGACGTATTCGATCGGATGATCCTCGCCGTCGCACGCCAGCACGCCGCGGGTGTCGGTGATGAACTCGTAATAGGCGCGAATGTCCGCGAGCAGGCTCGGATTGAAACAGGGGCGCGGGTCGGCCGTCCAGCGCGACCAGAGTGCGCGCGTATCCTTGTCGAAGCGCGCCGTGAGCTGCGGCGAAAAGCTCAGTTCCAGCCCGGTCGGCAGCGGCGCGGTAATCGGGGCATGGCGGGCTTCGAGAATGGCGGCAGGGATGCGCATTTCCATGATGTTTCTCCTGGTCTGATCGGCGGCGTGAGCGGGCGGAAGTGTTAAATACGTCACGCGATTAATAGTGCAGAGGTTTTTAAAAAGCAAATCTAACAAACTGATAGATTTCTCTTTTGTCGTTCAGGAACGGCGCCTAACACAACCAATGGTGGTTCTGCGCCAGAAAACGCAGCGCGATCTACAACTTATTGAGGTAGGAGATTCGACCCGGCACTACAGGGTGCGGAACGTCGTCTTGGCCCACAATGGGCTCGAAACAAGGTATGCTCAAAAACTCAATTAGTTAACTGCGATACTTCATGTGATACGCGCGATTTCGCGTGCAATTCTGCGCACGCTCTTGCGGGTGCGGGTCGAGGGCGACACGAGCGCCCTCGCGGGCGCTCGCCGACTCGTCGTCGCGAATCACGATTCGTTTATCGACGGCGTGCTCCTGGGGCTGTTCCTGCGCTCGACGCCGAGCGTCGTCGTGACGCCGCAGGAAATGCGTCACCCGTTCGTGCGTTTGTTCCGCTCGAGCGTGCGCTTCATCGTTCTGGATCCGACGCATCCGCTCGCGCTGAAAACGCTCATCCGGCAGGTCCGAAACGGCGAGACCGTCGCGATTTTTCCGCAGGGCCGCGTCACGACGACCGGCAGTCTCATGAAGGTGTACGACTCGGCAGGCGTGATCGCCGCGCGATCCGACGCTGACATCGTGCCGGTGCACATCGCGGGCACGCTCTACTCGCGGTTCTCCGGCGTCGGCGGCGCATTTCCGCGGCGTCTCTTGCCGCGCGTGGTACTGACGGTGCACGCGCCCGTGAAGCTTTCGCAGCTCGCCGGTGTACACGCGCGCGAGCGGCGGCGGCAGCTCGGCGACGAGATGCTCCAGCTCATGCAGCGGATGATTTTCGACTCGCGCCGTCGCCAGACGCTGTTCGACGCGTTCGTGGACGCCGTCGAGCTGCATGGGCGCAAGACGCGCATCGTCGAGGACGCGCGCGAGACGCAGACCTATGGCGGTCTGCTCAGGACGGCGCTCGCGGTCGCGCGCTTTTCCACGCGCGTGAGCGATGAGCGCGAAGTCGTCGGTGTGCTGCTTCCGAACCTCTCGACGACGGTCGCCATCGTGCTTGGACTCACGGCGATGCGCCGCGTCGCGGCCATGCTCAACTACAGCGCCGGAGCCGAGGCGATGCACGCGGCCTGTATCGCGGCGGGCGTGAAGACAGTGATCACGTCCAGGCGCTTCGTCCAGGTCGCGCGGCTCGAAGCAGCCTTACGTGCGCTGCAGGGCGTGCACCTCATATACGCTGAAGACCTGCGCACAAGCCTGACCGCGCGAGACAAGCTCTGGCTCGTAGCGCGCGCGCTCAAGCATCCGCGATCGGTCGTGCCGCACGTCGCGCCCTCGGAGCACGCGGTTGTCCTCTTCACGTCGGGCTCCGAAGCGCGTTCGAAGGGTGTCGCCATCTCGCACGACGCCATTCTCGCGAGCACCGCGCAACTGCGCTCCGTGATCGATTTCGGCCCGAACGACAAGTACTTCAACGCGCTGCCGATGTACCACACGTACGGCCTGATCGCGTGCACGCTGTTGCCGATTCTCACCGGCACGCGCCTTTTCCTGTACACGACGCCGCTGCACTACCGGATCATTCCCGAGCTCGTCTACACGCGCGACTGCACCTACATGTTCGGCACGAGCACGTTCCTGGGGCACTATGCGAAGCACGCCCACCCATACGACTTTCACAGCGTGCGAGTCGTGATCTGCGGCGGGGAGAAGCTCAATCCGGACGTGGCGGAGATCTGGGCTTCGAAGTTCGGCCTGAGGATCATGGAAGGCTATGGCGCCACCGAGTGCGGCGCCGCGATGTCGCTCAATACACCGCTCAGCTATCGTGTCGGCAGCGTAGGCCGCTTTCTGCCGGGAGTGGAGTGGCGGCTCGTGAACGTGCCCGGCATCCAGCGCGGAGCGGCGCTCCACGTGCGCAGTCCCAATCTCATGAGCGGCTACTACTTCTACGAGCAGCCCGGCGTTCTGCATCCGCCGCGATCCGAGGTTGGTGTCGGCTGGTACAACACCGGCGACGTCATTGATCTCGATGGCGGCGGCTACGTTACGATCGTCGGCCGCGTGAAGCGCTTTGCGAAGATCGCGGGCGAGATGGTCTCGCTGGAGCTGATCGAGCGCATCGCATACAACGCGTCGCCCCAGCACAAGCATGCGGCGACGGTCGAGCAGGTGAGCGGGGGCGGCGAGAGCACGCTGCTCTTCACGACTGACGCGTCGCTCGACCGGCTCAAGCTCGTGAAGGCGGCGCACGAGCTCGGTGCGCAGGAGCGCGCGGTCGCCCGTCGCATCGTGAAAGTCGCATCGCTCCCGCTGCTGGGCAGCGGCAAGACCGATTACGTGACGCTTACGCGGATGGCGACGACGAAGACCGCGTGATTCGGTCCTCATGGAATAAGCTGCGGTCTCGATTTGTTATACGATGTGTGGCCTTGCCGCGGTTCAACTTAGTGAGGAGACAGGATGAGCTACAGGCTGCTTTCGGCCACCGGAGCGCTCGCCGTATCGGCGTTCGTCGCGTTGCCGGCGTATTCACAGGTGAAGCCCGACACCCAGGTGCGTCAGCGCCAGGCGGCAATGATCCTTCAGGGCAAGTATTTCTATCCCATACGAAACATGGCGCAGGGCAAGATGCCGTACGACGCGAAGATCGTCGCGCGCAACGTGACGTATCTCGACTCGCTCGCGCAGATGCCGTGGGACGGCTTCACCCCGGCGACCAAGGACATCAAGAGCCGCTCCACGCCCGCGGTGTTCAGCGAGCCGGCGAAGTTCAAGGAAGCGGCCGACCGGTTCATGGCCGAGGCCGCGAAGCTCACCGACATCGCGCGCAAAGGCGACGAGGCGGCCATCCGGTCCCAGATCCTTGCCGTGGACAAGACCTGCAACAGCTGCCACGAAAATTACCGCGAACGCCAGTAGGATTCGGTCGTGTGGTCGCTGACCCCGCCGCGGCGGGGTTTCTTTTTTGCCGTGTCTTGGCAGCTCGCGCGGACCGCGCTCGTCGCCGTCGCGCTGTACGCTGCACCGGCGTTGGCGCAGGGCGATCCCCAACGCGGTTTGTACATCTCCAAAGCCGCCGGCTGCCTCGGCTGTCATACCGAAGCGAAGCAGGATGCCGTGCCATACGCGGGCGGTCGTGCGTTGAACACCGCGTTCGGCACGTTTTACGGGCCCAACATCACGCCGCATCCGCAAAACGGGATTGGTGGCTGGACGGAAGCTCAGTTCATACGCGCACTGCGCCACGGTGAACGGCCGGACGGCGCGAGCTACTTTCCAGCCTTTCCGTACACGTCGTTCACCGGGATGTCCGATCACGACGCTCGCGACCTGTGGGCCTACCTACGCTCCCTTGCGCCGAGTCCGCGCACGAACCGGCTGCACGAGATCGGCTTTCCCTACGGCTGGCGTCCGCTCGTCCGCGTCTGGAAATGGCTTTACTTCACGCCGGGCCCGTTGCACGACGATCGGCAGCTTTCGCCGCCGCAGAATCGCGGCCGCTACCTCGTGCAGGCGCTCGGCCATTGCGGCGAATGCCACACGCCGCGCAACATGCTCGGTGCGATGCGCGAAGACCGCTTTCTCGCAGGTGCGCGCGACGCGAAGGACAAGAAGATTCCGAATCTCACGCCGGCGCGGCTGAAATCGTGGACCGACGCCGAGCTCCGGCAGTTCATGCAGACCGGTGACACGCCCGACGGCGATTCGGTGTCCGAGTCAATGGCGGAGGTCGTGCGCAACACCACGAGCCAGCTCACGCCGCAGGACCTTGCGGCGATGATCGCTTACCTGCGCGCCGTTCCCCCCATCGCGGAAGAAGACAAGAAGTAAATCAGCGCCGGCCGCGTCACTCCGATGTGGCGCGGCGCGCGCGCTTGATATCCCCGCGTCGCTTTTTTTCCTGGATTCGGCGCTCGCGCGAAGCGCGCGTGGGTACGGTCGCCCGGCGCGGCTTCACCGGCTGCGCGGCCTTGCGCACGAGCTCGATCAGGCGCGCGAGCGCATCCGCGCGATTTCGGCTCTGCGTGCGGAAGCGATCGGCGGTGATGACCACCACGCCGCTGCGGGTCGCGCGGCTGCCGGCGAGCCGCAGGAGCCTCGTGCGCACGGCTGCGGGGAGCGAAGCGGAGCACGCCGCATCGAACCGCAACTGCACGGCGGTGGCGACTTTGTTCACGTTCTGACCGCCGGGCCCGGAGGAGCGCACGAAATGTTCTTCGATCTCGCTTTCGTCGAGCGCGATCTGGTCGTTGATTCGGATCATGCGCTGCCGCGGATTCGGGGTTCGTCGCGCGTCGGTTAGAATCGTGAGCCCATGTTAGCAGTGAACCCGCAGCGCCTTGCCGCGCCGGGAAAAGGACGCATGAACAGACGCTCGATCATCGCGCTTTTCGCGCTCGGCGCGCTCACCGCCGGTGCGCACGCGCATCACGGCTGGAGCGAGTACGACACCGCAAAGCCGCTCAAGATCTCCGGAACGATCAAGGCATCCGGTTACGAGCACCCGCACGGTCACATCACGCTCGTGACGGCGGAGCGTTCGTGGCATGTCGTTCTCGCGCCACCTTCACGCATGTCGGCGCGCGGCCTTCCGGCCGCAGCGCTCAAGCCGGGCACGCAGGCCGAGGTGGTCGGCTATGCAAACCGCAGTAAACCGGAGGAGATGCGCGCCGAACGCATCACGATCGGCGGCAGAACGACGGAGCTGCGGTGACGGAGCTGCGGTGACGGAGGCCGCCGGCGGGCCGATCTCGGCGCTGGAAGCGGCGCCGCTCGCGGTCGCGATGCGCCAGGAGCTGTGGCTCTATCCTGCGGTCGAGATCGCGCACATCGCGGGTTTCGTGGTGCTCGTGGGCTCGATCGTGGTGCTCGACCTGCGGCTGCTCGGGCTCTCGCGTGGCATTTCCGCGCGCGAGCTCTCGCGGCATGTGCTGCCGTGGAGCTTTGGCGCGTTGCTGTTGATCGTACCCTCGGGCCTTCTCATGTTCATGGCGCACGCGCACGATTTCGTCTCGAATCGCGTGTTCATGCTGAAGCTCGCGCTGATCCTGCTTGCCGGCGTGAATGCTGCGGCGTACCACATCGGCACGTCGCGCACGCGGGTTTCGTGGGACCGTGACACTGCGCCGCCGGCGCGCGCCAGGCTTCACGCCGCCGCTTCGCTCGCGATCTGGGCAGGCGTGATCGCGTGCGGCAGGCTGCTCGCATACACATGAGCACGCGCGTCGGCTATGGCCTCGGGTTCCTCGCATGCGGCGCGCTGCTCGCGTTCGCGCTGTACCTCCAGCACGTGCAGAACCAGGAGCCATGTCCGCTGTGCATCCTCCAGCGTGTGGCTTTCATCGACATGGCGATCGTGTTCGCCGTCGCGGCGATCCATGGGCCGTACCGCAGAGGCGCGGCGATCTACAGTGGACTGTTGTTCGTGATGGCGGCCATGGGTGCGGGGATCGCCGGCCGGCAGGTCTGGCTGCAGCACCTGCCACCCGACAAAGTGCCGGCGTGCGGTCCCGGCCTCGAATACATGCTCGAGCAGTTTCCGCTGAAGGATGCGCTTGCCAAGATTTTCGCGGGCTCCGGGGAGTGCGCTGAAGTCGGCTGGCGCTTTCTCGGTCTGTCCATCGCCGAATGGTCGCTCGCATGGTTCGTCCTACTCGGCCTGCTAGCTGTGTACGTAGCGCTGCGCGCGCCCCGCGCGAGCGCGCGCTAACGTTAACGAAGGAAGGGAGGTAACGGAGGGAAACCTTGGGTTTCCCTCTGTTCGTGTACCGAGCCGCGGCTGCGGGCGTAGCCCGCGAGGGTTTTCGCCGCGGCAGGGAAACCTTGGGTTTCCCTCTGTTCGTGTACCGAGCCGCGGCTGCGGGCGTAGCCCGCCAGGGTTTTCGCCGCGGCAGGGAAACCTTGGGTTTCCCTCTGTTCGTGTACCGAGCGGCGGCTGCGGGCGTAACCGGCTCGGGTTCTTGTCGCGGCTAGGCCGGAATGTCCGGCGTCATCTGTCGCTCGAGAAGCGCGATCTGGTCTTTCAGGTGGAGCTTGCGTTTCTTGAGGCGCTGGAGCTGGAGCTGGTCTTGGATGGGGTTTGCTGCGAGGCGGGCGATGACATCATCGAGGTCTCGATGTTCGAGGTGCAGCTGGTCTATGCGTTGCCGGAGCACCTCACCGTCGGCCGTGTGTATCATGGGCTGATTCCTCCATACCGACTAAGACGCGTTCCAGTATAGACCCAAAAAATCGAAAAAACGAGCGTGCCGGCGCGGTTGCGAGGGCCTCGCGCGCGGCGTTTCAAAAACCTGATTTTTCTCAAGTTTCAGGCGGCGTGCCCGCGCCGCTGCGGGGGTTGCCCATGTCGATCGTCCTCAACGTGAACGGCACGCGCCGGGAAGTCGCGGCGGATCCCGAGACGCCGCTCCTCTACGTGCTGCGCAACGATCTCAACCTTAAGGGTGCGCGCTACGGCTGCGGCGCCGGTTTCTGCGGCGCCTGCATGGTCATCGTCGACGGCAGGGCAGTACCGTCCTGCGACATACCCGTGAGCGCGGTGCTCAATAAAGCCGTGACGACGATCGAAGGCATCGGAACGGCGGCCGATCCGCATCCGCTGCAGCGCGCGTTCATCGACGAGCAGGCGGCACAGTGTGGTTATTGCATCACCGGCATCATCATGAGCGCGAAGGCGCTGCTCGATGCGCGGCCGGAGCCGAGCGACAGCGAAATACGTGAAGCGCTCGGCGCCAATCTCTGCCGGTGCGGCACGCACACGCGCATTCTCAAGGCGATCCGGCGTGCCTCGGAAGGCGGTGTGCGATGAGCACGCCCGGCGCGGCGCCGCGCAAGCTTCCGGGGAGCCTGGAAACCAATCGCGCCCTCGATCAGTGGCTGACGATCGGTGGCGACGGCACCGTCACCGTGCGCCCGGGCAAGGTCGAGATCGGGCAGGGCATCCTCACCGCGCTCGTGCAGATCGTGGCCGAGGAGCTCGACATCTCGGCCGGGCGCATACGCCTCGTCGCGGCGGCGACCACGCTCAGCCCGAACGAAGGCATCACGTCCGGAAGCCGCTCGATTCAGGAAAGCGGGCTCGCGCTGCGCTTCGCCGCAGCCGAAGCGCGCGAGCTCCTGCTCGCCCGCGCCGCCGCCACGCTGCAGACTTCAGTCGAGCAGTTGACGGTGCGCGACGGCGTCGTCTCGTCGCGCACCGGCGGCAGCGTCAGCTATTGGGAGCTTGCCGACGAGACGCTGCTCAAGCGCGAGGCGACCGGGGATGCGCCGCCGAAGGCCGCCGCCGATTACGAGCTCATCGGACGCACGATTCCCCGCGTCGACATCCCGGCGAAGGTGATGGGCTCACCGGTGTACGTGCACGACTTAGAGCGTCCCGGGATGCTGCACGCGCGGGTGGTGCGCCCCGAAGGTCCCGGAATGCGCCTCGCAAGCGATGACCACGCGCAAGTCGAAGAGATGCCCGGTGTGGTGAAGGTCGTGCGCGACGGGAGCTTTCTCGCGGTGGTGGCGCAGCGCGAAGAACAGGCGATACGCGCCGCGCGCAGGCTCGCGCGCATCGCGCGCTGGGAAGGCGGCGGCGGGCTGCCGGGCGCCGATCCGCGCTATCTGCTCGATCTCGAAACCGAGGATGAGCTGATCAGCGAAAAGGGCGCCCGAGCCGTGAGCGGCGAGCGCAGCTTCAGCGCCGAATACAGCCGCGCGCACCTCGCGCACGCTTCGCTGGGTCCGTCGTGCGCGGTTGCCGAATATCGCGATGGCCGCTACACGCTGTGGACCCACAGTCAGGGGATCTTTCCGCTGCGGGCGGATCTTGCGGCAGCACTCGGCGTCGCCGAGGAGACGATCGAGATCGCGCACATGGAGGGTGCCGGCTGCTACGGCCACAACGCTGCCGACGACGCAGCCTGCGACGCCGCGCTCGTTGCACGCGCGCTGCCCGGCGTGCCTGTGCGCGTCCAGTGGACCCGCGAAGACGAGTTCGGCTGGGAGCCGTTCGGCTCGCCGATGGTCGTGCGCATGCAGGCGGCGCTGGATCGCGACGGAGGGATCGTCAGCTGGAGCCACGATCTCTGGAGCCACGGCCACAGCACGCGTCCGGGCGGCAAGGGCGGGGTGAATCTGCTCGGCGCGTGGCATCTCGCGAAGGCCGTACCCGCTGCGAGACCCGGCAATCCGCCGCTGCCCGCCGGTGGCAGCCACCGCAACGCGATACCGCTGTACGAATTTCCGAATCAGCGCGTGACCAACCACCTCGTTCGCGCCGCGCCGCTTCGCACCTCCGCAATGCGTTCGCTCGGCGCGCACGTGAACGTGCTGGCGATCGAATCGTTCATCGACGAGCTCGCGCTCGCCGCCGGCGCCGATCCGATCGAGTTCCGGCTGCGTCACCTCAAGGACACGCGCGCGCGCGCCGTGATCGAAAAAGCAGCCGAGCTCGCCGGCTGGCGCGCGAACGAGCAGGGCAATGGCGAGCGCGGGCGCGGCATCGGCTTCGCGCGCTACAAGAATCTCGGCTGTTACGTCGCGGTGATCGTCGAAGTCGCGGTCGCCGAAGCGGTGCGCGTGCAGCGCGCATGGTGCGCGGTCGACGTGGGGCAGGTGATCAACGCCGATGGCGTCATCAACCAGACCGAAGGCGGTATCGTGCAGACGGTGAGCTGGACGCTCAAGGAGCGCGTGGCGTACGACCGCACCACCGTCACCAGCCGCAATTGGAACGACTACCCGATCCTCACGTTCGCTGAAGTACCGCAGATCGAGGTCGCGCTCGTCGACCGTCCGGAGCTCCCGCCGCTCGGCGCGGGTGAAGGCACGCAGGGACCGACCGCGGGCGCGATCGGGAACGCGATCTACAATGCGCTGAAAGTGAGGCTGCGGGACATGCCGTTCACGCGCGAGCGACTGATCGCCGCGCTCGCGGCATGAAGGTCAACCCAGCGTATAGATACGCCCGAGAAAAGCCGCAGCGTCTTCTTCGCGCAGCGCTTCGGCCTCGCTGCGGGCGGACTGCGATGCGGTGCGCGCGCATGACGCGGCGAGCAAATCGATCACCGGATTCCAGTTGGCGCAGAGCAGCTCCTCGCCGTAACGGCCTTCGTCGCGGCCTTCGACTGCCTCGTCCTCTTTGCGCCCCTTCATGACGGCTCCCGCTTTATCCCTATAACAATGCCATCCCGCTCATACATAACCCATCCGCTTGCCGGCACAGAGGTCATAGATCACGAAACGCCTTCGCCATACGGGCCGCTGCGCGTGGACTGGGCACACGTACAGGCGGCAGCCCGGATGCTCGAGGGTCACGCCCACCGCACGCCGGTGCTCACCTCACGCTCCATAGACGAACGCACCGGCGCCATTGTGTTCTTCAAGTGCGAGAACCTGCAGCGCGCCGGCGCGTTCAAGTTCCGCGGTGCGTACAACGCGCTGGCACGGCTCGGCGCTGACGCGCGCGTGAAAGGCGTCGTCGCCTACTCCTCTGGCAATCACGCGCAGGCGGTCGCGCTCGCCGGTCAGCTCCTGAGCATCCCGGCGGTCATCGTGATGCCCTCGGATGCGCCGCCGGTGAAGATCGACGCCACGCGCGGCTATGGTGCCGAGGTCGTCCTCTACGACCGCGCGCGCGACGACCGCGGCGCGATCGCGGCCGAGCTTGCGGCAACGCGCGGTCTCACGCTCGTGCCGCCGTTCGATCATCCGCACATCGTCGCCGGCCAGGGCACGGCGGCGAAGGAGCTGATCGAAGCGGTCGGGCCGCTCGACTTGCTGCTGGTGCCGTGCGGCGGCGGCGGGCTCGTCTCGGGCTGCGCGATCGCGGCGCATGCGTTGTCCCCCGGCATCAAGGTCCTCGCAGTGGAGCCGTCGCTCGGCGACGACGTACAGCGTTCGTTCCGGACCGGCACGATTCAGAGCGTGGTGAACCCCGCTACAATCGCCGACGGCGCGCGCACGGCAGCGCCCGGCGAAGTAACTTTCCCACTCATCATGCGTTACGTGTCCGACGTGCTGACCGTCGACGACACGGAGCTCGCGCGCGCGATGTGGTACCTGTGGGAGCGACTCAAGGTGATCGTCGAGCCCACCGGCGCGCTCGCAGCGGCCGCGCTGCTCGAAGGCAAGCTCGATGCGCGCGGGCAGCGCGTCGGAGTCGTGCTCTCGGGCGGCAACGTGGACATGAAGGCCCTCTGCGCCCTTCTATAACCAACAAGAAACCCCGATGTTTCTATACGCGGCAACGATTTTCCTCAGCGCGTTCCTGCTGTTCCTCGTCCAGCCGATCATCGCGAAGCAGATCCTGCCGTGGTTCGGCGGCGCGGCGTCGGTGTGGGCGACCTGCCTCGTGTTCTTCCAGACCGTGCTGCTCTTCGGCTACGCCTACGCCGACTGGACCACGCGTTCGCTGAAACCCCGTGCGCAGGTGATCCTGCACGTCGCGCTGCTTGCCGTCAGCCTCGCGCTGCTGCCGATCATTCCGGATGTGCAGTGGAAGCCCGGCGTCGACGACAAGACCGGCCCCGCCATCGCGATACTCGCGCTGCTCGGCGCGACGATTGGCATGCAGTACTTCCTGGTATCGACGACCAGCCCGCTCGTGCAGGTGTGGTTCTGGCGGCGCTTTCATCACGCGGTGCCTTATCGCCTGTTCGCGCTGTCGAACTTCGCGTCGCTCCTTGCGCTGCTGTCCTACCCCGTGCTCATCGAGCCGGCGCTGACGCTGGTGCAGCAGTCGATCTCGTGGTCGGCCGCGTACGCCGCGTTCGCCGTGCTGTGCGCGGTGACCTCGATCGTCACGCTGCGACATTCGAGCGCGGCCGCAGCCGAGGCGCCGCAGGCGCAGGCCGCGCCGGAGCCCGAGCCCGCCATCGGCCGGCGCGTGATGTGGGTCGCGCTCTCGGCGACCGGCTCGTGCCTGCTTTTGGGTGTGACGAACCATCTGACGCAGAACATCGCCTCGATTCCGTTTCTCTGGGTCGTGCCGCTGTCGCTCTATCTCGTCACGTTCATCCTGTGCTTCGACCACCCGCGCTGGTACGTGCGGCCGCTGTTCCTCGCGGGCGCCGCCGTGATGATCCCGCTGATGGCGTGGTACAGCGATTCCCTCGATCTGTGGCTCGCCGCGCCGCTCTACACCGCGGGACTCTTCGTCTGCTGCATGGTGTGCCACGGCGAGCTGTACCGCATGCGCCCCGGACCGCGGCATCTCACGATGTTCTACCTGATGATCGCGGTCGGCGGCGCGCTGGGGGCGCTGCTCATCGGCATCGGCGCCCCAAGCCTGCTGCCGGGCTATTACGAGCTCGGCATCACGCTGATCGTGGCGGCACTGCTGTTCGCGTGGCGCACCCGCGGCGCGCCCTTGTGGATCGGCGCGGCCGCGCTCGTGGTGTGCGCCACCACGATCGCGTTCACGGTCAAGAACGTGCGCGAGTACCGCACCGATACCCGGGTCATGGTGCGCAACTTCTACGGCGTGGTGCGCACGCGCGATTTCACGCACCCGGTGCCCTTCCGTGCGATGTACCACGGCGGCATCAATCATGGCGGCCAGTTGCTGGACGCCGACTGGCGGCGCTATCCCACCACGTATTTCAGCCGCACCAGCGGTTACGGACGCGTATTCGCGAGCCTGCCGGACCGGCCGCGGCGGGTCGGCATCATCGGCCTGGGCGCCGGCGCGCTCGCGGTGTACGCGCGCAAGGGCGATTACTTCCGCTTCTACGAGATCGACCCGCAGGTCGCCGCGGTAGCACTCTCGGAGTTCACGTTTCTGGCGGATGCGCCGGCGCAGACGGACGTCGCGCTGGGCGACGGGCGGCTGTCACTGGAGCGCGAGCCGCCGCAGAACTACGACGTGCTCGCGATCGACGCGTTCTCGGGCGATTCGATCCCGATGCATCTGATCACGCGCGAGGCGATGGCCACCTATGCGAAGCACGTCAAACCCGACGGCGCCATCGTGTTCCAGGCGACGAACCGGTTCGTCGACATCAGCCCGGTCGTCGCGCGTCTCGCGGCGGAGCTCCGCATGACCGCGGTGCTGGTGTCGGACGCACCGGAGGGCAGCTACGACAGCAAGCACGAATACTGGAACTCGAGCACGGACCAGATCATTGTCACGAAGAATCGCGCGCTGCTCGAAGCCAAACCGATCCGCTCGGCGGCGCAGCCGCTCGTGCCCCAGGACGGCTTCCGCGTCTGGACCGACGATTTCTACAACCTGTTCCAAGTCCTGAAAAGATAGCGCGCGGCGCGCGCGGCCGTTTGCGTAATTTTTACGCAGACCCAAGAACTGTCGCCGGTTGGCGACTGCAGGCGCCGGGCCTGCACGGCTTACCCACATGGTTATCCACAGAAACTGTGGATCACCGCCACCGAGGGTCATTAGAAGCCGAAGAGATTGCGCCGCGCGTGCTGCAGGTGCGCGACGATCGCCGCCCGCGCACGATCGGCATCGCGGGCTTTCAGCGCCTCCACGATGTCGCGATGCTCCTGCTGGTACTCGATTCTGCGCTCCGGCGTGACGATACGGTCCTTGAGCTTGCCCCATTCCGCCTGGTGGCGCACGGCCGCGACCATGTCGAGGACGCGCGAGACGAAACGGTTGTGCGTGGCGGTGCCGATCGCCTGATGCAGTGCCGCGTCCCAGAGCTCGAACTCGTCCAGCGTGCGTGCGTCCTCGGCTTTCGCGAGACATGCTTCCATGCGTTCGAAGTCCGCCGGCGTCGCATTGGTGACGATCAGCTCCGCGATCGCCGGCTCGATCCGGAGCCGCGCCTCCATGAGCTCGGCCGGGCTCGTGTGCGCGAAGCTTTCTGCGGAGAATCCCGCCTCCGGGTCCGCTGCGCGGCCGGCCAGGAAAGTGCCGCGGCCGACGTGACGGGTGATCGACCCTTCGGCCTCGAGCTGCGCGAGCGTCGCGCGCACCGCGTTACGCGGCACGGCGAAGCGGCGCGCGAGCTCGCGCTCCGTCGGAAGCTTCGATCCGGGCGCGAGTGAACCGTTGGCCGCGCCGTTCACGATGAACTCGCGGATAGCGCGTGCACTGGATCGCGCCGCGCCGCGATTCTGCTGCAGGCCCATGCCGCGCATTCTGCTGCTCGTGAACCAATGTCGTCAATTGGTTCAATTCGTTGACAATTGGTTTAGGCCTGCCTAGCATCGTTCGCACAATCACGCGGCGACCGCCGCGCTTCTACCATCCTCAGGAGGAGCATGTCCCAACCCGACGCGCGCGTTCAGGCCGCGGTCGCGCATTGGGCGCCGCGGTTCGTCGCGAACGGCGTGCCGCTGGGCAACTTCGAGGAGGTCAGCGCCGGAATCTCGTGCTGGGATGACGGGTGCCTGGTGTGGTCCGACCGCGCCGCGATGCACGAAGGGCTCGGACGTGAAGCGCTAGCGCGGTGGTACGGTGCGCGAATCGCACCTAACCGGAGGGAGGGGAGCATGGGACTTCGTCTGACCATCTGTGGTGTCGCTGCCGCGCTCGCGATGGCGACCGGCGTCGCAGCCGCGCAGGACTATCCCGTCAAGCCGATACGCATCGTCGTGCCCTTCGGCGCGGGTAGTGCGACCGATGCGCTGGCGCGAACGATCGGCCCCAAGATGACCGAAATGTGGGGCCAGCAGGTGATCGTGGAGAACCGGCCCGGCGCCGGCAGCGTCGTCGGGACGTCGGTCGTCGCGAAAGCGCCGCCCGACGGCTACACGCTGCTCGTGGTGTCGGCGAGCCACGCGATCAACGCGACGCTGTACTCCAAGCTCCCGTTCGATCCGGTGAAGGACTTCGCCGGCATTACGCCGCTCGCGCTCATTCCGAATATCCTGATCGTGCACCCGTCGCTGCCGGTGAAAAGCGTGAAGGAGCTGATCGCGCTCGCGAAATCGAAACCCGGCACGTTCAATTACACCTCGGCGGGCGTCGGCTCGAACTCGCATCTGAATGGAGCGCTCTTCCGCAGCACGGCGGGGATCGACATCGTGCACGTGCCGTTCAGGGGCTTCGCGGAAGCGATCACCGAGATCGTCTCGGGGCGCCTCGAGATGACGTTCGCGCCGGCTATCCTCGCCTCGCCGTACATCAAGGCCAATCGAGTGCGGCCGCTCGCCGTCGGCAGCAGCAAACGCTCGTCGGCGTTTCCGCAGTTGCCGACGATGGTCGAAGCCGGCGTCAAGGACTGCGTGTTCGACGGCTGGTTCGGCCTGATCACCGTCGCCGGGACGCCAAAGCCGGTGATCGAGAAGCTCAACGGAGCCGTGCTAAAAATCCTGGCGACGCCCGACGTCGCCGCGCAGCTCCGGAATCAGGGCGCGGATCCCATGCCGATGAGCGCGGACGAATACGACAAGTACATCCGCGCCGAGGTCGTGAAGCTCGGCAGGATCGTCAAAGAGTCCGGGGCGAAAGCCGAGTAATGACCGGGCCAGGCAAAGACAAGCGCGTCGAGATCGCGATCCACAACTGGGCGCCGCGATTCGTATCGGCCGGCGTGCCGCTCGCCGACTTCGAGGAAGTCACCGCGCAGATCGAGCGTTGGGATGACTGGTGCGCGGTGTGGTCTCGGCGCGCCGCGCTGCACGAGTCGCTGGGACGCGAGGCGCTCTCGCAGGGCTACAACCGCTCCGCCGCCGGCCACCTCACGCGCGCGGCACTGTGCTATCACTTCGGCAAGTTCATGTTCGTGCACGCGCCGGACGAGATGCGCCGCGCGCACGAAAAAGTCGTGGAGTGTCGCAGCCTCGCGCTGCCGCATCTCGATCCGCCGGGCGAGCGCGTCGAGATCCCGTACGAGGGGCGCACCCTCTACGGCATTCTCCGTAAGCCGAACCGGCCGCACACGCCGGGCAAAGCGCCCGTGATCGTCATGTGCGTGGGCCTCGATTCGACGAAGGAAGAGCTCGACGTCTACGAGAACATCTTTCTGGACCGCGGCATGGCGACGCTTGCGTTCGACGGTCCGGGCCAGGGCGAGGCCGAGTACGACCTGCCGATCCGCGGCGACTACGAAGCGCCGGTGCACGCGGTGAACGACTACGTCGGCACGCGCGGCGATCTCGACGCCGACAGGATCGGGATCATGGGCGTCTCACTCGGCGGCTACTACTCCGCGCGCGCCGCGGCTTTCGACAAGCGCATCAAAGCGTGCCTTTCGTTCTCGGGCCCTTATAGCTGGGTCGAGATCTTCGACGGGCGTAACGAGTTGTCGCGTGAAGCGTTCCGCGTGCGCAGCCATTCGAGGACGATGGAGGAGGCGCGCGAGAAGGCGCGCACGCTCACGCTCGAAGGCGCCGCGATGCGCATCAGGTGCCCGATTTACATCGTCGCCGGAGAGCTGGACCGCCTGACGCCGCCGGCCAACGCGGAGCGTATCGCCGCGGAGGTTGCAGGTCCGAAAGTGCTGGAGATCGTCAAAGGCGGCAATCACGTCGTGAACAACCGGCGCTACAGCTACCAGACGCAGAGTGCGGACTGGATGGCGGCGCAACTCGCCGTGCCGAAGAGCTGAGCGAGGCACAAGGACATCTATGGATCTGCCACACGGAAAGAAAGACCCGCGCGTCGAGTCGGCGATCTCGCACTGGGCGCCGCGCTTCGTCATCAACGGCGTGCCGCTCACCGATTTCCAGGAAGTCACGGCCGGCATCGAGCGCTGGGAAGACTGGTGCAGCGCGTGGAGCGCGCGCGCCGCGCTGCACGAGGCGCTCGGCAACAAGTCTCACGCCGAAGGCTGCAATCTCTCGGCGGGCGAGCATTGGACGCGCGCGGCCGTGTGCTATCACTTCGGCAAGTTCCTGTTCGTGAACGATATGACGCAGCTGAAGCAGGCGCACATGAAGGCCGTCGAATGCCGCAACAAGGCGCTGCCGTACCTGCGACCGCCGGGCGAACGGGTGGCGATCCCCTACGAGGGCAAGCACCTGTACGGCAACCTGCGCAAGCCGGCGGGCGACGCGAGACCGCCCGTCGTGGTCATGTGCATGGGCCTCGACTCGGCCAAGGAGGAGATGGACGACTACGAGAACCGGTTCCTCGCGCGCGGTCTCGCGACGCTCGCGTTCGATGGTCCCGGCCAGGGCGAGGCGGAGTACGATTTCCCGATCTGTCCCGAGTACGAAAAGCCGGTCGGCGCGGTGATCGATTACATCGAAAGCCGCGGCGACCTCGACGTCGATCGCGTCGGTGTGTGGGGCGTATCGCTGGGGGGCTACTACGCGCCGCGCGCGGCCGCTTTCGAAAAACGCATCAAGGCTTGTGTGGCGCTCTCCGGCGCGTTCGAGCGCAACGGGACGTTCGAAGGCCGCCCGGTCATCAATGTCGAAGCGTTCCGCGTGCGCTCGCACAGTAAAGACCTCGACGAGTTGGCGAACGTCGCGGTGCGCATGACGCTGCGAGGTCATGCGAAGAAGATCACGTGCCCGATCTACATCGTGGCCGGGACGAAGGACCGCCTCACGTCACCCGATGAAGCGCGCAAGCTCGCGGCGGAAGTCTCCGGGCCGTGCGTGCTGTCGGTGATCGAAGGCGGCAATCACGTGGTGAACAATCTGTGGTATCGCTATCGAGACCAGACGGCGGACTGGTTGGCCACGCAACTTGGCCAACCGCGCCGGTGAAGTGACGTAGTGACGTAGTGACGTAGTGACGTAGTGACGCAGTGACGTAGGGTGCGCTGGTAGCGCACCGCAATCGAGTCATCAAATGGCAACGAAGAAAAAATCACCCGAGCCCAAACGCGTCCGCGCTTCCGACATCGATCCCGGGAAGCGCGCCTCCGAAGCGCCGGACGTGCTCTTCGACCCGGCGAACCCGGGCCATCGATGGGAGCGCCCGCTTCAGGCGCCCGGCCGCATGCAGGTCGATTTCGAAGAGCGCGTGGACTTCAGGCGCCTGCACGAGTATCGGCTCGCCCGCACGCGCAACGCGCTCGCGAAATCGGAGCTGGGCGCGCTGCTCGTCTTCGACCAGTACAACATCCGCTATGTTTCGAGCACCGTCATCGGCGAGTGGGCGCGCGACAAGCTGACGCGCTGGTGTCTGCTCACCGGCAATGGCGAACCCTGGGTATGGGACTTCGGCTCCGCCGCGCGGCACCACCGGATCTACGCGCCGTGGCTGCCGAAGAACCACTGTCTCGCGGGGCTGGCGGGCCTGCGCGGCGCCGTGTCTCCGCGGGTCGGTCTTTTCGAGCAGATGGCGCAGGAGGTCTACGACATCCTCGTGCAGGAAGGCGTGGCCGACATGCCGCTGGGGATCGACGTCGTGGAGCCGCCGTTTCTCTTCGCGCTCCAGAAGCTCGGGCTCGAGGTTCGCGACGGCCAGCAGGTGATGCTCGATGCGCGCGAGATCAAGAGCCACGACGAGATCACGCTGCTCAATACGGCGGCGTCCATGGGCGACGGCGTGTACCAGGATATTTTCGAAGCGCTCAAGCCGGGCGTGCGCGAGAACGAAATCGTCGCGATGGCGACGAAGCGGCTCTACGAGATGGGCTCGGACTGCGTCGAAGCGATCAACGCCATTGCCGGAGAGCGCTGCAGCCCGCATCCGCACAATTTCACCGATCGCATGATCCGGCCGGGCGACCAGGCTTACTTCGACATCATCCAGTCGTACATGGGCTACCGCACGTGCTACTACCGCACGTTCACGGTCGGATCGGCGACGAAGCCGCAACTCGATGCCTACAAGAAAGCACGCGCGTGGATGGACGGCGCGATCGCGATGCTCAAGCCCGGCGTATCGACGGACAAGGTTGCTCGCGCATTCCCGAAGAGCACCGAGATCGGTTTCGAGACCGAGATGGCTGCCTTCGGCTTGAACTTTTGCCATGGGCTGGGCCTGGGCCTCCACGAGCGGCCGCTCATCTCCCGGCTCAACTCGTTCAAGGATCCGTACGAGCTCAAGGCCGGCATGGTGTTCGCGGTGGAGACCTTCTGCCCCGCGACCGACGGCGTCTCGGCGGCGCGCATCGAGGAAGAGGTCGTGCTCACGCCGGACGGCGCGAAAGTCATCACGCTGTTCCCGGCGCAGGAGCTCCCGATTGCCAACAAGTACTGATATGGCCACATCGATCAAACCCCAGAAAACCGCACAGCCCGAGCTCGACATCGGCCGCGAAACGCGGCTCGAGCTCTATCGACAGCAGCTCGAGCTGCGCTACTGCGAGAAGCGCGCGTACGATCTATTCCTGCAGAACTTGGTCAAGGGCACCAGCCACCTTTCGCTCGGCCAGGAGGCGATCGCCGCCGGGTTCGGCGTCGCGATGCGGCCCGACGACTGGACGTTCTGCACCTATCGCGGCCACGCGCACACGCTCGCGCGCGGCGCCTCGATGGCCGGCGTTCTCGGGGAGCTCATGGGCCGCGAATGCGGGCTGCTCGGCGGCAAGGGCGGCTCGATGCATCTCACCGACGTCTCGAAAGGCGCGATGGGGTCCTACGCGATCATCGGGGCGCACCTGCCGGTCGCCGCGGGCGCGGCCTGGAGCGCCCAGTACCGCGGCACCGGGCAAGTCGCCGTGTGTTTCTTCGGCGACGGCACCACGAACATCGGCGCGTTTCACGAGGCGCTCAATTTTTCGGTCGTCTGGAAGCTGCCCGTCGTCTTCGTCTGCGAGAACAATCTCTACATGGAGTACACGCCGATACGCGCGGTAACGGCGGTGGAGCACCCGGCGGCCGATCGAGCGTGTGCCTACGGTCTCGAGAAAATCGTGATCGACGGCAACGACGCGGACGAGGTCTACACCACGGCCGTGAAATACATGACCCGCGCCCGCGACGGCGGCGGTCCGGCGCTCGTCGAAGCGATCACCTACCGGCACAGCGGCCACTCGCGCGCCGATCCCGCGAAATACCGGCCGGAAGGCGAGCTCGAGAAATGGCTCCAGCGCGACCCGCTGACGCTCTATCGCGCGCGATTGCTGGAGCTCGGTTTGGCCGAAGCTACGCTGAAGGACATGGAAAGCGAAGCGATGCGCAAGGTCGACGATGCGACCGAGATCGCCAAAGCGTCCGACGTGCCTGCGCTGGACGCGATCGAGAAGGACGTGTGGGCCGATGGAGGCGCGGCATGGCGGAACTGACTTACCGTGACGCGGTGGCCGCCGGCATCGCGCAGGAGATGGCGCGCGACGAGAACGTCGTCTTCCTCGGCGAGGATGTCGCGGCCGCGGGGGGCGTGTTCAAGGCGACCGTGGGGCTGCTGGAAAAGTTCGGCCCGAAACGCGTGCGTGACTGCCCGATCTCCGAACAGGCGATCCTCGGCGCCGCGATGGGCGCGGCGATGACGGGGCTCAAACCGATCGCCGAGATCATGTTCTCGGATTTTCTCGCGGTGTGCTGGGACATCGTGGCGAACGAGATCGCCAAAACCCGCTATATGACCAACGGTCAGATCGCGCTGCCCCTCGTCATCCGCACCGCGAACGGCGCGGGCTCGCGCTTCGGCGCGCAGCACTCGCAGTCCGTCGAGAACTGGGCGATGGCCGTGCCCGGGATCAAGGTGGTCGCCCCGGCGTTCCCCGCCGACGTGAAGGGACTCCTCGCAGCCGCCGTGCGCGATCCCGACCCGGTGCTCTTTTTCGAGCAGAAGTCGCTGTACCCAATGAAAGGCGAGGTGCCCGACGGCGAATACGTCGATGAGCTCGGCAAGGCGCGCGTATTGCGCACCGGCGGCGACTGCACGATCGTCGCGCTCGCGGCGATGGTGCATCGGTCACTGGAGGCCGCCGAAATTCTCGAGAAGCAGCACGGGATCTCGTGCACGGTGGTCGACGTGCGCTCGCTGGTGCCGCTCGACACGCAGACGATCCTCACCGAGATCTCCAGGACCGGCCGGCTCGTCACGGTCGAGGAGAACCCGCGGCTCTGCGGCTGGGGCGCGGAGATCGCGTCGATCGCCGCCGACGAATGTTTCTGGGATCTCGACGGCCCGATCCTGCGCATCACGACGCCGCACGTTCCGTTGCCGTCGGCGGACGCGCTCGAAGACGCCACGATTCCGTCGGTCGGGCGCATCGTGCGCGAGATCGCCGAGAAAATCGATTGACGTGCAGGCACACCATCGTCATGCCCGAGCAGCCGGGCATCCAGAGCGCCCGGCGCGCTGGCCCCCGCCTTTGCGGGCGCGACGTAGTTGCGATATGAGGAACACGGGATGGATGTAGTCATGCCGCAGCTCGGCGAGACCGTCGCCGAAGGTGTGGTCACGAAGTGGTACAAGAAAGTCGGCGAGCCGGTCAAAGCCGACGAGGCGCTGTTCGACGTCGAGACCGACAAGGTCAGCACCGAGATTCCGGCCCCGGCGAGCGGCGTGGTCGAGGCCATACTCGTCGAGGAGGGCGCGACGGTGAAAGTCGGAGCGCGGCTTGCGGTGATCCGCGAGGCGGGTGCCGCCGCGACGCAGCCGGCGCCCGGCCCACTGTCTCCCGCGGTGACCACCGACGGCACCGGCGCGCAACGCCTGAGCCCGACGGCGGAGCACGTCGCCGCGATCGTGAAGCCGCCCTTAGCGGCGCCGGAAAGCGGCAGCCAGGCTCGTCTCTCACCGGTCGTGCGCAAGCTGATCGAGGAGCACGGCCTCGACGTACAGGCGATCGCCGGCAGCGGCCGCGAGGGCAGGATCACGCGCGCCGACGTGCTCGATCACGTCGCGCGAATGAAAACGCAGGTGCCGCACGCGCATGGCGAGCGCATCGAGGCGACCGCGCCGGCGGCGCCCGCGGGCGCGCCGGGACAGGCGCTGCCGCTCAGCGCCGTGCGCAGGCGCGTCGCGGAGAACATGCTGAAGTCCTGGACCAGCGTGCCGCACGTGATGCAGGTCGTCGAAGCCGACTTCCACCGCATCGAGCAGGCGCGCCGCGAGCTCGGTGCGGCATGGAAAGCGCGCGAAGGCTTCGAGCTCACCTACCTGCCGTTCGTCACGCGCGCGGTGTCGATCGCGCTCGGCCGCTATCCGAAGTTGAATGCGACGTACAGCGAAGCAGGCGTCACGCTGCAGCGGCGCATCAACATCGGCATCGCCGTGGATCTCAACTTCGAGGGTCTCATCGTGCCGGTGGTCAAGGACGTGCCGAATAAATCGCTGCCGCAGCTCGCGCGCGAGATGCGCGATCTCGCCGTGCGCGCGCGCGCCGGGAAGCTCAAACCCGACGAGCTGACGGAAGGCACGTACACCGTCACCAACAACGGCGCGTACGGCACCGTGATTACCGCGCCCATCATCAATCCGCCTCAGGTGGCGATCCTCTCGACGGACGCCGTGCGCAAGAAGCCGGTCGTCGTCGAAGCGCCGGAGGGCGACAGTATCGCGATCCGGCCGGTGGGGACACTTGCGCAAAGCTTCGACCATCGTGCGCTCGACGGCGCGTACGCCGCGGCGTTCCTGCGCGAGCTCAAGCTGATCGTCGAGACGCGGCAGTGGGTGCAGGATCTGCAGAGTTGACCGTCATTCCCCCTCAGGCGGGAATCCAGAAACAGGAAAAGCTATGAACATGAAGCAGCACAAGATCGGCTGGATCGGCATCGGCCGCATGGGTTACGCGATGGCCGAGCGGCTTGCGAAGGCGGGCGCCGACATTTCCGTGTGGAACCGTACGCGTTCGAAAGCAGAGCCGCTCGCTGCTGCAGGTGCGAAAGTCGTGAACGCGCTGACCGATCTCGCCGATCGCGACATCGTCTTCACCATGGTCGCCGCCGGCAAGGACGTGAAGGAAGTGCTGTTCGGCGCGAACGGCGTGCTGTCCAAAGGCAAGGCGCCGAAGATCGTCGTCGATTCGACCTCGATCTCCCTCGAAGAATCGGCCGAGATCCGGCAGAAGCTGGCAGACAAAGGTGTGAAGTTCCTGTCGGCGCCGGTCTCAGGCAACGCTAAGGTGATCAAGGCCGGCAAGCTCACGGTCGTCGCCTCCGGCCCGCGAGACGCCTTCGACATCGTGTCGCCGTACCTGGCGCAAATCGGCCAAGGCGTGTCCTACGTCGGCGACGGCGAGCTCTCGCGCATCGCGAAGATCTGTCACAACGTGATGCTCGGCGTCGTCATCCAGAACCTGTGCGAGATCACGATCCTCGCCGAGAAGGCCGGGATGAAGCGCCACGCCTTCCTCGATTTTCTCAACAAGAGCGTGATGGGCTCGATGTTCACGCGCTACAAGACGCCGGGGCTGGCGAACCTCGACTTCCACGTCACCTTCACGCCGGAGCTCCTGCGCAAGGACATCGACCTGGGACTCACCGCGGGCAAGACGCTTGGCGTGCCGATGCCGCTCGCCTCGATCACGCGCGACATGGTGCAGACGCTCATCGGCCACGGTTACGCCGAGCAGGATTTCTCGGCGCTGCTGCTCCTGCAGGCGAAAGCCTCGGGCATCGAGCTCGAGCCCGAGAACGCCGAGATCGGCGACGGTCTGTCGAGCTGACGCCCGGGAGTGACGATGGCCGAAGCACAGGACACCAAAACGCCCGAATTCGCATCGCTGCAGGAGATCGTTGTGGGCGCGCGCCGGAAGCTCACGCAGGAGCTTTGGGATCACCTGTCGGGCGGCTCGGACTCGGAGACGACGCTGCGCCGCAACCGGCTCGCGCTCGACAGCCTCGCGCTGCGCCAGCGCGTGCTGGTGAACGTCGCCGATATCGACACGCGCGCGACGCTGCTGGGCCAGACGCTCGCGACCCCGGTCTTCCTGGCGCCGGTGGGCGGCTTTCTCGGCATGTGCAACCCCGAGGGCGCCATTCCGGTGGCGCGCGCCGCGGTCGCGAAGAAGACGACGGCCTTCATCAGCACCGCGGCAAAGCCCGGCTTCGAAGAGGCCCAGCAGTCCGTCAGCGAGCCGCTCATCTTCCAACTTTACGTGCGCTCGGGCCGCGCGTGGATCGAAGAGACCCTCGACAAGGCGAGGAACGCCGGTTTTCGCGCGCTGTGCGTGACCGTCGACCGTGCGTGGTACGGGCGGCGCGAGCGCGATCTGATCAGCCGCGCGAACGTGCGCGAAGGCTTCGGCGACCCGCGCTACCAGGCGAGCATCGTCTGGGAGGATCTCGTCTGGATGAAGCAGCGCATGCAGGGCCGTCCGCTGATCGTGAAAGGTGTAGCGACCGGTGAAGATGCGAAGCTCGCCGTCGATTACGGCGCGGACGTCATATACGTGTCGAATCACGGCGGCCGCCAGCTCGATCACGGTCAGGGCAGCATCGAAGTTCTGCCCGAGGTCGTGGAAGCCGTCGCCGGTCGTGCGGAGGTCCTCTACGACGGCGGTGTGCTGCGCGGCACCGACGTCATCAAGGCGATTGCACTCGGCGCGCGCGCCGTCGGCGTCGGCAAGCTGCTGGGCTGGTCACTTGCCGCCGCCGGTCAGGCCGGAATCGAGCGCATGCTCGAGCTGCTCGAGATCGAGATCCGCACCGCGCTGGGCCTCATGGGCGTGACCGCGCTCTCGCAGCTGAACCCCTCGTGGGTGCGGCCTTGCATCCCCGCGGCACCGCTTTCGCATACCAGCGGCTATCCCTGGTACGAGGAACAGCTCCGCGCCGGACGCTGATGACCCTGCAGCTCGATCCAAAGCTCGCCGCGCTCCTTTCGCAGCAGCCGTTCGCGCGCTTTTCCGACGCCGAGATGGCGCGCCGGCGCAGCGCGCTGATCGGCGCGATGCGGAAAATGCAGGTCGATCACCTGCTCGTGTGCGGCGAGCAGCGCGTGGGCTCCGGCGTGCAGTGGCTCACCGGCTGGCCGGCGACCGTCGAAGCGCTCTGCATCGTGTCGCCGCACGAAAAGAACCTCATGTTCGTCGAGTGGTACAACCACTGGCCGCTCGCACAGCGCATGGCTCATGCGACCGACGTGCAGTGGAGCGGCCACGCGGGCATCGACAGGGTGATCGACGAGCTTCAGCGCCGGGGCGCGAAGCGCGTGGGATTCACTGGGCCGCTCGCGTACCGCAAATGCAGAAAGCTCGAAGGCGCGTTCGAGGCGCTCGTGGAAATGAATCGCGAGTACGTGAGCCTGAGGCTCGTGAAGTCCGACGAAGAGATCGACTGGCTGCGCGTCGGCGCCGCGTTCTCGGACGCGGCGATCGAAGCGCTGCGGCAGGCGCTCAGGCCCGGATTGACCGAGCGCGACCTCTGGGACATCACGGAGCAC
The DNA here is from genome assembly GCA_035626595.1 of Burkholderiales bacterium. GTDB lineage: Bacteria > Pseudomonadota > Gammaproteobacteria > Burkholderiales > SG8-41 > JAQGMV01. Next base: position 88,983 of record DASPNJ010000046.1, read on the forward strand.
GCATACGCGCCGCACGGCGGCACCACGCAGATCCATTACTTCGGCGTGACCTCGATGCAGGATCCCGACTGCGCCGTGCCGCGCCAGTTTCCGGAAAACCGCACGGTGCAGGTCGGCGACGTCGTGTTCTGCGAGTTGAGCGGAAGCTTTTGGGACTATTCGGGTCAGGTGCTGCGCACGTTCACGGTGGGCGCCGATCCGACGCCGCTCTATCGCGACCTCTACACGACGGCGGAAGCGGCGTTCGACGCGATTGCGGCGGTGCTGCGCCCCGGCACGAGCGCGGAACGTATCGTCGAAGTATCGGGTGTCATCGAGAAGGCGGGCTTCACGACGTGCGACGACATCCTGCACGGTTACGGCGGCGGCTATCTGCCGCCGGTGCTCGGCAGCCAGAGCCGTCCCGCCGGCACGGTTCCGGATATGCAGCTCGAGGCCGGGATGTGTGTCGTCGTGCAGCCGAACGTCATCACGAAGGACGGCCGCGCCGGTGTGCAGGTCGGCGAGCTCGTGCACATCACCGATCACGGCTTCGAACGCCTGCACAAGGCGCCGCGGGCGCTCTTCCGCGTCGGGTAGCCATCTTGCATGGGTGTCGGAACCGTAGGGTGCGCCTGCGGCGCACCGGCGGGTTGATCATCGACCCACGCTATGGTTCCGACGGAGGTTTACGATGACTGACAAATCCAAAGCGCCACTGCATGCCGCGCCCGGCGGCGGCAATCCGGTCGAGCCCGAAATGAATCCCGGCGATCAGGCGCCGCCCGCAACGCCCGGGGCCGGCGAGAACATCTGCCCGAAATGCAGCGGCAGCGGCGTACGCGACGATGGTGGGCGCTGCGAGCACTGCGGCGGGACCGGCAAGATCATCGTCGGTGTCGGAGGAGCGTAGCGACTCCGTCGCTACGCTCCGGGCGCCGGTGCACGACACAGAGGGAAACCAAGGTTTCCCTCCGTGACCTCCCTTCCTTCGGCTGAGTCTGACGTCTATTGAAGCTGAAATATGACGCGGTGCTGTTCGATCTGCTGACGGCGCTCCTCGATTCCTGGTCGGTGTGGAACGAGAGCGCGGGCTCGGAGGCCGCGGGCCGGCGCTGGCGCGCGGAGTACTTGAAACGCACGTACGGCTGCGGCGCGTACCGTCCCTACGAGACGCTGGTGCGCGAAGCGGCCGAAGCCGCTGGTCTCGACGCACGCTGCGCCGATGCGCTCGATGGGAAATGGCCGGAGCTCGCGCCGTGGCCCGACGCGCAGCCCGTGCTGTCGGCGCTGCGGGCGACTCACCGGCTCGGCGTCGTCACCAATTGCTCCGAACAAAAAGGCCGTGCCGCCGCCGAACGCGTCGGCGTGCGCTTCGACGTCGTGGTGAGCGCCGAGCGTGCGGGCTACTACAAGCCCGATCCGCGGCCGTACCGCGTGGCGCTCGAAACGCTCGAATTGCCCGCGGAACGGGTGCTGTTCGTGGCGGGCTCCGGTTACGATCTCTTCGGCACGCACGCGGTCGGTCTCGACACCTACTGGCACAACCGGCTCGGCATCGCGGCGCCGCAAGGCGCGCCCGCACCGCTCGTCGAAAGCCGCTCGCTGCACGGCCTTCCGGCGCTCGCGCTCACCGCGCGCGCCGCGCCGTGAGATCATCGGCGCCTCCCACAGGACAATACACATGGCCAAGACACGCGGCGCCGACCTCGTCGCGCGCACGCTCGCGCAAGCCGGCGCGAAGCAGATTTTTTCGCTTTCGGGCAACCACATCATGCCGCTCTACGACGCGGCGCTCGATGCGGAGCTCGCGATCACGCACGTGCGTCACGAGAACGCGGCGGTCCATATGGCCGATGCGTGGGGGCGGCTTACCGAAGCGCCGGGCATCGTGTGGCTCACCGGGGGTCCCGGACACGCGAACGGCATCGGCGCGCTCTATACGGCGCTCGAATCGGAGTCGCCGCTCGTCCTGATCTCGGGTCACGCGCCGCTCTCGGAGCTCGGCAGGGGCTCGTTCCAGGAAATGGCGCAGGCCGATATGGCGGCACCGGTCGCGAAAGCCTCGTGGACCGCGCAGAAGGCCGAATCGCTGGGTGAAGACGTCGCGCGGGCGTTGCGCATTGCGATGTCGGGGCGGCCGGGGCCGGTGCACCTGAGCCTCCCGTTCGACCTGCTGGAGGCGAATGTCGAGTCCCACACGGTCCCAGCGGATGCGTTCCGGCCACGGCCACGTGCGCTGCCAGAGACTGCGGCCGATGCCGTCATAGAGTTGCTCGAGCGTGCGCAGCGCCCGCTGGTGCTCGCCGGCGCCGTTATGGCGAGCACGCGATCACGCGAACTCCGCAAGCGTCTCGAGGACGCGCTCGGCGTTCCGATCGTCTGCATGGAAAGCCCGCGCGGTCTGAACGACCCGGCCCAGGGCGCGCTCGCCGAAATGGTGTCGCGGGCCGATGCGATCGTGCTGCTCGGGAAAAAGCCGGACTTCACCGTCAAGTTCGGCAAACCTCCCGCGATTTCGCCCATGTGCCGCGTTGCCGTGATCGATCCCGAGCAATCCGTCCTGGAGCGCGCGAAAACGATTCTCGGGGCGCAGCGCGTGATGCTCGCCGAACTGGCCGACAGCGTTGCGGCCGCGGAGCAGCTCATCGGGCGTGCGCATCCGCGGAACCCATTGACGTGGCTGCGCGAAGTTGGAGCGGCGCTGCGTGTGCGGCCTTTCGATCCGGCCGCGAGCGCGTCGCGCTCGGACAGCGCGGTGCATCCGGTCGACGTCGGTCGCGCGGTGCAGGCGTTGATCGATGCGTCACCCGAACCGCTGCTCGTCTCCGACGGCGGCGAATTCGGCCAATGGGCACAGGCGTGCGTGAGCGCGCCCACACGCGTGATCAACGGTCAGGCCGGCTCGATCGGCAGCGCCATACCGTTTGCACTGGCGGCGAAAGTCGCGCGGCCGTCATCCACCGTCATCGCAATGTCAGGCGATGGCGCCTGCGGCTTCCATCTGCTCGAGATGGAGACGGCGATGCGCGCCGGCCTCGCGTTCGTGGTGGTCGTGGGCAACGACGCGTGCTGGAACGCCGAGCATCAGATCCAGCTTCGCGCGTACGGTCGCGAGCGCGCGCACGGTTGCGAGCTGCAGCCGACGCGCTACGACCAGGTCGTCACCGCGCTCGGCGGACACGGCGAGCTCGTCACGCGCGCGGCCGATCTGCCCGCGGCACTGTCGCGGGCGGTCGCGTCCGGCAAACCCGCGCTCGTGAACGTCATGATCGAGCGCCTGCCGGCGCCCACGGTACCCGCGAAGCCATCATAGGGTCCGCTGGGTGGCGCACCGCGCGTTCGCGCTACAGGAGCGGGATCTTCGCGGCCTTCACGACTTTCGCCCACTTCGCCATCTCGGACCGGATCAGCTCCGAGAATTCCTTCGGCGTCGTCGGCACCGCGTCCATGCCCTGTGAGGCGTAGCGTTCCCTGATCTCGGGCGTTTTCAGCACCGTCACCGTCGCCTTGCTCAGCGTATCGATGATCGGCCTGGGCACACCGGCAGGCGCGAGGAGCCCGTACCAGGTGCTGTAGCGATAGCCCGGCACGACCGTTTCCGCGACGGTGGGCACGTCCGGCAGCGTCACCGTGCGCTTCTCGCTCGTCACGGCATAGGCGCGCAGCCGATCCGCTTTGACGTGTGGCAGCGCGGACGCATACGTGGAAAAGAAGACCGAGATTTGATTGCCGAGAAGCGCCGTGAGCGCAGGGCCGGTGCCCTTGAACGGCACGTGCACGAGGTCCATCTGCTGCGACATGAGCAGAAGCTCCATCGCGAGATGCGTGCCGGAGCCGTTACCCGCCGAGCCGTAAGTGAGCTTGCCCGGCTGCGCGCGCGCAAGCTTGATGAACTCGGCAATCGTTTTCGCCGGCAGTGACGGGTGCGCGACGAGGATATTCGGCTGGTCCGTGACGAGCGAGACCGGCGTGAAATCGCGCAGCGTGTCGTAGGGCAGCTTCCGGTACAGCGCCGCGTTGAACGCCATGCTGATGTTGCCGAGCAGCAGCGTGTAACCGTCCGGGGTCGCTTTGGCCGCGAGGTCGGTGCCCAGCGTGCTTCCGGCGCCGGGGCGGTTGTCCACGACGACCGTTTGCCCGATGACCTTGGTGAGGCCTTCGGCGAGGATGCGCGCGCTGATGTCGGTGCCGCCGCCGGGCGCGAACGGCGCGATCATCCTGACCGGGCGCGTGGGATAGCTCTGTCCGAATGCGGGAACTGCAAGCGCCGCGAGCGCGACGGCGCACAGCGCGCGGGTGAGACTGCGATGCATCTTTTCTCCTCGTCGTTGTTCTGGATCTACACGGTCGATGATAAGAGAGCCGACGTAAAAAGACGAGCGCTGACCCGCGCTACAATCGCGCGCATGCGCCCGTCATCCATACGACGTGCACGTTGCGACGTCGCGGTGCTCGTCGACGAAGAAGTCGGCGCGCGCAGCGCGAGCGGACGCTTCGTCGTCGATGCGGGTTCGATGGAAGCGCACGTGCTGCACGCGCTGCGCGGGCGCTACGCCGGCGTGGCGGTGGTCCCGTTCGATGCGGCAATCGTTCCGACGATAGAGGAGCTGCGGCGTCTTGCGCCGCGGCTCGTATTCAATCTGACCGAATGGATCGGCGGTGACCGCCGGCTCGATGCGGCGATCGCGGGTGTGCTCGAGATGCTGAAGCTGCCCTATACCGGCGCCGGCCCCGAGGGCCTGCAGCTCGCGCGCGACAAGGCGCTCGCGAAAAGCGTCGTCGCGGAGCTCGGAATCGAGACCGCGCCGCACCGGCTCGTGAACGGCCACGCGCCGGCGCTTCCGCGCCTGGACTTCCCGATCATCGTGAAGCCGCAGTTCGGCGATGCTTCGGACGGGATCGCCAACGCGGCGCTCGTGCGCACGCCGGCACAGCTTCGACGGCGCGTGGGCGCCATCCGCCGGCGCCTTTCGGACACGCTGATGTGCGAAGCGTTCGTGCCGGGACGGGATCTCTTCGTAGCGCTGCTCGGGAACGAGCCGCGCGTCATGCCGCCGCTCGAGCTCGTGGTCAGCCGCAGCGGTGCGGGCGCGCCGCGCTTCGCCACGTTCAAGGTGAAGAACGACCCGGAGTACCGGAAGCGGTGGGGCGTGCGCTATCGCGTGGCGCGCCTGGACGATGGCGTGCGCGCCCGCATCGACGATGCGAGCCGCCGCATCTTTCGCGCGCTCAAGCTGCGCGATTACGCGCGCATCGACTACCGGCTCACGCCGGACGACCGGCTCGTCTTTCTGGAGGCGAATCCCAATCCCGATCTGACGCGGCATACGTTCGGCCGGGACGTCTGTTTCGCGGGCGTGCCCTATCCGGAGGTGATCGCGAGCATCGCACGAGCTGCGCTCGCGAGGGCTTCGTAGCGTCGTACGGTGCGCTGATTACGCACCGGCCTCTGCGTCTTCGGGCACGTGCGAGCAAACCGTAGGGTGCGCTGGTAACGCACCGGCCGGTGGGTTGCCACTCACCCTACGGTTTTTGCAGGGCCCGCAGCGCTGCGACCGCGCCTTCGTATTCGACGTAGCTCTTGGGGCAGGCGCCCTGCGTCTCGCGGAAGCCTTCACTCGCGGCGGCACGCGCGCCGCGCAGCATCTGCCACTGGGCGATGTGGAAGAGCGCTTCGCAGCGTCGCTCGCGCTGCGTGCGCGCATCGGCATGCGATGCGGCGTTGAGCACCGCATCCGGTGCAAACCGGCCCAGATACAGGCCGACCACGGCCGATGGCCACTCGCCTTCACCGGACGTGCCGGCTTCCTGTGCGAGCGTCTGCTCGCCCGGGATGTCGGCGTGTTTGCGCGCGAGGAAGATCCATAGTGCCGTGTCGATGCTCGCGTCGAGCCGGTGCGCGCGCAAGAAATCCGAGGCGGCACCGAGAAAATCGCCGGCATAGAAACGCGCGCGCCCGCGCCCGAAATACGCGTTGAAGCTCTCCGGCTGGAGGCGCATCGCCTGTTCGTAATCGGCCGCGGCACGGGCGTACTCGCCGAGCAGCGTCCATTCGACCGCGCGTCCGATGTACGCGCGCGCTTCGCGCGGCGAAAGCCTGAGCGCGGCATCGTAGTCCGCGACGGCTGCCGCGTGGTCGTCTTTCTCCGAGTACGCGAGCGCGCGGTTGAAGTGCGCGCCGGCGAGCTTCGGGTCGAGCTCGATCGCCATCGTGAAATCCGCGATCGCCCGGTCGTGGTTCGCGAGCGTGCCCCAATGCGTGCCGCGCGTGAAGTAAGCCTGCGCGAGCTGCGAGCGCTCGAGAGCCGCGAACTCGATCAGGCGCGTGCAGCCTTTGATCATGACCTCGGGGCTGCCGGGCCCACCGCTGCATTGCGGCTCGGTCTCGGCGGCGAGCGTCGCGCCCGCGAACACGAGCGCGGCGAGGCAGGCGCGCGGTGTCGCGCGCGTCATGCTTCGGGGTCCGGGTGCGCTGCCGTCGTTCGCTGCTGTGAGGTCCTCCACTGCTTCAGCCAGCCCGTGTTGCCGCCGAGCTCGATCAACTCGAGCAACCCGTCCGGGACCGGCGGATATTCGCGGCGGATGCCGCGCGTGTGGTTCACGAACCAGCCGTCGCGGAAGTCCACCTCGAGCGCGTCTCCGGTCTCGCAGATGTCCGTCGCATTGACACAATCGGTCATGACGCGCAGCCCGCAGCCGACGGCGGCGCGATACGCGAGGAAAGGCATCGATTCGCACACGAGTCCGAATCCCAGCGCGTTCATCGCGACATAGCCGTTCATCTTCGGACCCATGCCGAAGTTCCTTCCGGCGACGATGATGTCGCCCGGGCGGCAGCGTTCGTGGAAACCGGGATCGGTCTCCTCGAAGAGATGCGGGATCACGTCCTTCGGCTCGAGGTACCGGCCGGCGATGACCCAGCCGGGAATCACGCCGCCCTGGTGCGGGACGTCATGGCCGAGCTTGTAGCAGCGGCCCGTGAGGCGCCACTGAAACGCGCTCATGAACCGCCGCTCCGAGCCTCCCGCTGCAGGGGAGTGCAGGCGCGCGGGTCGGCGATGCAGCCCGCGATCGCCGAAGCAGCCACGGTCGCCGGACTGCCGAGATAGAGCTGCGCGTCTTTCGCGCCGAAGCGCCCGTAGTTATTGTTCGCGGCCGTGGAGATCGACACTTCGCCCGAGTGCACCGGGCCGATCACCGCGTCGTTGCACGGGCCGCAGCCGGCGGGCAACATCACCGCGCCGGCTTCGATGAACGTCTGCAGCAGCCCCTCGCGCGCCATGCGTTTCGTCGATTCTTCGGACCCGGGTGCGACGAACATGCGCACGTGCGGCGCGATGCGGCGGCCGGCGAGGTAACGCGCGGCAGTCTCGAGATCGGCGTACATCCCCGATCCGCAGGAGCCGAGAAACACGTGATCGATGCGTGTGCCTGCCGCCTCGGTGACATCGACCGCGTGCTGTACACCGCCGGGCAGCGCCACCTGCGGCTCGAGCGCGCTCACGTCGAGCGCAAGGTCGGCTTCGTAATGCGCATGCGCGTCCGCGAACACCGGCGTGAACGGGCGCTGCGCTTTTTCGCGCGCGTGTGCGAGCACGGCTGCCGACGGCGGCACGAATACGCCGTATGCGCGCATCTCGGTGGGGCTCGAGCACAGCGCTGCGCGCGCGGCGAGGTCGAACTGATCGAGATCGCCGGCGTACTCGAGCACGCGGTAGTCGAGGTCGGCATCGAGCGCGCCGTTCGCGACGAGCGTCGCGATGCGAAAGCCGACGTCGCGCGCGTGAACGCCGGTCGCGAGCCGGCCGCGGATCGTGAGCCGCACCGTCTTCGGGACCATCACCCAGTTCGTGCCGGTCGCGAGCACGCGGCTGATCTCGGCGCCCATGCGGAAGCCGAACGCGCCGATCGCGCCGGCGTTCGTCGCGTGCCGGTCGTTGTCGAAATAGAACATGCCCGGCAGCAGCATGCCCGTTTCCATCGGAAAGATGTGCCCGTGGCCGCCGCGCCCGACGTCGAAGAATTGCCGCACGCCCCATTGGCGCGCCGCCTGACGGTTGAACGCGCCGCGCTCGGCCGCGCGCGCGCTGCCGTAGATCACGTCGTGATCGGTGACCATGACGACCTTCTCGGGCGCGGCGAGGCGATCGATGCCGAGCGCGTCGAGCTCGCGCTTCGCGCCCATGACGACGCCGTCGTGGACCATGATGAAGTCGGGGTCCGGGTGGACGACCTCACCCGGCTCGACGCCCGCGCGACCGCTCTTCGCGGCGAGCGTCTTTTCGACCGCGGTCATGCCGCGTGCTGCGCTCGTTCCCATTTCAGGCGCGCAGCGTAGCAGAAAACCCGAGCTACTCCCTGTGTAACGGCGGCGGCGTCAGAGCCGAACCGTCGCCCTCTTGGTGCCGCAAAGCGTGTCCGTCGCGCGCGAAACCCGCTTCGCGGCGGCCAGTCAACACACGACAGGCCGCACACGAAGCGCGCGCTCGACGGACTGCGGCACAAGTCGGTGCGCCGGTTCGGCTCTGCCGCCGCGGGCAGTTCCCACGCTTTACCGGTTAGCCCGTGCTACGGCCAAACGCGCGGTGGAGGTGATTCGGCGAGCCGATTTGTGCCGCAGTCATCGAAGCGGGCCGTTCGTGTGCGGGTGGTCGTGTGTTGACCGCCCGCCGCGAACGGGGTTTCCCGCTTCGAGGACGCGCTTTGCGGCACCATGAGGC
>DASPNJ010000047.1:0-66981 GCA_035626595.1 Burkholderiales bacterium
TTGCGCGCCATCGCGGCCATCGCGGCGGTCGCCGACGGATACGGGTCGATCACGACGAGAAGATCCAGCTTCTTCATCGCCTCGAGCATTTCCTTGCCGCGGTTCTGCGAGTTCGGCGAGTGGCCCCAGTACACGACGGCGCGCAGATTCGAGTCCTGGTCGAGCGTCTCGTTCTTTTCCAGCACCGCGTCGATCCAGCGCGAAACGGTGATGCCGGGCTTTTCCATGAGCGTCTGGTTCACGAACTGGCTCTTCAGCCATTCGTAATCGACGCCCCAGACGCTCGCGAAGTGTTTCCACGAGCCGGTCGAGATGCCGTAGTAGCCCGGCAGCGAATCAGGGTTGGGACCGATGTCGGTCGCGCCCTGCACGTTGTCGTGACCGCGGTAGATGTTCGCGCCGCCGCCGGAGACCCCGACGTTGCCGAGCGCGAGCTGCACGATGCACGACGCGCGCACGATGGCGTTACCGTTGCTGTGCTGGGTCTGCCCCATCGCCCATACCAGTGTGCTCGGGCGATTCTTCGCGAGCGATTCGGCGACGTCGCGCACCTCGGCTTCCTTCATGCCGGTCACGCGCTCGACCTCCTCCGGCGTCCACCGCGCGGCTTCCTCACGCACTTTGTCCATGCCGTAGACGCGGGTGCGGATGTACTCCTTGTCTTCCCAGCCGTTCTTGAAGATGTGATACAGCAGGCCGTTCAGGAACGCGACGTCGGTACCGGAACGGATGCGGTAGTACTTGTCGGCTTTCGCGGCGGTGCGGGTGAAGCGCGGATCCACGACGAGCACCTTCGCCCCATGCTCCTTGGCATGTAGCGTGTGAAGCATCGATACGGGATGGGCCTCCGCGGCATTACTGCCGAAGAACAGAATGCACTTCGAATTCTGCTCGTCGTTGTACGAATTGGTCATCGCGCCGTAGCCCCACGTGTTCGCGACGCCCGCGACGGTGGTGGAGTGGCAGATGCGCGCCTGGTGGTCCATGTTGTTCGTGCCGAACATCGACACGAACTTGCGGAAGAGATACGACTGCTCGTTGTTGTGCTTCGACGAACCGATCCAGAAGGTGGCGTCGGGACCGGACTCCTTGCGGATCGCGAGCAGCTTCTGCGAGACCTCTTCGAGCGCCTGGTCCCACGAGATGCGCTGCCACTTGCCGCCGACGAGCTTCATCGGGTACTTGAGCCGGTGCGAGTCGTGCGTCATGCCGTGCTCGCGGATCGAAGCGCCCTTGGCGCAGTGCGAGCCGAGGTTGATGGGTGAATCGAACACCGGCTCCTGGCGGATCCACACGCCGTTCTGGACGTGCGCGTCGATCGCGCACCCCACCGAGCAATGCGTGCAGACGGTGCGCTTGACCTCGATCGGCGCCGCCGCAGATTCGGCGGAACGCGCCTCGCCGATGATGCTGAAGGGGAGCTGGCCCAGCGCGGCCCCCGCGCCGAGCGTGATCCCGGAGCGCTTCAGAAACGTGCGCCGGTCGATGGTCCGGCCCAGCAGCGCGGATACCGGCCGGGTGAGGCGACTCGAGGCGCGCACCGGCCCCGTCGATTTGCGTGTCAGCAGCATCGGGGCTCCTAGACCGTTGCGGTGCGGTAGTAATTGCGAACGTGATCGGTGAGCCGATAGCCGGAGTCCGGCTGCGTAGCATCGCTACGCTCACGCGCCTGGCGGTCTGACTGACCGATCGTCGCAACCGTCAGCGCTGCTCCTACACCCGCGGTTGCACCCATAACAAACTTGCGGCGGTCAAGCTGGACCGGCTTCGCGGCCTTCGTCATCAACGGCTCCTCCGAACTGTTCGCGCGCGAAACGCGTGCGTGAGCGATTATGAGAACATCATGCGCACGCCGATTAGCCCTCCAATCGACACAACACTGTTTCCGACTGGGCACCAATCGGCGCATGCGGATCAGTCCTCGCCCATCATCCAGAACGCCTTCTTCGCCGCGCGCCGCAGACGCGCTTGCATGTCTGCGGCATGCACGAGGTCGTCGGAGCGCATGCGCGCGCGGCGCGGCACGCGCGCCTCCCGACTGCGGACCGGCTCGGCCTTTGTCTTCGTTCGTGCGGGTTCGGGGGTTGGCGAAAAGAACGGGAACATGGCATTACCTCACGAGTTGAGATGACGGCCACCGCCCCGGGGGAGATGCTGCTACAGGCGGCGCCGTCATATAGTGTGATGCTCGTTGACGGCTTTGCGTTCCCGATTCCGTTTATGTCACGATGTGATATATCGTTCGACGATTCATCAGGAGACCGGCCATGACCTTATTGCCTGCGGATTGCGCTGCGATCGCGAAAGATCGGCCGCCGGGTCCGGGCAGCTCGCTCGAGCCGCTGCTGCGCGCGCTCTCGGTCGTGACGATGCTGCTCACGATCCCGCAGGTCTTCACCATCTGGGCCGATCGCAATGCCGGCGGCGTTTCGCTCATCTCGTGGGGGGCGTATCTCTGCTCGGCGTGCCTGTGGTTCGTATACGGCGTCCAGAAGCGCGACAAGACGATCTACGTCGCCTGCATCGGCTGGATACTGCTGGACGCCGCAGTGGTCGCCGGCGTCCTCGTGCACGGCTGAAGCGCCCGCCGCACCTCAGTACCCGAAGAATTCGTCGGTGCGAATCCGCTCCGTCGGCACCCTCATGCGGGCCAGGAGATCGAGCATCGCGGCCACCATCGGCGGCGGACCAGCCACGTAGTACGCCGGCTCGAGGAGATCGCCGAGCGTGGCGGTCAGCATCTCCGCGCTGATCAAGCCGCGGGTGCCGGGCCACGGCTCACCGGGTGTCTGCGGATCCGTCATCGTCGCGACCAGCCGGAACCGCGAATTCGCGGAGGCGAGCCAGGTCAGCTCCGGAAGGAACGCGGCGCTGCCGGGCGTGCGATTCGAGTAGAAGAGGTAGATCGGGCGGCCCGGACCGTCAACAGCGTCCTCGCGCAGCATGCTCACGAACGGGGTGATGCCGATTCCGCCCGCCAGCATGACGAGCGGCCGTCGCTCGCCGGCGGGGAGCGTGAAGCTGCCGGTGGGCCCCCGCAGCCGCACGGTTGTTCCGAGCGCGACGGTTCGCAACGTGCGTTTGAACGCGGTGTCGCGCATGCGGCTCGCGACCATGAGCTCGCTTTCGTACGGCGCGCTCGCAATCGAGAACGTCCGGCGATCGCCTTTCGCATCGGTCTCGGGCGGATTCGCGAGCGTCAGCGTCACCGCCTGGCCGGCTCGAAACCCGAATTCCGGCGGCCGGGCAAAATAGAAAGCCATCGTGTCTTCCGCGATCTCCATGCGGCGCAGAAGTGGCGTTTCGAAACTCTGGACTTTGCCTGCAGGCGCACCACGTAACGGCGCGTCGGCCTTGTCTTTCAGGACTGCGCTCATTTGACCACCAGTGTCCCTTTCATCGTCGGATGCAGCGTGCAGACATACGAGAACGTGCCCGGCTTCGCCGCGACGTAACGCCAGCTCTTGCTCGTTGCGAGATCCGGCGATTCGAAGGTGCGATCCGCTGCCTTCGCGTTGTGCGGAAAGAAATCCTTGTTGACCCACACCACCGTGTCGCCGGGCTTGACGGTCAGCGACTGTGGCGTGAACTTCATGTCCGCGATCACGACGGTGTGTGTCGTCGGCGCGGCCAGGACCGGCGCGGGATAACCGGCGAGCAGCAGGAGACAGCCGATCGCGATGGTCCTGGCACGCGTGCCCATCGTCGCGCTCACCTCGCGCCGGTCACCTGGCCAAGCGACGAGCGCAGGTGTTTCGCGTGCTCCAGGTGCGCCACGAATGCCGGCCGGACCTTCACCAGCAGCGCTTTGAGCTCCGCATTCTTCGCGCTGGGAATGAGGGTCTTGTCGAGTGCATCGAGGACGGTCTGGTGGTAGGTCACCTCGTTCGCGACGTAGGCGCGGTCGAACTCGGCGCCCTTCAACGCCTTGAGCCGCTTGAGCGTCTCTTCACCACCCTGCTTCAGGCTGTTGCTGGTGGCGTTGCCTTCCGGCTTCACCTTGAGTCGCGTCACCAGCTCTGTGGCGGCCTTATTGACGCCCGTATGGTCCGTGACCATGCGCTGCGCGAAGTCCTTCACCTCCTTGTTGCCCGACTTCGATGCGGCGAGCTTGCCGGCATCGATATCGACCTGGTTTGCCGTGACGACGATCGCTGCGATCTGCGCGTCGTTCGGCCCTGCCGACTGCGCCCATACACCCGACGTTGCAAGCGCGAGCGCGCTCGCGATGACGATTGCGGATCTGCTCATGGAACCCTCCTTGTGTTGGTTGCGCCGATTAGATGAAGGCCTTTCGCTCGGCGTTCCCGCTACCTCGAGAGTTGAAGCGTGCTGATACGCGCGTTCGTAGACGAACTATCACGGGTTCAGCACGCTCAGGTGCGCGCGATGGCTCCTTCGCCACCGACTTCCTCCAGCACGTCTTCGCGCTTCCTGCGCATCGCCGGCAGGCTCATCACGAGCAGCAGCAGCACCGTCGCGATGAGAAAGCCTGCGCTGATCGGCCGCGTCACGAAGACACTGGCATCGCCGCGCGATATCAGGAGCGCATGCCGCAGGTTCTCTTCCATGAGCGGCCCGAGCACGACTGCGAGGATCAGCGGGGCGGGCTCGCACTTCAACTTGATGAAAACGCAGCCCAGTACGCCGAACAGCAGCGCCAGATGGACGTCGAACGGATTGTTGTTGACGCTGTACACCCCGATCGCCATGAACACCATGATCGCGGGAAAGAGCAGCCGGTACGGCACCGTCAGGAGCTTCACCGACAGTCCGATCAGCGGCGTGGGGATGAACTCGCACTGCGAAGCCGAGTTGTTCGCCGCTTCGGGCGAAGCCACGCCTTCGATCGCGCCTTTGCCGAAGTTCGCCGAGTTCTTCGATACCTTCTTCTCCAGCGTGTAAGCCGAGAACGACGCGATGGTGGGACCCGCGCCCGGCAGGATCCCGAAGAATGCGCCCAGGGCGGTGCCGCGCATCATCGGGTTCCAGCTTGCCTTCATGTCTTTCCAGGAGGGCCACAGGTTCTTCACCTTCTGAACAGCAGATCGCGGGAGAGGCTGCTCTGCTCGAGGTTGGAGACGATCTCGGCGAAGCCGAAGAGACCCATCGCGATCACGACGAAACTGATGCCGTCGGCGAGGCTCGGCGCACCCTGCGAGAGAGCTCGCAATGATCAGCGCGAGGGCGAGCACGAAGCCGGTCTCCTCGATGAGCAGGCCGAAACCCGCGAAGGCGACGGAAAGCCACAGCAGCGGCCGCCGGCCCCAGCGGGCCGATACCTTCGCCGTCGAACCGGTAAGACCTGCCTGTCAGAATCGCGCCGAGGAGGATGCTGATGGCGCCGAGATAAGTGGGGAAATAGCCCGGGCCCATGCGCATCGCGGAGCCCATCGGGGAGTCACGCGCGACCAACGATCGCGAGCACACCGAAGCCTACGAACATCAAACCAGCCCAGAAATCCTCGTGACTGCGGATTTTCATGATCTGCCTCCATCGGCTTTTTATATCATGGTGTGATGTATTCGATCGTGCTTATGCAAGATAAGTTCCGGGCGGCACCCACTGTGTTACGTTTTTTGCTTCTCGAGCTGCGCGATGCGCTCGCGCAAGGCCTTCTGCGCCAGATAGGCCTCGGTGCAGTCACGGGTGACCGCAAGCGCGCCGAGCACCGCACCGTCGCGGTCTTTGAGCAGCGCGAACGTCATGTCGACGTAGAGGGAACGGCCGTCTTTGTGAACGGCGCGGGTCGTCAGCGCCCGGCCCGCATACTTGGTGCTGCCGCTGTCGATGGCCTGCTGGAATCCGCGCCAGTGGGCCGCGCGAAAGCGCTCCGGGATGATCACGTCGAGGCTGCCGCCGAGCACCTCGGGCGCGGCATATCCGAACACCCTTTCGGCCGCGGCGTTCCACAGACGGATCGCACCGTTCCGATCGGCAAATATGCAGGCATCCGGCGACTGCTCGAACAGCAGGTCGAACGGCGGGCTCGAAGCCGTTTCATCTTGACGCCCTGTCATGTCTTCTCCGCCCTCCAGAACGCAGTCGCGATGATTCCTGACCGGTGACGATTTCCGGTGGGGATCGTGTTGGCGCGGTCACTATATCACGGTATGATATGTTTATCTCCCCAGGAAAACGACCATGATCCGTACCGAGCTCACACGCATGTTCGGCCTGAAGCACCCCGTGATACTCGCGCCGATGGGCGGCGTTTCCGGCGGTGCGCTCGCGGCCGCGGTCTCGAATGCCGGCGGCCTGGGTCTCGTCGGCGGAGGCTATGGCGACCCCGAGTGGCTGCACGCCGAGCTCTCCCGCGTCAGTGCCGCGACCGACCGGCCGTGGGGCATGGGACTCATCACCTGGTCGATCCAGCCGGGTGTCGTCGAGCTCGCGCTCAGATACCGTCCGGCCGCCGTCGTGCTCTCCTTCGGCGATCCGCGGCCGCATGCCGCCGCGATCAAGAAGGCCGGGGCGAAACTGATATGCCAGGTCCAGGACGTCGCGCAGGCCCGCACTGCGCTCGAAGCCGGCGCCGACCTGATCGTCGCGGAAGGCAACGAAGCCGGCGGCCATAGCGGCGCTCGTGCGACGCTGCCGCTGGTGCCGGCGGTCGTAGACGAGGCTGCCCCCGTGCCCGTGGTGGCCGCGGGCGGTATTGCCGACGGCCGCGGACTGGCTGCGGCGCTGATGCTCGGCGCGCAGGGGGCGCTCATCGGCACCCGCTTCTATGCGTCGGTCGAGGCGTTAGCGCCCGCACGGATCAAGGCGCAACTCGTCGCCGGCAGCGGCGACGACACGGCTCGCACGCGCGTGTTCGACGTCGTGCGCGGCTACGACTGGCCGCCGCATTTTCCCGGTCGCGCGCTTCGCAATTCGTTCTTGGAACGCTGGAACGGCCGTGAAGCCGAGCTGGCCGCAGCGCTCGCGACGGAACGGCCGGCCTATCAGAACGCAGCGCAGGCGGCAGATCCCGACACCGCGGTGGTCTGGGCCGGAGAGGCGATCGATCTCATCAAGAGCATCGAAAGCGCCGAACGGCTGGTGCAGCGGATCAGCACCGAGGCCGAGGCGCAGCTGGATCGCGCGGCGCGCCTCGTCGCGCACTGACGTCGCGTCGCGACTTCTACTTTTCATCGGAGACAAGCATGCTCGCAGCTACCACAGCAATGCACCACGAATTACCCGCCCTGCCCTACGACTTCGACGCGCTGGAACCGCATATCTCGGCCACGACGCTGGAGTATCACTACGGCAAGCATCATCGCGCGTACGTCAACAAGCTCAACGAGCTCGTCAAGGGCTCCGAATTCGAGTCTATGAGCCTGGCCGGGATCGTACAGCGTGCACAGGGCGCGCTATTCAACTACGCCGCGCAGGCGTGGAACCACGCGTTCTATTGGCAATGCCTGACGCCGTTCGGCAAGGCGCGTCCCGCCGGACCTCTCGCCAAGGCGATCGATGCGCGGTTCGGTTCGCTGCAAGCGTTCTGGGTCGAGTTCAAGGCGAGCGCTCTCGCCAAGTTCGGCTCGGGCTGGACGTGGCTGGTGAGGACGGCGGACGGTGGCCTGGAGATCAGGAACAGCGACGATGCCGATACGCCGCTGCGCTGGAATCAGACGGCGATCCTCACGTGCGACGTGTGGGAGCACGCGTATTACATCGACTACCGCAACGAGCGGACGCGCTATCTCGACGGCTTCGCAAAACTGGTGAACTGGGAATTCGCCGCCCGCAACTTCGAGTCGTAAGCCTTCCGGGCTCTAGCTCGTGAGCAGAGGCAGCCTGATCACGAATTCGCTGCCCTGCCCGCGGCCGGCGCTGTGCGCTTGCACCGTGCCGCCATGCATGCTGACGAGGCTGCGCACGAGCGACAACCCGATGCCGAGGCCCCCTTCCGCACGATCGAGCGTGCGCTCGGGCTGAAAGAACAGGTCGAACAGGCACTTCAGATCCGATTCATCGAGGCCGCGGCCGGTATCGCGTACGCTGACGATCGCGTGCCGCCCGGCCGCTTTCAGCGACACCTCGATGTCCCCGCCGGGCTCGGTGTACTTCGCCGCATTCGTCAGCAGGTTCGAGAAGACCTGCGCGAGCCTGCCCGCATCCGCCTCGACCCGCACGGGATCCGGCGGCACCGTCACGCTGAGCCGATGCTGCCGTGCGGCGATAGCCGGTTTGACCCATTCGAGCGCATGCTCGACGACCGGCGCGAGCTCGACGGGCTCCAGCTCCAGCCTGAGCTTGCCGACGGCTACACGCGACAGATCGAGCACGTCGTCGAGCAAACGCCCGATGTCCGCGGCCTGACGGTCCAGAATGCCCGCCAGATTGGCGAGACCGGGATCGGCGCTCGCCTTCAGTCTCAGGATCTGCGCGACGTTACGCACCGGCGCCAATGGTCCGCGCAGCTCGTGCGCGAGAATCGCGAGAAACTGATCCTTGCGCTCGTTGGCCTCGCGCAGCCGCTGCTCGCTTTGCCGCAGCGCATCCTCCGTTTGCAGTGCATCGGCCATTTTCGAGCCATTGTATCATGGCGTGATATACTTGCCGCTCTCTCGCAGAGCACGTAAGTAGCATGAAAGATATAGCAAATCACATCGGCCTGGAGAAGGTGCGCGAGGTCGTCTCGGACTTCTACGATCGCGTGCAGCAGCATCCCGATCTCGCCACGCCGTTCGCTATCGTCACGGACTGGCTCGAGCACAAGGCACACCTCGCGCACTTCTGGTGGGTGACGCTGGGCGGCAAGCGCTATCGCGAAAAGCCCTACAGCGTCGCCGAAAAGCACGCGCTGGCGGGTTTCACGCCGGAGCTGCTGCAGCAATGGCTCGCGCTGTTCGAACAGACGCTGAAGACGCATCTCGCGCCGCCGCTCGCGGCGGAGTGGTACGAGCGGGCCCGGCACATCGGCCGATCGCTCCTGTTGATGCACGAATTCCGCACGCTGCGCAGTGCCGGACAGTCGATCGAAACCGAATGCCGCTAGCGAAGAAAGACTTCGAGGCGCTCGCCGAATTCCGCTACCAACTGCGGCGCTTCCTGCGCTTCAGCGAGGAGGTCGTTCGACAAGAGGGCATCACACCTCTGCAGTATCTGCTGTTGCTGCATATCAAGGGCTATCCCGGGCGTGAATGGGCGACGGTGGGTGAGCTCGCCGAGAAGCTTCAATCGCACCATCATGGTACGGTGGCACTCGTATCCCGTTGCGAAAAGCTCGGGCTCGTGCGCCGAAAGCCGAGCGCCGAAGACCGGCGGCGCGTCGAGATCCACCTGACGGCCAAAGGCGCGCGCTGCGTCGAGCGCCTCGCCCGCGTGCACCGCGCCGAGCTGCTGGACGCGAAATCCACTTCGTATCTGCAGTCGCTCAAGTCGTAGCGGCCGCCCCTGCGCGGCCGAGCCGGAACGCGCCGACACCGCGCGTCATCCAATACGGCGCTCACAACCAGCGCTCGCACGTTGCGATCGACGTGAAGCGCTCGGCGCGATCGAAATCGACGATCTGATCTCAGTGGCCGAGCGCAGCGCGTCCTGCGAAGTCCATGGGCTGCGCGGCGGCGCGACACGCCGTACGCCTCCGGATCAACCGGGTTGTGAATCGTGATAACGCGTTATCGCCGGTATTTTGCCGCTGTTGGCACGCGCGTGGACCACATCGCGAGCGCCGTCACGGACGAGCCGATCGCCATGACCAGAAAAGCAGCCGTCCAGCCAGAGGCGCTTTCGCTGCCGCCGAAGAGATCGAGCATCACGCCCATCACGACCGGGGCGAGAAATCCGCTGGTGAAACCCGCGAGCGCGTACACCGCCATCGAGGCGCCGCGCCGCGACGCGGTCGATGCGCCGACAGCGCCCACACCCAGCGCGCCCACGTCGGCAAAGCTCGTGATCTGAAGCAGGATCAGCAGCGCGAGGACGACCGGTGCTTTGCCGCCCGCAGTCGCGGCGAGGGCGATACACACGCCGACGGAGACCAGACAGGTTGCGATGATGACGCGCGAGCGGTTCCAGCGCGACGCGAGCTCCGCGACGAGGACACTCGCCGGCAAACCCGCCAACGAGGCCACGGCCGCGATCACGGCGACGTTCGGCAGATCGAGCCGGTTGCCCGGCAGGCTGAGCGTCCATGCGAGACACGCGACGAACCACACGCGGATCCCGAAAACCTCCCACGTATTTCCCGCGAACGCGAGCACGTATCTCATGAACGCCCGATCCCGGAAAACGCTGCGAAAATCGGGCATCAGTCGGGCAACGCGCGCGCGAGTCGGCGGGGGCGCCAGACACGCGACCGCGGCGAGCGCGATCAAGGGCCCAACCGCGCTGACGACGAATACGGCACGCCATCCGAGCATCGCGTCGGCGATCCCTGCGATGAGGAAAGAGCCCGAGCTGCCCAGCGCGTAACTGGATGTGTAAATGGAGACCGCCCGTCCCTGGCGCGGCCCATCGACATACTGCGTCAGGAGCGTGAGGCCGGGCATGTGGACGCCGGCGAACGCCATGCCGCCCACGAATCTCAAGGCGAGTGCCATCCAGAAGCCGTTTGCCCATTGCGCGAAAGCCAATCCTGCTGCGGCGCCGAGCAGCGACGAGCCGGCCAGTACCCAGCGGCCGTCGATGCGGTCGGTCCAGCCGGACAGGAACGGCACGGCAAGCGCGTATCCCGCAAAATAGATCCCGCCGATCCACCCCGCCTCGCTCGCGCTCAATTGCCAGGCGCTCGACACCTGCGGCAGCACCGCCGGAAAGCTCATGAGCGGCGCGAGGCTTGCGACCAGACATAACGTCAGCGCTGCAGTGACGCTGCCGAACGAGGGGACCGCCGTACGCGTGCTTACTGCCACCGTGTTCCGAGCATCATGAAGCTGAACATTCTCTCCGACCTGCACCTGAGTGTCGCCGCGCTCGACCTGCCGCGCAATGATGCCGACGTGGTGATTCTCGCCGGAGACATCGCGCGGCCCGTGCAGGCCGTTTCCTGGGCCTCAGCTTTCGAAAAGCCCGTGCTCTACGTGCCGGGCAACCACGAGTTCTATGGACGCGACATCCGCGGCACGGTAGCGGAGCTCAAGCGCCTGTGTGCGGGAACTCAGGTTCGTGTCCTGGACAACGACGAAGTCATTCTCGGCGATGTGCGTTTCCTCGGAACGACGCTGTGGACCGATTTCATGCTCTTCGGGCGCGGTGACAAACGCGAAGCCGCAATACGCCACGTGACGAGCGCGATCCGCGATTTCAGCCGGATTCTCGTCGATGCCGACACGCGGCGGTCATTCTCGCCGGCGATTTCCGAAGAATTCTTTGCGCGGAATACCGCGTGGCTCCGAGCCCGGCTGGCGCACGGGCATGCAGGCCCGACGGTGGTCATCAGCCACCACGCGCCGTCGCGCAAGAGCATCGCGCCGAGGTTCGCCGACTCGCCATTGAACGTGGCTTTCGTGTCCGATGCCGAGCACCTGATGGACGGTAACCGCGTGCGCCTGTGGATCCACGGCCACACGCACGACAGCTTCGACTACGAGGTGAATGGAACGCGCGTGGTCTGCAACCCGAGAGGTTATGCGAAGAACGATGTAAACGAGAATCCGCGCTTCGATCCGGACTTCTCGATCGCGATCGATTAGCTCGACGCGGCGAGCTGCCACCGCCACGCCGCGTGAGAGGGCCGGTAGAGCCCTGCCGTAGCCGTTACTCGATGGTCGCTTGCTTCCGCAACTCGGCGGCCGCCTGGCGCACGCTCTGCTGCTCCAGAGCGGCGCGGAGCTTTGGCGCAGCCTGTTCGAAGGTCAGGATCTTCTTGTCCGCCTGATTCGCCGCGCTCGCTGCCAGCCGGTCGTATTCCGCCTTCACCGCCGTGTCCGGCACCGGATTGCGCTTGAGGTGATCCTGCGCAAAAGCCTGAACGAGCAGATTTCTGCGTTGCTCTTCGAGCGCCGCGGCAAACTCGGGCAGCTTGTCCAACTCGCGCCTCAAAGCCTCCTGCTGCACGATCTGTCTCAATATGAGCTCTTCGCGGATCTGTTCGCGCACCTGCGGCGTGTCCTGCACGCCGCGTCGAGTCAGGGCCGCGACGGCTCTGTCGAAACTCGACTGCGGGATGACGGTACCGTTCACCGTCGCAAGTGGCGCGTCGGCCTGGGCATGCGCGAACGCGAACGAAAGGCCAAGCAGCAGAGACAAGAGGGCCGAGTACAGGAGGCGCGCGTTCATCGTATAGCCCATTTCGTTTTCGGAAGTGCGACTAGCCTAGCAAAACAATTGCGCGACGCCGAGAACGAAGCCGGGACCCAGCTACGTGGTTTGCAGGCGCGTGAAACTGCTCCCTGAGACGTTCCTGCGATCTTCGCTCGGTACCCTGGGGGCCTTTGCCGCCGCAGCGAGGCAGGGAGTGCCGTGGAGAATTGCGCGTTCGTTTCCAGCGTAGAGACGTGGTTTTCCGGCGGCCAGCCGATGGACATCGTGACGTTACAAGACGGCAGTGTATTGTTGATCACGGAGACGGCGGTCGTGCTTTACGCCAGTCTCAGCGCGTTCGAAGCCGACTCGGGTGGACGCACCGTTTCCCGGCAGTTCTAGCCTCAGCGCGCAGTTGAAGCCGAGCCGCTCAGCGCCATGAAAGCCTGATAACCGTGCAGCGTCGCCACCGCGGTGTGTGGGCCGTCGACCCGTCGCACCACTGCAGAAGCGCACTCCAGTGCCCGACGATATGCCATGTGTGCAGCGGTATCTCCGCTGCCGTCGGCGGCATAGATGAGACTGCGCAAGTAGGTCAACATGGCTGCCTTACTGGGGTAGGCGTCCAGTTGTCTCTCCAGCGTGCTCGCAATATCCGCGGCTGCTGTTGTCTTTGCGCGCCGATCAATCGAGGCCGGCGCAGTTCGGCACAGCGTTCGCCGGCGCAACGGTGTCTCTCTGAGGCGAGCGTCACTGCGGCGCTCGACGAACGGTAAAAGCGCAGCGCAGTGCTCACTCGCCGATCGGCTCCGAGCGAAGCCTGCGGACGTGTTGCGACCTTGATGGGCGGAGGTCATCGACAGGAGCCTCGAAAGGTGTGATGCACGGCCGACCTGATGAGGTCGGAACCAGCCCCTGTTTCCCCCGTGCCTTTTAGACGTGCGTCGCAGAGCTCCAGGCGCCGCACAGCGCGTCACTTACCTTCGGTGCGCTATTCTGGATCGTGCAATGCGCGTACCTTTCACTCGGGCACTAATACCCCGCA
The DNA here is from genome assembly GCA_035626595.1 of Burkholderiales bacterium. Classification (GTDB taxonomy): domain Bacteria; phylum Pseudomonadota; class Gammaproteobacteria; order Burkholderiales; family SG8-41; genus JAQGMV01. The sequence continues at coordinate 13,224 of DASPNJ010000047.1, forward strand.
AGGTACGCGTGTTGCACACTATGAAACGAGTGCTTCACGATAATCGATCGTTTTGAGCCTGTCCTTCAGCTACTGCAGCACGCCAGGAGGGTGGCGGTGGCGGTATCACGATCCGCACACCGGCGACTCCGTCTGCGTTTCGGCACGCGCTTTTCAGTCGCTGCTGGAATGCGTTCGTGATGCCGCTTTGTGCGATACCGGCCTATTCCTCGGCCGCTCGCGCGTGAAAGCTTTTCGGGCGCGGAGCTCGCGGCGGCTATCTGAGCCCGGGACGAGGCCAACGATCCCGCGTGTGGGCAACGAAAGACCGCGCCGTCACGCTGGGACGCGCTGACAGGCGATACACCCCATGGATGCCTCGACTACGCTCGACGCCGCGTCGTTGCCTAAAGTGAAGATGCCGAACAGCACGGGCTAATAGGAATCCGCGACGCTACGGCAACACGATCTCGTCCGAATCATGCGGCGTCACATCTGACTTCGCGCCGTCGAGATGCCGTCGTTAGAGACGGTCCGCGCGTGCTGGGTTATTAAAACAAGGGGGGATTCGTCCATGGCTGCAAACACGCCGCCGAGCTTCGTCATCCGCGGCAAGGTCGTTACCGATTTCGAACGGCGCTTGAACTCGGCAGTGTGCTGCCCCCCATGTAGGCCTCAGCATCCCAAGGTGATTCGTGGGTTGATTTGTATGGAGACGTCTCAAAGCGCGACGGAACAGAAGCAAAAGTCCCGCGGCGAGCAGGACCGCAGCCCCGCCGTAATGCAAAAAACAAACGCGATCACTCACGAGAGACGCAACCGCTGCAAGGACATGCTTACCGCGTGGAAAAAAGCCGATCTACCTCTGTCTTGACCACGACGTAACATTCGCAGGCACACGCCTCGAGCTTGCTGCGGTCGAGAACTTCTGTCGAACCGCGCGTGTAGGTTATTAGCCCCGCAGCTCGCAATCGTCGCGCGGCCTCGCTAATGCCTGATCTGCGAACACCAAGCAGACTTGCTATCGCGTCATGCGTGCCGGGGACTTCCGAGGTCGACAAGAGATCCAGCCTCAGCAACAACCAGCGACACAATTGCTTCTCGAGCGAGTGGTGCCGGTTGCAGGCCGCGGTTTGCGCCATCTGTGTAAAGAGTGCCTGCGCGTAGCGCAACAGCAAATGGTGGAACTCGCCGCCTCGACTGAATTCGCGTCTCAGAACGGCGCTGCTGAGTCGGAATGCAGAACCGGGCACCTGAACTTTGGCGTCGCTAGTCGTGGTCGCTCCGCCCATAAAAAGGGCGATTCCGACCACACCGTCGTTGCCCGTTATGGCGAGCTCGGCCAACGCGCCGTTCTCCATAGTCGACAGTATCGAGACGACGCCCGCAGTTGGAAAATACGCATAGCCCGGCTCCTGTCCGGCTCGATAGAGCACGGTTCCAGGTTCGAGAGGGACAAACTCCAGATCACCCCCTATGCGCTCATAATCCGCTTTGGGTAGTGCCGCTAATAGGCGGTTGGCGCGCGGGTCGCGCTCGATTTCGTTAGGCATGTGGGCATGTTACCGCAATGTCCACTATTGGACATTGCGCGGGTGGAGCCTTCCTCGGATGCACCCTGGACCAGATTGGATTACCCTCCGCTGTCGGTTTGAGCGATACCGCTCAAACCGCGCACGTTTATTGCGGAATCGACTTGGCCGTTGCTGGCGCGAAACGAGGTGCGGTTGTTACAGCCATGACTGACGCGTGGAGCTCCGTCACGGAGCTATGCGATGCGTGAATGCCCGCTGCACGTGCGCGGGCAGAATCACATGCTCGAATCGCTACCCGAAGACGATAAGAAGCGCCTGTTACCGGCGATGGAACGGGTCGTCGGCAACCAGGGGGATGTTCTTTTCAAGCGGAACGGCCGGATCACGCATGTCTACTTTCCTTTGAACGGCGTCATTTCGGCAGTTGTCGTGATGAGCAACGGCGACCGTGTCGAATGTGCAACGATCGGTAACGAAGGAATGGCCGGGCTTCCCCTCGTACATGGCGTGGACAGAAGTCGCTTCGAAATAATTTTCCAGGTTCCGGGCGAAGCGATGCGCATGTCTGTCGTCGCGTTCGAACGAGAGATGGCGCTCAATGGGCCTCTTGCGCTCGTCGCGAGGCGTTACGCCGAAGCGTTCTGCGGCCTTGTGGGCCAAGCCACGGCTTGCAACAACATTCACGCGGTCGAACAGCGTCTGAGCCGCCTGATTCTCATGGCGCACGACCGCGTCGGCTCTGACACGATCCACCTCAAACAGGATTTCTTGGCGCAAATGCTTGGTGTACGTCGCTCCAGCGTGAGTCCCGTTGCCGGCCTTTTGCAGAGGGATGGCCTGATCCGCTACCGACGCGGCGTCATGGTCGTGCTGAAGCGACGCGAGCTCGAAGCGAGATCGTGCGAGTGCTATTTAACCGTGCGCAAAGAGTACGAGCGGCTGCTGTGCTGATGACCGTGAGCGTCACCCATACGTTCCCGGCAACACCGTTGCAATCCGTCGATGGCTAAAGCTTGTGGCAATCGCTCGCCCGTTGAACGCACGCCTGATGCTTCGCACGTGCGGGAGTCGTGTCGAGCAAATTCGAACATGCCGTGGCACCATCGCCGGCGTGAGCGTGACCGCTGCCGCCGCTTTCTCTCCATCGGCCGTAGCGCGCGATACGAACCGGGTCGTCACTGTGTATTGCCTGCAGCAGAGGCCAGGTGGCACTTCTGTCAGTCCCTTGACGGCAGGTGGAACTGGAATCGCGTGGACCCATGCGGCTTCCTCCATAGCTCGCAACGATTCTGCACGCTTGAGATGGTCCTGTGCGATGCAGAGCAGAGCGGTTTCGTGCCGGGCAGGTCGCGACTCGGTCAGATTCTTCGGGCGGACGACTGCTTAGCAGCACAGCTTCAGTAGCGCCCCTGCACAAACACCCCCGGCGTCGCTTAGTGGGGGTTTCCGGCTACTCCTGGTGAAGTTCGGTCCGGACAGCTCCGTATCGAAGCCATGAGCCCAGATCTCGAGCCGCCGTTCGAGCGGTGACGTACTGAATACGTAGCCATAGGTGCCTACACTCACTGCAGCACCGGCACCCGGCTCTGCGGCACCGGCGCCAACCTGACGCAGGCCATCCATGGAGGACCTCATCATGGCCTCGAATAGCAGCCTTGTTCATTTTCAGTCCGACGGCACCGCCGAGCCGTTCGGACTCACAGTGCTGCGCAGTGGGAATCCCGAGTCTCACGTCACGCGTCTGCAGCCGAACCAGCAAACCGCCGTGCTCTGCGTCGACGGCGAGCCTCCATCTCGTGACGTGGTTCGCGATGCGCTCCAAGATTGCGAGCTCGTAGTTGCCCCAAATGGCTACGAGGCGCTGCGGAGCATTAATTCGCACGTATTCGATTTATACATTCTCGAGTATTGGCTCAGCGACTGGTCCGGCGTTTCTCTATGCCGCGACATCCGCAAGGCAGACCCTCATGTGCCGATCTGCTTCTGCACGGCTGCGGACCAGCCGGACGACCGCCGTCGCGCAGAGCGCGCCGGCGCCAGTGCGTACTTGGTTAAACCGCTGAGTCCGCAGGTACTCTATGCAGAGACGTCGACACTCCTCGCTTTGAGCGGCCGTCGGATCGAAAGGGCACGCGCGGCGGCGGCGTTGGTTATCCAGCAGGAACTCGAACGCCGCCTCGCCGCGCTTCCCTATGGCCCCTTCTCCGAGCAAGTTGAAAAGGCCCTCAAGCGTAGTGTGCGGATGAAAGCCAGAGACGCCTTCCTCAGCGCGGGAGGAACGGTCGCAGGATTCGAACGCCTTTGGGAGGCGCTATGGATCGCATCATGCAATCCGATGCCTTAATGATGCGCAAAATGCGAGTCTCACGAATGACGTCGGAGTTCCGCCAAGCTGACGATCATTTCCTTGGCCCGCAGACAGCGTACGACTCCAAGGCGGAGTGCATCGCTGCGGCCGAGTACCTCGGCGCCGAGACGCGCGAAGCGACTTAGCGTTGCAGCGTACTCGTAATCGCAGCTCACGCCACGTCGCGTGCGGCGTTTCCAAGGTCGAGAGCACTCGTTGAAGTGTCTCCTGCACTGACGGGTGCAACTGCTCGGTCATGACTGACCGCGAACGGACGCGGCAGCCAAAAAATGTCAGGTAGCGCGAAGAAATCGTCAATCGAAAATTGCGATTGCTGCAGATATCGCTGGCAGCCACGCGCGGGAGAGCAGCGGAAACACCGGTTTAGACGCGAGATTGGCTACTACTCTCTCGCGTCAGACGCACTGCCGTCGTCTTCCATCGCACCGGCACGCATCACGATCTGTTCAAATCTCCGAAGCGGGCACAGGCAACGGCTCAATCAAGTTCGCGGTCGCGCACGTCTGGTCGGTCGCGCGCGCGGGAGCTGGCGGAGAGGGTGTCTCGCGGCGTTCGTCTCAAGACATACCAAACCGCCCCGCCTCGCGAGCGTTTTCGAGCGGCAGCTCTCCTGAGCCGTCCTCGCTGAATCCCACTCAGACCCACACAATCTGACGTCACTTGGTGGGTGGATTGGTGGGCTATGCGCGCTCTCAACAAACTTACGGTCAAGGGAATCGAGAAACTGTCACGTCCTGGCTGCTATGCCGATGGTGGAGGCCTCTACGTTCAGATCGGCTCCTCCGGAACCAAATGCTGGCTCTTTCGATACATGTTAAACCTCCGGCGCCGCGAGATGGGCCTCGGTTCGCTGCTCGCGATATCACTGGCCGAAGCGCGCGAAAAAAGCGGCTGCCTGCAGACGCCTCGTTGCCAACGGCCTCGACCCCATCGAAGCCAGAAACGCCGACCGCGCTGAACGCGCCGCCCAAGTCGCAAAAACGCTGACCTTCGCTGAATGCGCCGAGCGGTTTATCGCAGCTCACGAGGCTGGCTGGCGAAATGAGAAACACGCGGCGCAATGGCGCAGCACGCTTAACACGTACTGCGTTCCGGTCTTCGGCTCCGCGCCCGTCGAACAAGTCGACACGGAACTGGTGCTCAAGGCGCTCGAGCCGATCTGGACGGCAAAGCCCGAGACGGCAACGCGCGTGCGATCGCGTATCGAGCGCGTACTCGACTGGGCACGCGTGCGTGGTCATCGCACGGGCGACAATCCCGCCCGCTGGCGCGGTCATCTCGATAAGCTTCTTCCGATGCTCGGAAAAAAGAAGCGCGTAAAGCACCACCCGGCCCTGCCGTTTCGGGATGCCGGTCAATTCATGGCGAAGTTGCGAAAGCAGGACGGGATGGCAGCGCGGGCGCTGGAGCTTCTCATCCTCACCGCGAGCCGGACCAACGAGGTCATCTCGGCAAGGTGGCGTGAGTTCGATCTGCAGCGTTCCGTCTGGACGATCCCGGCCGACCGCATGAAAGCACATCGCGAACACCGCGTTCCGCTCTCCGCCGCCGTCATAAGGCTTCTGCGCTCTCTACCGCGCATTCACGAAGAGCCTTTCCTGTTCCCGGGCGCACCGGGCAAACACATGTCAAATATGGCACTGCTCGAACTACTGCGTCGGATGGGACGAGATGACATCACCGTCCACGGATTCCGCAGCACGTTCCGCGATTGGGCCGCCGAGTGCACGAATTTTTCGCGCGAGGTCTGCGAAATGGCGCTCGCGCACACAGTGAGCGATGAAATCGAGGCCGCTTACCGTCGCGGAGATCTTTTCGAGAAACGTCGGCGACTGATGGGCGAATGGGCGAAATTCTGTGCGCGTCACGCGCGCACGAGGCGATCATCTGGTGGTGCTTTGCACACGCGTGCGGCTGACCTGCCCCCGCTGACGCTACCAAGGGCGAGTTAGTATAAGTCCGGGTTAGCCTCAGGGTGACACCTTGGGCCAACAACCTGAGGTGCGAAATGGCAGGACCCGGTCCTCGCAAAAGCGGCGGTACGGTAATCGATTCGAGGCAGCGGGGCGCGTCGATACCCCTCGACCGTAATGCGGCAACCCGTTTCCTTTGGAACGCGAGGGCTCGCACAGCCAAGGTGAATTTGTACTGCATCGCGGTGGATGATCCGTAGTCAGAATACGACGCCTTCCGTTCGGAAGCCTGGCCCTTCAAACAGTGCCAAGCTTCGGTCTATGTCTAGCGAAGCGAGCTTGGGAAAGCCGGCCACGCCGGGCGGATGCGTCCATGACACAGGCATGCACGATGAGAAACCGCGTGCCGTGCATTTGTGCCGCAGTCTATTCCGGCAGCATTCTTGCTAAACGATGCACAGGGGATCAACCGTCATTCACAGAACGGGAGGTCCACGATATCACTGCGGCACGCGAAAGAGGCGTTTCGAGACGCCCAGCGCAAGCTCGATCCGAACCGCACGCCTGAGCTCTACGACTTCGCGCTAGGGATGCGGCTTCTAGTCGAGGGGCTGGAGGAGGAGCTAACAGCGATCAAGCGCAGAATCGCCGAGCTCGAGAACCACTGCCCTTGACCGATTTCACGGTCGGTGCAGGCGCTCTCTTTCCGCCCGATCGTCGCCTTAATCTTCTGCCATCGGTCGGAGCGGCCAGCGCGGTACATCGAACTCGCGTCTTCCGCGCCCCCGCCTTCGAGTTCAAAGCGCTTTGCCAGAGCCCACGGCGGTGCGGCTGTGCTTTCGATGTGAGATGAGCAGATAACTTGTTGAGAGCTTCAACAGTCGAGCCGAGAACCGGAAATGGCCGCGTCCTGGCGCTCGTGACGCGCGTGGTTGTCGAACCGAACGTGGAACTCTTGCGCCGCGGCGTGCCGGGCATTCACCCGGGCGTCGCCGTTACACTTGCGGCGGCGTCTTAACCGGCGGTACGGCCCGCGAAGTCGGCCCCGTCCCACACGACATAACGACCCTTGCCGGCTCGCTTTGCCGCATAGAGCGCAAGGTCAGCACGCTCGAGTAGTGTCTCTGCGTCACTGCCATGGCTGGGAAATTCCGAAATTCCGACGCTAGTGCCGATGCCCGCAACGTTGTCGGCGACGGTATACGGGTCGGAGATCGCGCGAATGACTTTGTACGCGACAAGCTGTGCCTGCTCCAGCGTGTAGGCGCGCGGCAGGATCAACGCGAACTCGTCTCCGCCAAGCCGTGCGATCGTGTCCTCGGCGCGCAACGCAGCGACTAACCTACTCGCAACCTGCTTGAGGATCTCGTCGCCTGCGCCATGTCCGTAGCGATCGTTTACCGCCTTGAAGCCGTCGAGATCGAGGCAAAGCACGGCGAACCGGCGCCCGTCCCGCTCGGCGCGCGCGATCTGAAGCTTCAAACGGTCCTCAAGTAGCCGACGATTTGGTAAGCCAGTGAGCGCATCGTGGTGGGCGAGGTGCTGCGCGTGAGCTTGCGCCTTGACGCGGTGAAGCCAAAGCCGGTTCATCTCCCAAAACAGCAATCCAAGGATGCCCGTGCCGCACAACAGAAGCACCGCAAAGCCTAGCCGAAATGCCTGCGCGCTCTGCTGTCGCTCCGCCATACGCGCGCGGAGGAACTCGCTTTGCACTTGTTTGAGGTTCGCCAAGGTCGATGAGATCGCCTGCATCTCCATGGCCCCAGTGCCGATACTGGCAGCCCGTGCTGCTTCCGGTCCACGCGTGGCGCGGATATTGAGTATGTCCTCCAAGTAAGCGTAGCGTCGCGCGATCTGCTGCTCCAGGCGCGTAGCCAGCGCTTTTTCATGCCCGCCGTCCGACGCGATTTCTTTCACCTCCCGCAGCCGCTCTTCGACCTCGGCCACTTTCGTCGTAAAACCGTGGCGGTAAGGAACCTCAGCCGTGAAAAGATAGGCTCGGCCGATCGACTCGGCTTCGAGTAACGTCTGATGCAAGTTTGCGAGGCGAGAGATCGCGGTGAACGTTCGCGCGACGACCGCGTCGTTGCGATCTGCCGTCTCAAGCAGCTGGAATACAACGCCACCCAAAGCGAGTAGCCCCACCGTTGAAACCGCTAACGCCACGGCAATCGGACGCTTCCCAACCAACCGCAACAGGCCGCGTTCGCCGGCGCGCTGAGGCTCTTCCGCCATGCTGCGTCTCCTCGGGCTTGTATGGGTTCTACCTTTTGACCAGTGAAAGAATAGCACCGCGATTCGGCCTTTCTTCTCTGTAGCGACAGCTGATCGCCGCATTGACGGGGACGTGCTACAGCGCGCCAGCCAGCTGAACTCGGTGCGACCCCCGCCAAAGAGCAAGATCGCGCGCATCCTCACCGGCAGCAGATGCCAAGCAAATCTGCCGAGGCCTTGCGCACGTTATCAATCAACATGTGCAATTGACGCTGTGTCCCGGCGCAGATAACGGCCCCACGAGTAGAAGATTGTCGGCCGCGCGTGTGTTATGCGCACGTAGTGGCGGAGCGATCGTCATGTGCCATTGCTGCCCCTGGAATTTGCTGGAGCAGCGATATGGCAGCGGCATTTTTCTTGCTCGGTGTCCCGAACGCGCCAAAAAAACAACTGGAATAGGGGCTGTGGTCTGCGCCGGAGGAGCCGATGTCGTCTCGGAGCGACGCACGAAATGTCATCCCCGCGGGTTTTCTGCTTTCGACGTTCGGCATTCTTGCCGTCGGAGCGCTCGCCTATTACGTCATTAGTCGAGCCGCAGAGGCCGAACAACTGGTGTTGCAGTCAGCAGTCCGAATCGCGACGATAGAGCGCCTCCAGCAGCAGATGTTGGACGCGGAATCAACCGCACGCCTGTTCCTCGTGAACGGAGCGCCACGGGTTCGCGATATCTACAAGAAGAAAGTCGGGCTAATCGAAGACCAGTTCCAACATCTGCGAGAACAGGTGAAGGACATCGGCGCGGTTAGTCAGCAGCTCAGAGAATTAGAGCAGCTCGTCACCCGCAGGTTCGCCTTTCTCGAGGCGACGGTCAACCTTCGCGGCTCCGATGGTCTCGAAGCGGTTCGGGACGGTCCTATCGGGCCCGGGATCGCGCAAATGGAGGCGGTCACTACTGCGATCGAACAGATGAAGCACGCTGAGCGATCGGTACTTGCAGAGCGGATTGCGCAGCGACATCGACACACCGGGCTGCTCGAGATCGGACTTTTCAGCGTGATGGCTCTCGGCATTGCGACGATCGCGATCATCTTCCGCTACATGGACCGCCTCTGGAAGGCGCGCGTCGCGGCGGAGACGAATGCCACCCATCTTGCGCACCACGACGCACTTACCGGTTTGCCGAACCGCCGGTTGCTCGACGATCGCATGGCCATAAGCATCGCGCGCGCTAAGCGATACGGGCACACGCTCGCAGTGCTCTGCTTGGACCTGGACGGGTTCAAGAGGGTGAACGACACGTTTGGCCATGCGGCGGGCGACGAGTTGCTGCGGCTCGTAGCATCGCGTCTTAGCGCCGCGCTCCGGGCCGACGACACCATTGCGCGGCTCGGAGGGGATGAGTTTGTGGTCGCGTTAGCGCATCTCACCGACGACAGCTATGCAACGACCGTCGCCGAGAAGATCATCGGCGAGGTTTCGGCGCCCTACGACCTTCAGGGCCAGCGCGCGGCTATCGGCACGAGCGTGGGCATCGCGCTATACCCACGCGATGGCGACACGCAGGAGGCGCTTCTGCGAAATGCCGACCGCGCCCTGTACTCCGCCAAAAGCGCTGGCAAGGGGCGCTACGCCTTGGCGGCGGCAGCAAGCTGAGAGGGAAGGCAATGGCTCGGATCAAAATGCAATCCACCGTTAATTCGTTCGTGAGCCCGTCAAAGATTCTGACGCCGTCGGTGGCGCCCGCCACTCGCGGCTACGGCGATAACGACTACGTCTGCGGCTCTTGCAGCACGGTGTTACTGGCGCAAGTGGACGAAGGAGCCGCACGCAACTTTGCAGTGCGCTGCCCGAGTTGCGGCAGCACCAACGTAGTCGAATGATCGGAATACAAGAGTAAGGCCCTATCGTGTAGCGCGAGAAGCAGGCACTGCCGTGGCATTACGTCGGGCGCGTCGGAGCATGTGCACGATATGCCGGTGGTTCTTTTCGAGCGCGAGCCGGAGCGGCGTAGTGCCGTCGGCGTGGCGCCTCGCCACGTCGGCGCCCGCAGCGAGGAGCTCGGCCACCACCTCCGTGTGCCCATTCGCGACCGCCTTGTGCAGTGCTGTCCAGCCGTCATGCGTCGCGATATTTGGATCGGCGCCGGCGCTGAGAAGAAGTTGGACCACTTCCACGTACCCTTGCGCGGCGGCCTGGAGCAGCGGTGTGATTCCCGCCTTGCTTTGCACGTCGCAATCGGCTTTGCGAACAAGCAGCGCGACAACATGGCCATAACCCTTCAGCGCAGCCCAGTGCAGTGGCGTGTAGCCGCGTGCGTCGCGGGCACGCGGATTGGCCCCGTTTTCGATGAGCAACTTCGCAGCGGCTTCGCGGCCGTGAAACGCGGCGACCATGAGTGGCGTCCACTCGCGCGCGTCGCGTGCGTCGGCAGGAAGCCCACTCTTCAGAAATAGCCGTAGGCGCTCGAGATCGCCACTCTCGGCAGCGCGAAGCATGTCCGAGGCTATCGGCCGCATCCCGAGTTCCTCGAGCGTGGCGATAGCGCGTTTGCGTTCCTCGCCCCAAGGCTCGCGCCGTTCGTCTCGCGCTGATTTGAGCGTCTCGTATGCGAGCGAAAGCCGCAGAATCTCGCTGGCAATTTCCGGCGGAAAGCCCTGCCGGTCACCACGGCGGTCGATAAGCAGATCCTCAAAAACGGCCGCCGCTTCTTCCGGTGAGTCCCACACTGACGCAATCGTCTCCGTGATCCGAGGGAAGCGCGCCTCAAGCTTGTGCGGGTATATGCCCGGCATCGGACTCAAATGCGTGGCAAGCCGCGGATTCATATTAATGAACCGAGCAACGCCTATGCCCTAGCGTTGGACGACGACTTGCAAAAGTCCATGCGCACACGCAGCGTCCTATAAAATTCTCGCGGCGGAACCTCACAGTTTGAGAGGTTTGGATCGGTCAGCAATTCAGGCCGCCGCGAGGAACGTCATCGTTCGGCTGGCGCCCTAGCCCAATGCAAAGCGCGGCAGCCTGACGCGGTATGGGCAAGTGCCATCCACCCTAATCCGCAGCGCGAACGATGGTCACCTTCGCGTCGCTAAACCTTGCGGTCCCACGGTCGACCCTGCAGGCCTTTGCATTACGCCGCGTGCCTAGCTGCGTCTGTGCGGTATTCGAACACCCCATCGCGGTCGACGGTCAGCCTTGCCTGTGGCCCGTTCACCTCGCAGATCCGCAATCTGCCGGGCGAGTTCCTGAAGCTCGGCTTCCAGGCCCTCGACCAACAACCGCATACCCAGCGCGAAGTCGTAGAGCTCTGGCATTACCTTGGGGTCTAGCTGCCGCTGGGCGTCTCTGAACGCCTCTTTCGCGTGCCGTAACGACATAGGACCTCCGTTCAGTAATTGACGGTTGATCCCCTGTGCCGTTCGTTTAGCAAGAATGCTGCCGGAATATGGCCCGCGGTAAGCTTCATCACTACTTCGGCCGCTATCGGTCATTTTCATTGTGACTGGGCATTGCGATCCGCTTCGGCATCACATTCGCTTGTTCGCCCGCAGCAGCCGCTGAGCCTCCGTTAGGCGCGTACGCGCGAACGTAGCGCGTATATTCCCCCTCCTCACCTGCGCGATGGCACACGGCCGTCTGGACGGCCGTATCCACTTCGGGGCAAAGTTGCACGAGCCGCCGCATCGGTATCGCATGAGGCGTGCCATAACGATCAACGAAGCCCATAGCAGCACCAACGAGCTCCGCGAACGGCAGAAACGGTGCAATCGATGCTGTCGGTCCGGATGATCCCTACAAGATTGCGCGCTTCGTATGGAAGGCAGACATATAGATGCCATTATTTTCCGGTCGGCGCCAGCGGCTGGTAGATCAAGAAGCGGCGTCAGACAAGCGCAGGTCGCCTGTCTAGAACTTAGTCGTAATTTGGATGGAACACCGCAGTGCGCTACTTCCGGTGCTTCTTAATGATCCAAATCAGAAGGACGATCACCGCGGGCGCGGCGAGCGCCCATGTTACCTGCGTCTGTGTCATGGCATGACATTCCAATGGGCCGCAGACCTTTGCAGCCCGCGCACAACGACGTCGATGATCGCAGGATTATAGGGCGCGACGCGCATAAAGAGCTGCAGCGAAGTCTCAAGGTGCGGCAGGTAACAACTAACTGTGTCCGTTCGCGGCGTAGACCGTATCTCAGTGCTTTGCGGATTGCTTGCTCATAGGCGCTTCCTAGTTTGCCTTTTGTTCCAGAAGGCTGCAGCTCATTCGCCGTCGCTGTGTCGCTCCGTGCGTCGGCCGGTCAGGTTACTGGAAGTGCCGATGCCGCTGGGCAAACAGGCTGGTGCACGCCATCCGGTCGATGCTTGGATGGAACGGGGGGCGGTCCGACTCGTCGCCGCACGTGCGCTAACGTATTCCCAAAAAGAGAGCCCGGCAGCGGGCTCAAAGATGCGAGACCAAAGGGAGGAGGAGGATGGTCCCGCACAAGGCTGCAGGCAATTCATATGCCAGCCGCGCTATAATGAACAGCGATTGGGACCCGAAACACGCAGCAGTGCCAAGCTCTCCTCGCGTTCTCGTGGGAGGTGGGCTGATTCGCTTAAGCTGCTGCTCGCCCTGCTGCCTGGGCATGGCACTTACCTGGTCCTTCCTATATGGCGCTACGCCTTGGCGGCGGCAGCAAGCTGACGGCGCAGATAACGGTCCCACGGGTAGAAGATTGTCGGCCGCGCGTGTGCTATGACCGCGCCCGCGGTAATCGTCCTTCTGATGTTGTCTATCACCGCACTCGCGACCTCACTGATGGCGCTGCGGTCCGCGGCGAGCTGCTCCACGATCGTCGAGAACGGATTCAGTAACACGATCAGAGAATGAGGTTCTAAGGACCTCGCCAATGCGAGAGACTTACACGTCAGGCGCAAGGATTCGCGAAAGGGGTCGAAGGAGGCTTATGCTTGCGGTGGAGCAGTTCGTCCCGCTTGCCCTCGTGGGGCACGCGCTGCGTAAGCTTCACGCGGCGCACTTCTCCGTTCGCGTTCGCATCGTCATCGAGGACGGAGCAGCCATACTGCAATTGATGGACGCAGAGAAGGTGCAGCTGGGCGTATTGATTCATGGCGCCCCGCTCAGCAATGAGTTCGAGAGTGTGCACTGGTCTGAGCATGAACTCGTCGCGGTCGCGGCTCCAACTCACCCAACTTGCAACTGCGCCGGCGCCGATCACAGAGGACGATCTGCGCCCTCACCTCCAGCTTGTCTGGACGCCGCTCTCTGCCGCGCTGGATAGCTCCGATTCCGGCGTGCATGCGACAGACCGTTGGTACGTCACAGACGTCCAAGGCAAGCGTGAACTCCTGTGCGCCGGCGTCGGCTGGGGCAGCCTTCGCAGCAGGTCGCTGCAGCGGCCATCGTCGCAGGTCTGCTGACCCGCCTAGAGCTGGAGTCTTGGGTGGGCGGAGATCGTATGCCGCGGTATTCGACGGATATCGTCCGTCGTAAGAGCACGATCGTCGGTCCGGTCGGCCGCCTGTTGTTCGACGCACTCGCAGGGCGCGTTGACGATCTGACCCGCGGGCGCCCCAAGCCCGAGGAGACCCGAAAGCAGGAGCGCGTCAATCTTGAGCTACCACCCTTCTACGGATGCTCGTGGGAATGGTGCGCGACGTGTCTAGGTCTCGCGGCTGTGAGCGCCGACGAAGCGCGCTACTGAGATAGGCAAGTTACGGAGCACGAAAGATGCGCGCAAGCCCTCCTGGATCGATGCAATGCGGAGCGGCACGGCGCCGAACTTCGGACGCAACTCAGCGCTGAAAGGAGATCGTCATGCTCGTCGTGGAGCACGCGCTGCGAGAAGCCACAGAAGCCAAACCGCTGGCGCGTCGCTGCAGTAATGGCGCTCTCCTGCTAGGTGCTCATACCGGGTTTCTCTCGATCAGCTGCCGCGCGATGATGATGTGCTGCATTTCGTTCGTGCCTTCGCCTATGCACATGAGCGGCGCGGCGCGACAGAGCCGCTCTATCGAATACTCCTTCGAATAGCCGTACGCGCCATGAATACGCACTTCTTCGAGTGCATTCTCGAGGCCGGCTTCGGACATCGCAGGCGTCATCCTTCCGAAAACCGAGTCGGCCGCGCAACTGGTGAAGGCCGCGGCGCTCCTAGGTAAAAGCGCAACGCCGCTCATTCCGCTAATCGAGTCCGCCGTCAGCATTTGGAATGCACTAGAGATTGCCCGTGCGCCGCGACCGTCTTGCGTTCGGGTCTGTCGATTTTCAGCTCGATACAGGCATCGAAAGTGACGACGAGGGGCTCCTCTTCACACGGTCGCAGCTCGTGCTCGTGTCGCGCATCGCGTGCATCGCTGCTCCAATCGATGGAGTCACCGTGCAGATCGGCGATATGCCGCAGCTCGGAGCGTGACGTCAGACGCGCCCGCGCGTTGGGGTTCGGCGCAAAGCTCTGCATGCATCCAACTCAGGTTCCGAGCGTGGAGCGCGGTTCGCTCCGAGCGAAGAAGAGCCGCTTTGGGCGCGTGCGGTGCTCCACGCCTTCACCCGGGCGGACGGCAGCGCCGTGCGCCTTCAGGGAAAGCTGATCGATCTGCCGGTCGTCGAACCTGCGCGCCGAGCGCTCGCACAGCAAAACAATACAATAGCTAGCTGTGCGGCACGGCCCGGCTTTGAATACTCCCGCACAGCTTCTGTTACTGGCGGCTAGCCTGCGTCTCACAAGCAGCAAAGAGCTCCACTCCACACGCAAGCACCAGGTCTGAGTGCATAAGCTAAGCCACGGGTTTCGTTCGACAGCGAGTACTTTAAAGATCGCTAGCCGCGCAACAGCTCTATCTACCCGTCAAGCACGGGGGCCTTTTTCGGCCATGCTTTGGCACCTTCTCGTTTATTGTCGGATTTATGGGCTGCCGCAATGTCGGCCTCCAGATCGGCCAAGCAGTCTTCCGTGAGAACTCAACCGCGAAAATCGCCATGCAAACCGAATCGTCAACTCTGCTGAGATGGGCGGTCGTCGCGCTCACTTTCGTGATGGTGGTCCTGTTGGGCGGATGCGCCACGGCGCACTACCCGGTGAACTCAGCGCTGAGCAAGTTCGACCCGCAAGCAGGCTATCGCATGAAGCGGTTCGCGGGCGAACCGGGCGACGAAGAGCTTCTGGTGGTCTTGACGTTCTCGGGCGGGGGTACCCGCGCTGCAGCACTCGCCTACGGCGTTCTGGAAGAGTTGTCGCGCACTCCGATCACCTGGCGGGGCGAGCGTAAAAGGCTGCTTGACGAGGTCGACCTGGTCTACGGAGTCTCCGGTGGCTCCATCACCGCTGCGTACTGGGGTTTGCACGGCGATCGGATCTTCCGGGATTTTGACGACGCGTTCCTGGGCCGAGACTTCCAGTCCCAGCTGCTGGACGCCGCCGTGCAGATCCCCAACCTGTGGCGCGTGAGTTCGCGCCGTTTCGGGCGCGGCGATCTGCTGCAGGAGCGACTCGACGCGCAGTTGTTCCACGGTGCGACTTTCGCGGACCTAGCGGCGCGCAAGCGGGGGCCGATGGTCGTGATCAGCGCCACGGACCTCAGCAATGGAGCAAGGTTCGACTTCACGCAGGATTACTTCGACCTCCTCTGCGCGGACCTTTCCACCTTCCCGGTGGCCAGAGCGGTTGCGGCGTCCAGCTCCGTCCCGGTCGTCTTCGCGCCGATCTCCCTGTGGAACTATGCCGGCACCTGTGGCTACAGCCCCCCTGCCCTGTTGGCCTCGGCCAGGGAGGCTCCATCGGCGAGACGCCTGAGCGAAAGCCGCGAGCAGGAGCGCGCGCGGTCCATCGCCGAATACCTCGACCGCGCCGAGAAACCCTACCTCCACCTGGTGGATGGCGGTCTGGCCGACAACCTCGCAGTGCGCGGGCTGCTCGAATTGGCCGACTTGGCCGAACGTGGTGATCCGATGGCCTCCGCGAGCCGACCGCTGCGGTTCCGGAAGCTCCTCTTCATCACGGTGGACGCTGGCGTGGAGACGAAGCTCCGGATCAGCAAGTCGCCGGACATCCCGGGCTTCGCGGATGTGGTCCAGGCTCTGTCCAACATCCCGGTGGACCGCTTTTCCGCCGAAACCCGCCTGCTCTTGCAAGCAGCGTTCGAGAAGTGGCGAACGCAGACGGCGGCGTCGGCACCGCAGGGGGAAGTCCCGCTGATCTTCACGGCGGAGGTGTCGTTGCGCTCGGTCCCGGATGACCGGCAGCGCGGTCTTCTCATGCTGCTGCCGACTTCGCTGTCCTTGCCGGCGGAGGACGTTCGCAAGCTGCGAGCAGCGGGCGGACGCCTCCTGCGCGAGTCCAGCGATTACCAGAGGCTGTTGCGCGAAATCGGTGCGGGCTCGCAAGCGCCGCAGACGCAACCCTGAACGCCGTCGTCGTGGCCGCATCACAGCCAAGATATGGCGCCCGCACCCGAAGCCTGCAAAGTTGAGGAAGAATGCCACCACCATGCGATGGCCCCACACGATGTTCATCCCGGCGACCGTCATCATCGCCGGCACCTTGTCGAGTTCCGCGGCTCTTGCCGCGGGTAAGTGGCCGCAGCTCAGAGCCTGTGCGAGCGTCGCCGACAAGGATCAACGGCTGGTGCACTGGAGGCTGAGATGAACCCATCGAGCCTGGCGACGGCCGCCGCCGCTGCGCTCCTGACTTCCGCATGCTCGACCCTGCAGCCTGCAGGCGATCAAGCCGGCAGCACGGCGGTTGACTACAACCGGGCATTCGCGCGCGCGCGCGACGAGATCACCGTGTTGAATGTGCTTCGCGCCTCCCAGCGCGAACCACTCCAGTTCTCGACCATCTCCAGCGTGCAGGGCGGGCTGAAGACCGGTGCATCCGTCATGATCCCGTTCACGAATCTCATCGGAGGCGGAGTGAGCGCCGTGTCGCCGGAAGTGACCATCTCCAGCCGCAATCCGGTGGTGTCGATTGTTCCCCTTGCCACCAAGGAGTTCATCCGCGGGATGAGCAAGCCCATCGAGGCCCAGCTGATCGATGACCTGCTGGCACAAGGCTGGAAGAAGGACGTGGTCCTGCCGCTGGTCGTCGGCGGTGTGGTATGTGCCCACAGGGAGGCTGATCGACAGGACAGGCTGGACGACTACATCAAGATCAATGACGGCGACGATGAGCGTCTGGACGACGCATTCCGCCAGGTACTGACCGGAAAGAACGCATTCTCCTTGACCCGCGCACCGACGCTGGCCACCTTGCGCCTTACCAGTAAGGACGCGCTGTCGTTCATCAAGGATGGCGTAGGACCGAGCCACGAGATCGACTCGGTGACGCCGATCCCAGGCAAGGACGGAGCGGCTCAGGAAGTACTGGTCAAGGTGGTGGTGCCAGGCAAGGTACAGATCACGGGCTTGGATTTTTCGTCGATTTGCGGTTCCCCCGGCGCAGACGAACGCGTAGGCAACCCGAGTTCACGCGAGCCGGCCGATACCTTGAAAGAGGGCGTCGTACTGCGATCGGTTCTCAGCATGTTCCGCTACCTTGGGCAGTCGCAGGCTCTCACGACGAAGCTTGAGCGGGAGCGATGCCAGGGCTCGGCCGCGCACGAGTCCAGTCCCGTCCTGTTCAGAATTCGACTCGCATGTGACAGCGCAGTGCCACCGCATGCCCTGGTATCGACGACCTTCCGTGGCCAGACGTTCTACATCGCCCCCAGCCCGGAGGGTGAGGCGAGGGACCGCACTTTGGAGACGCTGTCGCTGCTGAGCTACCTGGTGGGCCTGCAAACCAGCGAAGCATCCTTGCGCGGGACCAATCCCTTCGTGACGATCACGCAATGAACGCGGCGGCATCCTGATGCGGCGGCGGGACGCCTTCCGCCCGTGCGGGACCGGGCGCCCGCACCTCGGTCAAACGTAGCCGGCGCCGACCGTCATGGACGCTGACAACGAGCCGTCCCCCTTCGCGGCCACCTTCAGTACGTCTTCGGGCCGCAGGAGGATGTCGTTCTCGTTCGTGTAGATCGAGACGCCGCGCGCCTTGTACGCAGGATGCGTGGATTGGATGGTGTTGTTCAGGGCCTGGGGGAAGTAGAGCTGCGTCATGACCAGCGTGCTCTGATTCAGGAACGCGCGCAGGTGGATGTGTGGTGCCCTCGGCGTGTACCAACCCGGCACGATCGTGCGGAACTTAACCTTGCCGTCCGCGTCGGTGACCTGTGCTCCGCGCAGCCAGCGTTCGCTGTCCTGTTCTTTCACTGCGCCGTTCTTGTCTGCGGCACTCATCACCGGCATCACGTTGGGGTCATTGAACAGGTAGCCGCTGTATTCCCCTTCGGCATTGCAATGCCAGATAGAGACCAGCGCCCCCGCGATCGGGCCACAACCTCCATTCGCGTTGACGAGCCGAAATTCCAGCTCCAGGGGAACGCCTGCCTGCTTCTCCCGGATATCTGAGCGGACGATGCTCTTGTCGATGTAATAAGGGCCTTGGATCGTGGACGTGGCGACGCGGCACATGTTTATGCCCCCAAGTACGCCGCCGATCTCAGCTGCCTGCTTGACGGTCTGCGCGGAAGCCGGCGTGAGCAAACCACTCACGGGCGTGAGCGCTGCAGCCAAGGCGCCCCTCAGGACCGTTCTGCGGGTGAGCACGAATTCGTTGGGCGCCTCGGCATGGGCGTGGTGGTCGGCGTTTTTGTCCAGCTTCATCATGGTCTTGCCTTTCTCGTGTGGGTTGGAAACAGGTGTCAGGCAGCTGCTCGTGCGCTGCGCGAGTCGCTTATTCGAGGGCGCGGCTGACCACGACCGACAGGGGCGTGGTGGGCCGGCCCAGCAGCCGCGACAACGTGCGGCTGTCATCGTCCACCGCGCCGTGGGCCGCATCCGCCTCCCAGCGGCAAGCGCCTGCGCGAACGAAGCGGGAACGCCCGCACCTTCAAGCGCTTGCGCGTAGCCATCCGGGCCAAGGTCGCGGTAAGGAAGTTCCGTGCCAGCTTGCCGACCGATCTCCGCTGCAAGGTCCGCCGGCGTGTAGCGTTCGTCGCCGGCAAGTCCGTAGAGCTGGTTCTCGTGCCCCGGCGTCGTGAGCACGATCGCAGCCGTCTCGGCCAGGTCGGTGCGCGCTGCCCCGCCGATGCGGCCTTGACCGGCCGCGCCGATGAACGCGCCTGCAGCCAGGGCGGTCTTGGCAGACCGTGCATGGTTCTCGATGTACCACCCATTGCGGAGGATGGTGTACGGAATGCCGCATCGGCGCAGCAGGGCTTCGGTCTCCACATGCTCCGAGGCCAAGCTCAGGGGAGTGGTGTCTGCATGCAGCAGGCTGGTGTAGACGATCCTCCTGACTCCCGCGCGTTCGGCCGCTTCGATGACGTTGCGGTGTTGGGCGGCGCGTTGTCCGATCTCGCTAGAGGAGATCAGAAGCAGGGTGCCGATGCCAGCGAGTGCGGTGGCGAGCGTCTCCCTGCGGCCATAGTCCGCCGCCCGCGCCGCCACGCCGAGGTCAGCGGCCTACTGGGGCGACCGGACCAGAGCGACGACATCGGACGCCGGGGCCCTGTCTGTCAGCTTCTCTATGACCAAGCGGCCAAGCTGACCGGTTGCTCCAGTGATTCCATAGGTCATCTCGTGCTCTCGTGAGATCAAGCGGTTGGGACCGCACGGATCGCGCCGCTCATGCGCAAGAACGTTCCGTCGGCGTTGGTGATGTGGGTGTGAACGACGCCTTGCGCGAAGTCTTCGACGTGGACGACAGTGGCCTTGGTCTTCTCCTGCCATGTGACGACAAAAAGGCCCGGACGCAGGTTGACCACTTCGTAGCGGACGGTGTCCTTCATGC
Source organism: Burkholderiales bacterium (assembly GCA_035626595.1). Lineage (GTDB taxonomy): Bacteria > Pseudomonadota > Gammaproteobacteria > Burkholderiales > SG8-41 > JAQGMV01. The sequence continues at coordinate 33,067 of DASPNJ010000047.1, forward strand.
CCGCGAATGGACCATCGACTATCTCGAAGGTGAGCTCGGACGCGGAGTCGAACCTGATCCGCGGCGTGAACTGCGGGAACTCGATGTCGAACACGTGTCCCACAGGGAGCATGGTGGCGTTTGCAATGGAGGTATTCATCATGGCTTCAGGATCAGTTCGATGCCTGCTCGCCCGCCGCGAGTCGATCGAACCGGGATGGGCTGGTGTCCTCTCCGAATCGGAAGCTGGACGCCGTCATGTAGCCCGCGAACAGCTCGCCGTAGACCGGCGTCACGGGCTCGCCCTCGGCAGCGCCGGCGACGACCATCAGGGGCATGAGGTGATCTTCCCGCGGGTGGTTGAGCCGGGCAAACGGGGCGTCCTCCCAGCGTTGGAGCGCATTGGCGCGCGCCACCGGGTCGGGGTTCATGATTGCGCGTCGCAGCCACGCGTCGAACGCCTGCGACGGCGCCGCCATCTGCGGTCCGCGCTCGCGCAGGTTGTGCGAGGTGAAGCCGCTCCCGATGATAAGTACGTCCTCGTCGCGCAGTGGCGCCAACGCCCGGCCGAGGGCCAGGTGCTCGGCGGGGTTCAACGACTCCTTCAACGAGATCTGCACGATCGGCATGTCGGCATCCGGGTAGATCGGCTTCATCATGCTGAAGGTGCCATGGTCGAACCCGCGCTGCGGGTCAAGCCGGACCGGCCAGCCAGCCTTGCGCACCAGATCACCGACACGCTCCGCGAGCACTGGATCCCCGGGCGCCGGGTACCTGATCTGGTACATCTCCGGCGGAAAGCCGTGGTAGTCGAAGACCATGTCGGGTTCCTTTCCGGACGAGATCGTGAACTCCGACTCCTCCCAGTGACCCGACACGACGAGAACGGCCTTCGGCTGCCGCGGCAGCTGCCTTGGGATGTCGTGCAACGACGCTTCGAGCAATGTGAACATCTGGCGCATCGGCCCTGTCATGTAGGGCCAGGGGCCTCCGCCATGAGATAGAAAGTACACCGGCATGCGCCGGGAACCAGAAGGTTGGGACATGGTTGCCTCCGTTGGTAGGTTGCCGGTCAGCGCGGCGTGATCGGAGCCTTCTTGGTCCGCCCCCAGATGACGAACAGTTGCAGCGCGATCAGTATGGCGTTTATGGGGAGCACGCCAAACTCGCCGCGTGAGGCGTGCAGCACCATCGCAAACACCTGCAGCACAGTCGCGCCAATCGCAGCCCACACGGTCAGGTGCGGAGCGATGCGGGTCAGCGCCGGCAGGATCAGGCCCAGTCCTGCGGCGAGGTCGGCAGCACCGGCGATGCGCACAAGCTGAGGCAGATCGGCCGTCCAGGCCATTTGCTGAGACAACTCCGCCAGCGGCTTGGTCAGCTTCATGAGGCCCGAAGGGATGTACATCGCAGCCAGCAGAAGTTGGGAGACCCATAGGCTGATGCGCCAGCCTTTCGGCGCGCTTTGGGGCGGGGTGCTAATACGAGCAGCTGTCACGAGAAGTCCTCCAAGTTGATGGACCCGACCATGCAATCGGGGCGCCATCGAGAGAACCAGTTCATCTAGATAGTAGATTCCGTCTAGAAAACTGATTTATTCATGGCTTACACGCTGTCATGTGACCACCGTCACGGCGGGCGCACTCGAAGCGCTCCGACTGGGTGATGCCACGCCCCGCAAGTCATCCAGTTGACTTCGCCGGGCCGGATGGGCTGCTCCGAGCCGACGCTGGCGCGGTTCATGATCTCGCCATTGAACAGATACTTAAGAGTGGAGAGGCCGATCTGCGTACGGTCGCACGTCCACCGTTCCCGGGATCCCAAGTGGGACATCGACAGGGCCGATGTGATCGAAGAAAATGAATGGCCCCACCATACGTCGTTTGGCGTATGGCAGGACTCTCCCGACGTGAAACCGCCGACATCGCGCCGTCGCTGCGGAATCCGAAGTTCGATCATCGGGCTGGTTCCCTCGTCCTGACTGTCTTCATAGCACCGCCCCAGACAACCAGTTGCTCGAGCATCGTTTGCACCGAGTTCTCGTGTCGCGGGTCGGGTTTGAAGACGCTGAAATTCTCAAAGTCGGTGAAGAGCGATAGCATCACCTGTGCACGCACGGTGGCGACCATGACTTCCGCCATGACTAGGCGGAGGTGCTCCACCGCTCGTGCACCACCGGCACTGCCGTAGCTCACGAAGCCCGCCGCCTTGTTGTTCCATTCTCGATAGAGGAAGTCGATCGCGTTCTTGAGCGAGCCCGAAGCGCCGTGGTTGTACTCGGGCGTGACGAATACATAGGCGTCGAAGGAGCCGATCTTCGCTGCCCATCTTTTGGTGTGCTCATGCTGATACTGGCCGAAGGACGGCGGGATGGGCTCGTCGAGCAATGGAAGCTTGTAGTCGGCGATGTCGACGAGCTCGACCTCCGCATCGCTGCGTGTTTTCGCTATCTCGTACACCCATCGAGCGACAGCCTCGTTGTTACGTCCAGGACGGGTGCTTCCGGTGATGATGCCAACACGAATCATGATCATGCTCCTTACCTGTTGAACCACTAACTAAAGATGTGCGCACGTTGTGGACGGCGATCAGCCGATCGCCCCGTCCGCCTGCGTCGACGCCCCTGCTCGCGCCTAAACGACGTTGATGTAGGGTTGAGCCCAAGCTGCGATCAAATCGGCCACGTAAGCAGCGTCGCTGCGTCGGCTAATCAGGTGATCGGCGTGATCGAGAGAGATGAAGCTTTTGGGATGCTTCGCCTCCGCAAAGATGCGCGTGGCGTTGTCGATCCCTACGGTCGTGTCCGCCGGGGAGTGCATGACGAGCAATGCTTTACGCACTCCTCAATGATTCGGAGGCGTGCGCTGCGCCTGCTTGCACAGCACGCGCAGCGCGTCCGCGAGCGAAGGCACACCGTCCCTTGCGTCCGGCTTTCTCCACCGCGTCACGAAACTTCGCGTCATCCCGCGAGTTCGTCGAGCTGGGCTCGATCGGATCGCCGGGATGCACGTGCAGGGTTCCGGCCATACGTAGCCACTGAAGCCGAGCGTTTCGACCGCTGTCACGATCGTCGGGACCTTGAAGAGCTTCGAAGTGCACGCAAGCGCCGACGTTGCTTCGAAGCAGCTGGCGATCGATCGAGGGTGACACCAAAGGCCATCTGCGGCTGCTGGTCGATGAAGATCACGCGGAGTTCTCGGAAGTGAGCAGTTCGCGGTTCGACATTGTTGTCTCCTGAATGGCTGTTCTGGCGCTCGCGCATTGGAGCGCGCCAGTGGATACTTTCGGGAAGAGACGGGAGCGATTCGCAGCTGAACTGCAATTCAATGGCCCGCCGCGGAGAAACAATGCTAGCCGGCCGCTCTTTCGAGTTGGTCGACTAATTTCGAGCGGTTCGTTCGAAAGGATCGAACATGAAGCTAAGCGTCGACGGGTTGCTCATCATCGATGCGATCAGTCGCCGCGGCAGCTTTGCTGCTGCTGCGGAAGAACTTTCCCGCGTGCCGTCCACGATCTCCTATGCGGTCCAAAAGCTGGAAGAGGATCTGGGCGTTCGGATATTTGACCGCAGCGGAAAGCGCGCACGTCTTACGGAGGCCGGCGAGGAGCTCCTGCGCGAGGGCCGGCTGATACTCCAGGCATTGGCGCATCTCGAGGACCGCGCGAGAGGCCTCGCACAAGGATGCGAAGCGACGTTGCGAATATCGCTCGACGCGCTACTCCCGTGCGAGCCGCTGCTCGAGCTCGCGGTCTATTTCTACAGGGAGTTCGACTCCACTGACTTACGCTTTACTCATGAAGTGCTCGGCGGGAGCTGGGACGCACTTGCAACCCAGCGGGCCGATCTCGTCGTGGGCGCAAGCGGGGAAGGCCCTGGAGACTCGGGTTATCAGACGCGGCTGATTGGAAAGATCGAATTCGCCGCCGTCGTCGCCCCGGATCATCCACTGGCTCGTCACCCGTCGCCCATAGCCAGTGACGTGTGGCGGCAATACCGCGCCGTTGCGATCGGCGACACATCGCAGCGGCTCGAGCCCAGAACCGTCGGCCTTCTCCTCGGCCAGAAGACGCTCACTGTGCCTCACTTGCAGGCCAAGCTCTCGGCGCAGCTGAAAGGGCTCGGCGTAGGTTATTTCCCGCGGTGCTTCGTGGCGTCCCACATTGCCGCCGGAAGCCTCGTGGAGGTGCAGCTCGAGAACCCACGCTCACCTGAACATTTCTATTTAGCTTGGGATGGGCGCTCGAAGGGCAAAGCCCTCGCGTGGTGGATTGAGCAACTGGACAAACCAGATCTGATTGCGCGCTGGGCTGGACATCCGCTCTGACGTCTAACGTGCGGACGTACGTACGTCGTGTGTGGCGGACATGCCGGAGACGCTCTTCAGCAACTCGAATGCAAGATGCGGCGCGCTCGCCTGACCGGGAGTACCGAACGTGAGCGCGCCCTTCTTCGACAGCGCGACGAGATCCTGAATATTCCGAGCCGCTATCGACGCGTTCACGACGACGATCTGCGGCGTCGTAATCACTTGGGAGATCGGAGCGCAGTCACGCAACACGTCGAACCGCGGTTCTTTCGTGACGAGATGAACGGTGGTTATGCTCGATGGCGCCACGATCATCGTGTAGCCGTCCGCGGGCGCGCGCGCCGCGAGCTGGTAACCGAGTACGCCGGGCGCGCCGGAACGATTGTCGACAACGACCGGGACTGCCAGTGCAGCAGTCAAGTGATTGCGTGCGTGGGCCACGCCGCCCATCGCGACAATCAGCATCAGGACAGTGAAGCGCGCGATCACGGTTCCGCTGCAGAACACTCTGCTTCCGACGAACGCTGCCACCGCCTCACACTCGGCTGCCAAACTGCGCTGCTTCCGAGATCGCATCGACGCGCAGCCCTCGAAACCATTCGCCGAGCTCGTTGTGGCGAACGAACCAAACGTCCTGGTAGGCGCTCAGATGGCGCAAACCCTTGGCTATGTTGGCAGCCATTACGGGCCGTCCACCGAAATGTCCATGAAATGCGACGTGCAGCAGTCCCAGCCGTTCCGGTGTGTACAGGTAATCGAACGCGTTCACATACGTCTGGAAGAACTCCGACGGTGTGCCTCTTACCCGGTTGTCGACAAAATCACTCCACGGCAAGGCGACAATCGCGCCGCCCGCCGTTTTCTGTAGGCGTGGCAGGCTTGTATTGAGAGCATCGGCATGCCACTCAGTCCGGCGCGCGCCAACAGGTCTGCGGTAACGGAATTCCAGGAGTACACCGGAGTTACCCATCCGGTCGGTCTGTTGCCTGAGGCTTTCTCCAAATGTCGAGGGACGTCCGGATCGTCGCGTCTTGGTCCGAGTCCGACATATCCAGCCGATACTCGTTTTGTGCGTAGCCATGACCCGCGATCGCCCGCTCGCACCGGACGATTTCCCGAATCAGATCCGGATAGGTCTCGGCGCTGAGCGCATTGGCGAACACGGTCGCCGGGATGCCAATGTTGTTCAGCAGGCGCAACAGGCGCCAAACGCCCTCCTCGCCACCGTACTGGGACCAGTGCGCGCGGGTAGATCTACGGCACCGGCTCGAAGCTGCGTGGTTCTTGGAAAGTAAGTCGGGGACTTGCCCTCCCCCATGTCTCTAGAACGGCACTCACAAGCACTGCGACCCGCTTACCGCCCGGCCACGAAATTGGTTCATTCATTAAATGCACCTTCCTGGTTAGTGCGGCTGAATTCCCGCGACTTTCGCGACCTTGGTCCACTTGTTCACGTCGTCTCGGATGGTGCGGGCGAATTCCGCGGGCTTCTTCCGACGAGGTCGCCCTCGCCAAGCTGCCTTTTTGCGTCCGGGTGTTGAAGCGCTTTGAGAGTCACCTCATGCGCGCAGGCAAGGATCGCCTTGGGTGGCTGCGCCTGCGAGAAGTCCGAACCGCTGAACAGGTTCGTATTTCGGATAGCCAGATTCACTGATCGTCGGCACGTTAGGTAGTGCCTCAAACCGCTTGCGGCTCGTGACCGCGAGTGGCCGCACCTTCCCGGTCTCAATGTGAGGCTTAATCGAAATCAGATTCACCAGCATCACGGGCACGCGTCCTCCAACCACATCGATCAGGGCAGGTCCCACGCCTTTGAACGGCACGTGCGTCATCGGAAACCCGCGACAGCTTCAATAACTCCATAGCCAAGTGCGGGGCGCTTGCAGGGCCGGGCGAGGCGAACGACAAGTCCGTCTTCTTCGCTAGCGCAGCTCCTGAAGCGTGCGAGCCGCGAGTGTGGGGTGCACGACCACCACCTGCGGAATCTCAACCACCTGTGTGATGGGTGCAAAGTCACGGACCACGTCAAATCCTGGATCACGCGTAAGTAGATGCACTGTCGTCATCGACGACGGCGCGACCAGCAGCGTATAACCGTCGGCCGGCGACCGCGCGGCGAGCTGGTAGCCGATTACACCCGAAGCACCACCGCGGTTATCTACTATGAAATTTGTGCCCAGAGCAGCGGTGAACTGTGCAGCTAGAAAACGGCCCGTGGTATCGGTGCCACCGCCTGGGGGAGACGGTACTATCACGCGGACCGGCTTCGTTGGCCACGGCGCCTGCGCAAAGGCCGCCGAAGTCATCACGATGAATGCCGCTAGAACGTAAAGCCGCGTCACAAGCCATCTCCCTTATTGTGTGTCATCGGCCCGCTGCGACGACATTCACCAATGTGCCGACGCGCTCCACGTAACGATTCCACTCGATCGCCCGGCTGCAACCATTTGCCCGTGCCTACGCCGCCACCCTCACAAGTGCCTGTCGAAATCACGTCTCCCGGATAAAGTGTCATGGATCGCGAAATATCCGCGAGAAGCTCGGGCACCTTGAAGATCATCGATTTGGTGTTCGAGTGCCGCCGCACCTCGCCATTGACCGTGCATCGAATCTCTAATGGCTAAGGCTCACCAACCTCGTCCTTCATAACCAGAAACGGTCCCATAGGACACGCGTTGTCGAGTCCTTTGCCTTGCGTCCAGTTCTTCCCATAGCGACGGGCGAGATCCGGAAACTGCTCGACCATCTCGAAATCGCGGTAGCTCACGTCGTTTAAAACGGTGTAGCCGGCGATGTAGTCGTAGGCACGCTCTGCTTTCACATTCCGCGCGGGCGCCCGATGATTGCGGCGATCTCCACCTCGAGATCCATCTTCTGTGAGATCGAATGCGCCAGGATGGGATCGCCTGGATTTACCACTGAACCGGAGTGCTTATAGAAGAAGAACGGGCTTTCGGGCGGCTTCAAATTAGCGTCTTTCCCGTGTTCCCAATAATTCACGACGTGTGCCAGGATCGTCGAACTCGGCTCATACGGTGCGAGGATCTTCAGCGCGGAGAGTGAGAGCGGTTCGATTGATCTTCGATCAGCGATTTCAGCGGCAAGATCTTGCGCACGTTCAGCAGCAAGAAGAAATGATCTGATGTCACGGAATACCTAGTCCGCCCAGCTCAGGCCGAGGCATTGGGCACCGAGCCACAAGTCGTGGACGTCCTCGTCCTGCACGAGTCCGAGTCTCGGCCCGGCGGCCGATAAAAAGCGCACGATCTTCATTGCTCGTGAATCCTTGTTATGTGAGTCAATCTACTGCGACGCTATCGCGCGTGAATTGCGCAATCGCATCGAGCAGGGCATCCAATGCGGCTGCGGCTGCATCGGGTTCGCGTCTGCTATGCGCGCGCGACTTGAGCGTGCAGTCGGCGGGGCAGCACGGTGCGAGGACCTTCGCTTTGCAGGCGTTGCGCTTTCCTTGGGCCGGCTCTGCCGACGCACGACCGTCATACCCGCCCGGCGGCTAAGGCGATCGCATGCACCTCTTCGGGCCGCAATTCAGGATCACTCGACGCGCATATAGATCGAGCACCACCGCCAGATATAGCCAGCCCTGCGGGGGTACGAAGGTATGTGTAGTCACCCACCCACAGCTCATTGGGGCCACAGGCACGACGCTGCACAGTCCGTTGTTGAAACGAGCATACAGCTCGTCGCGCCCGCTGTTGCGGCGATATCGGCGCTTCCGCTCAGCAACGATGCCGTGTGCGCGCATCAAACGCGCGACCCGGTGCCGGCCGCAGCGGTATCCGCGGTGGAGCAACTCCAGATGCATTCGAGGGCTGCCATTGCACGCTCAGTGTCACGATGAATATCGTGAATCGCCGCGATCGGCTCGACGTTCGCCTGCGCACGCGGGCTAGCCTCGCGCGTGCGCCAAGCATAGTAGCCGCTGCTCGACACGTGCATATAACGACACAACCACCTTATTTTGAAGCGCCCCCCGTGCTCCGCGATGAACGAGAAGATTTCTGCTTTGGTCGCGAGCCGGAGGGTTCGAGCTTTTTTAGCAGGTCGTTCTCCTCGCGCCGCTGTGCGTTCTCGCGCTCCAACTCCCGGATCCGTCCTTCAGCTTCCGTCAGGGTTGCTGCCTTCAGTCGCTTCGCTGGTCTCTCCATCACGAGCTTCCCATCGCGCATCTCCTTCTTCCAACGCGATAGCATAAACGGATGGATCTCGAGCGCCGCCGCGACGTCTTGCGTGAGGATCTGGGGATGATTGGCCAGTCTCACCGCGTGGACCTTGAACTGGATGTCGTGACGCCGATGCTGCTTCTTCAAAGCACACCTCCTGCGGCAAAATGCCGCTGTGAAGGTGTCACTAAATCAGGGCACGTTCAGCCTGCATTTCAGGCGCCGGTAGACTAATCCGTGCGTGCCCTATGCGACGGCACTGGCGTCCTGTGCGCGGTGCGCGACATCAGCTGCGCATCTCGAAATCGGGTCACATGCAGGCGGCCTGCCCTGTCTGCAAGCGGCTCGTGGCTGCGAAGCGGCGTTTGGGCACTATCGAATTCATACGGCATGAGCGCAGCTAGCTGATTAGGGCGCTGTAGCCAGCAGTTCCTCGAGTTTTTGCAGATCTGCCGGCTTTGTGAGGTGAGCGTCGAATCCGGCGCTGCGAGCGCGACGCTCGTCCTCGGACTCGCCGTAGCCAGTGATTGCAATCAAGAAAACGGGTAACTTGTTTGCCCTCACCTGCTGCGCCACCTTGTAGCCGTCTATACGCGGCGTCGCGACATCAATGATGCTGACGTCAGGCCGCTCTTTCTTGATTTGGTCGAGGCCGCTTTCCCCATCTTTCGCAGTTATAACTTCGTGCCCTTTGCGCACGAGAAGAACACGCAAGCTCTCAAGGACATCCCGATCATCTTCAATGAGTACGATCTTGTGCTGGCGCTCGTGTGAGTCGGCTGAGGCTGCTCGCTTGTCGGCATTCACGTGTTCTATGGCGGGGAAACGGATTTGAACCGTAGTCCCCATCCCGAGCCCACCGCTCGTTAGCTGTATCGTGCCGCCGTGGAGTTCGACAAGCCGGCGTACGAGGGTCAAACCAATTCCGAGCCCGCCTGCGCGATGTTGCGAGCCTTCTGGATTGCTTTGGTAAAACAGGTCAAAAACGCGCGGCAATTCGTCAGCTGCCAAGCCGATCCCATTGTCCGTTACAGTCAAAATTGCCTTGTCGCGTGAACGCTGCACGCGCACCACCACGGACGTTCCGATCGGGCTGTAGTTGAATGCGTTCGTGAGCAGGTTCGCTACGATCTGTTCGAGCCGCGTCGCATCGCCTTGTATCCAGACAGATTCGCCGTAGCATTCAACGTTGTGCTGCCGCGCGCGTTCAGATGCCGTCATGGCTGCAGCGGCGTTCGTCACGCATGCATAAAGGTCTAGCGGTTCGGCATGCAAAGTCATCTTTCCAGCCATCACGCGGCCCACTTCCATCAGATCATCGGTCATTCGACGCAGGTGCTTCGTTTGACGTTCGATGATGTCGCGCGCGAGTTGGCTGCTCGGGTTCCGCAGTTCAGCCCGATCCAGCAAGGCGAGTGCGTTCGAGATAGCCGCGAGCGGATTGCGCAGTTCGTGACCGAGCATCGCGAGAAACTCGTCTTTTGCCTTGTTTGTTTCGTGTGCGTGCTCGAGCGAAGCGGTCATGCGCTGGGTCCGCGCAGCCAAGCGAGCGTCCATGAGAGACAGAGCGAGCGTCACTGACAGAATCATAATTGTCGCGGACGTAACGGCACCCGCGAGCCAGAACTTGTCGGTTACCGCGCCAGAGAGGCATACCGCATTAGGATCAATGTGCACAGCAGCCATCGCTGTATAGTGCATGCCTGAGATCGCGATGCCCATGACAATCGCACTCGCGAACTTCAGTACGCGCGGCCAGCGCGAGCTCAGGCGCAGTTTGAACGCCATACCTAATGCGGCGAGGGATGCCGCAATCGCGACGGCAATAGACGCGATCACGAGCGCTGAGTTGTAGGACAGCGGCGGATCGAGCACGATCGCTGCCATGCCCACGTAATGCATGGAAACAATAGCGACGCCCATGATGACTGCAGCGATCGCGAGCAACTGCCAGCTTAAAGACAAACGGCTGACGACGTGCAGGGCAAAGCCGGAAGCAATGATCGCGATCAGTAGTGAGACCAGCGTCGTGAGCAGATCGTAACCAAGCGGTATGGGCGAGTTGAACGCGAGCATCCCGATGAAATGCATCGACCAAATGCCCACGCCCATAGCGAACGCGCCACCCCACAGCCACGCCCGCGCGGCCGAGCCGCGCGAGGCAGTGATACGGGACGCGAGGTCTAGCGCCGTGTACGACGCAAATGCGGCGACGATCACCGACACCAGAACAAGGGAATAGTTGTATTGCCCAGCCATGCAAGCGCGTGATGCTTTCTAATGATCTGTGCGCCAAATACCACGGCGGCGCGCCCTCGTATGTTAGCTGACAGCAGCCGTGCAGGTCGCGCCGTACCGGCGCTGCCGCACGTTATGCACAAGGTACTCCCCTCGCCGGGCCCAACTCCCGTCAGACGCGCGCTCCGGCACTCATTCTGGTGCCTTTTCAGCTGCGTACATCTGGAGCCATTTTCTATCGAAGGTCGCTCGCGTGCCGCCTGCCTCGAGGAACGCGCGCATTGCCTTCGCACGCGCGCTGCGCTTCGCGCTCTCGCCGGACGCCGTGGAATGTGCGCTTAGCAACTGTGCAGCGGCTGCTCGGCGTTCGAATTCACTTCGTATTGCACGCCGTGCTTCGTTTTCCGCACGCACGAGACTTGAGCGACGAGAAGCGAGTAGCGTTTCGACGCGACTGTGCAACGCGTGCGGCTCGAGCGGTATGGTGAGGAACGCATCTGCACCCGCGCGCAGCGCACGCTTCTTCGCATCGTCGCTCGTCGCCTTGCTAAAGAAGCAGATTGGGACGTGCGGATCGTCTTTGCGTATCTCGCGACAAAGGCTGACGCCTGACCAGTCGGGTAGCCAGTAATCAAGCACGTAGGCATCAAACGCGGAAGAATTGATGGACGCCAGCGCTTCTCGACCGGTCCACGCTGAGCTGACGTAGCCCGGATCAAGCGTCTGCGTAACGAACCGCTGCAGTTCGGGATCGCCGCTGGCGCACAGCACATTAGGCTCGGCGACGGGGCTTACCTCAATTTTGCTGATCTGAGCTTGGCTCCGATTGATTGTGCTCGTGTAAGCACATGTGACGCGCCGCTTTCGACGCACTCCTCCCGTGTGTCGTAGCTGTGTGGCGAATCGCGCATCTGACCTTCAGTGCCGTTGGTCACAATAATAGATATACATTGCGTTTTCGTGTTGTCTCGTCATCAAGGCAACTCGAGTGCTCGCGCGGCGCATCGGTTGTCAGGTCTCCTCGCTCATCTGGATTTGCTTCTCAGCCTCAAGCCAATCCTCCTCGCAAAGCCGGGCGCGAAGCTGTGCTGTTGGCGCTGCCTGTACGTCCTGTTTTTTGCTATTCCGGCTCCTTTCGCCGGGCCGTTGGGGTCCTCTGACGAATTCAGCCTAGTTCCGCCTCTGCCACGGCGGCCCGCGCGGGGACCGCTACGGACGCTCTCCGGCGCGCTGGCCGGGCACCAGTATAGGGTCGGCTGCCGTCCAGCGCATTCGAGTTACCGACGACCTCGATGCGGGCGTCCCGCGCGGGACGGTGCCGACCATGGCGGCCCTAGTTTTATCCGTCTTCTCCACCTCCCGGAAATGCGCTACGCAAGATGATCTTCGGAACACTTCGCGACTGGTGCGGTTATGGTCCTTACCTTAAGCGTGTCTGCGAATGGCCGCCATTCTGTGAGAGAACTTCGAAGCTGTCGCGCGAAAGACGCTCGGCAATCGGCCGAGCTAGTGTTTACCTGCCAAAAGCGAAGTGCGTTAGGTTTCTTGGTCGAGGGGGCAGCGGCTGCTTAAGGCGATCGAGAGAGTCGTCACGCAGCGCGTCGAACCGGCGCGGACGGAGTCTCGCCGACAGCCGCGTGGGAACATGCCTTGCTCGATTGAGGATCAATCGAACCGCGCACGAGCGCAGCCCGGTGGCCCCGGGCTATTTGCCTGACTTGGGAGCAGCATGTTCGCAGGAGCTTACGATTTGCCGTGGTGGGGATACGTGCTCTATGTGCTCCTACTAACCCACATCACCATCACAGCCGTCACCGTTTATCTCCATCGTCACCAGGCGCATCGCGCGCTCGACCTGCATCCGGCGGTAAGCCACTTCTTCCGCTTCTGGCTGTGGCTGACGACGGGAATGGTCACGAGAGAATGGACCTCGGTGCACCGGAAGCACCACGCCAAATGCGAGAGCGCGGAGGATCCGCACAGCCCGCAGCGCTGCGGTCTGCGGCGCGTACTGTTCGAAGGCACCGAGCTCTACCGCATCGAGGCTGCCAAGCCGGACACGCTCGCGCGCTACGGCCATGGCACGCCCGAGGACTGGGTCGAGCGCAACGTATACCGCCGCCACAAGGCGCTCGGCGTTTCGATCATGCTGGTCACCGACGTCGTGCTCTTCGGCGTGATCGGCGTCACGGTGTGGGCAGCGCAGATGCTGTGGATCCCGTTCCTGGCGGCCGGTGTGATCAACGGCGTCGGCCATTTTTGCGGCTACCGCAACTTCCAGACGGACGACGCGAGCAGAAACATCGTGCCGTGGGGCATCGTGATCGGCGGCGAGGAACTCCACAACAACCATCATGCATACCCCACGTCCGCGCGGCTCTCCAGCCGCTGGTACGAGCTGGACATCGCCTGGATGTACATCCGCGTGCTGCAGGCGCTGGGACTCGCGAAGGTGAAAACCATTCCGCCGCAGCTAAAGCTCGAGGCGCCGAAGCCCGCGTGCGACGCGGCGACCCTGCAGGCGGTCGTGACGCACCGCTACGAGATCCTCACCCGATACGTGAAGTCGGTGCGCAGGACGTGCGCAAGGGAAGCGCGCGCGCTGCGGGATCGCGCGATCCATATCAAATGGCGGGCGCTCAAGCGGTGGCTGCGCATGGGCTCGCCCGCGCTCGCGGAGTCCGAGCGTCAGGTGCTCGAAAGCATACTCAGCGCGAGCACCCGCCTCGCCACGGTGTTCCGGATGCGCGATGAGCTCGCCGCGATCTGGCAGCGTTCGACCGCGACTACGGAACACTTGGTGCAGCAGCTCGAAGCCTGGTGCCGGCGCGCAGAAGCGAGCGGCATCGACGCATTACAGGACTTTTCTCGCCAATTGCGATGTTATGCGCTGTCGGCCTCGCGGTGACGGGGAGCCGCCCGCCTATCGGCCCGACGCGCATCCAACCGAACGGCCACGTTGCAGTAGATGAAAACGCTGATGCTTGCCGATGAGGCGAACCCGCCCTACAGATCCCGCCGTAATGATTAGGACGGTGGTGCGCTTCCGGCCGAAGGACCTTTGCTCGATACGCGGCCATGCCACTTAAGCAACGCGGTAACCAAGCTTCGCCTCACGTAAGAAACCGCAGACGGCCACCTCGCCGCGCCGCCGGAAGAATCGCACATGCGCAGCTTGGCGGCCACAGCAGACCAGCGCTTCCCGCGTCGAGAACCTCAGCGGCGCCGTTCGGGGCGAGCCGTGTAACTCTTCTTTTTCGGCCTGCTTACAAGCCGAGCGCTAACATGGAGTTGGAATTGACCCGCTTTTGTGGACACTTCATCGTGTGACATGAAAGGAGTCCGCAATGCCCAAGTCACACCCGCCGTACGCGGCGGAGTTTCGCCAGCAGATGATCGAGCTGGTGCGCGCCGGTCGTAACCCGAACTCGCTCGCCCGCGAGTTTGCATGCTCGGCGCAGGCGATCCGCAACTGGGTCAGGCAAGAAGGCATCGATGCGTTTCTTTGCGCGCCGGGACCGGCACGTATTTCTTATCACCGCGCGCCATTGTTTAGGGTGCCAAGGCCCGCTCGCGACCCGTATGCGCAGATCGAAACTTGAGGAGCAGCATGTCGGTTAGTCTGTCCCAATTGATGTTACGCAGTGCACGGGCGTATCCGCAGCGCCCGGCGCTCGCGATCGGCGAACGCGTGATCGCGGACTACGCGACGCTCGGCGCGCGCGTCGCCGCCATTGCTGGAGGTATGCGCGGTCGCCTCGGGCTGCGCGAGAACGAGCATGTCGCTTTGGTAATGAAGAATTGCACCCAATACGTCGAACTGTTGTTCGCGTCTTGGCATGCCGGGCTTGCTGTGGTGCCGGTAAATGCGAAGCTGCATCCGCGCGAACTCAAATTTATTCTGGAGAACAGCAGAGCGCGCGCCTGCTTCGTCAGTCGCGATCTTGCGTCCACCGTCGAGCCGCTCGCAGGCCAAGTCGCGGCGCTCGAGCATGTCATCGACCCGGAAGGGCTTGAGTACGCAGGCCTCGCGCGCGCGGAGCCGATCGCGCCTGCCCAGCGCGACGCAGCCGACGTGGCATGGCTGTTCTACACCAGCGGCACCACTGGCCAACCGAAGGGTGTGATGATCACCCATCGCAACCTGTACACCCTGACGCGATGTTATTTTTCCGACGTCGACACGATCTCGCCCGAAGATTCGATCGTGCATGCTGCGCCGATATCTCACGGCTCGGGGCTCTATGTCGCGCCACACGTCGCGCGCGCTGCGCTCAACGTCGTGCCCGACTCCGGCGCTTTTGACCCAGTTGAGATCTATGAACTTCTGAAGACGCATCGCGGCGTAACGATGTTCGCCGCGCCTACCATGGTCAAACGACTCGTCGATCATTCTCGCGATGAAGATACATCTCACCTCAAGACCATCGTCTATGGCGGCGGGCCGATGTACGTCGAGGAATGCAAGCGCGCGCTCGCGCGTCTTGGAAACAAACTCGTGCAGATCTACGGTCAAGGAGAATCGCCCATGACCATCACCGCGCTGGGCAAGGAGATGCACGCGGCGGTCGCGCATCCGAACTGGGAGCGGCGACTCGCCTCCGTGGGCTTCCCGCACACCGGCATGGAGGTGCGCATCGCCGACGCGGCTGACCGTGCCGTGCCTGCGGGCGAGATCGGCGAAATTCTGGTGAAAGGCGATGCCGTGATGCGTGGCTACTGGGCAAACGACAAAGCGACGATCGATACCCTGCGCGGCGGCTGGCTGCATACCGGTGACATGGGAGCACTTGACGAGGAGGGCTTTCTCACACTGAAGGACCGGTCGAAAGACGTGATCATTTCTGGCGGTTCGAACATCTATCCGCGCGAAGTTGAGGAAGTCCTACTATGCCATCCGGGCGTCGCCGAAGTGTCGGTAGTGGGCGAGCCCGACCCCGAATGGGGCGAAAACGTGATCGCATTCGTGGTGGCAAGGCGCGGCGCCTCAGTGGATACCGCTGAGCTTGACCGTCTCTGCCTGGACAATATTGCTCGTTTCAAGCGGCCCAAGCGCTACCGGTTCATCGATGCCTTGCCTAAGAATTCGACAGGCAAGGTGCTGAAGACCGAGCTGCGCGCGTTGCTCAAGTAGCTGATGAAGTGAGCGGAGCGACCTTGCAGTCCCTCACCTGCGCGCACAGCCCGCCGCAAGCGCAGCGCGGCAATGAAGCAGCTGAAGAGCCTGAAGTACTCGTTACATGGTGTGCAATGTCTTCGTGCCGCTTGTTCCACGCCTGCCCGGTTTTATTCGCGCCATTAATGTCCGAACCATTGGTTCTTAGGCTCCCGCGCCATGCCGGCGATACGCTTGCCTGCTCGAGCCGGCGTCGCATACCATGCCGACATCGATCGAGTATTCGCGATGATCATCGCCGCCACGCATACCGAAGCCGCGCCTTCACGCTTTGCGCGCATGACTGCCGACGGCCATCGGGTATGGCGCAGCGTCTATTTCGGGCCGGCGCCATCGCCTGACAGTTCTGCGTCTCTGGCGGCGCCAAGCGGCCGCATTTATGTGGATCCGGCGCCCGGCGAAAGGCGGGAGCCGCAGGCCTTTCTGGTCGAACAAGAAGCGGGTGCTGTGGTGCACCCACATTTTCATTTTGTAGACCAGTTCCAGGTAGTCGTCGCGGGCGGCGGGTCACTTGGCCGCCACGCGGTTGCGCCGATAAGCGTCCATTTCGCTGCGGCGTGCACCGGCTACGGGCCGATCCAGCCTGGCGCCCAGGGGTTGTCGTATTTCACGTTTCGCGCTTCGGCAGACGACACGGGGGCGCAATACCTGCCGGCGGCGGGTCATCGGATGCGACCGTTGCCCAAGCGCAATGTGATCGTCGAACCGATAACGCTCAACGGCGCACAGTCTCTCGCGGCACGTGTAGATTGCGTTACCGAGAGGGTTCTCGAGAAAGGCGACGGGCTCGCCGTCTACGTGCTGCGGTTGGCGCCCGGAAAAGTGATGGTTGCACCCGATGCCGCGCATGGCGACGGCGTTTCGATGTTGGTCGCGGCAGGTCAGATCTTGCGCGATGGAATTTCTTACAGTGCGTGGTCCTGCCTCTATGTGTCCCGCGAGGAGCGATCGATCTCCCTGAAGGCAGGTAGCAGTGGTGCCGAAGTGCTGGTAATGCGTTATCCGCTGCCCAAGGCAGCCGGCACTTAGGAATCGCTGCCGTCGCCGATGCAGAGGTGACCTAGTCGCGCGGCTTCACTAGACCGGCCGAAGTTGCCCGGTTCATTATTGTCGAGATACTCGCCGGTTCGGGGGGCTCGGTGGTGGAGGAGACGTCGAATGTCGGCGAATTCCATCTTGGCAGCCGTGTTCGCAGCTCTCGTAACGGGAACGCAGCCGCAGCTCTCCGCAGGACGAATCCGCGCCATCGCGACCGGACACCCGAAGCGCTTGCGCAGCATGCCCGACCTGCCGGCGATGGCCGAGCCTGTGCCCGGATTTTCCAATGACGGCTGGTATGGCATGTTTGCGCCGCGCGGCATACCCGCGCCATCATCAACAAACTCAAGGCGGACATGAAACGCGCCTTCGCAAACCCCGAGTTCATCCGGCAGATCGAAGCGACCGGCATGAGCCCGCCAGCAGCACGCCGGAAGAATTGCGTGAGCGGGTCCGCAGCAAGCTTGCACGCTGGATGAAGGCCGTACGCGACGCGGGCATTCAGGTGCACGGAGGCTGAGACAGGTATTGCCCGCTTCGTGGCGCGATTCCTATCCATTAGCTCATTCTGTCGAGCGGCGCGCGCGCTGCACGCCGGAATCTGACGAGTCTGTTTTTTGTTCGACCAGGTCGTTCCTGAGCCAGTCCCTCCTAGCGGCTCAGATCGGATTTCTCTCAATCAGCTGCCGCGCAATGATGATGCGCTGCATTTCGTTCGTGCCTTCGCCGATGCACATGAGCGGCGCATCGCGCACAAGCCGCTCGATCGGATACTCTTTCGAATAGCCGTACGCGCCATGGATGCGCATTGCTTCGAGTGCGTTCTCGAGGCCGGCTTCTGACGCAAAGTATTTGGCCATGCCTGCTTCCATGTCGCAGCGGCGGCCGGCGTCGTAAGCTCGCGCGGCGTTTTCGACGAGCAGCCGCGCGGCTTCGACACGCGTCGCCATTTCGCCGAGCTTGAGCTGGATCGCCTGGTGCTGCGCGATCGGCTTGCCGAACGTCTTGCGGATCTGCGCGTATTTCACGGACTCGTCGAGAGCCGCCTGTGCAACGCCCGCGCCGCGCGCCGCCACATTGATGCGCCCGAGCTCGAGCCCGCCCACGGCGATGTAAAAACCTTGGCCCTCGCCGCCGATCAGGTTCGCGGCTGGCACCCGGAAGTTATCGAATACGAGCTCCGCGGAGTCGATACCCTTGTAGCCGATCTTTTCGAGCTTGCGCGAAGGCCTATATCCCGGGCCCTTTTCTGCGATGAACATCGACAGGCCTTTACGCGCGGGCTTCGCATCCGGGTCGGTCTTGACGAGCAGGGCGCAGCAGCTGCCTTCAATGCCATTCGAGATCCACGTTTTGGTGCCATTCACGACGTAGTCGTCGCCGTTCTTCACCGCGCGCACTCGGATACCCGCGAGATCCGTCCCCGCATCGGGCTCCGTGAGCGCCAGGGCGCCGCGCATCTCGCCGCTCGCCATGCGCGGCAGAAAACGGGCCTTCTGCTCCTCGGTCCCGAATTTCTCAACGAGGACCGCCATCATCAAGTGTGAGTTGAAGATGCCCGTGAGCGACATCCACACCGTGGAGATCTTCATGACAATCTTGGCGTAGGTCGACGCGGATAGGCCGAGGCCACCCCATTTCGGATCGAGGACGGCCCCGAAGAGGCCCATCGCTTTCATCGCCTCCACCATCTCCACGGGATAGATGTCATCGTGCTCGAGGCGCATCACGTGCGGCCGCACTTCCTTCTCGAGCCAGCGCTCGATCGCGTCGAGTAGGGCGGCTTCTTCTTCGGGGTCCGTCTGGCGCGGTACGCGCGCCGTTGCCTCTTGCATGATTGTGCTCCTCAGTAATTCGCTTTCACTTCGACGTCGTTGCCAATCCGCTTCATGACGAGCATGGTGCGGTTGAACTCGCACACTTTGATGGCGTTCTGATTGAGCCCGGCCGTTTTCACCGTGACCAGCCCGGCAGTGGGGCGGCTTTTCGATTCGCGCTTGTCGAGCACCTCGGACTCGGCGTAGAGCGTGTCGCCGGCGAAAAGCGGGTGCGTGAGCTTGATGTCCGTCCAGCCGAGATTCGCGATGGCTTTCTGGCTGACGTCAGTTACGCTCATCCCGACCATGAGCGCCACGGTGAGCGGGCTGCAGATAATGCAGCGGCCGAACTCGCTGTGCTTTGCGTACTCCTCGTCGAAATGCATCGGATGCGTATTCATCGTGAGCAGCGTGAACGAAATGTTGTCGTACTGCGTGATCGTGCGCCCCGGCCGATGCTGATA
Source organism: Burkholderiales bacterium (assembly GCA_035626595.1). Taxonomy (GTDB): domain Bacteria; phylum Pseudomonadota; class Gammaproteobacteria; order Burkholderiales; family SG8-41; genus JAQGMV01. The sequence continues at coordinate 52,270 of DASPNJ010000047.1, forward strand.
GATGTCGCCGACCTGGAAATCCTCGTAATAGCGGCCGAACGTTTCGCGAAATGTTCGCTCCCCGATCTTCCTCACTTCGCCTGCCATGAAACCTCCTCTTGCCAATTGCGCCGGGTGCGTATAATTGTCCGGACAATATCACAAATGCATCGAAGAGGAAATTACGGCTATGGCGACGAAACAGAAGGCAGCGAAAACAAAGGCCAGCCCAAAGACGCGCGAAGAACCGTCGCCGCGTTACCTCCAGATCGCCCGCGATTTGCGCGCTGCGATCGCCGAGGGACGTTACCCGCTGGGCGCGCAACTGCCGACGGAGCACGAGCTGTGCGAGAAGCTCGGCGTCTCGCGCTTCACCATTCGGGAAGCGATCCGGGTGCTCGCGAGCGCTGGGCTTATCCGTCGCAAGCCGCGGGCGGGCACCATCGTCGTGGCGCTGCCGGACGATAGCCGGTACACGCACAGCGTCGGGTCGCTGCAGGACCTGACGCAGTATGCGCAGGAGACGACGCTCGACTACATGTATGTGGGTCGCATCGGCCTCTCCCGTGCACAGGCGCGATCGATGCACGCGAAACCCGGGGATGAATGGATCTATGCCGTCGCGTTACGGCGGGAGGCGCGCGACGCGGCGCCGCTCGGCGTCTCGCGGCTCTTTCTCAATCCGGCTTTCAAGGGCATCGAGCGCGTGCTGCGCGGCTCGCGTGGACCGGTGTACTCGATGATCGAGCGGGATTTTGGCGTGCGCATCGAGCGCGTCGAGCAGGTGATCGCCGGGATTGCTCTTGACGAGCTGGATGCGGAGAACCTCGGCGTCGCCGCGGGGACACCCGGGCTCGCGATCACCCGTAGCTACTTCGACGATGCGGGCCGCGTGGTCGAGTTTGTCGAAAACGTGCATCCGGCGGACCGCTTTACCTATCGCTTGCAGCTCACGCGTTGAATTGAACAATCGTGATTCCACGCTATATTGTCCGGACAATTTGCAGCGCCCTCAGAAAAGGAGTCCTTTCTTGACAGCCTTGCGTTCTATCGCCGCCGGCCTGCTCATCGCAGCGGCCGGCATGACTCATCTTCCCGCCGCATACGCGCAGGAGTACCCGGCGAAGCCAGTCCGCGTTCTGCTCGGCTTTCCCGTGGGCCAAGCAACTGACATCCTTGCGCGTATCATCGCAACGAAGCTTTCCGCGCAGTACGGGCAGCAGTTCTACGTCGACAATCGCCCGGGCGCAGCGGGCATCATCGCGACCGAGCTCGCCGCGAAGTCGGAACCGAACGGCTACACGCTGCTTGCGACTTCGAGCGGACCGCTTACGGTCAATCCATCCCTCTACTCAAAACTCCCGTACGATGTCCAGCGCGACTTCGTGATGGTGTCGGGCCTCGGCATTGTGCCCTACGCAGTCGTCGTCCACCCTGTCGCGCCGTTCAAGAGCATCAAGCAGCTCGTCGCCTACGCCAAAGCGAATCCCGGAAAGCTCAACTACGGCTCCGGCGGCAGCGGCGTCACGAATCACCTCGTGACCGAGCTCTTCAAGGCGCAGGCAGGCATCGACATGCGGCACGTGCCATACAAAGGCGGCCCGGCCGCGCTGACCGATCTCGTCGGCGGACACATCGACGTCATGTTCGAGACGATCATTGCAACGCTGTCGCTAGTCCAAAGCGGCAAACTGCGGGCGATCGCGGTCTCGAGCGCGACGCGCTCCTCGGCGCTTCCTGATATGCCCACGATCTCCGAAAGCGGCTATCCCGGCTTTTCAGGCGTTCCTTGGGTCGCGATGGCAGCGCCGGCTAAAACACCGCGGCAGATCGTGACGAGGCTCAACGCGGACATCAACAAGATCCTGACCGCGCCCGACACGCGCCAGAGCTTCCAGAACCAGGGCTCCGAGCCGATGGTGATGACGCCCGAGCAGCTCAGCGAGTTCGTCAAGGCGGAGACGGCGAAGTGGGCGCGCGCGGTCAAGCTCTCGGGCGCGAAGGTGGATTGACGATGAACGAACCGAACGCGCGGCAACTCCCGCTCGCGGGCCTCCGCGTGCTGGCGGTGGAGCAATACGGCGCGGGGCCTTTCGGCACGATGTACCTCGCCGACCTCGGCGCCGAGGTCGTCAAGATCGAGAACCATAAGGACGGCGGCGACGTCGGGCGTCAGGTGGGGCCGCACTTCTTCGGCCCCGGCGACAGTCATTTTTTCCAGACCTTCAACCGCAACAAGAAGAGCGTGACGCTCGATCTGAAACATCCCGAAGGCAAGGCCGCCTTTCATGCGCTCGTGAAAACCGCCGATGCCGTGCTCGACAACCTGCGCGGCGACCTGCCGGAGAAGCTTGGCCTCACCTACGACGACCTCAAGCACGCGAACCCGCGCATCGTGTGCGCGCACCTGTCCGCATATGGACGCACGGGTTCCAGGAAATCGTGGCCGGGCTATGACTATCTGATGCAGGCGGAAGCGGGCCATATGTCGCTTACGGGCGAGCCCGGGAGCCCGCCGGGGCGCTATGGCCTCTCCATCGTCGACCTGATGACAGGGCTCGCCTGCGCGTTCGCGCTGCTGGCGGGTGTCACAAGCGCGCGCAGAACAGGCAGCGGACTCGACATAGACACTTCGCTCTTCGACGTGGCGCTCCACAACCTCAACTACCCCGGCACGTGGTTTCTCAACGCGGGCGCAGTGACCGAGCGCACGGCGCGCTCATCGCATCCGAGCCTGACGCCAAGCCAGCTCTACCGCACGCGTGACGGGTGGATCTTCATCATGTGTAACAAGGAGAAGTTCTGGGGTGTGCTCGCGAACGCGCTCGGCAGGCCGGATTGGATCGCCGATCCGGACTTCGCCACCTTCAAGGCGCGGCTTGCGAATCGCGATCGCGTGACGCAAATGCTCGACGCCGAGCTGATGAAGCGAACCACTGCGGAGTGGCTTGCGCATTTCGCCGGCAAGGTGCCCGCGGCGCCCGTCTACGACGTCGCGCAGGCGCTGCAAAGCGATTTCGTCGCCGAACGGGAATGCGTGTTGGACTACACCTATCCCGACGGTCGCGCCGCGCGCATGATCAATGCGCCGATCCGCGTGCCGGGCGTCGAGCTGCCGAGGAAGGCCGCGCCTCCCATGGGCAGCGACAATGACGCGTTGCTGCGCGAGGCGGGGTACTCCGGCGAGCGCATCGCCGCGCTGCGTGAGGCCGGCGTCATCGCCGATGCAGCCGACTCGAAGACTGTGCCGAGTGAAGCCACGGTTCTTTCCGCGGCCGGCTGATGAAAAGAAGCTACCTCTTTGTCCCCGGTAATAGGCCGAAGCGTCATGCGTCGGTGATCCAAATCACGCACTAACGCAAGCTCCAACACTAAGCGCACGCCGCCGCGCGCTTCATGAAGGCGCTGCGGCGGCAGACGCATACGATCTCGCCGCGCTGGTTGATGCCCCGGTGCTCGAATTCCACGATGCCCGCGTCCGCCCGCGACTTGCTCTCGCGCTTCGTGACGACGGTGGTCTCGACCCGAACCGTGTCGCCGGGGAACACGGGGGCGGGAAACTTCACGTCGGTCATCCCCAGATTGGCGATCGTGGTTCCGAGCGTGGTGTCGGCCACCGAGATGCCGATCACCAGCCCGAGGGTGAAGAGGCTATTCACGAGCGGGCGCCCGAACTCGGTGGACTTGGCGAACTCCGCATCGAGATGCAGCGGCTGCGGGTTCATGGTGAGGCAGGAAAAGAGCACGTTGTCCATCTCCGTCACGGTGCGCCCTGCCGGATGCCTGAACGTGTGCCCGACTTCGAACTGCTCGTAATGCAAACCGGCCATGGGATCTCTCGCTAATATGACTTGGGCAGGCCCAGCACCTTCTCCGCGATGAAGCAGAGAACGAGCTGCGGGCTGATGGGGGCGATGCGCGGGATCATCACCTCGCGCAGGTAGCGTTCGACGTGGAACTCCTTGGCGTAGCCGTAGCCGCCGTGGGTCATCACCGCCGTCTGGCACGCCTTGAAGCCGGCCTCGCCCGCAAGGTACTTCGCCGCGTTGGCCTCGGTGCCGCAGGGTTCGCCCTTGTCGTACTTCGAGGCGGCGTTGAACACCATGAGGTTGGCGGCCTCGAGCTCCATCCAGCATTCGGCGAGCGGATGCTGAATCGCCTGGTTCTTGCCGATGGGACGGTTGAAGACGATGCGTTCCTTGGCGTATTGCGTTGCGCGCTTGAGCGCCACGCGTCCGAGACCGACGGCCTCGGACGCGATCAGGACGCGTTCCGGGTTCATGCCGTGGAGGATGTATTCGAAGCCGCGGCCCTCCTCGCCGATGCGGTCCTCGACGGGGATCTTCAGTTCTTCGATGAAGAGCTGGTTGGAGTCCACGGCGGCGCGGCCCATCTTGTGGATCAGCTTCACGTCGACGTTGCGGCGGTCGAGGTCGGTGTAGAAGAGCGACAGGCCATGCGTGTGCTTCTTCACTTCCTCCAGCGGGGTGGTGCGCGCGAGTAGGAGCATCTTGTTCGCGACCTGCGCAGTCGAGATCCACACCTTCTCGCCATTCACGACGTAGTGGTTGCCCTTGCGCACGGCCTTGGTCTTGAGCTGGGTGGTATTGAGCCCGGTATTCGGCTCGGTCACTGCGAAGCACGCCTTCTCGTCGCCGCGCACGAGCGCCGGCAGCATGCGCTTCCTCTGCTCCTCGTTGCCGAAGACAACCACGGGATTGAGGCCGAAAATGTTGATGTGCACCGCGGATGCGCCCGACATTCCCGCGCCCGATTCGGCGATCGCCTGCATCATCACCACGGCCTCGGTGACGCCGAGCCCCGAGCCGCCGTATTCCTCCGGAATGCAGATGCCGAGCCAGCCGTCGCGGGCGAGCGCCTGGTAGAACTCCTCCGGAAAGTCACGCGTCTCGTCCTTCTTCAGCCAGTACGCGTCGTCGAACTTTGCGCAGATCTTGCCGACTGCGTCGCGAATCGACTCCTGTTGTTCGGATAGCGTGAAATCCATATGTTCCTCGTCTTCCGGACGCCTGCCCGGCAATCAGTTGCGTTATGGGGCGAGCGTCACCTTCTCCGCGATTAGTTTGTTGATTTCGCCCTCGCCGAAGCCGGCCTCGCGCAGGATCTCGCGCGTGTGCTCGCCCAGGCGCGGCGCGTGTCGCGCGACTGTCGGCTGCGAGCGCGACCACGTTCCGGGCACGGCCATCGAACGGATGCGCCCTTCGCTCGGATGCTCGACGGTCTCGAAGAAATCGATCGCCTTCATGTGCGGGTCCTCGAGCAGGGATTCGACCGTGTGGAGTGGCATCACGGGGATATCGGCCACATCGAGCGCCTGGAGCCACTCGGCCGTGGTGCGCGTGGCGAAGATCTCGCCCACCAGCTGGTAGAGCTCGTCGATGTGGCGTGTGCGGCTGCCGAGATCCGCGAACCGCGGGTCCGTCTCCAGGATGTCGGCGTGGTCGATCAGGTCGAAGAAACTCTTCCACTGCTTGTCGTTGTAGATGAGTGCGCACACGTAGCCGTCCTTCGTGGCGTACGGGCGCCGCTCCTTGGCGAGGAGCCGCGGATAGCCCGAAGGCCCTAGCGGCGGATCGAAGGTGAGCCCAGCCATGTGGTCGCCGATGACGAATTGCGCCATCGTCTCGAACATCGGGATCTCGATCGATTGGCCCTCGCCGGTGCGCTCGCGGTGAAAAAGCGCCGCAGCGACCGCGGCCACCGCGTTCAATCCAACCGTGCGGTCGGCGATCGTACACGGCACATAACGCGGCCGGTCGGCGCCGGCGAGCTGGGCGAGCGTGGGGAGGCTCACCGCGCCCTGGATGAGGTCGTCGTAAGCCGGCCGCGCGGCGTAGGGCCCGCTTTGCCCGAAACCGAACGTCCCCACGTAGATCAGTCGAGGGTTCACTGTCGCGAGCTCGGCGTAAGAGAGCTTCAACCGCTCCATCGCCTGCGGCCGCACGTTGTAGATGAGCACGTCGGCGGTCTTCGCGATACGGAGCAGCGCCGCATGGCCTGACGGCTTCTTCAGGTCGAGGACGATGCTGCGTTTGCTGCGATTGACGTGCATGAAGAGCGGGCCCATGCCGGGGTTGCGCATCGGGCCCAGCTCACGGGTGCCGTCGCCGCTGGGCGGTTCGACCTTGATCACGTCGGCGCCCATGTCGCCGAGGATCTGGGTCGCGTAGGGGCCCATCAGCACCGTGGTCATGTCCACGATGCGTACGCCCGTGAGGGGTCCGGCCATGCTGGTCCCCCCTACTTCGCCGACGGCAGCGCCGCGCGGAAGGCCTTGAGCACTTCGCTGCCGGGCTTGCGGCGCTTGTCGAGCGCCGCGGCCCAGACGTCGCCGTCATCCTTCATCAGACTCACGAGCTGTTTCTTGTCGGCCGCCGACAGCGTCACGAAGGTGACTCCGGCCTGCTTGAGCTTCTCGTTGTCCTTCGCTTCGTTGTCGTCGACGTACTTGCAGGCGCGGCGCACGGCCGCTTCGCCCGCATCTATCATCGCCTTCTGCACGTTCGGCGGCAGTGTCTTCCACTTGCGCTCGCTGATCGCGTAGGTGATCACGAAGCTGCCGAAGCTCTCGCCAGTGGACGAGTACTTGAGCAGGCCCTGCAGGTTGTAGGCGAAGATGCTCGCGACCGGAAAGAGCACGCCGTCGATGGTGCCGCGCGACAGCGACTCGTACACCTCGGGCGCGGGAATCTGTACCGGGACCGCCTTCACCCTGCGCATCAGCTCGACCGCGCCGCTCGTCGGCCGGATCTTCAGGCCATCGAGTGACTTGAGGCTCTCCAGTTTGTGCTTGGCGAGGTACACCTGGTACGGAGGCAGCACGAAGGCGAAGAGCACGCGCACGCCGTTCGGCGCGAACTCGTGTTTGTCGAGAAACCCGCCCGGCCTGGCGAGGTTCCAGTACGCCTCGGTTCCCGCGCAGGCCGTGACGAACTGCCCGGGCAGCTCCGCGACCCCCGAGAGTGGCAGCTTGTCGCTGACGTACGAGGGCGCGACGTAACCGATGTCGGCAACTCCGGAAACCGTGAGCGACAGCAGGTCCTTCGCCTTGCCAAGCTGTTCGGCGGGGAAGTACTCGAAGGTCACCGCTCCACTGGTGGCCTTGGTGACCTCGGCCATGAAAGGCTTGGTGGCGGTCTCGGGAATGTAGTGCCCGGCGGGGAAAGAATCGGCGACGCGCAGTTTGGTCTGGGCATACGCGCCTGGCGTTGATGCGACGAGAGCGACAAGGGTCGCGGCCACGAGCCCGCCGTTGCGGAATGGTTTCATTGCAACTCCTCCATGAAAAAAACGAAAGGAAAAAACGTCAGGACCTCATCGTCGAGGGCAACCAGAGGATGATTTGCGGGAACGCGACCAGGATCGCGACCAGCGCGAGGTGCGCGACGACGTGCGGCCACACGCCGAGAAAAATCTCGGCAAGCGCACGCTTGGTGTAGCGCGCCACCACGTACACGTTGAGTCCCACCGGGGGTGTCACCAATCCGACCTCGGCCACGACGATTACGATCACGCCGAACCACACCGGGTCGAAACCAAGCGACTTCACCAGCGGCAGCACGATCGGAACCGTGAGGATGAGAATCGCCACCTGGTCCATCAGGCAGCCGAGCACGAAATAGCCCGCGAGGATGATCGCGATCACGAGCCACGCTGAAAGTCCGAGGCTTCCGATCCACGCGACCAGCTGCTGGGTGGTCTGCGTGAGCGTGAAGAAGTACCCGAAGATATGCGCGGCCAGGATGATCATGACGATCATGCAGCTGGTGTGCGAGGCCTTCGCGAGGGCGTGGCGGAGGCTCGGCAGGTTCACCTTGCCTTCCTTCAAGGCCAGCATGAGCGCGCCGAACGCACCGATTCCCGAGGCCTCCGTCGGTGTCGCAACGCCCGTGTATATGAGGCCCGTCACCATGAAGAAGAGGAAGATCATCGGGCCCACGACCTTGAGCGAGACAATCTTTTCCCGGAGCGTATAGGCACGGCCGCCGGGCGCGCGCGACGGGTCCCGCCAAACGAGGAAGTAGACAGTCGCCATGATCGTGAACGTGACCAGGAGGCCCGGGATCACGCCGCCGACAAGGAGCTCACCGATGTTGGCGCCGGCGATGATGCCGTACAGCACGAGCGCGATGCTGGGCGGGATGAGCATCGCCAGCGTGCCGGAGATCGCGACGACGCCGCAGGCGAGCTTGGGCTCGTAGCCCTGCTTGAGCATCGCCGGGATGGTGGTTGCCGAGAGTGTCGCGGCGGACGCGGTACTCGATCCGGAGATTGCGCCGAAGCCGGCGCCTGCGAGCGCGGTGGCCATGGCCAGCCCTCCAGGCACGCGGCCCACCCAGGCAGAGGCCGCGCGAAAAAGATCGTCCGCGACGCCGCTCATGATCACGAACTCTGCCATCAGCAGAAACATCGGTATCGAGATCAGCTCGTAGGAATTCGCCGCCGAGAAGGGCGAGGTCCGGAGCACCCCGAGTACCATCTCAAGGCCGCCGATGGCGAAGAGGCCGGCCACGCCCGCGATCGCGAGAGAAAAGGCGACCGGCGTGCCCAGCGCAAGGAGGGCGAAGAGGAACAGGGTAATCGTGAGCGCGAGCATCAGACGCCGTCGTCGGCGCCGCTCACCGCGGGCAGCTCGATCGCGTCGCGACCGCTCGCGAACGAGACGGCGTGGCCCGCGGCGCGCAGCGCCATGCGCAGGACCAGTACGCCCACTCCGATCGGCACGCAAATCTGCGCGAGCCACGTCGGCCACGCGATGTGCCCGGCCAGCACATCGTTGCCCCCATAGCTTTCCCAGGTCGTGATTACCGACATATAGAAGATCGCCGCAAAGACCGGCGTGGCCAGCACATATCCGATGAGCTCCGCGCCGTGGCGCATGCGCCGTGGCATATAGAGGTGGAGGATGTCCACAGCGACGTGCGCGTGGTGGGCAAGTGCATCGGATAGCGAGAAGAAGAAGAGGCCCACCATGAGGTAGAGCGAGATGAGCTCAAAGGACCAGCTGAGCGGCGCATTGAAAAAATAGCGCATCACGACGTCGATCACGACAACGAGCATGATCGCGAACATGAAGATGCCGGCGACGGTGATGCCGGCCTTCTCGGCCACGCGCAACGCGCGGTCGCATCTTTCGATGATGCTCATCGGGTCTCCTTCCAGGCGGCAAGCAGTGCGTCGCGGTGCTGCGGAGCGGCGATCGAAACCATTGCCTTCACGCGCTCAACGAGCGGCAGGCCATGCAAGCCGACGGCGCCGTGCTCCGTCGCGATGACGTCGACGTCACTCCGCGACGTGGTTACCGGGCCGGACAGCCGCGGAACGATGCGCGTCAGCTTGCCGGCCTGCGCGGTACTCGGTAACGCGATGATCGAGACGCCGTCCTCGCAGCGCGCAGCGGCACGCACGAAGTCGACTTGTCCGCCGACCTGGCCGACATAGTCGGCGCCAAACGCCTCTGCATTCACTTGGCCCGTGAGGTCCACCTCCAGCGCGGAATTGATCGACACTAGTCGCCCCAGCTTGGCGAGCGTGTCGGCACTGTGCGTGTAATCGATGGGGCAGACACGGATCGCCGTATTCCGATGCGCATAGTGATAGAGGCGGTCAGTGCCGAAGAGCACGGCCGTCACCGAGACGCCGGCGTCGATTTCCTTGTGCGAATTCGTGATGACTCCCGCCTCCATCAGAGCGGCAACCGAATCACCGATCATTCCCGAGTGGACGCCGAGGTCGCGCCGCTGCGTGAGGAGCGCCATGATCGCTTCGGGAATGGCGCCGATGCCCATCTGCAACGTCGCGCGGTCGGGAATGTACTGGTCGACGTGCGCGGCAATCAGCCGCTCGAGCTCGCCGATTTTCGCCGCCGGCAGCTGGATCAGCGGCCGGTCGGTTTCCACCAGAACGTCGATGTCTTCGGCGGTTAACGGGGCTACGCAATAAGCCTGCGGTACACGCGCGTTCACTTCCGCGATCACGATGCGCGCCTTCTCGGCGGCCACACGCGTCAAATCGTTGGCGAGCGCGGGGCTATATTCGCCGCGCTCATTGGGCGGGCTCACCTGGACCATGAGCACGTCTATAGGGATCGTGCCATCGCGGATCAGGCCTGGCACGTGTGACACGTGGCACGGAATGACGTCGAGGCAGCGCGCCCTGGTGAGCCGGCGATTCGTGCCTGTGCCTCCCACGCCGAGGAAATCGATGTGGTCATGATGGTCCGGCAAAAAGGTGTCGGTGAAGGCGCAGCCGAGGAACACGCGGAAGCGGCCAATGCCGGCGCGCTGGGCGACAAGGGCCTCGGTGAGCGTCTGCGGCTCCGCCGTGCCCTGCCCGAACGTGACCGTGTCGCCGGGGCGAACCAGCGCGCGCAGGTCGATGGCGCCGACCTCAACGCGTTCCATGCGTGCCCTCGATGCGTTCGGCGAGCGACACGACGCGGTGGGCGCCCTTGAGCAACGGGCCGTCGATCATTCGGCCTTCGAAGTCAATGGTACCGATACCCGCCGCCGTCGCGCGCTCGTAGGTCTCGATGAGTCGGCGGCAGTAGGTGACTTCCTCGGCCGTCGGCGAGAAAAGCTCGTTGGCGATGGCGACTTGGCGCGGCAGCACGCAGATCTTGCCGTCGTAGCCGACGTCGCGCCCGACCGCCGCGTCGTCGCGGAACTGCGTGTCGTCGCGAATCTCGGTCACGGCCTGGTCGAGCGCGGTGATGCGCGCGAGTTTGGCGGCGATGACAACCTGCGAGCGGGCGTAGAGAACCTCCTTACCCCCCGGCGTACGGCGGCCGCCCATTTCCGAGATGAAATCCTCGGCGCCGAAATACACCGCGGTCACGCGTGCGTCGGCACTACAAAGCGCGTTGGCATTCACCACGCCGCGGATCGATTCGATGCCGGCGACGATGCAGCGCGGCTCGCCGTGCGGCCGAACGCGATCGGCCTGCGTCGCGCCGTGCACTGCGGGAAAGAGCTGCGCGCTTTCCTCGAGCTTCGGGATAACGACACCGTCGGCGTCGCTGGCCCACGCCGCCTCGAGGTCAGCGAGGTAATGTTCCGAGGCGGGCTCGTTCACCCGGATCGTGAGCAGCGTGCGCAACCCGGCGGCGCGAAGCTTCGCTACCGAGTCGCCGACGGTGCTGCGGGCGGTCGCCTTTTCGACAGGCGGGGTTCCGTCCTCGAGGTCGATCACGTAGCAATCGGCCGGGAAGCGCGGGAATTTGGCGATGAGGTCGGGACGGTTCGCCGGAGCGAAGAAGAGGCTGCGGATCACACAAAGGTTTCCTGGATGCGCTTCGTGTCGATGCCCCATTCGGCGAGCGCGCTTTCGGTCGATTGGCCCGGCTCCTCCGGCGGCGTGGGCTTCGCGCTCGGCGTGCGGCTAAATCGAGGCGCGGGCGCCGGCTGCACGATGCCGGCGACCTCGACGAAGGCCGAGCGCGCGCGGTGATGCGGATGGTGCGGAGCTTCCGCGGTCGTGAGCACCGGCGCGAAGCACGCGTCGGTTCCTTCCAGGAGCGCGGTCCATTCGTCGCGCGTGCGCGTGCGGAAGCGCTCCGCGAGCCGCTTCTTGAGCTCGGGCCAGTTCTTCTCGTCGTCGGCGAGGGCGACCCATTCGGCGCCGATGCCGACGACGCGAAACAGCACGTCGCGAAACTTCGCCTCGATCGGCGCGACCGACGCGAACCTGCCGTCGGCGCACTCGTACACTTCGTAGTAAGGCGCGCCGGAGTCGAGGAAGTTGGTGCCGCGCTCGCCGACGTGCGACCCCGAGGCCTGCAGGCCGAAGAGCGGCGTCATGAGCGAGCCCACGCCGTCGACCATCGCGGTGTCGACCACCTGCCCCTTACCGGACTGGCGGGCTTCCAGGAGCGCGGCGAGGATTCCGACGGCCAGATACAGCGCGCCGCCGCCGTAATCCGCGACGAGGTTCAGCGGCGGCGTCGGCGGCTCGCCCTTGCGCCCGATGCAATCGAGCGCGCCCGTTAGCGCGAGGTAGTTGAGGTCGTGGCCGGCGGCCTTGGCGAGAGGCCCGTCCTGGCCCCACCCGGTGATACGGCCGTAGACGACACGGGGATTGCGCGCGAGACAGACGTCCGGACCCAGGCCGAGACGCTCCATCGTGCCGGGCCGGAAGCCTTCGATGAGCGCGTCGGCTTTCTCGACCAGCGCGAGCGCGGTCTCGATTCCGCTCGGCGTCTTCAGGTCGACGATCGCGGAATGGCGACTGCGGTTCGCCAGGTTGAAGGCGGCAGGCCGATCCAGGCCGAGGCCGCTCGGCTCGGGACGATCGAGGCGCAGCACCGTCGCGCCCATGTCAGCGAGGATCATGGCGCACAAAGGTGCCGGGCCGATGCCAGCGAATTCGACGATGCGCATACCGGCGAGCGGGCCCGACCTCTCAGCGCTCATCGCCATGCTCAATACGGTCGCGCGCGGCTTCCAGGCCGTCGACGAGATGCTTCAGGTTCGGTTTCATGCGCTCCGTCGGCCCAGGCAGGCTTATCGCGTAGGTCTCGGCGTTGACGGCCACCGGCACGGCGACCGCGAATATGTGCTTCACGCTCTCCTCGGCATTCACGAACCAGCCGCGCTTCGCGCATCTCGCGATCTCTTCCTCCAGCTTCTTGCGCGAGGTCACCGTCGCGGGCGTGAGCTTCGCCATGTCGATCTTGTCGAGGAGCGCCGTGCGCTCGCCCAGCGGCATCCGCGAAAGGATCGCCTTGCCGAGCGACGACGCGTAGAGCGGGCGCAGCTCCCCCGTGTCGGCGGTGTAGCGGATGCGCTGCGGCGAGATGAGCACGTCAAGGATCACGACCTGTTCACCGCTCCTTTTGGCAAAGAGCACCGTCTCCCCGGTCGTATCGCGCAGCTCCTGCAGCGCGGGGGCGACGCGATTGCCGATGGGGTCGTGTGCCGCGATGCGGTTCGCCAGCGAAAACATGCGCTTCGTCGGATACATCCCGCCGCGCGGCTTCTCGCTGTAGAGGTAGCCGCGGTTTTCCATCGTGCGCAGCAACGCGAAACAGCTCGAGACGGGAATGTTGAGCTTGCGCGCGATATCGGAGAGGGAGGCCGAGCGCTGGAGCTCGGAGAAGGCCTCGTAAAGGTCCAGCACGCGGCCTGCTGTTTTCACATCCATGAAACCAATTTACATGTTTATGAAAATATGCGTCAAGGTGTAATCTGTCGAAGTCTTCCGCGAGCGCGGACGAACGTCGAATCGAGGAGCTAATCCGTGGAAAAGAAGCGTTATTTTGTGAGGGAAACCGAGGTGAAGCCCTACAGCCCCGCCAATCACGCCGAGACCCTCAACCGACGGCTGATCGGGCCGGAGACGGTGGGCGCGAAGCACCTCGAAGTGGTGTTGGGTACTGTTGGCGCCATCGGCAGCGGAGCCCTGCCGCACATGCATCCGGGCATCGAGCAGGTCTGTTACATGCTGCAGGGCCGCGCACGGGTCGAGGTCGACGGCCAGAAGTTCGAGATCAGGCCCGGCGACACGTGCTTCTTTCCGGCGGACATGCCGCACGTCTTCACGCGCGTCAGCGAGGAGACGCTGCGCGTCCTGGTGATCTACTCGCCGCCCTATGTGGAATCGAAGGAAAAGGGAATCGCGGTATGAACCGTTTCATTCGCACCATCGCGGCTGTTGCCGCCGCGGCCGCGTTCAGCGGCGCGGGCGCCGCGCAATGGACACCATCCAAACCCATCAAGATGATCGTGCCCTTCTCCCCCGCCGGCGCGGCCGACATAACCGCGCGCTCTGTAAGCGACAAGCTCGCGGCGGCGCTCGGCCAGCCGGTCGTCGTCGACAACCGCGGGGGTGCCGGCGGCATCATAGGCACCGAGGTGGGCGCAAAATCGCCGCCCGACGGATACACGCTCATCGTCGGGTCGGATCCGCCCTACACCATCAATCCGCACCTGCAGAAGGTGCCCTACGATCCGCTCAGGGATTTCGAGCACGTGAGCCTCATCGCCGAGGTGCCGCTGCTGCTCCTGGTCAATCCAGGCAGGGTGCCGGCGAACAACCTGAAGGAGCTCATCACTCTCGCGAAGGCGAACCCGGGCAAGTACACGATGGCGTCTTCAGGCAGTGGTTCTTCCGGCCACCTCGCCGGCGAGCTCCTCAAGCACGAGGCGCGCATCGACCTCGTGCACGTGCCCTATAAAGGACAGGCGCAGGCTCTCACCGATGTGATCGGCGGGCAGACCGACATGGTCTTCAGCTCGATCGGCGCGGCGCTGCAGCACCTCAAGACCCGCAAGCTCAAGGCCATCGGGATTTCGGTGACCAAGCGCTTCGCGGTATTGCCGGACGTGCCGACGCTGGCCGAAGCCGGCCTTCCCGGTTACGACCTCGGCGTATGGATCGGCGCCTCGTATCCCGCCGGAACGCCCAAGGCGGCCGTCGAGCGCGTTAACGCGGAGATCAACCGCATCCTCGACATGCCAGAAGTGCGCGCGCGCTTCGCCGAGCTCGGCTATGTCCCGGTCGGCGGCAAGCCCGAGGTGCTCGCGAGGATCGAGAAGGACTACGCGCTCTTCGGCAAGCTCATCCGCGACGCGAAGATCAAGGCGGAATGAACACGACCCATGAGCGATATCCTCTACGAAACTAAAGACGGCATCACGTCATCACCATCAACCGGCCGCAGCAGCGCAACGCCATCAACACCGCCGTCCGCGAGGGCCTTCGCGAGGCATGGAA
>DASPNJ010000048.1:0-42912 GCA_035626595.1 Burkholderiales bacterium
GCGCGGTGCCGAACCCCCACGCGCCGTTGATGATCGGCCCGACGAGCATCCGGCTCATCTGCCAACCGCCAGCCATCGGTTGACCTTTCAACGGCGCCACGACGAACCACGCGACGAGCGTCGGCAGGATCGCGCCGAACGCGAACGCTGCCAGCCAGTACGCGGCGCCGCGCGGGAATCGCTGCTCGACTGCCGCGAACAGCATGCCCCAGACGCCGCCCCAGAACGCGATCGACACGATCTGCGGCACGCCGAAGGGCGCGGTGCTCTTCAGCGAGTAGAGGGTCGCTTGAGCGAGGCCGATCTGGTTCAGCAGCGCGAGCGCCGGTTGGTGGAACAGCAACACCGCAATGAACCCGGCGGCGAATCCGTACAGGAGCTTGTCGGCAGAGGTCGAGCGGCGGGGCACATCGAGACGATGAGCGAGTGACATAGGCGCGGTTCGGCTGAGGGTGCGATGTCGAAGCCGAGCAATATGCGCGCCTCACGATCAGTGGGGATTTAACCCGGCGGCGCGCCCTTCGCCTTCGACGCGACCTGCGCGAACCGCTCGTACACGGTCCAGTCGAGCGGATGTTCCTGAAGGCTCTCGGGATCGAACATGAACCGGGGCAGCTCGAAGATATCTCCGCCGTAGACGTGCAGCCCGATCGCGGGCTTCTCGCTCAGGCACTCCGCGACGTGCACGGTGTCCGCGCGCATCGTGAGGATCGCGCCGCTGGTGAGCGTTTTCTCGCCCGCCCTGCGCAACGCGCCGTTCTCGCGCCGGTAGAGCGTGTTCTTTTCTTCGCCCGCCAGGAGCAGGATCGTCGCCCACGTGCCGTGATCGTGCGGCGGGGTGCGCCGGCCCGCAGGGAAACACACTTTCAGCATGGTGAGCTCGGGCGAGCGGTAGAACACCTGCCGGGCGTTTCCGCCGACGCCGGAGACGTACGAAAGGGAGCGCTCGAGGGCTGCGAGATCGGACTTGAGCTCCTCCAGCACGCCGCGCACGGCGGACATGGCGTCGGAAGATTCGGCAGCTTTCGCGCAGCGCGCGACGAGGTCGTGGACTTTCATGAGCGGGATTCTATGCCAACGACTCGGCCATGAAGTCCACGAACGCGCGCACCTTCGGCGCGAGGTGCCGGCGCGAGGCGTAGACCGCATTGATGGAAAGCGCCGGCATGCCGTAGGCGGGCAGCACGTGACGCAGGCGGCCATCGTCGAGCTCGCGCGCCACGAAGAACCGCGGGAAAACGCCGATGCCGAGGCCGTCGAGCGCCGCCTGCTTGAGCGCGAAATCGTTGTTGCAGTACAGCGCCGCATCGATCGTGACCGCGATCCACGAACCCTTGCGCGCGCGGAAACGCCACTCGTTCGGCATGCGGGCGCGGCTGTAGCCGAGGCACGCGTGCTCGCGAATGTCGGCGGGCACCTTCGGCTCGCCGCGCTTGCGCAAATACTCCGGCGAGGCGACCGCGACCAGCGACGACGACGCGAGCTTGCGCGCCACGAGCGACGCATCGAGCGTACTCGAGATCCGTATGGCGACATCGAAGCGATCCTTCACGAGATCGACGATTCGATCGTCGAGATCGAGATCGACGGTGATCTGCGGATATCTCGTAAGAAAGGGTCTGAGCAGCGGCGCGAGCGTGACGGTGCCGAAATAGGTCGGCGCCGACACCCGCAGGCGCCCGCGCGGCGTGCCCGCAAGCTGCGCCACGTCGCGCTCGGCGTCTTCCAGCTCCGCGAGCGCGGCCACGCCACGGCCGAAGAGCGTCTCGCCGGCTTCGGTCAGCGTGAGACGGCGCGTCGTGCGATGGAAGAGCCGCGCGCCGAGCCGCTGCTCCAGCCGGCTCACGTACTTGCTGACGACCGCCTTCGAAAGCTCGAGGCGCTCGGCCGCCGCCGTGAAGCTGAGCGTCTGGGCGACTGCGACGAATACGGCGATGTCCGAGAGCTGGTGCACAGGTCAATTGGTTTGTTTCCGTGAACAATGTTATTCGATTCGCCCGATTTATCAAACGATGCCGGCTCCGTATCGTGCGCAGCCATGCGAGGGCGGCGGGCGCCGCTCCGCGGAACTCTGAAACCGAAAGGAGCTGACATGCAGAGCTATGACTTCAACCGTGCCCAGGAATACTTCGAATCGCGCCTCGCCTTCACTACCGGCGTTCACGAGCTCGAGGTGCTGGTGCAGCAGGGCGCGCGCGACGCGATCGTCCTGGACGTGCGCTTCCCCAGCGACTATGTGAAAGGCCACGTACCGGGCGCGATCAACCTGCCAAAGGGCAAGTGGCAGAACCCGCGCGGCCTGCGCAAGGACGCGACGATCTACGTCTACTGCTACGACCAGACCTGCCACATGGCCGCCGAGGCCGCACTCGAGCTCGCGCGCCAGGGCTACAAGGTGGTCGAAGTGGAAGGCGGCTGGGACCGTTGGGTGCAAAAGGGCTTCCGCAGCGAGCCTTCCGCGCAGGCGGCGTGATGCGCTCCGGGAGGCGTTGGTGCGCCGCGTTAGAATCGACGCACTGACGCCTCTGGAGCATCCGAATGGCCAAACTTGAATCGCTTGAACAAGCTGCCGCGTGCGTGAAGAACGGCGCGCGCATCGTGATGAGCGCCAACCTGCAGCGTTCGCCGATGGCGTTTCTGCGCGAGCTCGTGCGCCGCAAGCTCCGTGATCTGCGCGTGATCGGCGTGGTCGGCGGCGATCTCAATATCGACTTTCTGGTCGGCGCCGGTGCGGTGTCCGTGGTCGATACGTGCAGCGTCACGATGGGCGAATTCGCGCGCACCGGTCCGAACTTCGCGCGCTACGTCACGTCCGCGCGCGTGCGCGCGCTCGACAATACCTGAGGGATTCTCTTTTCACAGGCCCAGGCTGGGTCTATGGGAGTTCCCTACGTGCCGGTGATCGGCCTCGTAGGCACGGATCTGTTGAAGCGCCGCGACGACATGGTCGTCGCGCCGGATCCGTTCGGCAGCGGAAAGGTGAGCGTCGTGGCCAAGGCCATGCGGCCGGATGTCGCCGTGTTCCACGTCGACAAGGCGGATCGCAACGGCAACGTCTCGTGCGGCTATCAGGTGGAAGCCGTGATCCTCGCCGAAGCCTCGGCGCATGTCGTCGTAACGGCGGAGGAGATCGTCGATCGCGTGACAGAGAAGGACGCGGTCGGCGGCGCGTTCATTCCATCGATCCTGGTGGACGCAGTGGTGCATGCGCCGTCAGGCGCGCATCCCGGCGGTATGACCGGACGCTATGCGCCGGATAAGGAAGCGATGCGCGAATACGTCACGGCTTCGCGTGACGACGCGGCATTTGCGGCTTACCTGGAGAAGTACGTGTTCGGGGTGCGCAACCACGAAGAATATCTGGAGCGTTTCGTGAGACAGGCGATACCAGCATGAGCGTTCGCAACGGGATTGCCGCGTCGCGCACTCGCGCGCCTCGCAATGACAGCGCGGGGTTTGCCGCGTCGCGCACTGGCGCTCCTCGCAATGACGGCCTCGATTGCAACGCCGAAGAGCTGATGGTCGTGTTGATGGCGCGCGAGGTGCGCGACGGGGAAGTGTCCGCCTGCGGGGCGCTCTCGCAGATTCCCGCTGCGGCGCTCCTGCTCGCGAAGGAGCTGCACGCGCCCGACGCGGAGCTCATCATTCTCAACACGGTGTTTCGCCCATTCGGCACCTCGCGTCAGTTCCACTTCCTCGCGCAGCGCGGCGAGCTGGGGCTTTTCTTCGTGAGCGGCGTCCAGATCGACCGCCAGGGCAACTACAACCTGCACCAGCTCGGTCCGGACCTCGACCGTCCGAACGTGCGCTTCCCCGGCGGCTACGGCGGCGGAATGATCTATTACTGCGCGCGCCGCACGATCGTGTTCCGCACCGAGCACACGCGCCGCTCGCTCGTGGAAAAGGTCGATTTCGTCTCCGCGGCCGGCCACACGCCGCCCGATGTGCTGCGCCTCGGCGGTCCGAGCAAGGTCGTCACGCCCAAAGCGACGTTCGCGTTCGACCAGGACGCGGGCGAGCTGCGTCTGGAATCGATCCACCCGCCGCACACGCTCGAAGAGATCCGTGAGAACACGGGCTTCGACCTCGGCGTGACGCAGGCGCCGACGACCGCGCCGCCAACTGACGAAGAGCTCCTCACGCTGCGCGGTGCGATCCGCCGCAAGATGATCGAGACCGACACCTATCGCGCGTGGGCGGAGCGGACGCTGGGCGCGGCGTAGCCCCTGATTCCGTTCGGGCTGAGCCCGTCGAAGTCCGAACGGAATCAACGCCATTCATGGTTCGACAAGCTCGCCACGAACGGCCAGTATTTCGAGGAGGCCTCGCCCACGCTGCGGTGCGGCCGATTTTCCTGGCGGTGGCGGTCAGCCGAGTCGGACCGCGGCGCGAGCGGGCTGGCCGGCCGGCTTGTCTTCAGCTTGTTCGAGGCGCCGAATGATCTTTCGCATCTCGAACATCGCCGAGTCGCTCAGGATCGGCGTGGTCACGGCGTCCGGCTGAAGGTCGATGTTGCGCTGCTGGGCCTCTACCGCCCAGATGTCCTCGTCGATCACCTGATTGAACTGACGCCACGAATCACTCGATTCGGTCCACTCGTGCGCGAGCACCTTGAAGTAGTGCGTCGTGTTCTCGGTCTCGGGTGTGATGAATGACAGCGCATAGAAGGTCCAGCGCCCCGCGCCGTACGTGAGCTGGCTCTTCGCGCCCCCGGTGCCGACCTCCGCGACGCCGGTGTGCACGAGGAAAATGGACGGCGCGATGTAATCGACGATGTGCCAGCGGTCGACGTTCTTTTTCGCGTTCGACAGATTGGCGTAGATCGGCGGGCTGGGAATGTCGTTCGTCTCGCGCGCGAAGTGGTAGCCCCTGTCGGTCAGCTCGAGCTCGGTTTTCGCGGGACCCATGTGCTCGTTGCCGATGCCCGATTGCGTGTGCAGGTAGGCGACGTGCAGGAGGTCGGCGAGGTTATCGTTGAGCAGCAGGTAATTCGCCTTCGTATGACGATAGAGCCTGGTCTGATGCCAGCCCGGTTGCTCGAGCGGCCGGCATTCGACGATCGCCGCGGGATCCGCCTGCTCCGCCGCCCCCATCCAGATCCAGATCAGTCCGTAACGCTCGACGACCGGGTAGCTCCTGACGCAAATGCCGCGCGTGGCGGACTCCGGCTGGCCGGGAACGTTGACGCACACGCCTCGCGGATCGAAGGCGAGACCGTGATAGCCGCACACCAGCCGATCGTCCTCCATGATGCGGCCCAGCGACAGCGGCATGCGCCGGTGCGGGCAACGGTCGTCCATCGCGGCGACCTCGCCGCTCTTAGTGCGCAGGAAGACCAGCGGCTCCCCGACGATCGTGCGGGCGAACAACTGGCCGTGCTTCACGTCCTCCGACCAGGCTGCCACATACCAGCTATTACGGATCAGCATACTCACCTCTCGAGCGTCCATGAGCGCAACGACGATTCTAGACACGCCGTTGCAACGAGACATTCACCACACGGCAACAGACTGTTCCAAAAAGCGAGCACCGCCGGCGCGCTATTGTCTCGGTATCTTTGCGGTCTCCACGACCCTTTTCCACTTCGCGATGTCGGCCACGATGATTTTGCGCAGCTCTTCGGGCGTGCTGCCGCGCGCAGCGATGCCGAGATCCTGCAGCCGCTGCTTCACGTCCGGCATCTTGACGATCGCGTTGACCTCCCGGCTCAGGCGCTCGACGATCGGTCGCGGCGTTTTTGCAGGCACGGCCAGCGCGGTCCAGGCGCTCGCTTCGTAGCCCGGGACCCCGGCTTCCGCCAGCGTCGGCACGTTCGGCAGACCTTCGAAGCGCCGTTCCGACGTGACCGCCAGCGGCCGCAGTTGCCCGCTTTCGATGAACGGCAGCACCGGCGCTATGAACTCGAACATCGCCTGCGCGTCGTTGCCTCTGACTGCGCTGATGAGCGCACCGCTCGTGCGCAAAGGCACGACCTGCGCGGGCACGCGCGTCATCGACAGGAACAGTTCCGTTGCAACGTGGATCATCGCGCCGATGGTGGTGATGCCCATGTTGAACTTGTTGGGGTTGGCCTTACCGAACGCCAGCAGATCCGCCACCGAGCGGATGGGCGAGTTGGCGTTGACGAGCAGCACGAGCGCGCTGTAGCCGGTGGTGGAGATCGGCGCCAGGTCGCGCACCAGATCGTAGGGCAGCGATTTCATGAGCGACACGCTGACGGTCGCGCTGGAGCCGAACCACAGCATCGTGTATCCGTCGGGCTCCGCTTTCGCGGCGAGGTCGGTCGCGATGATGCCGCCTGCGCTGGGCCGGTTATCGATGACGATCTGCTGTTGCAGCGCCTTGCCGAGCTTCTCGGCGACGATGCGCGCGACAATGTCGGTAATGCCGCCGGGGCCGAAGGGCACGAGACTGCGGATCGGACGCACCGGATACGGCTGGGCGCCGGCAGCGCGTGCGGCGCCCATGGATGTGATGGCCGTGGCGCCCAGAGCACTGACGAGCGCCCGTCGCCGTAACTGCTCGCTGCTGAGTCGTTCTTTGCTCATGGCGGACTCCTCGAATGTGGCGCGGTAAGGCGAGACCTTATCGATTTACCATCTGCGCGTTCAGGGCCGAACCGGTGTGGTGCGCGAATATTCGAAACGCCCTTTGATGGAGCAGCCGATGGAATCCACGTCCGCGGCACCCGATGCGCTCGATTTCAACGATCTCGTGTACTTCGTGCACGTCGTGGACCATGGCGGTTACTCCGCAGCGGAGCGCGCGCTCGGCATACCGCGCTCGCGGCTCTCGCGGCGCGTGAGCGAGCTCGAGAGTCTGCTCGGCGTGCGCCTGCTGCAACGCTCGACCCGCCGGCTGGCGCTGACCGACGCCGGGGAGCGACTTCTGAAACGCTGCCGGCTCATGCTCGCGGAGGCGCAAAGCGGCCTCGCCGAGATCTCTCAGCTCCAGGAATCGCCCAGCGGGAAAGTGACGGTCAGTTGCCCGCTCACCGCCTCGCGCGTCCTGCTGGCGCCGCTGCTGCCGCGCTTCCTCGAGCGCTATCCGGCGGTGCGCGTCGAGGTGCTGGTGACCAATCGCACGATCGATCTCTACAACGAAGGCGTCGATATAGCGCTGAAGGTCGGCACGCGGATCGAAGAGGCGGGTGGCGTCGTGACCAAAGTGGTCTGGCGATCCGTGCAGCGCCTGGTCGCGGCACCGGCGCTGCTCAAGCGCGAGGGGCGGCCTCGAACGCCGCAGGACCTGAAGTCGTTTCCGACGCTCGATTCGCTGACGCGCCGCGCGCGTCACACCTGGAGCATGACGTCCGCCGACGGCCGCCGAGCCGAGCACCAGCATCATCCCCGGCTCATCAGTGACGACATGGAAAGCCTGCGGCAGGCGGCGATCAGCGGTCTCGGCATCGTCCGGCTGCCCGAGGTCGTGTGTAATGCGGACGTGGCCGCCGGCAGGCTCGCGCTCGTGCTTCCGGATTGGTCCGTGTCTCCGCATCTGCTCTATGCCGTGTTCCTGTCGCGGCGCGGCCTGATGCCGGCAGCGAGACACTTCATCGACTTCATCAGCGCGCAGCCTGCGGAACCATCGAAGGCTGCGCCGAGAAACAAGCGCTAACCCGGAGAGGTGCCTTGCGTGCGCGGCTTCGCTGCGAACGCGGAGCCCCGTATGCACATACGCCCGCGTGGGTCCTGCCACAGCTTCTCGTCCGCGTGCAGCTTGCCGAAGGCGCGCGTGATCGACTGAAAATCGTGCTCGGGAAAGCGCTCGACGATTTCCGAGTAATACAAAGGCGCTTTCTCGATCAGCGCATGGATCTTCTGCGCGAGCGCCGCGACCCCGGACGAAGCGGCACTCGCGCCCGGCGGCCCCTCGTCCGTTTTCCCCGCAACGTACTCGTCGAGCTTCACGCGGTCGGCGTAGGCGTACGAGATGCGCTCGAAACGCTCGCGCGGAATGCCTTCGCCGATGGTCGCATCGATGCCGACCTTGGCGCCGACCGGCACGACTCCGGGCGGCATGACCGGCAGGCTCGGGTCCAGGGGCTTGGCGCGCGTCCCGGGGATCACGAAGACGTCGCGGTCGCCCTGCACGCGCGTCGCGATCGCCCACTCGACGTCGGTGCCGTTGAACACGTCGATGTCGTCGTCCACGACCACGACGTGCTTCAAATCCATGACGGACAGCGCCGCCAGCAGCGCGTTCTTACCCTCGCCCGCCTGTTTGCGGATCGAGATCACCGCGTGCCAGAAGGCGCAGCCGCCGACGGTCACGTTGATATCCTTCACCTGCACACCCGCGTTCTTGAGCGCCGTGCGGATCGCCGCATAGCGTGTCGGCGCGCCGAGCCAGGTGTTCTCCCACGGCATGTGCAGCGAGTAATAGACCGCGTCCCTGCGCCGCGTGATCGCCGTGATGCGTACCAGCGGGTTCCAGTGGAGCCCGCCCATGAGACGGGTGAATTCGCCGAAGCGCCCTTCAGGCCATACCCAGCCGGTGGGCAGGATCTCCCCCTCGAGCACGATCTCGGCGCCGGCAACGCAGGGCACGTCCACGGTTTCGCACGGCACGAGCTCGACGGGCTCACCGCGTATACCGCCGGCGATGCCCATCTCGTCGGTGCCGAGCGGCGCGCGGAAACCCGCGCCCATCATCTCGATCGGATGCGTG
This sequence comes from Burkholderiales bacterium, assembly GCA_035626595.1. Classification (GTDB taxonomy): domain Bacteria; phylum Pseudomonadota; class Gammaproteobacteria; order Burkholderiales; family SG8-41; genus JAQGMV01. The sequence continues at coordinate 8,671 of DASPNJ010000048.1, forward strand.
CCCAGCGAAATCGAGATGGGGCACGGGCGGCCCGCCTCCAGCGCACGCTGCGCGAACAGCCGCATGTTGTTCGGCGTGACGATATCGATGCCGGTGAGGTTCTTTTCCTTCACCAGGAAACGATAGCAACCCGAATTCAGCCCGTGCTCGGGATCGCGTGCGATGACCGCGCCGCCGGTGATCATCGGACCGCCGTCATAGATCGACGACATCGGGATCGGCAGTCGAAAGAGGTCCACGTCGTCGCCGGCCTGGATCACCTCTTTGTGAGGCGCGGTTTCGACGTAACGCGGTGGCACGGGATGATCGAGGCCCTGCCGCAATCGGGCTTCGGTTTCCACCGGCGTATTGCAGCCCATCCCGAGCGCCATGCGCCGCGGGGTGCGGTAAATGCCCGAGACGATCGGCAGGTCGTAACCGAGAACTTTGTGAAAGTAGAGCGCTTCGTCGGCTTGATCGACGAGCGTCGCGACATGCCGAATGTCGACCGCTTGCGTGATGTCTCTTAACTCGCGCTCCTCGCGCAAACGTCCGAGAAAGCCACGAAAGTCCTCGTTCATCAGCCGTTCCTGTCCGCAAGTAGCAGCTATGACTACGTTCGGCCATTGTAGGCATCGGTGCGACGACGACCATCGCGCTGCTGCAACATACTGTTCCAGCAATCGCACAGGTGCGGCAGTGCCGACTTTGGTCCGAGGTCCGCTACGCGTTTACACGTCACGCGTCGCGCGGCTATAGTCGCCGACGTCAACTGAGTGGTGACTAGGGTTCCGGCAGGCGCCGCCTGCGTCTGGACCGAGCGTCACGGAGAGCCGGCAACTCGCGGCCTGCACCCGAGGGGCAAAAACCCAGAGGCGGAGAAGTTGAGAGATCAACTCGCCCTCGGAGGTCGCACTCATGCCGCTCAGCGCTCTCGCACTCGTCGTCACCGCCGCGTTCATCCACGCCTACTGGAACCTGCTCGTCAAACGGGCCGGAGGCGGATCCGCATTCGTATGGCTTTTCTCTTTTGCGACCGCCGTGTTGTACGCGCCGGTCGTCGCCGTTCTCGTGTGGATCGAGCCGCTTTCGTATGGCGCACTGGAATGGGGATTGATCGCGTCCAGCGGCATCCTCCATCTCCTGTATGCGGTCACCCTCAACCGCGGCTATCGGCTCGCCGATCTATCGGTCGTCTATCCGATCGCGCGCGGCACGGGGCCCCTGATCTCGAGCGTCGGCGCGATTCTTCTCCTGGGTGAGCAGCCCGGCGCAGTGGGCGCGCTCGGCATCGCGCTCATTGTGATCGGCATCCTGGTGATCGCCGGCGCGTGGACGCCTGCGCTGTATCGCGCGTCAGCGCGCGCGGCCAAAGGACTGGGTTACGGGATCGCGACGGGGCTTTGCATCGCGGCCTACACCTTGAACGATGCATATGCGGTGAAAGTGCTGCTCGTCTCACCGATCATGATCGATTACTTCGGTAATCTCGTGCGGCTCGCGTTCCTGACGCCATCGGTCGCCGCGAATCTCACGGCACTTCAGGCCGAATGGCGGCGAAATGTCAGGATGGCGGTGTACGTCGGCGCGTTGATGCCGCTGTCGTACATCCTGTCGCTGTTCGCGATGCGGCTCGCGCCGGTGAGCTACGTGGCGCCCGCGCGCGAGCTGTCGATGCTCGTCGGCGCGTACTTCGGCGCCAAGCTTCTGCAGGAAGGCCATACACGGCAGCGCATCATCGGCACCGCGCTGATGATCGGCGGCATCGTCGGGCTCGCGTTGTCGCAGTAGCGGAGCTCTACTTCAACACCAGCGTCACGCCCGCGAGCAGCAATCCGTACAGCACGATCTTGCGGAACGTGGCCTCGTCGATATGGGCGTACGTTTTCCATCCGAGCCAGCTACCGAGCGCCAGCACGGGCAGCCCGGCCGCGAACAGGATCCACACGTCACCTGTCGTCGCGCCTGTAGCGCCCAGCCATAGCAGCGTCATCAGGAACGTTGCCACCGCCGTGGGCTGAAACACCGCGCGTTGCTCGTCGCGGTTCCAGCCGCGCATGCCGCACCAGAGCGTGGGCAGAATACCGCCGAGGCCGGTCGAAGCGCCGATGATTCCGTTGAGCACGCCTACGCCGCCATCGAGTTCCACGCCCGCGCGTTTGACCTGCGGCAGCGCGGGACGTATGAGGCTGTACAGGCTGAACAGAATCAGCAGCACACCCACGCCGGCACGCAAATGCGCGGTGCTGGCCCATTCCAGAACGATCGCGCCGACGGGAACGCCGACGGCCGTGCCCGCCACGAACGGCGCGAGGCGACGCAGGTTGATCGCGCGGCGAAGCTTCCACACCGCGTATCCCTGCACCAGCAACGCATACGCGACGATCAGCGGCGTCGACTGCACGGATGTGAGCGCGTGCAGCCAGATCGCCGCGGCGACCATGCCAAAAGCGAATCCGCTCACGCCTGTCACGAATGCCGCGACGAACGTGCCCAAAAGGAAAATCGAAAGCTCGAACGGCGCGAGAGGGATCATGGCGCGCTAATATGGTACGAGTGCTCGTACATATCGAGCGCGAGAATCACGGCACCGTCGCCAGTCGTCGTCGTGTGATCGGCCGCCCACTGGTTGATGAGCTTGCCGCTTCGCGGTGAGTAAGTCAGCAACACCCAGCCCGAGCCCCCGCCCTGCGCTTTGCCCATTGCCGAGAACTGCGCAGCTCACCGCTCGGGGCTGCCGAAGTCGCGTGCCAACGCCTCCGAGAGGTCCGCGGGGCGCTGGGAACGGCCGAGGCCGGCCCAGCGGCTTCATCTCGTTCATTGGGATCTCCCGTTTGGAGGTGGAGTTACTTCGACCTGGCGCTGCTATAACGGCACCGATGGGTCAAACGGCTACCTCACCCTAGACTCGGCGGGCGCCGACCGTTTGCCACTATGAAGGGTCACCCATGCTGCTGATCGTAACCAAGTACGCCCTCACGTCGCTCGTGATCGTGCTCGTCTCCGAGATAGCGAAGCGGCACGATAAGCTCGGCGCGCTCATCGCGTCGTTACCGCTCGTTACGGTCATGGTGATGATCTGGCTTTACGTTGAGAACCAGGGCATCGAGAAGGTCGCGCGGCATGCCTACTACACCTTCTGGTACGTGGTTCCGACGCTGCCCATGTTTCTGCTCACGCCGGCACTGCTTTACCGGGGCGTCAATTTCTGGATCGCGCTGGGCGCAGGCGTGCTGCTGACGTTCGTCTGCTTCGCCGGCACGGTCGTGGTGGCGCGGTATTTCGATGTCAATCTGATGCCCTGAGCGTTGCGCGAGCAACCGGTCGGGCTGGGACTCGCCTCGCTTATGAGCCGATGACCTTTGTGACGCTCGTCGCGACCAGCACCGCGCCCGAGGTGCCGAGCAGGATCAGGATGATCCGGTGGAAGCGCAGGTCGCTCAGCCGGCGATAAAGGCGCGCGCCGAGCCACGCGCCGAGGAACGTCCCGGGGATCGCAACCAGCACGAGACGCCAGAGCTCGGCATTGAGCATGCCGCTCATGGCGTGCGTCACCATGGCGACGACGAGGATCGTCAGATTGAAGGCCTGCAACACGCTGCGCCGCTGGTCCTTGCCCCACGCGCGCAGCGTCGCGTACATCGTCGGCAGCGGCCCCGACATGCCGGCGAGTCCGCCCAGCACGCCGCCGCCGAAGCCCACGACCGTGTCCGCCGCGCGGCCGCCCTTGATGAGCGCACGCGTGGATTGCCCGCGGAGCATCACCGTCGAGAAGACGAGCAGCACGATACCGACACCCAACCGGAACCAGTACGGATCGAGATAGAGCACGAGGCTCGTGCCGACGGGAACGCCGAGCAAGCCGCCGACGATGAACGGCGCCATCGCTCTCATGTTGATCGCGTGCCAGATGACGGGGATCGTCTGCACCTGCGCGGCGACGGAGCAGACGACGACGAGTGACGCCGCGAGCGGCGGCGTCATCGCGTAGAGCCAGATGCCGAGCGCGGTGAGCCCCGTGCCGAAGCCGGCGAGGCCCGAGACGAATCCGCCGGCGAGCGCGCCGACGAAAACGAGGGTCTCAGTCACTGGTTACTGGATTCCGGCCGTCGCGGGAACGACGGGGCACTGGATTCCCGCCTGCGCGGGAATGACGACTTTCCTGCCGTCGTAGGAATGACGGCTCGATTCCCGTCTGCGCGGGAATGACGACCGTTACTGCGCAGCCGGCAGCGCAGCGACGAATCTGTCGATCTCGCCGGCTTCGATGAACGCGAGCGCGCAGGCGAGGCCCGGATCGAGATCCTCGCGCGAGCCGGCGCAGCGCGACTGATCGATACGCGCCTTCGCCGGCGGCGGCTCGTCCGTCCCGGGCAGCGCGCGCTCGCGATCGGCTTCGCGCCGCCGCGGCGAGACCGTCTTCGCGAGCGGCGGGATGAGCTCGATGTCCGGCTCGACGCCGGTGCGCTGAACCGTGCGGCCGGACGGACCGTGATACAGCGCCGTGGTGAGCCGCAGCGCGCCCTTGCCCTCGCCGAGCGCGACGATCGACTGGACGCTGCCCTTGCCGAAGCTGCGCTGCCCCATCACGAGCGCGCGGCCATTTTCCTGAAGCGCGGCCGCCACGAGCTCGGCCGCCGACGCGGAGCGGCCATCGATCAGCACGACCATCGGCACGCCGGCGAGATGCTCCGCGGCATCGGCGCGCCACGTGCGCTGGTTGGCGAGCGTGCGGCCGCGCAGCGATACGATGTCGCCTGCGCCGAGGAAGGCGTCCGCCGTGAGCACGGCCTGGTTGAGCAGCCCGCCCGGGTTGCCGCGCAAGTCGAGAACGATGGCGCGCGGCGCACCTTGCGCCGTGACGTCGTCGAGCGCTTTCTCGAGCGCCGCCGCGGTCGAGCCGTTGAAGGTCGCGAGCCGGAGCACCAGCACGTCGCCCTGCATGCTCCAGCGCAGCGGCTCGGTGCGTATGGTCTCGCGCACGACCGACACGTCGAATTCCGCCGGCAGCCGCGTCGCACGACGAATGGTCAGCGTGATCGCGGTGCCGGGCACGCCGCGCATGCGCGACATCGCGTCCTGCAGAGTCATGCCCTGTACGGGCTCGCCATCGAGCCCGACGATGAAATCGCCGCTTTGCAGTCCCGCGCGCGCCGCCGGCGTATTCGGCATCGGCTCCAACACCCGTACGAGCCCGTCGACCATCTCGACCCGCACGCCGAGGCCGCCGAAGCTGCCCGTGATCGCGCTGCGCTGGAACCGCTGCGCCCGCGGGTCGAGGTAGCGCGAGTGCGGATCGAGAGACGCGAGCGCTGCGTTGATCGTCTTGCGGAAAACGTCCGCCGGATCGCCGGTTTGCGGTTCCGCGCTCGCGACCGCTTTCAACGCCGGCTCGATGAGTCCCGCGACGTCCACTTCGCGCGCATAGCTGCGATGGACGCGCCGCAGGACCGTCTCGAACAGATCGCGGTGCAGGTCCGCCTGCTGCCCGGGTGTCACCGCGCGCATGTACGCGGACGTAAGCGGTGCCAGCAGCTCGTCCGGAATCGGCGCGGCGGCGGCGAACACCGCGCCGGCTGCGGCGAATAGCCACGCGGCGGCCAGGGCCGGCAGTGTCCTGAAGAACGTGCTCATCGATTTAACATGTTGCCTGACAAGATCACGGCGCAACGGTTCCCTCCCGCTGCGGAATCCTGCCGTCGAGCTCGTCCTCGATCGCCCCATAGCGCGAATAGGGCTGCGTCACGGACTTGCGATATTCCTCCGGCGGAACGTTGCAGTAGAGCTCGAGCCGGTTGCCGTCGGGGTCGAAAAAATACACGCTTTTCGTGATGCCGTGGTAGACCGTGTGGTCGATCCGCACGCCCTCTTCGTTCAGTCGCCGCCACGCCTCCTGAAGCTCCGCGAAGCTGCCCAGCTCGAACGAGACGTGCTGCATTCCGACCTGGTCCGGCGTCGGCATTGCCGCGCCTGGCTTCGCCTGCATGATAGCGAGCATGTGGTGGTTATCTTTCGCGTCGGTGCTGAAGAACACCATTCCGCGCTCGTTGCGGGCCACCACCGGGAACCCGAGGACCTCCTCGAAAAACCGTCTGGAGCGCTCGACGTCCCGCACGCTGAGCACGAGGTGCCCTACCCGCCTGATTCTGAATGCCATGGCCGCCCCTTTCTCCGGAATGCCTGCCGGACCGCCAATGATAAACGGCAAACCCGGTTCACCGCTGCGCTGCGGCGCTACCCCGCCGCCCCGGGCGCGAGCGGGGCGATGACCGGCTTCCGGGGCGAGCGGCCCACGAACATCACGAGCGCCGCCGCGATGAAGCAGAGCACGCCCGAGATGATGAAGGCCTGGGTGTAGTTGCCGAGATCCACGCGTATTACGCCGGCGAGGTACGCCGCCGCGGCGCCGCCGAGCTGATGGATCGCGGAGATCCAGCCGAACATGATTCCGGTGTTTTCCTTGCCGAAGACGTTCGCGGTCAGCCGCACGGTGGGCGGCACGGTCGCGATCCAGTCGAGGCCGTAGAAGACGACGAACAGCATGAGCGCGTAGAACGAATCGAACGCGTACGGCAGGAATACGAGCGACAAGCCGCGCAGCCCGTAATAGACGGCGAGCAGCACCCGATTGTCCACGCGGTCGCTGAGCCAGCCCGAGCCCGTGGCGCCCGCGAAATTGAACACCGCCATCATCGCCAGCATGCTCGCGGCCGCGACCTCGGTGATGCCCTTGTCGGCGCAGGCGGCGACGAGATGCGTGCCGATCAATCCATTCGTCGAGGCGCCGCAGACGAAGAAGCTGCCGCCGAGCAGCCAGAAATCACGCGAGCGCAAGCCCGTGCCGAGCGCGGTGAACGCAACCCGTATCGGATTGCCGGCCTTCACCGGCGCGACGCTCGTGCCCGGCACCTCCCCATACGACGTCACGCCGATGTCTTCCGGCCGGTTGCGCATCAGCTTCGCAACCGGAACGAGCAGGACGAGCACGACTGCGGCGAGCACCATCGACATCGCGCGCCAGCCGGAATTCGCAATGATCGCCGCGAAAGCCGGCAGGAACAGAAGCTGGCCCGCGGCAGCCGACGACGTGAGCAAGCCCATGACGAGGCCGCGGCGCGCGGTGAACCAGCGCGCTGCGACGACGGCGGCAAGCACGTTCGCAATGACGCCGGTGCCCGCCCCGACGATCAGACCCCAAAGCACGACGAGCTGCCACGACTGCTGCATGAGGGGCGTGAGGGCGACACCGATGCCCATCGCCGCGAGCCCGCCCAGCATCACGCGGCGCACGCCGAACGTGTCCATCATGGCCGCCGCAAACGGGCCGATGAGGCCGTAGAGCAGGATGTTCACGCCGATCGCGAAGGAGATCGTGTCTCGCGACCAGTGGAACTCGTTCTCGTACGGCACGATCAGCAGGCCCGGCGTCGCGCGCACCGCGCCGGAGACGAGCAGCGCCACGAACGTGACGGCCGCGATGATCCAGGCGTAGTGGAGGTTGCGCGAGCTAAGCATTGGTCTTCTTGTTCAAGTGAATATCACGAAAGACGTCCCGACGTTCGCACGGCGACCTCGTGTCGTCAACGCATGCTGCTCGCCTCAACCGTCATCGCGAGGCCCACCAATGTGGGCCGTGGCCATCTCGGAGCGTCCGCACGTTCCTGTTGAGGTCAGCGCCGGTTTGGCCGCGTCCTTCTCGCCCCTGATCCGGCGCCGCTGCTCGAACCTCAATCGTCATCGCGAGGCCAGCAATGTGGGCCGTGGCGATCTTGGAGCGTCCGCACCGCAGCGGTAAACCCTGCGCTGCTCACCAAGGCCGGCGGCCTGCGGAACTCACGCACCGCTTCTTCTCTTATATGCGTGGTCTACTCGGCAAGGCTCTGCCTATGGCAGCGGTAGTGTGGTTCGACAGTCCTCGGCCGAAACCCCGTCCTTGGTTGCGCTGCTCGGGCGCCTTCTAAGGGGCTCCAAGGCCGCGTCCAAACCGGCGCTGACGCCGTTCGTCCTGCCTGCCGGAGGACGAACGGGCTGCGCGGTTATTTGTTACGAACAGACCCGTCGCTACGCTAGGGACGTTTTCGGCTTCTTTACTGCACGAGGGCGGCTTTCGACCCCAAAGCCGATGGTCGGCGATCTTCCGCCAGTCATTTTTCGGCTTCGACCGTGCCTTGGACTCGTGTCGAGCCGGGTATCTGTCAGACGAGTTTGCTGCTGCGGCTACGTAGGCTGCGCGTCAATGGCGCGACGGCTCGTATCGCCGCTGATATAGGAGCGTCCAGTATTCGAGACATGTAGCGGCGAGACGGCAAGCTCAAGCACATCGATTCTCGCGAACTCTCGCGCGACGGACCATACTTGACGATACTTTGGGAACCCAGAGTTGTAGTTCGGACACGCGGCGCATGCACATTCAGCACGTAGAGATTGGCAACTTTCGCAAGCTACAGGCTGTCCGCATCGATTTCGCTGAGGCAACGACGATATTTGTCGGGGCTAACAACAGCGGGAAAACCTCCGCTATGGAGGCCTTAAAGCGCTTCCTCATTGACAGAGAGCATTTCTCAGTTAACGACATCACCTTGTCGCACTGGGCGAAACTCGACGAATTGGGATGCTCATGGGAGTCGGGAAACGCGGAACGAATCGCTTTCGATTGGGAAGCGGTGTTGCCCTTTGTTGACGTGTGGCTAAATGTCCCCAAAGAGCAACTGCATTACGTACAGAAGCTTCTTCCGACCCTGGACTGGAATGCGGCAATCGTAGGGGTACGCTTGCGCTATGAGCCAAAGGACCTTGAAGCTCTTCAAAGAGACTATCTCACCGAAAAACTCGCGGCAGATGCGATAACCAACGCGTCGTCCCCTGAACAACCCACCCCCGACGCATCCCCGCCGGACCAACGTGATGGGAGACCGACTGCAAACCCTAGTGATGAATTCGCGTTGTGGCCCCGCACATTTATGGATTTCCTGGCGCGGCGCCTACGAAGCGTATTTGAAGTGCGGGCTTATATCTTGGATCCGGCGCAATTCTCTACGTCCGCCCGGGCCACCCGACCCCAAGCTCTCAGGCCCGACGCGCAGCCCATAGTCGGAGACCCTTTCGAGGGTTTAATGCAGATTGACGAAGTCGACGCGCAACGCGGCCTGGGCTTCCCGCGGCGCCGCGGCGGACAAACCGAACAAGCTTCCGATATGGGCGAGCACAGGGGCGGTAGAAAGCTCTCAAGCCAACTGCGTTCTTATTACACAAAGCATCTTGACCCATTCAATACTCCAGAGCCTCAAGACCTCCATGCGCTGCAGGCACTGCACAGCGCCCAGGTCGCCTTTGGTAATCGTCTGGCCGACTGCTTTTCAGTCGCCCTCAAAGAACTGGAAGACATCGGGTATCCAGGAGTTACAGATCCGAAGCTCAGGCTCACAACACGCGTTCAGCCCATCGATGGGTTAAATCATCCATCCGCCATTCAATACGAAGTACCTACCAATCTAAGCGCTTCTTCTGGCGCTCACTGCTTACCCGAGGACACTAACGGGCTTGGTTACCAAAACCTGATCTCGATAGTGTTTCACTTGATGAGTTTTCGGGACAGTTGGATGAAGGTAGGCAAAGCGGGCAACGCTGTAGAGACAGAGACCACTCTCATCGCACCACTCCACCTTGTCCTGATCGAAGAACCTGAGGCGCACTTGCACCCGCAGGTGCAGCAGGTTTTCATCAATCAGGCCTATAAGGTGCTGCGAAATCATGCGGAACTCGGCGAAACCAAAGAGCGCCGTACACAGTTGGTCATCAGTACGCATTCAAGCCATATAGCCCACGAAGCCGATTTCGCCGCGCTACGCTATTTTCGTCGCTTGCCGGCTCCTTCAGAAGCTGGCGCTGTCCCGATATCAGAGGTAGCCAACCTATCGGACGTCTTTGGTGACGAAGGCGAAACTGAGAGATTTGTCCGTCGCTATCTCAAGGCGATGCACTGTGATCTGTTTTTCGCGGATGGAGCAGTACTGGTAGAGGGACCTGCGGAGCGCATTCTCATTCCGCACCTCGTGCGATCGAGAAGCCCATACAACTATCTGACCAGGTGCTATTTGACGTGGCTCGAGATAGGAGGAAGCCATGCGCACCGCCTGAAGTCCTTACTCGTCCGCCTTGGGCTTACCACTCTCATAGTAACCGACCTCGACGCAAAGGAAGGAGCGTCGAGTAAAAAGGCGGTTCCTGCACGAAACGCTAACCTGAAATCTCGCAATGAGACGCTAAAGACGTGGATTCCAGGGGAGGAGTCAATCGATACCCTCTTGGATATGAACCCAGAGGCGCTGGCCCATGCGGATCCGAGCGGCTATGCAATACGCGTGGCGTACCAGCAACCGGTCTTAGTCAAATTCAAGTCATCCGATCCCCAAGAGGCACTCGCGAATACATTCGAAGACGCGCTCTTGTATGAAAACCTAGAGGTTTTAGCCAAGCTCGACGGTACCGGCCTGATTACGAAATTTCAGGAGGCGTTGAGTAATTGCGCCAATTTGTCGGAGCTCGCAGAGAGCGCTTCGAATGCCTTAAGCGGAGATGGGAAGGCGCAGTTCGCGCTAGACCTACTTTTCAGTGAAGAACTGAAGAATCTTACGACGCCAGCCTATATTCATGACGGCCTTCTCTGGTTAATAGAGCAGCTTAAGCGCAGGGAGAACGAGGTCATCAGGCCCGCTTCTGGCGAGGAACAGACATGACGCTTACAGCAAAGGATATTGATCTTATCGATGCGCCGGCAGATGACACTATCGCGCAGTGCCTTTCTTCGTCGGGCTTGCGTAGCTTTTTCCTCTTTGCTGGCGCAGGGTCCGGAAAGACGAGATCACTTGTCACGGCTCTAAAACATGTTCAAAAGGAACTGGGGCGACGATTAAAGCTCCGAGGTCAGCGCGTAGCCGTCATCACGTTCACGAACGCAGCAAGCGACGAAATCAAGCGCCGTCTGTTATTTGATCCATTGATCGACGTTCGGACAATACACAGCTTTTGCTGGTCGCTCATCGATGGCCTCGATCATGATATTCGCGAGTGGCTCCGGATTAGCCTCGGCGAGGATATCAAACAGCTTCGGCTAGATGAGGCGAAGGGCCGCAAGGGATCAGCGGCCTCTATACGACGTCTCGGCCAGATCGAGTCAAAGACAAAGCGTCTTGCGCGCCTCGATACCATCAAACGGTTTGTTTATAGTCCTGTGGGCGACAACAGAGAACGTGAGGCGCTTAACCACGCACAGGTCATCCAACTAACGGCACATTTCTTGTCCACAAAGCCTGTAATGCAAAGCATTCTTGCTGGACGTTACCCCATACTCCTAATCGATGAAAGCCAAGACACGAATCAACATCTAGTGGACGCGCTCTTTAAGGTCGAGCGAGCCCAACGCGACGGATTTGTTCTGGGGCTAATCGGCGACATGATGCAGCGCATCTACAACGAAGGCAAAGAAGGCTTGGGCCAGAACCTGCCACCAAGCTGGGCGACCCCAGGGAAGAAGCTCAATCACAGATGTCCGCGACGCGTTGTAAAGCTCATCAATAAGGTGCGGGAAACGGCAGATCTGCATCAACAGGAGCCGAGGCCTGATGCCCCAGAAGGAGTTGTTCGGCTTTTCATCTTTCCAAGTGCTGTGCAGGACAAGCCAGCTTGCGAGCGCAAAGTCGCGGTCGTGATGCAGGAGTTAACGGGAGATAGGCACTGGGAAGAGACGTCGTCAGTTAAAACATTGACGTTAGAGCACCGCATGGCAGCCGCACGTATGGGCTTCACAGATGTGTTCGTACCGCTCTACGAGGTCGAAAGCTGGCGAACCTCCTTTCTGGAAGGAAAGCTTCCGGCAATACGCTTCTTCAGCGAGGACGTTTTGCCGCTCTTGAAAGCGGCGCAGAGCAGTGACAGATTCGCCGTCGCGCGGATCGCAAAGGAAAAGTCTCCGCTTCTTTCACCCGATGCTTTAAGAGCTGCGAGAGATCAGCAGGAGCACCTGCGCAGGGTTAATGATGCAATCAGTAGCATGTTGCTTCTTTGGAAGGACGGCCGTGATCCTACGCTGCTTGAGGTTCTGCGTTACATCAAGGGTTGCGATCTACTCACCGTCCCCGAGATCCTTGAGCCGAATGCCGGACAAGCTTACGAAACCTCCACGTCGGAAGTGGAAGGCGACTCCGATCAACAGTCGCTACGAGAAGCGGCTATCGAGCGCTTCTTAAACGCGCCGTTCTCCCAGATTGAGCCGATGGCCAACTATCTGGCGAGCAAAGCTCACTTTGACACACACCAAGGTGTTAAAGGGCTGGAGTTTGAGCGCGTGATGGTGATCATGGACGACGAGGAGGCTAGGGGGTTCACCTTTAAGTATGAGGACCTATTTGGCGGTAAAGAACCTGGAAGCAGGACAGTTGAAGCGACTAAGCGGCTTTTTTATGTAACCTGCAGTCGAGCGAAGGGCAGCCTCGCGCTGGTTGCGTATAGCCAGTCACCAGATCGAGTTCGTGCGTTCGTTACAAAGAATGGCTGGTTCACCCCTGATGAAGTTCTTATGCATATTGGCTCGTAGGCGCATTGGAAAAGTGTCACGAAAGGCGCCCCGCGCGAGGTTGGTGATGGTGCATGGTTGAAATCCAACCAATCCCACCGCAACGATCCACGCTGCAGAATCTCATCGCGGACTCGATGCTCCGCGCGCCGTCGATCTCTGCGGCAGTAATTGCTGTGGGTGGGTCTTCCTAGCCGAAGGACCGCTTCTGGGCCGATAGCAGCAGACCAAACGATCTCGAGCCGTAACACAAACAGCCTTCAAACAAGCCGCGCTGAATTGGGCGCGGTCTTGGAGCCCCTTAGGAGGCGCCCGAGCAGCGCAACCAAGGACGGGGTTTCGGCGTCGGAGTAGGAATCGCGGTCGCCCGCGACCCCCCTCCACAGATCCGGACGTGCGGCACTACGGCATCCGGCTCCCGCCTTGGGTGTAGACGCCGAGGCGCACCATCGGGTAAGGCTGACAGATACGAGCGGGCGGGAGCCAGTGACTGAGGTAACGCGACATGCGCTCCCACGACAGCAGGCCCTGACTGCGGCGGCATAACACGCGCCACCATAAGCGACCGACTGCAAGTCGGAACGCGGCGATCGCCGCGCCGTTCAAGGGCACGCCGTAGTAACGCACGTGCCCCATGACCACAGCGCGCAAGTAAGCGCCATGTTCCCGGACAGGCCGATGCATGCGTCGCCTAAGTTCGGCCTTGACCTCCTTAAGCTTCGCCTGCGCCCTCTTTCGCATCGTCATACGCAGCACCGCGAATCCGCCCTTGCGCGTCTTCCCGCAACAATGCGTGAAGCCGAGGAAGTTGAAGGTTCGCGGCTTGCCCCGGCCGCGTAAGCGCGCCTGGTCCGCATAGCGTCCAAAGCGCAGCAGACGCGTCTTTTCGGGATGCAATTCCAGACCGAACTTCGTGAACCGCTCACGCAGTTCAGCCAAGAAACGCTCTGCTTCGTCGCGATGCTGGAATCCAACTACGAAGTCGTCGGCGTAGCGCACGACTACTACGTCGCCGCGCGCGCGCCTGCGTCTCCATTGTCGAACCCAGAGATCGAACACGTAGTGCAGATAAAGGTTGGCCAGCAGCGGACTGATACTCCCGCCCTGTACCGTTCCCTCTTCACTTTGCGTTCGATGCCCGTCTTCCAGCACACCGGCGGCGAGCCATTTCTGGATCAACCGTACGATGCGCCGGTCCGCCACACGCTGCTCGATGAACTTCACCAGCCACTCGTGCTTCAACGTGTCGAAGAAGCTGCGAATGTCGGCGTCGAGCACCCAGTTCACCTTCCTCATCGTGATGCCGACCGCGAGCGCATCCAATGCCTGATGCGGGCTACGTCCCGGCCGGAATCCGTATGAGAAACCGAGGAAGTCCTGCTCGTAGATTGCGTTCAGCACTTCGACCGCCGCGCGCTGGACGATCTTGTCCTCCAACGTCGGAATACCGAGCGGCCGCTGCCGCCCGTCGGTCTTCAGGATGTACGCTCTGCGAACCGGCTGCGCTCGGTACGCTCCACGCTTGAGCCGCCCGGCAAGGTCCTGAAGGTTCACTTCCAAGTCCTCGCCGTAACGGCGCCACGTCTGGCCATCCACACCTGCAGCGGCGTCTCGCTTGATGCCAAGATAGGCCGCGCGCAGCCGCTCGATGTCATGGACGTGGTGCAGGAGCGCAGTGAACCGCTGTTGCCTGTCCCTCTGTGCTACCTGACGTACCCGCTCGAGCGCGCTTGTCGCACTTTCCCGGCCCTGTGTCCGGCGCGCGTTGCACTCGAGCGAGTTCCCTTGGCCAGCTCCCTTCCCTCCACCACCTCCGCGGCCCGTGTTGCGGCGTTGTTCGGCGGCTTCGCCGGTACTATGGCGCTGTCCGACTTCCCACGGGCGTGCATCATCGGTGTGCGTCTTGCGACTTTCCGATGCGGTCTGCGCCTGACCGGCCGCAGACGCCCTTGGGATCTCCCGGTTCCCGCGCAAGGTGTTTCCATGCATGCTCCGGGTCTCGCGACCGCGCGGGGTCCGTCAGTGCCTTGCCATGGCGGCACTTCCGGTGTGGCCTTCCGCTGTCCTCGAACACGTCGGCACCCCGAACTAACCCACCTCGCGGTGGGGCGACATTTTCGCGGCTCAATACCGGGCCTGCATGTACCCCGGTCAACGCTTCACCCTCGCCCTTACGAACGACGGCGCATGACTTGGGGCCGGTGTGGCCGGCTAGGCCTTCACCGTATGACTCTCTCATTCACTACACCTTGCCGGTTTTCCCGGCGCACCGAGGACTGTCGAACCACACTACCGGTGCCATAGGCAGAGCCTTGCCGAGTAGACCACGCATATAAGAAAAGGAGCGGTGCGTGAGTTCCGCAGGCCGCCGTCCTTGGTGAGCAGCGCAGGGTTTACGGCTGCCTTGCGGACGCTCCGAGATCGCCACGGCCCACATTGGTGGGCCTCGCGATGACGGTTAAGGTTCGAGCAGCGGCGCCGGATCAGGCGCGAGAAGGCCGCGCCCAATTCAGCCTTACCGCGACGCGCCTTACCTTGAGCGCCCGGCGCTGCGCGCGTTGGCCTTTGAACCCGCAGTCGTCTTCTCCGACTTGAACACGCCCGCGAGCTCGAGTTCCTGCAGCGCGCGGATGCCGACGCTGTAAGCCACGCCGCCGCCGGGAATGTGCGCCGCCTTGAGCGCTTCGAAGAGCTCCTGCCGCGTCGCGCCGTGCTCGACCGCGCGTCGCATGTGCGCGGCAACGCCGTACTGCAGCCCGCGTGACGCGAGGATGCCGATGACGATCATCTCCTTCACTTTGACCGGCAGCGCGCCGTCGCTGACTGCGACGCGCCTCAGCTCGTCGCGCACCCGCGCGTACTCGGGATCGAGCGTCTCCGCCCACGTCATCTCGCTGTAGCCGTACGGATCTTTCTTCTTCGTCTTCTGTTTTGTCGCCATGGTGCTCCCTGTGATGGATCAGGACGCCGGACGCCAGCGGCCCTGCTCGGCTGCGTGGAAAAAATCCTCGACCGCGCGATTGAACGCCGCCGGCTCTTCGATGTTGAGGTTGTGGCCCGACCACGGAAACACGGTGAGGCCCGCGCACGGCATCTGTTCGCGCATGTAGAGCGTGGGTTCGATCGCAGGATGGTCGTCATCGCCGAACATGAGCAGCGTCGGCACGCGAAAGGCGCGCAGCTCGGCGGCCTGGTCGTAAACCGACGGCCGGTTGAGGAAGCTGCCGCGGAGCGTCCGCGCACAGCCTGCCGCCGAATGCTTTTTCAGACGCTCGCGAAAAGCCGCCCAGCCATACGGGTCCTTCGCCTTGAACGAGCGGCGCACCGACAGGTTGGCCATCCGGTCCGCCATTTCGACCGCGCCCAGCATCTCGTAATCGCGTGCGCGGGCCTCGACCGCTTCAAGCCGTGCCCGGTGCTGCGCGGGATCGCGTGTCACGCCGGCACCGGTGCTGCCGATCACCAGTGATCGCACGCGCGCGGGATACGCGAGCGCGAAGTTGAGCATCGGCACCGAGCCCATGGAAACGCCGACGAGATGTGCCCGATCGAGCGCGAGGTGATCCATCAGCTCGCCGATGTCCTTGACAAGCCGCGACACGCTGTACTGTTCGAGAGCCTCCGGCACGTCCGACGGCGGAAAGCCGCGCGCCGCATAGGCGATGCAGCGGTAACGCCTGCCGAAGTGGCTCATCTGCGGCGCCCAGCTTTCGTAGTTGTCGCCGAATTCGTGCGCGAAGACGATCGGCACGCCGCTGCCCGCCTCCTCATAGAAGATACGCACGCCGTCGCTCGCGCTGAAGTGCGGCACCGTTCAGTCCGCGCGCACGCCGGCTTTGCGGGCGACCGCGGTCCAGGTCTCGATCTGCTTCTTGATGAACGCGCTCGCTTCCGCGCTCGACGTCGCCTGGATGTCCATCGCGAGGTTGTCGAGACGCTCTTTCACCTGCGGACGCCGCAACACGGTCGCGACATCCTGCTGCACCTTCGCCACCAGCCGCGGCGGCATTTTCGCGGGCCCGTGGAGGCCATGGAACTCCAGGCCCTCGTAGCCGGGCAGCACGCTGGCAATCGGCGGCACGCCGGGCAGGCGCGGGCTCGGTGTGGCGCTCGTGACGGCGATCGCCCGCACGCGTCCGGACGGAAGCTGCGTGTTTGCGGATGAGATACTGGTCATCGCGTAATCGACTTCCGCTGTAATCAAACCGGTCAACGCCGCGACGGCCCCTTTGTACGGCACGTGCACGGATTTCGTCCCGGCTCTCATGTTCATGAGCTCGATGAAGACGTGCGGCGAGGACCCCACGCCGACCGAGCCATAGCGCAGCGCGCCCGGCTTCGCTTTCGCCGTTTCGATCAATTCCTTGAGACCCTTGATCGGCGAGGACGCCGGCACCAGCATCACGAGCGGCAGCGTCACCATCAGTGTGATGTGCGTGAAATCGGTATACGGATCGTACGGCAGCTTCGAATACAGTCCCGGCGCAATCGCGTTCGGGCCGAAGCCGCCGACGAACAGGGTGTAGCCGTCAGGCTGCGCCTTCACGACGATGTCCGCGCCGATCGTGCCGCCCGCACCCACGCGATTGTCGACGAGGACGTTCTGACCCCACAGCTCGGAAAGGCCCTGCGCCACCGTACGCGCGACGACGTCGGTCGAGCCGCCGGGCGCGAGACCCAGCACGAGGCGCACGGGTCTGTTCGGATAATCCTGCTGCGCGTGCGCAGCGGCGCCGCACGTGAAACCGGTGATGAAGGCGACGATTGCAAACACGCGATCGGCAGTCATAATCAGGGTCCCCACGGCAGTCCTTCAAGAGCCGAGATTACATGACAAAACGACCGAACATCCTCCTCATCACCTCCGATCAGCAGCGCGCGGACTGCAACGGTTTCGAGAACCCGCTGATCAGGACACCGCACATCGATGCGCTCGCGCGCGAAGGCACGCGCTTCTCGGCGTGCATCACGCCGAACCTCGTGTGCCAGCCTTCGCGCGCGTCGATCCTGACGGGACTGCTGCCGCTCACGCACGGCGTATGGGACAACGGCGTCGATCTGAAAGAAGAAGTCGGCGGCAATGGTTTCGCGGGGACGCTCGCGCGCGGCGGCTATCGCACCGCGTTCATCGGCAAGGCCCACTTCGCAACCAAGTCCACGTTCGCGCCGACCGGCACGCCGGAGTGCAGACAGAGCCAGCACCGGTACGGCCCCGGCTGGTTCGGTCCGTACATGGGCTTTCAGCACGTCGAGCTCACGGTGCTCGGACACATGCACCGGCTGCGTCCGCTGGAGCGCCCTGCCGCGGGGCATTACGAGCGCTGGTTCCTGTCCCGCGGCGAGAACGAGGAAGCGGTAAAGCTCTGGTCCTCGAGCACACGGCCGGATACCGGCGCCGCGCAGACGTGGTCGTCGGCACTGCCGGTGGCATGGCACAACAGCACGTGGATCGGCGATCGCACGATCGATTTCCTCTCGCACCACAACCGTGACGAGCCGTTCGCGATGTGGGTGTCGTTCCCCGATCCGCACCACCCGTTCGACTGCCCCGAGCCCTGGAGCCGGATGTACGACCCTGCGAGCATGGTGCTGCCGAAACACCGCACGAAAGATCTGGAGCGCAGGCCCTGGTGGCACAAGGCCTCGCTCGAAGGCACGCCGCAGTTGGCCGACCCGACCATGCGCAAGTTCCGCGCCGAAGGCTCACGCGTACCGGACCAGACCGACGCGCAGCTCGCGGAAATGACCGCGAATTACTACGGGATGATCTCGCTCATCGACCACAACGTCGGACGCATACTCGACGCGCTGGCCGATCGCGGTTTCGCGCAGGACACGCTGGTCGTCTACACCACCGACCACGGCGAGCTCCTCGGTAATCACGGCCTGTATCTCAAGGGACCGACGCCTTACGAGGATCTGCTGCGCCTGACGATGGTCGCGCGCGGTCCCGGTGTCGTGCCTGACCGCGTGGTGAGCGAGCCGGTCTCCACACTCGATCTCGCGGCGACCTTTTACGAGTACGCGGGCGCATCGGCGCCGCACGCGCTTCAGAGCCGCAGCCTCGCGGGCCTGCTCGCGGGCAAGACCGAGACGCGCGATACCGCATACAGCGAATGGCACGTGCATCCGTCGCGTTGCGGCGTGGGGCTTCAGCTTCGCACCGTGCGGACGAAAACTCATAAGTGCACGTTCGAGCTCGGCTCGGGCGCGGGCGAGCTCTACGATCTTCAGAACGACCCGGCCGAGATGGACAACCGCTTCAACGATCCCGGCGTCGCGAAGGTGCAGAAGGAGCTCTACGACATGATGCGCGCGCGGCCCGGCAAGGTGCGCGAGGACCTGGCCGAACCGATCGGGATGGCTTGATATGAAAAAGATCGTTCTCCTCGCGCTGTGCGCTGCTTTCGCCTCCAGCGCGTTTGCGCAGAACTGGCCGACCAAACCGATCCGCGTGCTCGTCGGTTTCGCGCCGGGCGGATCGACGGATGTCTCCGCGCGCTGGACCGGTGAGATCGTCTCGAAGGAGCTCGGCCAGCCGGTCGTCGTCGAAAACCGTCCCGGCGCCTCCGGCAGCATCGCGATCGAGGCCATGATGCGCGGGCCGCACGACGGCCACACCATCGTCGTGGGCTCGGACTCGTCGTTCTATCAGCCGGTGCTGAATCCATCGCTGCCGTATCGCGCGGACAAGGATCTGAAACCGATCACCATCCTCACGTATCAGCCGATCGTGATCGCGGTTCATCCGGCGCCGGGCTGGCGATCGATCGCGGATCTCGTGAAGGCAGCCAAAGCACGGCCGGGCGAAATCGCGTATGCGCTCTCGTCACCGACCGGAACCCAGGCCGTCGCAGGCGGCGTGTTCTTCCGCATGGCGGGCGTCAAGCTGATCCCGGTGCCCTACAAGGGCGGCGCGCAGGCGATCGTGGATCTTGTCAGCGGGCAGGTGCCGGTCGCGGTGCTCGGGACCACACCGGTCGTGCCACAGGCGCAGGCGGGACGCGTCCGATTGCTCGCGGTGACTTCGAAAGCGCGCGCTAAAGTGCTTCCCGACGTGCCGACGCTGGCGGAGCTCGGCTATCCCGACATGGACATCGGCCAGTGGTTCGGCGCGGTAGCGCCCGCCGGCGTACCGAACGATGTCGTGACGCGCCTCTCGAACGCATTCAACAAGGCGCTCTCGGACCAGAAGATCGCGCAGCGGTTCTTCGCGACAGGGCTCGAAGTCGTCGGCGGCTCGCCCGAAGACATGCGCAAGCGCATGGCTGCGGAGCTCGTGATCTGGGCTAAGGCGGCGAAGGAAGCCGGGCTCGGCTCGAAGTAACCCGTAAGGCCGCCACCGCACCCGCGGCGCCCCGTCGCAACCGTGTTATCGTCGGGACATCCCGAGGAGACACGAATGCGCAGATCAAAACAAACGCGCATGCAGGCACTGCTTTGTGCTTCATGCATGCTCGCCGCACCTGCGTTTGCCGCAACGGCGGACGCTTACCCCAACCGTCCGGTCCGCCTGATCGTCCCGTTCGCGCCGGGCGGCGGGTCCGACAACATGGCGCGGCTCTTCGCGCCGCGCGTGACGGAGGCGCTCGGGCAGCAGGTCGTCGTCGACAACCGTCCCGGCGCGAACACCAATATCGGTGCCGGCATCGTCGCCAACGCGCCGCCCGACGGACACACGCTGCTGCTCGCGAACGCCAACCACACGATCAATCCGGCGCTCTTCAAGAAGCTGCCGTTCGATTCGCTGAAGGATTTCGTGCCGGTGTCGCCGCTCGCGAACGTCGCGAACGTGCTCGTCGTCAACGCGGCGCTGCCGGTGAAGTCCGTCTCCGATCTGATCGCGCTCGCGAAGTCGAAGCCGGGCGATCTCAATTTCGCCTCGCCCGGCAACGGCACGTCTTCGCATCTTGCGGGCGTGCTGCTTCAAGCGTTGGGGAACATCCAGTTCGTGATCGTGCCGTACAAGGGCGCCGGGCCTGCGATGACCGATCTCATCGGCGGACAGGTGTCGATGGCGATCGTCTCGATGTCGAGCGCGATCCCGCACGTCAAGAGCGGAAGGCTGCGCGCGCTGGGCGTGACGACTGCCAAGCGCTCGCGTCTCATGCCGGAGCTCCCGTCCATCGGCGAAGCGGGCCTGCCCGGGTATGACGCGCCGAACTGGTTCGGCATCCTCACGACTAAGGGCACGCCGCCGCGCACCGTGGAAAAGCTGCATGCGACGTTCTCGCGGCTGGTGCAGGACCCCGAGATGCAGAAGCGTATGGCTGCGCAGGGTACCGAGCCCTTCGTCGCCACGCCGCAGGAATTCGCAAAGTTCATGCGTGACGAGGTCGCGAAGTGGTCGAAGCTCGTCGCGCAATACAACATCCGCGCTGAATAATTCAGGAAGGTGATCTGAAGATGCAATGCATCGTGACTGCGCTCGCACACTACGCGAGCAATCTCAAGTTCGAAGCGCTGCCTGCGCCGGTGATCGAGAAGGCGAAGGTGTGCGTGCTGGATCTCCTCGGCATCGCAGCCGCCGGCTTCGAGCGCGACAACGCGCAGGTGGCCCTGAAGACAGCGCGCGCGCTGGGCGCGAACGGACGCGCCACGGTATGGAAGACCGGCGAGCGGATGCGCGCTGTAGACGCCGTGCTGCCGAACTCCGTTGCCTCTCACTGCATATTGCAGGACGACTGGCTCCAGGTGAGCCACTCGCACATCGGCGCCGCGGTGGTGCCGACGGCGCTCGCGATGGCGGAGGAAGAGAATCGCTCCGGCCGCGACGTGATCGAAGCCGTCGTCGCCGCCTACGACGTCGAAGACCGCGCGGGCTCGCTGTCGGTGCCTGCCTTCACGCGCGGGTTTCGCGTGAGCGGCGTCTACGCCTACTTCGGCGCGACCGCGGCCGCGGCCAAGCTCGGACGGCTCGATAACGAGCAGTTCACGAACGCGCTCGGCTGCGCCGGCAGCATGTGCGGGGGTCTACTCCAGCCCTGGAACGAGGGCTCGATGGAATGGTCGTTCCAGGAAGCGTTCGCTTCCCGCGCCGGCATCACCGGCATGCAGCTCGCGCGCGACGGGCTGGTCGGCTCGCGGCGCATCTTCGAAGGCTCGCACGGCGTGAACCGCAGCTTCTCGGGCACGAACGAGAACGAGACGGTCGCGCTCGACAAGCTCGGCTCGCACTTTCACATCGTCGACACGTGCTTCAAGCGCTTTCCGACGGGCGGCGCGAACCAGGGCAGCGCGTCGGTCGCCTACCGCCTGATCACGCGCCACCACTTCGACTACCGGCGGGTGAAGAGCGTGACGGTCGATATTCCGAAGGCCGGCAGCCACGAGCGCATGAACTACGCCGGCATCGACTACCAGGGACCGTACGAGAGCATCGACCACTGCCTCATCAGCAAGCAGTTCGCGATCGGCGTCATCTTCAAGACCGGCGACATGACGATGCCGGCGGTGCGCGCGAACATGAAAGACGAAGAGATGCTCGCGCTCACGCGCAAGATCGAGCTGCGCGACGCCGAGGACATCAACGGCTGGAACCTGCGGATGCGGGTCGAGCTGGACGACGGTACCGTCTTCGAAGGCGACGGCAACGACATCGACAAAGCGCAGCTCTACCTCTCGTGGGCCGACGCGGCGGAGAAGTTCTCGAAGGTGACGCACGGCACGCTCGCACCGAAAGCGGCGCAGCGCATCGTGGAGCTGGTCGGCGCGCTGGAGAGCCTGGGCTCGGTGAACGAGATCACCGCGCTGATGAAACCGTAAGCATTAGCGCCTCGTCACTCCTGCCTCACGCCCGCGCGCTTGATCACCCGCTCGTACTTGACGGTCTCGCGCGACAGGAACTCGGAAAACTGCTGAGGCGTGCTCGCCACGACGCTCATGCCGCTGCGGGACATGAGCTCTTTGGACTCGCTGAGGTTCATGATGCGCGCGATCTCCTGCTGGAGCTTCGCGACGACGTCTCTCGGCGTCGCGGACGGCACGAGCAGGCCGTACCAGTTCGTCATGTCGAAGTCCGGGAACCCGGCTTCCGCGATCGTCGGCAGCTCGGGTGCAATGGGTGAACGTGCGGGGCTGCTGACCCCCAGCGCGCGCAGCTTGTTCGACTTCACGAGCGGCATGGCGCCGATCACGTTCATGAAATAAGCGGGTACCTGGCCGCTCAGCACATCGATCAGCGCGAGCCCGGGTCCCTTGTACGGCACGTGGACCAGCTTGATGCCGCTCATCGACCCGAGCAGCTCCGCCGTGAGATGCGGCAGCGAACCCGTTCCGGAGTTGCCGACATTGATCTGGCCGGGGCGCGATTTCGCCAGCGCCACGAAATCCTTCGTCGAGCGCACCGGCAGCGACGGATGCACCACGAGCACCAGCGGACCCGAGGCGAGCCGCGTGACCGGCGCGAGGTCTTTCGCAGGGTCGTAAGGCAGGTTCCGATAGAGGCTCGCTCCCGCGGCGTACGCGGCAGCGACGACGACCATCGTGTGGCCGTCGGGCGCCGCTTTCGCGGCGACACCGGTGCCGACGGTGCCATTCGCCCCCGGGCGGTTCTCGACGATCACGTTATGCCCGAAGCGCTCGTTGAGCTTCTGCGCAATGGCGCGAGCGAGCACGTCGGTGCCGCCGCCCGGCGGATACGGCGCGATGATCCGCATCGGGCCGCTCGGATAGCTCTGCGCGAAACCGGTCGAGGCGCAGCAGGCCAGCGCGATCGCGAGGAGCGCTCTCATGCCGGCAGGCGCTGCGCAACCTCGGCCCTCACGTTGCGCGTGCGCTCGAGGTCGGTCGGATGGAGCGCACCCTTGATCATGATGCGGTAGAGCCGCCGCACCTCTTTCATGTCGTAGTCGGCGTTCGCCTGGTGCATGACGCTGCGGTTGTCCCAGATCACCATGTCGCCGTACTGCCATTGGTGCCGGTACTCGTATTTGCGCTGCGTCGCATGCGCCATGAGCTCGGCGATCAGCGCGAGCGCCTCGTCGTCGGGCATCCCGACGATCGCCTCCATGCGTACTGGATTCAGATAGAGGTACTTGCGGCCGTTGTCCGGATGGATACGCACCAGCGGGTGCAGCGCCGGCGGCGGCACGTGCTTCGCGGTTTCGTCGTCGATCTTGATGAGCTCGCGCGGGCTGTACTTGCTCACGTAGACGTGGACGCCGATGAGATCGTCGATGCGCTGCTTCATACTCGCCGGCAGATCGTCGTACGCGTTGTGCACGTTCACGAACTGCGTGTCGCCACCCTTGCTCGGGAGCGAGACCGGATGGAGCGAGGTCGCCTTCGGCGGCACCGGATCGTTCGAGTGGTCGGTGTGGAAGCTCTCCCCCACGATGTAGTACTTGCCCGGCGCGACTTCCTGGTTGCGCACTTCGAAGATCGAGCTGTCCTTCGTCGCGTCGCCGGACTTGCGATGGTGCGGCATGATCTCGCCGAAGTTGCGGCCCGCCTTGAGGAACTGCTCGGGCGCGAGCTTCTGGTCCCGGATCACGAGCACGTGATACCGCGCGAAATCGTCGTTCAGCCGCTTGCGCGTCGCCGCATCGAGATCCTGGGTCAGATCGATGCCGCGAATCTCGGCACCGGTCTCGTGATCGGTCAAAGGAGTGAGCTGGTAAGTCACGAGGTTCTTCTCCTGCGTATGTGGCCCAGACGTGGCTACACTAAGGCGTCACGCATCGAACGGCAAGCTCATGCTCAGCGTCGCGTGAAGCTTTCAGAACACGAGGAGGATCGTCGATGAAAATCTATGTAGCGGCCGCTCTCGCAGCCGCGGCGTGCGGCGCTCAGGCCGCTGAAGCGCCTTATCCCGTCAAGCCCGTGCGCCTCATCGTGCCGGTCGCGCCCGGCGGCGGCGCCGATATCACCGCGCGTGCGATCGCGCAACGTCTCACGGAGACTTGGGGCCAGCAAATCATCATCGATAACCGGCCTGGCGCGGGCGGCATTGTCGGCATGGAGATCGGCGCGCGTGCCGCACCTGACGGCTACACGTTCACGCACGCCGCGATCGGACCGATGGCGGTGTCGCCGTCGCTGCACAAGAAGCTGCCCTACGATTCGATCAGGGACTTCGCGCCGATCACGCGCGCGGTGTCCGCGCTGAACGTGCTCGTGGTGCATCCGTCGCTGCCGGTGCACTCGGTGAAAGATCTGATCGCCTACGCGCGCGCGAATCCGAACAAGCTCTCGTTCGGTTCGTCAGGCCCGGGACGCGCCGACCATCTCGCCGGCGAGATGTTCAACCGGCTCGCGAAGGTCCGGATGCAGCACGTGCCGTACAAGGGCGGGGCACCCGCGATGCTCGATCTGGTCGCCGGCAACGTGCAGCTCATCTTCGCCACGGTCTCGACGGCGCACGCCAGCATGAAGGCGGGCCGCATCCGCACGATTGCGCTCACGCGCGCCGAGCGCTCGGATATCCTGCCCGGTGTACCGACGGTCGCTGAATCAGGCGTGCCGGGTTTCGCGATCGACAACTGGTACGGCTACGTCTTCCCCGCGGGAACGCCGAAAGCGATCGTTGCGCGCGCGCACCGCGAGATCAACCGGATACTCGCCTCTCAGGAGGTCAAGGACCGGCTGACGCCGCTCGGCATCGTGCACTTTCCCACCGCGACGCCCGAAGAGTTCGGCGCCTACGTCCGCTCCGAGATGAAAAAGTACGCTGAGCTCGTCAAAGCGGCAGGGATACAGCCGGACTAGCGCCCTGCCGCTCCGCGGCCGCGGCGAGCAGCAGGTGCTCGCGGACCGCGTTTGCCGAGCTGCCCACCGCCCGCACCGCTTCGCGCACCTCCTGCGGGCTCACGCGAAATGCGTGACTCCACCAGCGGCATTGCCATTCCTGGCTCGCATCGATCGCGAAGTCGAGGTCGTCGTCTGTTAGTTCGTCGGCTTCCATGCAGGTCCCCTGTTATTCAGTCCTCGTTCCTCATGGAGCACGAGCCGTGCCGGGCACGATGGGCGACGGCACGGCGGCTGCTTCGGTCAGGGAGTCGATGACGAGTTGATGGGACCGATCATGAAAGCCAGTGCGTTTGTACTCGCTTTTTGCATCGCCGGCACCGGTTTGTCCGCGTATGCCGATGAACAGGACAGGGAAGCACGCAGGGAAGCGCGCGAGCAGCGGAAGGAAGAGCGTGCCGAGCGTAAGGAAGAGCGCAGGGAAGAGCGCCGTGAGGCACGCGAGGAAATGCGGGGCGCTGCGGGTCAGGGCGCCGGCTCGGCAGCCGGCGGACTCGGCGGCGCGACTGCCGGCGCCGCAGTGGGTACTGCGGTAGGCGGCCCCGTAGGCGCCGTGATTGGCGGCGCAGTCGGCGCTGGCGCGGGCTCCGGGGTCGGCGGCGTCATGGGCCAGCGCGCGGCAACGCGGTCCGATCGCGAGAAAGAGCGCGAGGCGCAGCGGGAACGGGAACACCAGCCGCTAGCGCAGCAGCCCGTCCAGCAGCAGGAATCGATCGCGCCGGCAGCGCCGCAGTAACGTTCCTGTAGCCCCACCTGTCTCTGGCGGGTGGGAGAGCGCCTCATGCCGGTATGCTTGCCGCATGAGGGTAATCGCGCTCGTCGCGGCGCTCGTTCTCAGCACGTCGGTCTGCGCTGCGCTGCCCGGTGTTGTCGAGCTGAGGACAACGCCGGAAGCGCTCACGGACACGCGCCTTGCGCAACTGCTGGATGCGCGGGTGCGCACGGCCGAGGTCGTCGCGTTGGGCGAAACGGTGCATGGCTCTTCCGGATTGCTCCGCGCCCAGACGCGGCTGATCCGCTACCTCGTCGAGCAGCACGGCTTCCGCTTGATCGTATGGGAGAACCCCGCACTGCGGAGCCTGGAGCTCGCACAATGGGTCGCGTCGTGCACGCAGGTGAAGAGTGCGCCGCCGATCGACGTGCTGTACATGCCCACACCTTCGGATCTGCCGCTCTTCGAGTGGATCTGCGATTTCAATCGCGCGAACGCGAGTAATCCGATCGTCTTCCGCGGTCTCGATATCTGGGACCGGCCGTGGGAGCACTATTCGAGGATCCGCGCTCTCGGCGCGCAGGTGGCCATCGATCCATCGCTGCTGAAGCGCGTCGCGTGGTGCCCGGATCATGGCGCCACCTCGTGGCCGGAAGTCTCGACCAGCTTCCTCGGCGGCCACTATGAAGCGTGTCGTGCCGCGCTGGCAGCGGTGCTCGATGCTGCGCGGCGCACGGCTGCGGAAAAGCGCGAATCAGATCGGCCGGCCGCTGATGACGCGTTCGAGCTCGCGCTGTCGGCCTCGACGCTGCTCGGCTGGCTGGGATTTCACTTCCACAGCCGCTCGGACGACGTCCTGAGCTGGAATGCGCGCGACGAAGCGCAAGGTCGCAATCTGATGCTCATCATGGAGAAGCACGACGCGAAGCGTGCGATCGTCTCGGCGCATACGAGTCATGTGTCGCACAACCGCTCGCGCGCGGACTGGTGGGGATTCGGCGACATCAAGTCCGGCATCCATTTCTTCGAGGCAATGACGCGCAAGACCGTGTTCAACATCGCGCTCACGGCGTATGAGGCCAGCGGCGCGCAGGGTGAATGGTCGCTGCCGACCGCGCGTAACTCGCTCGACAAAAAGCTGCACGACGCAGGGCACGTCTTCTCGTTCTTCACGTCGGATGCCGCGTTCCTGTCAGAGCATCCCAAGTGGTGGATCCAGAACCAGAACTATCCGGGGCCCTACGAAAGCGGCGTCGAGCTCGTTCCGCGCGACCAGTTCGACGCGTTCTTTTTTTTCGACCGCTCCCATCTCGACAAGGCGCTGCCCGCACGGCCCGTGTGGGAGCCGTGACTGCGGGCGGCAGACAGCGTCGGTGCTAAGCCAGGTGCACAGAGATTGGCGAACGTCGCCGATTCGCGAGCTAATTACCAGGACCGGGACCGAGAAATTTCGGCGTATTCCTTGCTAAGTCCAAACCTCTCGGTCGATGGCGGACTTTGAGAAATCTCCCAGATTAGGAGATTTGCGGGCGTGCGCTGAAACCGGGAACATTCCCGGACCATCGCCGAACGATCAGGCACCTATTTGCGTGTCGCACTTGTGCCTTAGCGGCGGGGACAATCTGCGGTGTCATACGAAAAGGGCTGGTGTGCCTGTTGTAAAAGCACCACTTTTGCTTAGAGGGCATGCCATTTGCGAGCGGTTTTCCTATGCTTTGCGCATATCGCCGCAGTACTCTCGCCAAAAGGGCAACCTAGGCGAAGTCCGTAGATAGTGTGCTGTTCGCAGCATGTGCGCTTCTGTGGAACTCAGGCGTTAATCATATTGGAGGTCTGAGACGATGGATTTGAACATCCGCTATCTGGGTAAGAACGGCCGGATAGCGTCGCTGGCTAGCGACAGGCCCGATGTCGTTGTGCTAGATCTTGACGAGTTCGTCCCGCCAGAAGGCCACCACCACTTTATTCTTGGGGAGTTCGCACAACGATTCCTCGGTCGCGAGACATCCACGAATAAGGGTCTAGACGACCTTAGCCGGTGCATCGATTCGCTCCGAGAGGCGGTGGAGGCGCGCACTGGCCAGTTAGGACCTTCAGTAGTTGTTATCGGTGGCCGGCGCTTGCAGGGAGATGCGCAACAGAAGATCGCAAATGCCGGGGGCACATACTGGGCGAAGCCTGACAATGCAACTTTGTCTTCTGAGGCAGACAAGGTGCGGTTTGTTAAATCTCGAATTAACGAGCGCTTAGGACCGCAGTGGGATACTGCGGATAAACTCGCGCCACGTGTCGAACTGCCGGATACGTCCTCGTATATTGCTCAAGCACAGGGAGAGGCTGAACACACGGACGATGAACCGCCAGTAGAGCTAAGTTCTGACGATTTTGATGACTTGTTAGAGAGCACGCGTTTGCCGGCCGGATCATGGAAAAGAAATGATTAGAAGATGTCCGATCCGTTCCTACTCCAGCATCGAGTAGGTCACCGCCAGTACAACATCAGCGAGTCCGTAAGCCCCGCGAGCATTCGCGATCAAATGATTCGCGGTCGGCTAGTCGTCGACCGCCTCACTGAGCTGGGGCATATAAATCGAATAGATCGGCGCTTACTTGTTATCGGCGCGGGCGCTGCCGGAGCCACCGCCGCAATGCGCGCCGCCGAAACAGGGATACACACGACTTTGGTGGACCGCGACCAGCGTCCATTCATGCGACAACGAGGTTGCATGAGCCGATGGCTCGATCCTGCACAATACGACTGGCCCCTCGAGCATTGGACAGCTCGCACGTTCCCATGGGCTAGCAAGCCAATGCCTCTTCCGTGGTCAGCCGCACACGCCGTGGACGTTGCTGGAATGTGGGACATCGCGTTAACCGCTTGCCGAGCTGCCCATAGAGCCAATCTCGAGATTTATCCAAACACCACTTGTCCGGCGAAGCCTCAGCGCACTGGTGCGTTGCTCGACGTGCAGTTGGTCACCGGCACGACGCAGAGGACACAATCATTTGGAGCGGTGGTAATTGGTCACGGCCCCGGAAGCGAGAAATGTACGATTGGCGCGTACTCGGGTTTTCGCTTCTGGGACACGGACACGTTTGAACAGCCAAATCTCGGGTTACCGTCGGGAATAGCGCCAGCAATACTGATCTCAGGCGGTGGTGATGGGGCGCTCCAGGACTTTCTTCGTATCACTACCGGCGAATCGTCTGCAAAGACGCTCTACCAGCAACTGCGAAACACTGCGAACGACGTGCCATGGACGAAGGTAGAGGCCGCCATACAATGTGCGGAAGACCAGGCGACGCGTGCATATGTTTGGGGTGCAAACGACGGTCACGACCATGGCGTGCTTCAAACGCTTCAATCGGTACATGAGCAGCAAGTAAGAACGATATTCTCAATCCGATCGCAGCAACTCGAATACGCTATGCGAGGGATGCTTCGACAGCCGGTTCCATCAGTGCTGCTGGTTTGCCGCTGCACGCATTTCGCAAGAGCATATGCGCTCAATCGATTTTTGGTTCTGCTCATTGCCGAATATGCGAATCGCGCGGATAGGCGTCAGTTTCTCAAATTTGGCCACGAGCTTGAAGGCGTGGCTGGCGTTAGTCACACTTGCCAGAACGATCCGCAAGCGTGCTTCGGGCAAGATCATGAGGGCAAGCTTATAGAGGCTTCTTGCTTCAGCAAAGGAGTCTCTTCCATAGCGGCCGGCACTCACAATGTTGTCGTTGTTAGACACGGCGTACGGCCGCCCGATAAAAGACTGGGCACTTTTAAGGTTCGACTGCCGCGCCAAATACTTCCGTACGTATTCCCGTAACCGATGCGCGTCGTAGCTTGCGCGGCCCGCAGTGCGGCAACTGTATTGGTAGCATTGCTGTCTCCAACTTGGCGTAACGCGCAACCTGGCGGGTGCCTGCCTCTTCGTGCAGGCACCGCGTCGCTCGCGACGCTCTCGGCCGCTTTCCCGAATCTCTTAGTAGATGTACTCATCCAGCGATCGACGGGCTGTGATGCCGCCCGCTCACGCGCTATTCTGCTGCCACCGGCCGGCATGTCCGCTCGATGTTTGTTCGCGTCAACCGCCGTCGAAGGAGAATGCTAGCAACAACGAAAATGACATCGGTTAGCTTGCCGCTACGATAGTTCCCCCGTGCGAACGTTTATCGTAGCAGCCGGTGCAGGCATCGCACCTCACCGCAAATGAGCCTGTGCTGCCGCTCCGCCCCTCTCCAATCGGTGTTTAACTTTCTGCCGTCGAGTAGTACATCCGGCGCTGTAAGGGGGCGCGTCTTTCGCGACTATGCGGTTGCATCTCCATCGCAATCGGCCAAAGTTCACGGCAGAAGCCGTCTTAGTGCTCGGCGGACCGAACCCCGTGCGCAGCGCTCGTGCGCGACGGCGAGCGCGGATCTTAGCTCGACTAGTGGCCCCCGCCTGAAGTCCCTACCCGCGAGCCAAAGCAGGTCGAACGCGAAGATAGCAGCCGGCTCGACCACACCACGCTCAAGTATGCAATTCGGCGCCGCGTATGCTGTCGCTTTCGGTAGTCGGTCCCTCTGCGGCCGGCCCGTTTTCGTCGAGCGCGAGCTCACCAGCGAAGTCATAGGGCATTATGAGAACCTCGGCGACCAACCAGCAAGCGGCCGATCAAGTCGTTGCTGTTGCGTGCGTAGCTGTACTGTGGCGCCTCGCTTGCAGACGAGCCAGCGGAAACGTCATTGGAGCTTCTTAAGTCAGCCTAAAGTGGAGAAGAGCTTGCCAGTAAGCGAACATCAGGTCCCTATGGGAGAGCTCTGAACGCGTGGGCGGTAACGAGCCCGGTCATGACGTGCCCGGGGACCGCCGCGTCATAGCCGTGAGCCGGAAGCTCAGTCGACGAGCGGGCCGCCGGCCCCGTCGTACACCGGCGTCGGCAGATAGCGCGGCAGCGCCTGGATGCGCGCGAGCCACGCTTTCACGGCGGGAAACGGCTTGAGCGAAATGCCGCCTTCGGGCGCGAAGACGGTATATTAATAGCAGGCGACGTCGGCGATCGTGGTGCGCTCGAGTGCGAGCCAGTCGTGATCGGCGAGCCGCCCTTCGAGCACGCGCAGCGCCACCTGCGCGATCGCGTGCGCTTCCTCCAGCGTGCCGTAGCCGTGCCAGCGCTGGCCGCGCATCGAACGCGAGCGACCGAGCCCGTAGAAGATCTCGTTCTGCGCGAGCGACAGCCACTGCGTAACCTGCGCCTCGCCTTCCGCGTCGCTCGGGAGCCACGTCTCGCCGCCGTGCTTGCGCGCGAGGTACACGAGGATCGGGATCGTTCCCCAATACGGCTTGCCGTCGGCAATCAGCAGCGGGATCTGGCGCAGCGGGGAGAGCTTCTCGAAGTCGGGCGGCAGCATGTTGCGGTCCTTGCCTTCGCGGTGAATCGACCTGTTCTCGAAGTCGAGACCGAGCAGCGAGAACATGAGCCTCACCTTGTAGCAGTTCCCGGAGCGCTCGCGGTTGTATAGCGTCAGCGTGGCTGTGTCCGTCATACCCGATGGTGCGTTCAAATGGAGCATTTCATGAGAGTAACTTCGTCGCCGCGCCGGCGGCTACTCCAATGACACGTTAACCCCGATTGTTCAGGTCTCCCGTTTAAGCCAGCAACGGCCGCGATTCGGCCGGCTTAACGGGAGACGCACATGCTGTCATTGCGAGCGGCGATCGAGCGCCGCGCAGGTTGCCGGCCCATCGTTCGCGATTTCGTCCTGGGCCGTTGGCTGGCGGCCGTATTCGCCGCTCTGGCGTTGAACGGCTGCGCCGTCCAGGCGCACGACATCCGACCTCAGATCGAGCGGACCCTCGTACAGGTGGAGGTTTTCGACCGAACGCGCGGCACCACACTGCCGGTTTACAGCAAGGACGGCCGGCGCTACGTCGTCGGCACGCCCGGCAACGAGTACGCGCTGCGCATCCGCAACCGCACCGGCGCACGGGTGCTCGTCGTCACGAGCGTCGACGGCGTGAACGTGATCTCGGGCGATACCGCATCCCCGTCGCAATCGGGTTACGTTCTCGATCCGTGGGGATCGGTCGAGATCCTCGGCTGGCGCAAGAGCCTCGAACGCAGCGCCGCGTTCTATTTCACCGAGCACCAGAATTCGTACGCGGCGCGCACCGGACGCCCGGACAACGTCGGCGTCATCGGCGTCGCCGTTTTTCGGGAGAGGTCGCGGCCGGTTGCGCATCCTGTTCCACAGCCGCGCATCGCGCCGTTCGATTCCGGTTCCGCGGAGCGTCGTGAAGCGCCTGCGCCGGCGGAATCACCGGCACCGTCAGCACAGGGCGGGCTCGCGGACCGCCAGGAGGCGCGCAGGGACGCAGCGCGCGCAGCGAGCAAGCTCGGGACCGGACACGGCCGCGACGAAGCTTCACACGTTCGGGTCGTCAGGTTCGAGCGTGCGAGCGATACGCCGGCCGAGACGATCGCGATCCAGTACGACCGTCGCGAGAATCTCGCCGCGCTGGGTGTGCTGCCGGCGGCGCCGCATTACACGCGGCGGGAACCGGAGCCGTTTCCAGGCGCGCTGAGGTTCGTGCCGGATCCGAGATAGCGTGCGCCACGAGATCGCCACGTCGCGCTAGCCGCGCGCTCCTCGCGATGACACCGCATGGTCATTGCGAGACGCCGCCAGTGCGGCGCACGCGCACCACGCGGTGGTTGCGCATGGGAAGCAATCCCGGAGCGTCCGGTTACCAGCTTATGATAGCGTCCAGGTTCCCGCATTCAAGGACGTCCGAGATGGAACCTTGTTTCCTCACCGCAGCCGCCGCTGCCGCGCAGATTCGCGAGAAGACGCTCACCGTCGAGCAGCTCGTCAGATCGTGTCTCGAGCGCATCGAGCAACGCGATCGCGATGTGCGCGCATGGTCGTATATCGATCCCGCGTACGCGATTGCGCAGGCGCGCGAGCTCGACAAGCGGGCGCCGGCCGGGCCGCTGCACGGGCTGCCGTTCGGCGTGAAGGACGTGATCGACACGGCGGACATGCCGACGGGACAGAATTCTCCGAGCTACGTCAACCATCGGCCGTCGAAGGATGCCGGGTGCGTGGCGGTCGTCAGGCAATCGGGTGCACTGATCCTCGGCAAGACCGACACGGTCGAGTTCGCGGCGGGCGGGCGCAAGGCGTTGACGCGCAACCCGCACAATTTCGCGCACACGCCGGGTGGATCGTCTTCGGGATCGGGCGCGGCAGTCGCGGATTTCATGGTGCCGCTCGCGTTCGGCACGCAGACGGGCGGCTCGCAGATCCGGCCGGCGTCGTTCAACGGTATTTACGCGATCAAGCCGACGTGGGGCTCGGTCTCGCGCGAAGGCGCGAAGCTGCTCTCGGCGTACTGCGACACGGTCGGATGGTATGGGCGCTCGGTCGCGGACCTCGCGCTCGTCGCGGAAGCGTTTCGTTTGCGCGATCTCGCCTCTCAGAAGCCGGTCACCCCGCGCGGACTGCGCATCGCGATCTGCAGGACGCCGTACTGGAACAAGGCCGAGCCGGCGGCGCAGGCGGCGCTCGCGAAAGCGGCGGAGCGGCTGGAGAAAGCCGGCGCGCGCGTGCAGGACCTCGAGCTGCCGTCGAAATTCAACTCCATCAACGAAGCCCAGCGCACTCTCATGATCGGCGAAGGGGGTGTCGCGTTCCTTCCGGAGCTGCTCACGCACGGCGATCGGCTGCACGCCGAGTTCCGCGACATGGCGGAGAACAAGAAAGGCATCACGGCGAAGACGATGGTCGAGGCGTACGATCTCGCCGCGGACTGCGCACGCACGTTCGATGCGCTGTTCGGCGATTTCGACGTCGTCGTCGCGCCGGCGGCGCCGGGCGAGGCGCCGGAAGGGCTGCACACGACCGGCGACTGGGTGTTCAACGCGATGTTCACCGTGATGCACGCGCCGTGCATCGCGATCCCGTGCACGAAGGGAGCGAAAGGCCTGCCGGTCGGCGTGCAGATCGTCGGGCCGCGCTATTCGGATGCGCGGCTGCTCGCGATCGGCGCGGCGGTGGCGCCGGTGATCGACGCGGAGGGAAAGTGAACACCACGTGCGCCACGGGATCGCCGCGTCGGGCAGTCGCCCTCCTCGCGATGACAACGAGAGTTGTCATTGCGAGCTACCGCGAATGCGGCAGCGTGGCAATCGCCGAGCGTCCGAAAAGCACGTGCGTCACGGGATCGCCACGTCGCGCATGGGCACTCGTC
>DASPNJ010000049.1:0-22307 GCA_035626595.1 Burkholderiales bacterium
AACTTGCGCGCCCGGTCGACGTCTTTGGCCGGGATGTATGAGTACATCGGAGCGTTCCGGAGCATGGCGCCTCCCCATCCATCGTCATTCCCGCGAAGGCGGGAATCCAGGAAAACAAACCTACCGACCCGCCGAAATCACCTTCCTATGTCGGTACACCGCCAGCGCCACAGCGAACAGCGTGCCGCCGGGCAGGACGATTTCCACTACGACGTAGGGCCCGGCCTTTTGCAGTGTCCGGCGCAGGGCTTCGACAATGACAGTGACGATTTCCATTTCCGGCTCCTTTGACGATTAGTCGAAGGAGGGCAGGGGAAATCGACACATGTCCTTACGTAATTTTTCGGTTGCCTGAAGAGTTGCTCCGCAGGCAAATGCCGGACGAACTCCGACTGTGTTGCGGGCGGGCCAGATTTGCGACCGGTTCGCGGTACCACTGCGACTGTCGGCTTCAAGCTTGAAGCCTGCGTGTGCGGCCTTGTGCCGGCGGTGCTAGAGCGCGCTCACCCGGTACGTCGAAGACGGCAGGATCGAGATTGACAACAATGCCGCGGATCGCGAATTAATGCTGCGCTTTGGCGTAAGAACTATCTGTCCTGTGCGCCCGATGTGGTGGCGAGCGCGCCGCCGCCATCTACAGCTTCATTGGTATGCCCGAGTTGGCCGGGTGAGGCAAGACATTCAACAGAGTAGCGAACCGACTCGTCCACTGCTACTCTGAACATGCACAGTGGTTGGGAGGCATACCAGGTGAACGCAGCGCGACTGTTCCTACTTAGTGAGGTCTCTGAGAACCTTCTCGCCAATATCGCGAGTAGAGACGCCGCCGTTTGGCTGCACCAGCTTCCCCGCGAAATCGACTTAGACTCTTTGGTAGCGTTTCTTGGCTTACCTTGGCGACAAGTTCTCCTCGAACCATCTGAGTCTCGCTTAATACAAGCACTCGAAGCGAGCACGCGCTTAGACGATCCGATGACGCGGAAGCGCGGATTTCTGCAGCTCATTGACAGCGATCCCTCTCGTATCGAATTGCCGCAACGGTCATTACCTGTTTATCTGATGAACGGTCGACCGCAGCCAATACCGCCGCCCGATTTCCAGGCTCGACTACGGCGCATAACGATGCTAGAGGCGCTGAGACGTTCAGAAGTTCGAGAGATTCTAATTATCTCGGACGACGCCGCGCCAGTTCTACGGGACTTATCTGAATTGTGGTCGTCAGGCTTTCGAACATTCCTGACGTTCGTCTCAGCTGCGCCGGGCATGAAAGACACGCTCGATGCATGGCTCGCGCATACACCGGATACTGCGGCTGCAAATCTCCTGGAGAGATCCAGCGACGAGGTCGTCCGCGAGATCCTCGAGCACTATAACAAGGTCTACCCCGAGGAACGGACCGTCATCCGCGTCCGAGACCGTCAGGGTAGGTTCTCGAAGATTGACGTCACTGAGTTAGATGAACCTGAACGGCCGATCTTAGAGCGCTATCAGGTGATCCAGGAGCGAGATGTGGCACCGCTGGTTCCGGACGAACTTAGAGAAGACGAATTCGTGGCATTTTTCAGGAATTCGGAAGAATCGTGGCGTCCCTATGCAGCAGGGCTGCCGTGGACTAGATCTGGACGACCCGCGGCGATTCTTAAATCCATTCTGAGAAGACTGGACGCAGGCGGACCCGACGAAAACTGCGTTGCATACATCTCCTCGGAATCGGGTGCCGGGGGAACGACACTGGCTCGCAGTTTAGCTTGGGAATGTGCCCGCGAGGGCTACCCGACGTTGGTGGCCAAATCTGTCCCCTTCACGCCGGATGCGTTGTCAGTAAGTAACTTCCTGCAACGCGTACACGCTAATGCTCAACCGCTTAGTCCGCGCGGTCGTGACTCATCCAGCCCGCTAGAACCGACCGAGAGCACGGGGACGCAGCACCCGGTCCGCTATGAAACGCCGTCTATCATAGTATTCGACCAACTGCATTGGCACTATCGAGATAGCGAGCTCGTACAGTTTCGAAACGAGCTTCAGCGCGAGGGACGTCCGGTTTGCATTCTCGTTGTGGCTGGGCCCGTTTTGGGGCTCTCTTTCTTTAATAAGTCCGTTTTCAAGCATCTTGTTGATCTCAACCACGCGCTGCAAGAGGACGAAGCACAGGCTTTGGGTCGACACCTCAATCGATTCCTAAGAGTGTATGGCAAAGAACGCAACGACCATGAATGGACCGCGTTCTACCGCGAACATACTGTCCGCTACCTGGAAGGTGTCGCAGCCTTTTGGGTGACGCTTTCCTTTTGGATGCAGAGGCAGTACGACCTCTCAGAATCTGTTCAGGAGTGGATGTACAGATGTTTTAAAGAGAATACAAATGACGATGAGGTGAAACATGCGGTCCTGGAGATCGCGGCACTGAGTACGGAGCGCCTTCCGCTGCCACAACAACTATTGCCCGCAAGCAAGGGAAAATGGCCGATCGCGCATTTGCTCGAGGATCTACGGAGTTCGCTCGGCGCACTGGGTCTCGTGAGGGTTCAGACCGACGGCGAGAAGCACTGGGCATTGGTTCACGACGTATTGGGTCGCTTTCTCATCAACGCCCTCTTCTATGACTTCGAGAGTCGTAGCGCTCTTGGATTCGCAGAGGCGAAAGATGCCGAGCATCTCCGCTTTATGCTATTGCGCCAAATTGCCCACAAATCGATGCTTGGGGAACGCGCGTATCAAACGATTGGCGAAGACTTCGCGACCTCGATTTTTAAGATCGACCCGGATCACGGGCATGGCAGCTTCGCATCAATCTGGCCGGAGGTCCTGGACGCTCTG
Source organism: Burkholderiales bacterium (assembly GCA_035626595.1). Taxonomy (GTDB): domain Bacteria; phylum Pseudomonadota; class Gammaproteobacteria; order Burkholderiales; family SG8-41; genus JAQGMV01. Next base: position 2,818 of record DASPNJ010000049.1, read on the forward strand.
GACAATATGCCGCAATCACTGCGCGATACCAATCGCGTCTTTCGGCACCACACCGCCGTTTCTAGGCGTCGCATCGCTCGACTCGACGAACGCTTCTACGGCGTTACCAATGCGCTACGCATTGCTCTACTCTTAAGAGCTATTGAGGACATCAACTATGCTTTGTCATTCATCGAGTATTCGCCGGGATCGGAACCGAATCTGAACCTTTTTAACTCGTTGGCAAATGCATATCTCGATCTTGCGGAAGCGGAGGCAGTGGAGGGTGCGCCGCGGCCCCGCATCCTTGAATTACGAAAGTTGGCGAGCGAGGCCACCCACAAGGCATACGTTGAAAGTCCCACGAATTCCTTCGTTCTCGAGACGTATGTAAAGAACCTGCTTGAGAGCGCACGCGATCCGGGGGAATTGGCGATCGAGCATTGCATTGAAGCACTGGGGCTCGTGTTTTCCGCCCTTATCTCCGATGAAGCGACCTATAGAAAGTCGCAGCTCGGCGCGCTAGCCGACCAAGGCCTCGCTATTTTGCTGCAGCAGACACCGCCAGACATTGAGGATGCAGAACCGCGACGCGAAGTCGACGTGTTAATTGCCGCGTGGAAGGTCTTGGCCAAGGAGGGCAACTACCAGATCGGCAGAGGCTTATCAGCAGTCCCCGAGGAAAACCGGGTGCGCGCACTCCAGTTACTTGGGCATCCCCTTGGCCGGGGCAATATGCAAGTGCTTAGGCTGCGTTACGACTTACTTTCCCTGACCTCACCTTTTTCCTTTAAGCAACAGCTTGAACTCGTTGAACAGTTGCAAGCAACCAAATACCGAGTTACACCGCAACTGCGCCTCGAGTATGCAATTCTGCTATTTCAGAATCAACGGTCGGTCGAAGGCGATAAAGTATTTCGGTTCTTGCGTCAGCTCTGGCGAGAAAGCGAACACTTCGTGCAGGTGCCGGAGCGGCTTAGATGGTTGAGGGATATGAACGATAGTACTCTTCGGACCGTGCAGGCTTTGGCGTCCGCCGATTTTGAGAACCGAGCACTCGCCCGAGTGCAAGACTTTGGAAACACCCTTGTTCCATATCGACCAGAAGAGCACGGCTTTCGTGATCCTAAGCCAGGCTACCGTTTTGCCTGCCACGTTTCGTTTGGGCACAACGGACCATTTTTGCGCCCACCGACTGCGGGACCCGCAAAAAAGTCAGTCTGAGTACCTACCCCTTTGGAAGAACTTGATTCAGTGCAGCGATATGCCCAAGCCTTGGGCCTCGTTGTACATTCGCGTACTATCCTGGTCGAAGGTGCATCAGACGCTGAACTGTTTCAACTCGCTGCGCATTTGGAGCTGGCGAGCACTGGCATTGACCTTGTCGGGACCGACTTCGCGATTGTTTGTGCGGGTGAGCGCGACCGAGGAGGGACGCGTGGCGTAATTCGCGAATTGGTAACGTTACGCGGACTCGGCCGCACGTGTTTGCTGCCAAATGGACGCCCACGGTATCGTTTCGTAGCATTGTTCGACAATGACAACGCGGGCAGACAAGCAGTTAAGGCCGCCCGCGAATTAGACACGAGCCTACTCGAATACAAGGATCTTTTCCGATTGTTCCCGTCAATGCCGCGTCCGGGCAATCTAGATCCGCGCGCGATCGAGCGCGCATTCGCCCACGCGAACCAAAAGTACAAGGGGCTCGATTGGGAAGTGGAAGACCTTGTTGCTCCCAGCCTATTGGAAGCGTTTGTTGCCGCAGATCCGCTGGCAGTTATTAAATCGAAGACCGCTGAAGATAAGGTGCATCGCGAGTATACGCGCGACGGAAAAGCTCGCGTGCATAGATACATAAAGCGTTATGCCATGGCGGAAGATCTAGTGGACGTAAGTAGCACGCTTAAAGCGTTTCGTTTTTACCTGGGCCTGCCAGACGCCCGGGCAAGCGCACAGATTTATCATCTTAATTCACATCGGATGTAAGCGATTGTGGCTAACTCGAAGGTCGGTGTGAAGCCAATCACAGATGTTCAAGGAAGCACGTTCGCCTTTCACACTCAATAACGGTGGCTACTTGCGTTTGACTAATGTGATCATCAATTTCACGTGCGAATCGCCAGTCACAGTCAAAGCGTTTGCGATCGTTTTTCGACACACCGCGTTTGACGCAGAGAGCCGCGAATAGAACTTGGGTCTTTCGCGCACCGGCTCAATCACGAGTCGGTGATTCGTCATCTGGCGCCCCATCGTACGACGGCCGTATTTCGACACCGGACGCATCATGCTTCTCGTTTTCTCTTCGCCGTCCCATGTGCACTCCCTTTGGTGGCCGTGATGCGTGATATCCGCGCGTGACGCTTGACGGGACGTGCATTACAGGGCGAGGTGCCCGCGCACGCTCTCCCAGCAATTCAATGCCGTTTGCCTCTGCTTGCATGCGTACGAAGCCGCGTAACATCTTCTCGCGATATGTATACAGTCCCGGTTTTGCTGCATCAGATACTAAGATCGCTCCGCACGACGGGTTACGCAGCTGACGCACGCGTGCTCCATAGCGATCCGCGTCGAGTTTCGTACGATCTGGCCGTTGTTCCATTACGTATTCATACGAAGAGTACATGTCTTTCACGAAGCGCTGCAGATAGTCGGAATCGGCACTCGACCACAGCACTTCCTCATAGTCGTCACCTCTGCGTTGATTAACGGCCATTTCGTAAGGTCTTCGAAGCTCGGCATCGATCCCAGTAATCGCCTGCTGTAGTCCATCGTCGTAATGCTGCCATGTGATTTCAGTAACAACTTGCGGATCGTCGAATACGCGCCACAGCATTTTTTCCGTGATCAAGTGAACGTAGTACGGGAACCCGTCGCTCACCGCAGCGATGCGCAGGTAGATTTCGCGATCGAGCCGCACCCCAAATGCGCTTGTTGCTGCGAGTGCGATTTCCCATCGCCCACGCCAGTTCAGTCGAGGCAGCTCGACTGTCTCGAACTGACGCACAGCAGAGGCATGTGCGCCGAGCAAGTCTTCGATCGTCTTCGCCACACCCGTGAAAATAAAGTGAATCGGTATTCTCTTATCCCCAAGCTGCTTGATTAGGTCAGCAAATCGCCCTCGCTCCTCGGTGCTCTGGATGCGGTCGAATTCGTCGACCACTACGACAGGATTTGCCGAGTGTAACGGCGCCACTTCGCGCAACATTTCGACGGCGTCGACAATGGTGCCGATCTGCTCTTGAAGATCATGCAATGCTGTTTCGCGTGAGCTGCCCAGTTTCGCCCACTTACTTTCGAATGCGATGGTCTCAGACGTCTTCGTCTTCTTGATACGGCTTGCGTTGACAGCCTGATAGACCACGTTAGCGATGACGCTCTTGAGGGTCGAATCGGGCGAGCCCGACACGTCTATATAGGATGCGTCACTGCTCTGATGCTGAGCTGCAGCAGTCGCGGCGAGCGATGATTTTCCGACGCCACGATCACCGAAGATAAATACGTGGCGACCCGGGGCCATGAGCGCACGGGAGATCCGTTCAAGCTCCTGTTCGCGTCCGTGCAGATGCTCGATGCTTGCAACCGGCTGTGCTGGAAAGACGAAGTGATAAAGTTTGTCACCGAAGGCATGTCGGTCGAGCTGTGGGATCATCATATGTTCAGGCGCGAAGAATCCGCCGCGATCTGTTGAGTTCGGCCAGTGTCGCTTAGTCGAGTATGCGATGCTACGTGGCTCGCAGAAAAGGCGCATACACACCGCTTACAGCGAAGGCTGTCGAGTTCAGATTGCGCTTAAGCCTTTGATTTATTGGCGCCCTCGGCTTGGATTCGAATCAGGCAGCCACGTATTAACAGGCCGGTCTTTCGGTCTTTCTCGCTTTTCTGCCGTCGAACATCTCGAAGTAGCGCATAACCCGGTCACGTGCGAACGATCACAGAACTTTCGCCGTGGCCTGCTGGCCCCGCCGGGTATGGATTTCTAGTCCTTGGTGGCTGCTGAGCAGCGGAGCAAAAGCGAGGACTATTGGACCGCGCCGGCGTTAGCACTCGAAAGAGGTAAGCGTAGGTGCGGACATGCGAGGTCGCTAATGCGTGAGTTGCGGGGGTACCGTTCTTGATGAGCAGGTAGCGCCACCGCGCCGACATTTATCGGTGCCGAACAATAGAGGGCGACCGTGCGTGGCCAAGTGAGCGGCCTCCTCGCGCGCTCGCCCCGTGGTGCTCTCTCGCGGCTCCTCGTCTTTGCAGCTTTTAGGCCCTGCTAATCGCCCCCCAAACCCTCGCCGGCGTCAGCGGCATATCCAGGTTCTTGATCCCCAGCGGCTTCACCGCATCGAGTACCGCGCCCACGAGCACAGGAATAGACGCAGTACATCCCGACTCCCCAACCCCCTTCACCCCGAGAGGGCTGACCGTGCTCTTCGTGGGGTGTTCCTCGCCGCGAATCGGCGGGATGAGCCCTGCGCGCGGCATGTAGTAATCCATGAAGCTCGCGCTGAGCGGCTGGCCGGTCTCCGGGTCGTAGGTGATCTTCTCGCCGAAGACCTGTCCCGCGCCCTGCACGACGCCGCCGTGTAGCTGCCCTTCGACAATCGCGTGGTTGATGACGGTGCCGATGTCGTCCACCGCACAGTACGACACGACTTCCGTCACGCCGGTGTCGGGATCGACCTCGACTTCGGCGATGTGGCAGCCGTTGGGGTAGGTCGAGCCGAACTTGCCGTCCGCCATGATCTTGACCGCTTTCTGCTTCGCGAGGTCCGCGAGCTTGAGCGTGCGCTCGGACAGATCCGACTTGAACTCGCCGTTCGCGTACGCGACCTGCGAAGGCTCGACGCCGAGCTCGAGCGCCGCGAGCGCCTTGCCTTCCTCGATCAACTTGAGCGACGCGAGGTGGCACACGCTGCCCGCGCCCACGGTGCTGCGCGAGCCGCCGGTGCCATTGCCCTTGAGCGTGGTGCCGGGCGTGCACTGCTCGATCTTCACTTTCTCGAGCGGGATCTGGAGCGCGTCCGCGATGATCGAGCCGAAGGTGGTCTCGTGGCCATGGCCCTGCGTCTTCGCGACCATGAACGCGGTGACGGTGCCGTTCGCGTCGAGCTGCATCTCGACTTCATCGACCGGCGCGTTGCCTAAGCCCGTGTTCTCGATGACGGTGGAGATGCCGATGCCGCGAAGCTTCCCAGCCTTCATCGACTTCTCACGCCGCTTCTCGAAACCTTTCCAGTCGGCGAGCGCGAGCGCTTTCTTGAGCACGCCCGGCATGTCGGCGATCTCGTATTCGCCGCCGCTCGGTGACTTGTATGGGAAATCGGTCGGCTGGAGGAAGTTGATCCGGCGCAGCTCCGCCGGGTCCTTGCCGATCTCTGCCGCAGCCTGGTTGACGAGGCGCTCGACCGTGTACGCGATGTCCGGCCGTCCCGCGCCGCGATAGGCGCCGATCGGCGTCGTGTTGGTGATCGGGATGCGATAGGTCGCGTAAAGCGCCGGGATCTTGTAGACGCCGGTCATGCAATTCGTCGTGTTGCGGATGTGGCCCTGCGCGCCCGGCGAGAGGTACGCGCCGAGGTCAACGATCCAGTCGAGGCGCATCGCGAGGAACTTGCCGTCCTTGTCGAGCGCGAGCTGGCCGTGCGCGATCATGTTGCGGCCGTGCGTGTCGGTGAGGAAGCCTTCGGTGCGCGTGCCGGTCCACTTCACTGCCTTGCCGAGCGCCTTCGCCGCGATCATGAGCGCCGCGTATTCCGGATACGCGCCCGAGCGCTGGCCGAAACCGCCGCCGACGTCGCCCACTTCGAACACGAGCTTCTCCTGCGGCACCTTGGTGTAGGCCGAGAGCTGCGAGCGCACGGTGGTGATGCCCTGCATGGGGGAGTGGATGCGATACGTGTCGGCCGCGGCGTCGTACGCGACGACGCACGAGCGCGGCTCCATGGGGCTCGCCGTGACGCGCGTCGAGATCACCTTCGCCTTGGTGATGTGCGCCGCCTTTGCGAACGCCGCTTCGACCGATTTCTCGTCGCCGACCTCGGATTCCCACGCGAGATTGCCCGGCACCTGCTCGGAGAGCTGCGGCGCACCGGCTTCCAGCGCGGCTTCGGCATCGGTGACGGCCGGAAGCTCGCGGTATTCGACCTGGACGAGGTCGGCGGCGTCGTGCGCCGCGCCGGGCGTCTCGGCGACGACGAGCGCGACCGCTTCACCGACGAACCGCACTTTCCCGTGCGCGAGCACCGGCCGGTCCGGCCCCTGCGCTTTCATGCCGCCCTTGCCGACGAAGCCCATGGTGTGCGGCGCCTTGGTGTAGCCGGCTTTCACCGCGTCCTCGCCGGTGTAGACGCCTTTGACGCCGGGGAATGCGAGCGCGGCTTTTGTGTTTACCGAGACGATTTCGGCATGCGCGCGGTCGGAGCGCACGAAGTGGGCGTAGAGCTGGCCGGGCTGGTTCCAGTCGGAGGCGTATTTGCCGGCGCCCGTGATGAGGCGGAAGTCTTCTACGCGGCGGCCGTCGTGGTGGTGGTCGTGGGCTTCGTGGCTCATTGGATTTCCCGTATAGAAAAGACGAAAAGACGACTAGGCGGAGAGTAAACCATCGGCGCCGTTCGAGAAACTTGCGCCGCTGCGGTATCGAAGGCGAAGATGCGCGTCTTTACGAATGTTTGCGAACGCTTCGAGATCGCCACGCCGGCTACCGCTGTCCGGCTCGCGATGACATTGGAGATCGCCACGCCGGCTGACGCCGTCCGGCTCGCGATGACATTGGAGATCGCCACGCCGGCTGCTGCTGCCGGCTCGCGATGACATTGGAGATCGCCACGCCGGCTGCCGCTGCCGGCTCGCGATGACATGACGAGGAGGGTGGATGAGCGAATCAGCCGGGCCGCAGCGCGGGAAACTCGTGGTGATCTGCACCATGTCCTGTAAAGAGGCGCTGATCGAGCTCGTGCCGGAGTTCGAGCGCGAGCACGGATTCAAGGTGGACATCACTTACGGAGCCGGACCGGAGCTCGCGAAAAAGATCAGCAGCGGCATCCCAGCCGACGTGTTCGTCGGGCCCGAGGAATTCTCGGGGCCGCTGATCGAGCAGGGCCGGCTCATCGGCAGCAGCCGCGCCGCATTCGCGCATTCGAGCGCGGTCGTCGCGGTGAAGGAGGGCGCGCCCAAGCCGGACATCAGCTCGCCGCAGAAGCTCAAGGAAGCGCTGCTGGCGGCGAAGGCGGTCTGTTACACCCTCGGCGCGAGCGGCATTCATTTCGTGCAGGCGTGCGAGAAGCTCGGGATCGCGGACGCGATTGCGGCGAAGCTCGTCAAGTCCCGTCCCGGCGAGATGGTCGGCCCGGTGCTGGTGCGGGGTGAGGCCGACATCGGCGTGCAGCAGCCGGCCGAGCTCCTGCCGGTTCCGGGTGTGACGATCGTCGGACCGTTGCCGCCGGAGCTCCGGCAGACGATCGTATATGGCGCGACCGTGTTCACCGGCTCGACGCAGCGCGAAGGGAACAAGGCGTTCTTCGAGTTCATGCGGTCGGATGCCGCGAGGAAAGTTTTGCGCGAGACGGGCCTCGAGCCCGCATAAGCGCTCACCAAAGGGAGGAAACGATGAAAGTACTGCCTGAACTTGCCTGCACGATCGCCGCATTGGCGGTGTTCGCGCCCGCGCCCACCGTGTTTGCGCAGGCGTATCCGACGAAGCCGATACGCCTCATCCTGCCGTTTCCGCCCGGCGGCCCGACGGACATCGCCGGCCGCACGATCGCCCAGAAGCTTTCCGAGCAGATCCAGCAGCCGGTCGTTCCCGAGAACCGGCCGGGGGCGACGTCGAACATCGGGCTCGAGCTCGCGGCGAAATCGCCGCCAGACGGCTACACCATCGTGCTCACGCCGCCGTCTATCTCGCTGAGCCCGTCGATGTACAAGAAGCTCAACTACGACGCGGCGCGCGATTTTCAGCCGCTCTCGCTGGTGGCGAACATGTACTACGTGATGGCCACGCACAACTCGGTGCCGGCGAAGAACCTGAAGGAATTCATCGCGCTCGCCAAGAGCAGTCCCGGCAAGCTCAACTTCAGCTCGAGCGGACTCGGCGCCGGCAACCATCTCGCGACCGAGCTCCTGCGCAGCATGTACGGGCTGCAGATGGTGCACATCCCGTACAAAGGCAACGTGGCCGGGCTGCTCGCGTGCATGACGGGCGAGGTCGATTTCGGCACGTTCGCGGTGGCGCCAGCGATTCCCGTTGTCAAGGATAAGAAGGTGCGGCCGCTCGCCGCGCTCACGGAAAAAAGACTCGGCGTTCTGCCGGACGTGCCGACGGCGCGCGAGCAGGGCGTCGACCTCGTCTCGGTGCAGTGGTACGCGATACTCACGTCCGCGGGCACACCGCGTCCGGTCGTCGATCGCCTGGTGTCCGAAATTCACAAGGCGGTCCTGGCGCCCGAGGTGAAGGACAAGCTCGGGTCGTCGGGCATCGATACGGTGACGAGCACGCCCGAGCAGCTTCGTGAGTTGATCCGGTCGGAGACGGTGCGCTACGCGAAGGTAATCAAAGCCGCCGGGATCAAGCCGGAGTAACAAGTTCGATAAAACGAGGAGACATCATGTTGGAAAGGATCAAGCGCTCGACGCTCTCGCGTATTCTTTTTGCGGTCATCGGCTGGTGCGCAATTTGCGCACCCTACGCCGGCGTGGCGAAGGCGGCGGCGTATCCCGAGCGGCCCATCCGCATCATCGTGCCGTTCGGGGCCGGCGGCGCGAACGACGTCGTGATCCGCATCCTCGCGACGCGGCTCACGGACACGCTCGGACAGCAGATCGTGGTGGACAACCGCACCGGCGCCGGCGGCCTGATCGGCACCGAGATCGCGGCGAAGTCCACGCCCGACGGCTACACGCTGCTCGGCACGGCGACGCCGCACGTGATCTTCCCGCACCTTCACAAGAAGATGCCGTACGACCCGCTGAAGGATTTCGCGCCGGTCATGCAGATCGGCGGCCAGCCGTACGTGGTCACGATTCACCCGTCCCTCGGCGTGAGCAATCTCAAGGAGCTCATCGCGCTCGCACAGAAGAACCCGGGCAAGATCAACTACGGCTCGTCGGGCAACGGCGGCGCGCAGCACATGTTCTTCGCGCTGTTCGCCCACATGGCGAAGATCGACATGGTCCACGTGCCCTACAAGAGCAGCGCCCTCGCCCGGGCCGATCTGCTGGGCGGCCAGGTGAAGATCGGGTGCCTGGGCGTCGCGAGCGTCATCAACAATCACAAGGCAGGGCAGTTGCGCATCATCGCGGTGACCAGCGCGAAGCGCTCGCCCGAGTTGCCCGACATCCCCGCGATTGCAGAAACGGTGCCGGGCTACGACGCATCGCTCTGGACCGTGCTTCTCGCGCCGCGTGGCACGCCGCAGACCGTGATCGACCGTCTCTCGACGGACATCACCAAGCTGCTGCAGACGAAGGACATGAAGGATGCCTTCGAAAAGGTCGGCACCTACGTCGTGATCAAGAACTCCAGAGAGGCCGCCTCGTTCATCGCCACCGAGTACAAGAAATGGGGCGACGTGGCGCGGGCGATCAATCTCAAGATCAACTGATCAGAATCCCAGCTCGCTCAGGGCCTCGACGAGCTTGGTCTTCTGCGTGACGTCGATCAGCGGGTAAGTCTGCAGCCAGGCGCGGATCGAGAAGCCGGGCTGCAGCGCGCGGATCTCGTCTGCTTCCCACGCCGCAGCCGCCTTGTCGCCGCCGATGAGGTGTACCGCGGCCATGTAGACATGGGTCTCGAGATTGACGGGGTTGCGCAGCAGCGCGTGCTCCAGATTGATCCGCGCCTGGTCGAGCTGTCCGAGCGCGAGATAGGTTCGCCCGAGATTCAGAAAGTAAAGATAGCCGCCGTCCGGGTTGAGACGCATCGCCGTGCGCATCAACGGCACGGCCTCGGCCGGACGCCCCATGTACGTCTTGATGCCGCCCATCAGCGCGTAGCCGTCGGCGAATGAGGGGTAGAGCTGAATGGCGGTCTCCAGGTAGCGCAGCGCCTGCTCGTGCTGGCCGCGTTCCAGGTGCACGAATGCGAGCACCCAGTAAGTCTCGCGAATATCGGGGTTGATCTCGTGTGCGGTGCGGGCGAGCTCGAACGCGCGTTCGAGAGCGGCCGCTCCGTCGGCCGTCCACTGATTGCGATAGTCGGCGGCGTACGTGAGCGCGAGACCGGCATACGCACGCGCAAAAGCCGCGTCGAGCGCGATGGCGCGCCGGAACATCTCGCGGGCGGTCTCGTTCTCCGCCTTCTGTCGCGCGAGCAGCGCCAACTGGCCGCGCTGGAAATGCTCATAGGCTTCGAGATTGGCGGTATGGCGCTGCGCCACGCGCCGCAACTCGGCCTCGCTGACCTTCGCCGGCAGGATCTTGAGAATTGCCGGTCCAAGCTCTTCCTGTAACGCGAAGAGTGCGCTCGGCGCACGATCGAAGCGCTCGGACCACAACTGTTTCCCCGTCTCGGTCTCGATGAGGTGCACGTGCAGCCGCAGCGCGCGCTCGAGCCGCTGGACCGAGCCGGACACCAGATATCGGCTCGATGCGGCCGGCGGTGGCGTCCCGCTGTCGGAGGCAGTGGATGCGGCAGTGCCGATCACCGCAAGCCCGAGCACCTTGGAGAGATCGGTCACGAGATCCGCGGTGATGCCGCGAGCCAGCAGCACGGCCTGGGGATCGTCACCTAACGCCTGGAACGGCCTGACGGTGATGGTCGGCTGACTGTTGCGCGCAGGATCGGTGGCCGCGATCGGCGTCCGCGGCAGGGCGCCGTCGCCCGCGCGCTCGCCGTACAGCCACCAGACTGCGAGCAGCAGTGCGGCGATACCCGCGGCGGCGATCCACGGCACACGCAGCGTCCGCCTTGCGTGCGGGTGTTCCGAATTTGCGCGCACCGCTGTGCCGTCGACCGTCTGCGAGCGCACGGGCGCGATGAGCCGATAGCCGCGTTTGGGGATCGTCTCGACGTACGCGGCCTTGCCGGCGACGTCCCCCAGCGCCTTGCGCAGCTTGATCACGGCCTGGGTGAGCGTGTCGTCGCCGACGACCACACCGGGCCAGATCGCGGAAAGCAGCGCTTCACGGCTCACCACTTCGCCGGGCCGGGCGGCGAGGTAGACGAGCACGGACATGACCTTGGGCTCCAGCTTTACGGTGGTTGCGTTCGACGAGATTCGATTCAGCAGCGGCTCGATCGTCCAGTCCCCGACCTGGAGCCTCTGCCCGCGCGGCCCCGGAACGGGTTCAGCGCCCACCGTGCGCGCGCTCGCGCTCACGCGGACCTCAGTCCAACAGACTGAATCATCTGATGTTTCTGATTCTTCGTTAAAGCTTCGTCATTTCTTCGGGACGCGCTTCCACGGCATCGCGTTCACTTGCGGGCGCCGTCGCAATTCAGATGAACCGTGGGTCGATCAAAAGGAGGTGCCCGATGAAATTTCTCATGCCGTTGCTCGTCCTGTTCGCATCGACGATGTGCTTGCCGCAACCGGCGATCGCGCAGCAGGCATTTGTCGTCAAGCCGTTGGCCGAAAAGAGAGTCGCGGAGCTGCCGCCCGGACCGCTCTTCTGGAGGATAGAGAACTTTACTACGCTCGCAGAAGCGCAGGCCGCAGCCGGCCCGTGGGCGCTGGTGGCCCAGTCGGCGGGCAAAGTGTGGCTCTTCACGCTGGGTGCTGCCGGCGGGAAATCGGCCGGCGGCACCAAAGTTTCGGAAGTGGGGCCGATCGCGCCGGTCGTCGCATCGCAGTATCTGCTTCGAATCAACGAAGCGAGCGGTGCGCCCGGCAGCGTAACGCCGGTACATACGCACCCCGGCTCCGAAGCGTTCTATGTCCTGGCAGGAGAGCAAAGCATCCGCAGCTCACACGGCGTGATGCGCGTCAAAGTGGGCGAGCCCGCGGCCGGTCATGGCGCCGATATGCCGATGCAAGTCTCCAGCAGCGGCTCGACCGAGCTGCACGCGCTGGTCATGTTCGTGGTGGACGCCACGAGGCCGTTCTCGTCGCCGGCGAAGTTCCCGTAAGGCGGGCCGGGTGACTTTGCGGCTCCTCGTCGTCTGCCTCCCGGCTCGCGGTGTTCCTGTTCAAGCAGGTCCCGATCACCTCGAGGTCCGGACAACCCATGCAAGGTCGGCCGATCAGCCGCTATTCCGGCGCGCGCGAATCGCTTACGGTGTAACCGTTTTTCTTCGCATCGGCGACGCAGTCGTCGTACGAAACGAAGCCCAGTGCCGAGACCCGTTTACCTTTGTCGTTTGCCCGCCATTTCCAGACGAAGCCATGCGCGGACTGCGCGCGCACCGAATAGACCTGAGCAGAGTTCATTGCGTCTCCATAGTTGATGTATTCATTCGTGATCGATCGTTACGCCGTCCGCGGCGCGTCGTCGGCGCCGGCATCATTGGCCGCCGCTGCGATGACGAGCGCGGCAGCGAGAACACGCATCGCCTCGACACGGTCGGCGATCTGTTCCGGCGTCGGCATACCGTTGTCTGGAGCAGCGAGCGCCGCGGTGTCTATCGGACCGTGCCGCCGCTGATAATGCCCGACGTACAGCGCGAGGACGCGCGCAGCGTGCTCCACGGCATGCTTGCCCGACGCCGCAAGCAGCGCGTTCGCCGTGCGCTCGTAATGGCTCAGCGTCTCGAGCCCATCGAGCGCCTGGGTCAGTATGAGTTCCGCCACGCGCGGGCGCCGCTTGCCGCGAGAGCCTTGCGTACGTCCTCCGCGTTATTGCCCGCTTCACGCACGACGGCCTTGAGCTGCGCGACGCTGATCCCGAATTGGCTGCTCCAGTAGCGTATGTCGGAGCCTTCGCTCATGTTGATCGTCGTGCGTTCGAGCCCTTCGATAACTTCGGTGGGTCTTTCCACTGCATGCTCCTGCGATGACATTGAGAGCGTATTGTGTCGCGCGCGGCAACCGTCTTCCGTGCGGCGCCGCACATTGGCGCCGCGGACGAACGCGCCGCCAATGATCACTTCGCAGTCTGGTCCGGCAGCAGCCGTTCGAATTCGCGCTTGACCACTCCATAGCACTCGCACACGCGGCGCTCGAGGCCCGGACGGTCGAGAATCCTGATATGGCCGCGGCTGTAGCGAATCAGCCCGCTCTCCTGCAGGGCGCCCGCAGCGAGCGTCACGCCCTCGCGACGCACGCCCAGCATGTTCGCAATGAGCTCCTGCGTCATCCTGAGCTCGTTCGTCGGCAACCGGTCCGCGCTCAGCAGTAACCACCGGCATAGCTGCTGCTCGACCGAGTGATGCCGGTTGCACACGGCTGTCTGCGCCATCTGCGTGATCAGCGCCTGCGTGTAGCGCAGCAACAGGTGCTGAAGCGGCCCGCCTGCCTCGAATTCCCTTTTCAGCACTTGCGAGCGCAGCCGATACGCCTGGCCGGCGCTTTGTACGACGGCGCGGCTGGGTGTGGTCTCACCCCCCATGAAAAGCGCAATGCCGACGATCCCCTCGTTGCCCACCACGGCGATCTCGGCCGAGGCGCCGTCTTTCATGACGTACATCAGCGAAACGATGGCATCGGTCGGAAAGTACACGTACGAGAGCTTTCCGCCGACTTCGTATATCGGCGCGCCGAGCTTCAGCGTAACGAGCTCGAGATCCGCGTGCAGGCGTTCGGCGGTATCCGCGGGCAGGGCGGCGAGGAGTCGATTGGAAGCAGGTATTCGCGCAAGCGTCATGGCGCATGGAACCTAGCACGGAAGCAAGCGCCAAAGCGCGTTACCGCACAGACACGTCCCGCGCGATGCGTAAAGTCCGTGGTCTGTCATGGTAAGTGGAGCAACCGATGAATGCAGTCATCTGGCTCGTGACCGGCGGCTTGGTCGCGGCCTTGGCAATTCGCTTGATGCAGTGGAATGCGGGGCGCGGGCTCGTAGTTGCCGTGTTGATCGGCGCTTTTTGTGCGTATTTCGGCGGAAGCGTGCTCACGCCGCTGTTCGAAGCGCCCGGGGTTATCGCGGCAGGCGAATTCAATCCTTTCGCGCTTATCGTTGCCACATGCACTGCGCTTGCCGGCATCTACCTCAGCGACACGTTCTACGACCGGTTCGGCGCGTGAGCGCCGGCGATACGAGCGTGAACGCGATCAATCCGGGTCCGACCTCAACGCATGCCCTGATGCCTGTCCAGGCGTTTCAGAGCGAACTGCGACGGCTCGCCCGTTTCAGCGCAAAACCCGCGACGGAGGATCCGCTGGAGTGGATCGTGCAAAAGGTCGTTCAGAACCCCGCTTTCAGTGAATCGCGTCTGCTCACGCGGCTCCTGCATGCGGTTACTTACCGGAGCGGCGAGTTTCGGCTCGCCGAGGCCGCGGTGTTCCATTCGCAGACGCTCGCCATGATCGTGAGCTTCCTCGACATGGTCGGCAGCGGCAGCTTGTCCGATTCACGATGCCGCCTCGCGGTCGAAGCCGCTGATGCGGCGCAGTCGAGCATTGACCGGTAGGCCATCGATGCGCTTCCTGAATGATCGTCAGCTTCTCCACACGTTCGCTCGCGCGATCGATGGGTCTGGATGGCTGCTCGCGTTCGTGTTGCTCGTGATCGGCAGCCTCCTGTCCGTGACGCCTGAAAACTCTTTAGGGTTCGTTATGCGCGCATCGATCGCCGTCGCGATATTGGGCGTGACGTCGGCGATTGCGTGGTTGATCAGATGCTACGCGAACCGAAGCGCTTATCGGTGATCGCGTCGCCGCGCGCGCACGATCCGGTGATCGACTGGCGCTGTACGGCGCATTAGCGAATCGTGCTACGCCGCCGACAGCAAATCCGGGATCGGTGACTCCAGCGCGAGCAGCGCGCGCTTGCGCTCGAGACCGCCGGCATAGCCGGTGAGGCTGCCGCTCGAACCGACGATGCGGTGGCACGGCACGATGATGGTGAGCGGGTTGCGGCCGGTTGCGGCACCGGCGGCGCGTGCGTTGCGCGGGCTACCCGCGCGGCGCGCGAGCTCGCCGTACGTGACGGTCTCGCCGAACGCGACCGTCGAGATCGCGCTCCACACCGACTGCTGATACGGCGTGCCCTCGGGCGCGAGCGCGACGTCGAAGCGCCGGCGCTCGCGCCCGAAATATTCCGAGAGCTCGCGTTTCGCCTGGGCGAGCGGCGCGTGATGCGAATCCCGCCGCCATTCCGGATCGATCCCCGGATGGTATTTCTGGCCGTCGAAATAGACGCCCGAGAGCGCCTCGTTGCCTGCAACGAGCAGCATCTGCCCGTACGGGCTCTGGTAGAGATCGTAGTAACGCATGCTCACTCCTTCGTCAGCGATTGCCATAGATGCATTACGGCATACGCGCGCCACGGCCGCCACGCTTCGCCCGCGGCGAGCACGCGGCGGGCGCTGGTCTCGCGGAGCGCTTTCATGACGCCCAGGTCCGTATGCGGGAACGCGTCCGGCCACGCCAGCGCACGCATGGCGATGTACTGCGCGGTCCATTCGCCGACGCCGGGCAGCGCGCGCAAAGCGTCGAGCGTCGGCTCGATATCGGCGTTCGGCGTGAGATCGAGGCGTCCGTCCGCGACGGCGCGCGCGAGCGCGATGATGGTGCGGGCGCGCGCGCCCGGCATGCCGATGCGCGCGACCTGGCCTTCGGTCAGTTCGGCGACGCGCGCCGCGGTCGGAAACACCGTCGTCAGCGATTGAAACGGCGTCTCGATCGCGTCGCCGAACGTCGCGGCAAAACGGCCTGCGAGCGTGCGCGCGCCGGCCACCGTCACCTGCTGACCGAGGATGGCGCGCACCGCCATTTCAAAGCCGTCGAACGCGCCCGGCACGCGCATGCCCGGTCTGCGGCGGGCGAGCGGCCCCAGCGCCTGCGCGACTTCGGCGGGATTGCACGCGAGATCCATCAGCGCCTTCACGCGCGAGAGCACCGGCGGCAGCACCTTTGCAAGCGATGCCGACACGGCGATGCGCAGCGTCGGTTTCTTCGCGGACAGCTCGGCCTCGATCCAGCCGAGGTGTTCCTTGCCGTCGAGCGCGATGCGAACGGTGCGGCGATAGCGGCCGGACTCGACCGCCTCGACGCCGGGAATCGCGCGCGCGGCGAGGAAGCCGCTCACCGCGGGCCAGTCGAACGGCGGCCGAAACGAGAGCTCGAATCGCAGCACGTCGGCTGCGGCGCCCGCCGGAGTGGCGGCTTTCATCGTGCCCCGCAACTGGCCGGGCTGCAGGCGGTAGCGCTGTTTGAACAGCGCGTTGAAGCGCCGCACGCTGCCGAAGCCGCTCGCGAACGCGACATCGGTGACGGGCAGCGCCGTGTCGGTCAGGAGCCGCTTCGCGAGCAGCAGCCGCTGCGTCTGCGCGAATTCCACCGGCGAGACGCCGAACTCGGCGCCGAACGCGCGGCGCAGGTGCCGGTCCGTCACGCCGAGGCGGGTGGCGATCGCATCGAGCCCGTCGCTGTCGAGCGTGCGGTCCTCCATCATGCTTGCGGCGGCCTGTGCAAGGCGCGTCGTCGCATCCACGCTCGCGTTGCCCGGCGCGAGCTCGGGCCGGCAGCGCAGGCACGGCCGGTAGCCGGCCGACTCCGCGGCCGCCGCGCTCGGGAAGAAGCGGCAGTTCTCGCGCTTCGGCGGCTTGACCGTGCAGACCGGCCGGCAGTAGATCCGCGTGGACGAGACCGCGACGAAAAAACGGCCGTCGAACCGCGCGTCGCGCGCTTTCAGCGCGCTGTAGCAGATGGACGGGTCGAGTGTCATGGCTTGCAGTATGAGACCAGCGGACGGCGCTGTCTGGCCGTTTTCGGACATCACGGCGGAACCGGTATCGTAGGGTGCGCCGGTGGCGCACCGGCCGGTGCGCTACCAGCGCACCCTACGCGCCGGTCGGTGAGCGCCGGCTATATACTGGCTTCCGGACTGAGCAGGAGGCACGCCATGGTCGAGCTCAAGGGCTATCACGCCCACGTCTACTTCGATGCAGCCACGAAACCGGTCGCAGAACGGTTGCGCGACACGATCGTCGCGAAGTTCGCCGTGAAGCCCGGCGCGTTCGCCGACGAGCCGCGCGGGCCGCATCCCGTGCCGCAGTTCAATATCATCTTCGAGATCGCGGAGTTTCAGCGCATCGTGCCGTGGCTCATGCTGAATCGAAACGACTTGAGCGTGCTCGTGCATCCGCTGACCGAAAGCAACTACGACGACCACAGCAAGTACGCGGTGTGGCTCGGCACGCCGGTGCCGCTCAGGCTCGAGCGGCTGAGCGCGCAGTTGCCGGAGAGTTTGCTGCCGAAGAGCGCGCCCTCAGCCTGAGCGGGGAGACGTTCGCAGCTAGTGGGTGGCTTTACCGCGAAGCATGGTGCGGTAGAGCAGCCGCTTCTCGTTCTCGGCGTAATCCGCGGTGGCGGCGTGCAGCGTCGAGCGGTCGTCCCAGATCACGAAGTCGCCGGTGCGCCACTGATGGTGGTACTGGAACTGCGGATTCTGCGTGCTGTGATCGTAGAGCCCGCGCAGCAGCGCCTCGCTCTCCGCCGGCTCCATGTCGACGATGTAATCGGTCATCGTCTCGTGCACGTAAAGCGCCTTCGCGCCGGTGTCGTCGTTCGTGCGCACGACCGGATGCCGCACCGGCGGCGTGTTCTTCATCTGCTCGTCGGTGAGCGAGGGCACTTTGCGGCCGGGGCGCTTCTTGCCGTAGTAATGCACCGCGGTGAGCTTGTCGATGCGCGCCTTCGTCTCGTCGTCCAGCGCCTCGTACGCTTTGCGCATATTCACGAAGCGCGTGTCGCCGCCTTTGCCGGGGATCTGCACCGCGTAGAGGACCGTCGCCTTCGGCGGCTCGGCGATGAAGCTCTCGTCGGTGTGGAACATCGTGCCGCGAATGATGCGTTTGCCGTCTCTGACGTCCCGGTCCTCGCTGGACACGACACCCGCTTCGGGATTCTTCTCCGAGCGGTACGATTCCATGTGCTGCACTTTGGGCTCGCCGAAATGCCGCGCGCCGTCGAGGAACGCACCGACGTCCGCGAAGCGCTGGTCGCGCACGCAGAGCAGCAGGTGATCGACGAAGGCCTGGTACAGCCGATCGCGGTCGCCGGCGCTGAGCGCATTCAGATCGACGCCGGTGACTTCGGCGCCCATGGCGTTGCTCAATGGGGTGATCTTCATCATTCCTCCTATTTCTGAAGCTCCATGCCGGTCTGCTTGATGAGCTTGGACCATTTCGCGATCTCCGCGGCGACGTAGCGCCCGAACTGCGCGGGAGACATTGGCCCCAGCGGCTCGAAGCCGATCGCAGTGAGCTTCTCCGAGAGCTCCGTGTCGGCCACGGCCGCGGCGACATGTTTCGAGAGCGTCTGCACCACGGAAGCGGGGGTGCGGGCGGGCGCGAGCATCCCGTACCACGTCGCGGACTCGTAACCTTTGACGCCGGCTTCGGAAATCGTCGGCACGTTGGGCGCGAGCTTCGAGCGCACGGCGCTCGTGACGCCGAGCGCGCGCAGCTTTCCCGCCTGCACGTGCGGCAGCGCCGGTGCGAGCACGCCGAACATCGCCTGCACGCGTCCCGCGAGCAATTCGTTCTGGGCGGGCCCGGTGCCTTTGAACGGAACGTGCGTCAGGTCGGCGCCGGTCATCGACCTGAAGAGCTCCGCGGTGAGATGGGTGATGCTACCGGCTCCGCTCGACGCGTAGTTCAGCGCGTTCGGTTTGGATTTCGACAGCGCGACGAGCTCGGACACGGTCTTGGCCGGTACGCTGGGATGAACCACCAGCACGAGCGGCCCCGTCGCGACCGGTGCGATGGCCGCAAAGTCGCGCGTGAGATCGTAGGGCAGCCGCGTCGTCGCCGGCGTGATCGTGAGCGACGCGGTGATGAAGACGATCGTGTGGCCGTCGGGTGTCGCCTGCGATGCGAGGTGCGTGCCGATGACGCCCGCCGCGCCCGGGCGGTTGTCCACCACGATCTGCTGCCCGAGAGACTCGCTCATGCGGCGTGCGACCAGGCGCGCCACCGTATCGGATCCGCCGGGTGGGAAGGGGACGATGAGGCGTATGGCGCGCGCCGGAAACTGCGCCGCGCCGTTTTGCGCGTAGCACGCGCCGCCGAGTAGCGCGACTGTCGCCGAAGCCACTACGGAGTACAGAATTTTTCGCATGGTCATGCCGCCCAGTCCCAGCTCGCCGCTGCGCTCGGGTCCTCTACGATGCGATTGCGAAGCAGCCCGACGCCTCCGACTTCGCACTCGATCACGTCACCGGGGCGCAGGTACCACGGCGTCTCATGTGGTTTGCGTCCGGCGGCCACGCCGGCCGGCGTGCCGGTCGAGATGATGTCGCCGGGCTCGAGCGTGAGACCCGCCGACAGCTCCGCGATGATGCGCGGCACCTTGAAGTACATGAACTGCGTGTTCGAGTCCTGCTTGATCTCGCGGTTCACCCGGCTCGTGAGCCGCAGCCCGTGCGGATTGGGGATCTCGTCCTTCGTCACGAGCCATGGCCCCATCGGGCACGTGCCGTCCAGG
>DASPNJ010000050.1:0-15420 GCA_035626595.1 Burkholderiales bacterium
CGGCGCGAGCGCGGCCGAGCTCACCGGGCCGGAAGTCGCGCGCGTGTCGATCGAGCTCGCGTTGGTCGGTGCGCACCGTCACGTGTTCGGACCGATCGCCGGCTTCATCGTATTCGGGCCCGGTGGCGCGCTGCTCTACCGGCTCTCCGAGATGGCAGCTGAAGCGTGGCGCGTGCGCGGCGCGGAATCAGTCGAGTTCGCGCGTTTCGCCGAGCGTTTTTTCTTCTGGTACGACTGGCTGCCGGCGCGTCTCACCGCGGCGAGCTTCGCGATCGTCGGCAACTTCGAGGACGCGGTCTACTGCTGGCGCACGCAGGCCGCGTCGTGGGTGCACGGCGCGTACGGGACGCTGCTCGCGAGCGGCGGCGGCGCGCTCGGCGTGCGGCTCGGCGATCCGCTGCACAACGCCGCCGGCATCGAGTACCGGCCCGAGCTCGGTCTCGGCGACGAAGCCGACGTCGATTACATGCAGAGCACGATCGGGCTCATCTGGCGCGCGCTGGTGCTCTGGATGTTTCTCATCTTCGTCGTCACCGTCGCGCACTCATTGGGGTGACGAAGCGACACGGTGACGGGGTGACGGGGTGACGAACCGAGTAGGGCGCTAGCCATCGCCCCCTCCCGCGATCAATGGTAGCCGCTGTCCGCCCGCACCTTCCCCCGGAACACCCAGTACGACCACGCCGTATAGGTGAAGATGATCGGAATGAGGAAGAGCGTTCCGATCAGCAGAAAAGCCTGCGCCTGCGGCGCGCCGGCGGCATCCCACAACGTGAGCGTGTGCGGCACGATGTACGGAAACAGGCTGACCGTGAGTCCCAGATAGGACATGGCGAACAGGCCCAGCGCGGCGATGAACGGCGCGACGTCGCGGCCGGCCGCGAGCGCTCGCCACAGCGCGTACGCGATGAGTCCGGTGATGACCGGCACGGGCGACACCCACACGATGTTGGGCCACGCGAACCAGCGCGCGGCGATGTGCTCGTGCAGGAAGGGCGTCCACACGCTCACCATCACGACGAACGCGAGGACGCCGAGCAGCGCGAAGCGCGACACGCGCTGCGCCCATTCGCGCAGCGGGCCTTCGGTTTTCATGACGAGCCACGTCGCGCCGAGCAGCACGTACCCGAACACGAGCCCGACCCCCACCGCCAGCACGAACGGGTGCACCCAATCGTACGGCGAGCCGGCGAACTGACGTCCGCTCACCTGGAACCCGAGCACGAACTGGCCGAGCACGCAGCCCTGCGCGTAGGTGGCGACGAGCGAGCCCCAGAAGAACGAGCGGTCCCAGTGCCGCCGGCTCGTCACCGCCGCCGGCCTGAACTCGAACGCAACGCCACGAAAGATGAGCCCGAGCAGCATCGCGAGCACGGGAAAGTAGAGCGCCGGGAAGATGATCGCGAACGCCGTCGGAAACGCCGCGAAGATGCCGATGCCGCCCATGACGAGCCATGTTTCGTTGCCGTCCCACACCGGCGCGACGGAGGCCATCATCGCGTCGCGCGCGCGATCGTCCGGCGCGAAGGGGAACAGCATGCCCACACCGAGATCGAAGCCGTCGAGCAGCACGTACATGAACACGCTCAGCGCGAGGATCACGGTCCAGATCGGCACGAGGTCGAGGTACATCTAATGCTCGCGTGTCGCTGCCGACAACGGGCGGGCAGGCCGTTTGTCGAGCCGCGGTTCCGGCAGCTCCGCGGGCAGCCCGCTTCGCACGAGCTTGAAAAGATAGTAGAAGCCCGCGCCGAAGATGATGGCATACACGATTGCATAAACGATCAGAGACGTGAGCACGTTCGCACCGGTCAGGCTCGGCGTGACCGCGTCCGCCGTGCGAAGCAAGCCGTAGACGACCCATGGCTGGCGCCCGACTTCCGTCGTGATCCAGCCCGCCGTCACGGCGATGTAGCCGACGGGGATCGACCACGTCGCGGTGCGCAGAAACGCGGGCGAAGTGTAGAGTCGCCCGCGCAGCGCGAGGATCCACGCCCAAACCGTGAGCGTGAGCATCACCAGCCACATGCCCACCATGACCCGGAACGAGAAAAATACCGGCGCGACCGGCGGGCGGTCCTGCGGCGGGAAAGCCTTGAGCCCTTCGACGCGGCCTTCCCAATCGTGCGTGAGGTAATAGCTCCCGAGCTTCGGGATCGCCACCTCCATGCGGTTAGCCTCGAGCTTTTCGTCCGGAATGCCGAAGATCACGGCCGGCACGCCCGAAGCGCTCTCCCAGATCCCTTCGATCGCAGCGAGCTTCTGCGGCTGATGCTCGAGCGTATTGAGGCCGTGCAGATCGCCCACGACCACCTGCGCCGGCACGAGCAGCGAAGCGAGCAGCACGCCCATCGCGATCATGACGCGCGATTCTTCGGGATGGACGCCCCGGCGCAGGAACCATGCGGCGACGCCGATCACCGTGAAGGCGGTGGTCAGGTACACGGCGATCACGGTGTGCACGAGCCGGTACGGGAACGACGGGTTGAAAATCACTTCGAGCCAGCTCGTCGGCACGAATATGCCGGCTTGCAGCTCGAAACCCGCGGGCGTCTGCATCCAGCTGTTCGCGGCGAGTATCCAGAACGCCGAGAACAGCGTGCCCGCGGCGACGATGACCGCGGACGCGAAATGCACCCACTGCGGCACGAGCTTGCGTCCGAACAGCAATACGCCGAGAAACGCCGCCTCGAGAAAGAACGCCGACAGCGCCTCGTAGCCCATGAGGGGCGCGACGATCGCGGCGGTCGCTTCGGAATAGCGGCTCCAGTTGGTGCCGAACTGGAATGGCATGACGATGCCCGACACGACGCCCATGCCGAACGAAACCGCGAAGATGCGGATCCAGAACGCGGAGATGCGGAGGTACGCCGCGCGCCGCGTGCGCAGGTACAGACCCTCCAGCACCGCGATGTACGAAGCGAGCCCGATCGTGAACGCCGGCAGCAGGAAGTGGAACGCGATCAGGAAGGCGAACTGAACGCGCGATAAGAACACCGGATCCATCATAAAAACCCACGACGCGGCTCGGCCTGCGTCCTCGCCGCAAAAAATCGCTTATCGCGGCAGTCGCCGCGAAAGAACCTACGACGCGCCTTCGGCGCAACAAATCGCTTATCGCGGCAGCCGCCGCGCGTACTAATTAAGTTCGATCCCATGCGGGGCGCTTGCGCTGAAGCTCACCGACGAGACGCCGATACGACGCGAGGCGGCGCGCGGCGATCTCACCCTTTACCGCGGCCGCCGTGATCGCGCAATCGGGCTCGACCGTATGCGTGCAATCGCGGAAGCGGCATTGTCCCAGCCATGGCCGAAATTCGAGAAACGCCTGCGCAGCGTCTGCCTGGGTGAGGTGATGCAGGCCGAATTCCTGCAGGCCGGGCGAGTCGATGATGTGCGAATGCGCGTCGAGATGGTAGAGCTCGGCGTGCGTCGTGGTGTGACGGCCGGTACCCAGCGCGGCGGAGATTTCCGCGACCCGCGCGGCGGCCTGCGGCAGCAGGCCGTTGATGATCGTCGACTTGCCCATGCCCGACTGCCCGACGAGCACGGAGGTGTGTCCGCCGAGATGCACGCGCAGCGGCGCGAGATCGCGCTTCGCGCAGAGCTCGGCCACACGGTAGCCGAGCCGCCGGTAGAGCTCGAGCGCCGCCGCCGTGCCGCCCGCGCGCGGCAGATCGATCTTGTTGAACGCGATCAGCCCGCCGATGCCGGCGTGCTCCGCCGCGACGAGGCAGCGGTCCACCAGCTCCTCGCTGTACGGCGGCTCCGCCGCGACGACGATGATCACCTGCGTCACGTTCGCCGCGATCAGCTTTTGCCGGCGGGCGTCGGAGCGGTAGAACAGCGTGCGCCGCGGCTCCACGGCTTCGATCACGCCCACGCCGTCGCCCGTGCGCGCCGCGCCGACCGCGTCGCCGCACGCAACGTCGGTTTTCTTGCTGCGCGTGACGCAGTCGAGCTCCTCGCCGTCCTGCAGCTCCACGCGATAGCGGCGGCCATAAGCCGCCACGACGGTGCCCGGTTCGCGCGACGCTTTGCCGCTCCCCGGGCGAGCCATCAACGCGCGGTGTTCACAGCTTGAAAAGCGCGTCGAGCTTGGCCGCGCAGATGAAGTCGTTTTCCGAGAGCCCGCTGATGGCGTGGGTGATATACGTGACGCGGCACGAGTTGTAGCCGACCGTCATGTCCGGATGATGGTCTTCACGATGCGAGATCCACGCGGCGGCATTCACGAACGCCATCGTTTCGTAATAGTTCTTGAACGAGTAGGTCTTCGCGAGCAGGCCGCTCTCGAGCTTCCAGCCCTCGAGCTGTCTGAGCAGGTTCTCCGCTTCGGGGGCCTTGAGCGGATCGACGCCGCCTTCGCACGGCTTGCAGCGCTTCGTCGTCAGTTCGGCCATCTCTCCTCCTTACGTAGCCTGCTGGAGCCGCGCGATGCGGGCGAGCGCAGGCGGATGCGAATCGTAGAACGCCGAATGCACGGGATCCGGCGTGAGCGTGGACGCGTTGTCCTTGTAGAGCTTCACCAGCGCCGTCACGAGGTCGGCGGCGGACGCGTACTGGGTGGCGTAATGGTCCGCTTCGAACTCGTGCTTGCGGGAGTAGCTCGCGAGCAGCGGCTGGAAGAGGAACGTGAAGCTCGGCACGACGAGGAAGAACAGCACGAGCGCGACCGCGGTCGAGCGCGCCTCGACGTTGAGCCCGTCGTAAAACCACTCCTGATGCATCACGTAGTCGAGCGCCCATAGAAACGCGAGGCTCACGCCGAATATCCACGCGATGCGCTTCGCGACGTGGCGCAGCCTGAAATGGCCGAGCTCGTGCGCGAGCACGGCTTCGACTTCGGGTGGCGTCAAACGGGAGAGCAGCGTGTCGAAAAATACGATGCGCTTCGACTTCCCGAAACCCGTGAAGTACGCATTGCCGTGGCTGCTCCGTTTCGAGCCGTCCATCACCATGAGGCCCTTCACCTTGAAGCCGCACCGCGTGAGGAGCTTCTCCACCCGCTCGCGCAGCTCCGGGTCCTGCATCGGCGAAAACTTGTTGAAGAGCGGCGCGATCCACGTAGGATAGATCGCCAGCATGAACAGATTGAAGAACATCCACACGAGCCACGCGTAGAGCCACCAGTACTGCCCGGCGACCTCCATGATCCAGAGCACGGCGGCGGCGAGCGGCAGACCGAACGCGATCGCGAGGACGGCGTTCTTCGCGAAATCGATCCAGTAGAGCGCCGGCGTCATCTTGTTGAAACCGAAGCGCTCCTCGATCCGGAAGGTGCGGTAGAGGCCGAGCGGCAGCTCGATGAGCGTCGTGACGACCGAAAGCAGCGCGATCAGCGTGAGGCCGCGGGCGATCTCGCCTTCGAACCAGCTCGACGCGGCCGAGTACATGAGCTGCACGCCGCCGCCGAACGTGAGCCACAGCACGAGTGCGGTATCGACGAGGATCGAGACCAGCCCGAGCCGCGTCTTGGCGGCCGTGTAGTCGGCGGCTTTCCGATGCGCTTCGAGGCTCACTTCGGCGGCGAATTGCCGCGGCACCGCGTCGCGATGCGCCTGGACGTACGCAATGTGGCGGGCGTCGAGCCACAGCCGCAGCAGCGTCGCGGTCGCGAGCACGCACAGGAACGTGATGCCGAAGGGAGTCATGCGGAAGGAGCGGTCTATACTGTGAGCGAATACAACCTAGACCGGCATCGATTATGGCACAAGACCCCTCCCGTCTCATCTGGATCGACATGGAGATGAGCGGCCTCAATCCCGACATCGACAAGGTGCTCGAAGTCGCGATCGTCGTTACCGACAGCGAGCTCAATACGGTGGCGGAAGCGCCGGTGCTCGTCGTGCATCAACCGGACAACGTGCTCGATGCGATGGACGCCTGGAACAAGAACGCGCACGGCAGCTCCGGTCTCGTCCAGCGCGTCAAAGCGTCAACGCTGTGCGAGCACGACGTGCAGCGGCAGATGGTCGAGTTCCTGGCGGATTACGTGCCGCCGGGCGTCTCGCCGATGTGCGGAAACTCGGTGCATCAGGACCGGCGCTTCATGGCGCGGCACCTGCCGGAGCTGGAGGCGTATTTTCTGTACCGCAACCTCGACGTGAGCACGCTTAAAGAGCTCGCGCGGCGCTGGCGCAAGGACCTCACGGGACTTGCGAAGCACGGCAAGCACGAAGCGCTCGCCGACATCCACGAATCGATCGAAGAGCTGCGCTATTACAGAGAACACTTCCTCCGGATGAATCCGTAGAGTGCGCTGGTAGCGCACCGCCGCGGTGCGCCGTTGGCGCACCCTATGATCGTCAGGAAAGCCGTAGTCTCATCATGCCCGCGCAGGCGGAAATCCAGATCGCTCCTGGACCCCCGCCTTCGCGGGGTGACGATGTTCGTGTCGTAGGATGGGTCTATGACCCGCCGGCCGGTGCGCCACCGGCGCACCCTACGTTGCCTACTCCAGCCGGAGCTCGCCGTCGAACTTGATGTTCAGCTTCAACCGGTCGACCACGAGCGTCATCTGCACCGGCATCGTCTCGCCGCCTTTCATCGTCCCCTGCTCGAGCTCGTGGCGCACCGCTTTCTCGATCGCGAGCTGAGAATTCACGCCCACGGTTTTCAGGAACTTGCGGATGCTCATGTTGAGCGTTTCGTCGTTCATGATTTCCTCCGGTTCGTCTTGATGTGATTCAGGAGCCCGTTGGTCGAGCTGTCGTGCGACTCGACCGCGGCGTCCGATTCGAGCTCCGGCAGGATGCGGTCCGCCAGGCGCTTGCCGAGCTCGACGCCCCACTGGTCGAACGCGTTGATCCCCCAGATCACGCTCTGCGCGTACACCTTGTGCTCGTAGAGCGCGATCAGCGCGCCGAGCCTGCGCGGGGTGAGCGCGTCCAGGAGCAGGGTGCTGCTCGGCCGGTTCCCCGGAAACACCTTGTGAGGCGTCAGTCGCTCGATGTCCGCGGCACGGACATCCTGAGCTTCAAGCTCCGCCCGCACTTCGTCGGTCGTTTTCCCGCGCATCAACGCTTCGGCCTGTGCGCAGCAGTTCGCAAGCAGGATCGCGTGATGTTCCGGCAGCGTGTGATGGGGACGGCAGCACGCGATGAAATCCGCAGGCACGACTTGGGTGCCCTGGTGCAGCATCTGGAAGAACGCATGCTGCCCGTTCGTGCCGGGTGCGCCCCACACGACCGGGCACGTCGCGTAATCGACGAACTCGCCGCCGAGCGTCGCGCGCTTGCCGTTGCTCTCCATTTCGAGCTGCTGGAGGTAGTCCGGAAAGCGCCTGAGCCGCATGTCGTACGGCAGCACCGCGTGCGCGCGGGCGTTGAAAAAATCGCCGTACCAGACGCCCAGCAGCGCCATCACCACCGGCATGTTGCGCTCGAACGGTGCGGTCGCGAAATGCTCGTCCATCGCGCGCGCGCCGTCGCACATCGCTTCGAAGGCATCCATGCCGACCGCGGCGGCGATCGGGAGGCCCACCGCGGACCACAACGAATAACGTCCGCCCACCCAATCCCAGAATTCGAAAGTGCGCTCCGGCGCGATACCGAAATCGCGCGCGGCGCTCGCATTCGCGGTGACCGCAGCGAAATGCGCGCCCGCGCCCGCACCGACCGCCGCGGACAGCCAGTGCTGCACCGTTTTCGCATTCGTGAGCGTCTCCTGCGTGGAGAACGTCTTCGAGACGACGATTGCCAGTGTCGTGTCGGGGTCCAGGCCGGCGAGCACCGCCTCGACGTGCGCGCCGTCCACGTTCGACATGAAGCGCACGCCCGGCATAGGCGCGGCGTACGGGCCCAGCGCCTCTACCGCGAGCGCCGGCCCGAGATCCGAGCCGCCGATGCCGATGTGCACGATGGTCGTAATCGCGCGGCCGCTTGCGCCGCGCACCGCGCCGCCGCGCAGCGCGTCGGTAAACCCGCGCATCTGGGCGCGCACGCGCGCGACGTCGCGCGTGACATCGTGACCGCCGAGCGTCACCGCGCGGTTCGCGCGCAACGCCGTGTGCAGTGCGGCGCGGCCTTCGGTCGCGTTCACGTTCTCGCCGGAGAGGAGCCTCGAGATCGCGCCGCGCAAATCGCGCGAGTCCGCGAGCGACGCGAGCAGTCGCAGCGTTTCGTCGGTGAGCCAGTGCTTCGAGAAATCGAGCAGCAGGCCTGCATGCTCCACCGAAAAGCGCTCGAAGCGCCGCGCATCGGCGGCGAAGAGCTCCCGCAGATCGAATGCGCTGTCGCGCCGGTGCCGCGCGAGCGCCTGCCATGCGGGCGAAGCGGTCAGCGTGGAAGGCATGCGGCGGCGGAAAAGAGTCAGGCGGGGGAGGGCTCGATTGTAACGGATGCGATTTCGGGTCAGACTCGAAATTCGCGCAACGTTCAAGATCCCAAGCTGAACTCGACCTCTCTATTCGGCGCGATCGCTCGCGCCGCGGGCGATCTCGGCAAACCCCGCGTGCTCGCAGTGCTGGTCCTGCCGATGCTCGCCGCGATTCTTCTGTGGTCGGCGCTCGCGTTTTTCTTCTGGGATGCATGGACCGCCGCTGTCACCGCGTTCGTCCAGGACAGTGCGTTCGGCCGCTGGCTCGCTTCGTATGGCATGCGCTGGACGCTGGAGACGCTCTCGTTTCTCGTCGTCGCGGCACTGGTGATCGCCGCCGTCCTCGTCACAGGGCTCGCCGTGACCGAGCTCGTAGCGATGCCGGTGATCGTCGCGGTGGTCGGACAGCGTTATCGCGTGGAGAAGCGGCCCGGCGGCTCGATCGCCGGCAGCGTCGCGAACGCCGCGATCGGCGCGACGGCGTTCGTGCTGCTGTGGATCGTGACGCTGCCGCTGTGGCTGACGGGTATCGGCGCAGTCATCGTGCCCGCGCTCAACTCGGCTTATCTCAATCAGCGGCTGTTTCGCTACGACGCCCTCTCGGAGCACGCGAGCCGCGAGGAATACCGCGAGCTCGTCGGTCGTAACCGCACGCGGCTCTTCATGCTCGGATTGATCCTCGCGCCGCTGTACTACATCCCGATCGTCAACCTCGCCGCGCCGGTGTTCGTGGGGCTCGCGTTCACGCACTTCTGTCTCGGGACATTGGCGCAGATGCGTAAGGTGGGTGAAACCCACCGACGTTAGCCGGTGCGCTATCAGCGCACCCTACGAACCTGTGTTCTGGATCCCCGCCTCGCGCGGGGATGACGAGAAAAAACCGGGAAGCAACTGAGCGAGGCGGCGGAGCGAGCGTCGACGAGCCCGAAGGAAGGGAGGTAACGGAGGGGAACCATCATCGGTTCCCCTCTGTTCGTTCACCGGTGCGAGAACGCAGTGCGAGTCACTGCGTTCACCGCCCCGAAGGCAGCGCTGCGGTTCGAACGCGTCAGAGGCGTTCGAACACAGCAGCGATCCCTTGGCCGCCGCCGATGCACATCGTGACGAGCGCGTAGCGGCCGCCGATGCGCTGGAGCTCGTAGAGCGCCTTCACCGTCAGCACGGCGCCGGTCGCGCCGATCGGATGACCGAGACCGACGGCGCCGCCGTTGGGGTTCGTTTTCTTGGGGTCGAACTTCAGATCGCAGGAGACGGCGAGCGCCTGCACCGCGAATGCTTCGTTCGACTCGATCACATCCATGTCGTCGACGGTGAGGCCGGCTTTCTGCAGCGCGCGCTGCACCGCCGGCACGGGGCCGATCCCCATGATCTTCGGATCGACGCCCGCGAGTCCGTACGAGACGAGCCGCGCCATCGGTTTGAGCCCCGCCTTCTGCGCCGCGTCCTTTTCCATCAGCACGACCGCAGCCGCGCCGTCGTTGATTCCCGAGGCGTTACCGGCGGTCACGCTGCCGTCCTTCTTGAAGACCGTGCGCAGCTTCGCCATGCCTTCCACGGTCGCATCGGAGCGCGGGTGCTCGTCACGATCGACGACGACCACGCCCTTGCGCGTCTTCAGCTCGATCGGAACGATCTGGTCCTTGAAGTAGCCCTTCTCGATCGCGTTGATCGCGCGGCGGTGGCTCTCGACCGCGAACTCGTCCTGCTGCTCGCGCGTGATCTTCCATTTCTCCGCGATGTTCTCGGCGGTGATGCCCATGTGGACCGTGTCGAACGGATCGGTCAGCGCGCCCACCATCATGTCCACGACGCCGCCGTCGTTCATGCGCTGGCCCCAGCGCAGGCTCGGCAGGACGTATGCGCCGCGGCTCATGGATTCGGTGCCGCCGCCGACCGCGACGTCGGCATCGCCGAGCTGGATCGCCTGTGCCGCGCTGACAATGGCCTGGAGGCCGCTGCCGCACAGACGGTTCACCGTCAGCGCGGTCGTGTCCTGCGGGAGCCCGCCGTTGATGCATGCCACACGCGAGATGTACATGTCCTTCGCTTCGGTGTGGATGACGTTGCCGATCACGAGCTGGTTCACCTGCTGCGGGTCCACCTTGGCGCGTTTGACCGCCTCCTTCACGACCGTGGCGGCAAGCTCGCTCGGCGGCAGGTCTTTCAGCGTGCCGCCGTAGTCGCCGATAGCCGTGCGCGCGCCGGAAAGAACGACTACTTCGCGTGGGGTGGTCATGATGTCTCCTTGAAGGGCTGTAAATCCGGGAAGCAAGAACGGGGACGCGCCCCATTCTCACGAGGCGGTGCAGCAATTATCGCATTCCGCGAAAAATGGCGTGCGTCCCCATTTATCAATGCCGGGTCGAGGCTGCCCGCGCCGGATGCGACGCCGCGAAAATCTGCTCCGCGTCCACGCTGTCGTAGCGATACGCGCGATTGCAGAACTCGCAGGTCACTTCGACCGCGTCGCGCTCGTCGAGGATCGAACGCACTTCGGCATAGCCGAGCATGCGCAGCATCGCGCTCACGCGATCGGGCGAGCAGGAGCAGCGGAACGAGACCGGACGGGGATCGAAGAGGCGGATGTCCTCCTCGTGATACAGCCGGTGCAGGAGGTTCGCCGTAGGCAGCTCGAGCAGCTCCGGTTGCGTGATCGTGGCCGCGAGCTTCGTCGCGCGGTTCCAGCGGTCGTCGTCGGGATCGTCGAGACCGGGCAGCTTCTGGAGCAGGAGCCCGGCCGCGCGCGCGTTTCCGGCGGCGAGCCACAAGCGCGTTTCGAGCTGCTCCGAGCGCTCCATGTAATGCTCGAGCGAAGCGGCCACGCCCGCCGGATCGATCTCGACCACGCCCTGATAGCTCTGCTTGCCTTCACCGGGCACGAGCGTGATGACGAACCGACCGCCGCCGATGAGATCCGCGAATCCCGACGCGTCGTCGAGCTCGCCGCTCCATTTCGCGGTCGCGCGCAGCGTCTGCTCGCTGGTGCATTCGACCACGATCAGCTTCACCGGGCCGTCCCCCTGGAGCTGGAGGATGATCGAGCCTTCGAACTTGAGCGTCGCGGCGAGCAGCGCGCCGGCCGCCATGAGCTCGCCGAGCACGCGCCTGAGCGGCGCGGGATAGTCGTGGCGCTCGAGCACCGCGCGCCACGTCGCGTCGAGGTGCGCTACTTCCCCGCGTATCGGCGCGTGCTCGAAGAGAAAACGCTGGAGTGTGTCGTTCATGTCAGTAGGGATGCGGCGGAATCGGGATTTGACCGGGCATCGTGCCAATGATTCCGCGCTGAAGCGAGCATGGGTGCGCTGGCAGCGCACCGACATACATTGCGATCTACCGGTGCGTTATCAACGCACCTGGCGATAAAGCCGATAGCGCTCCGACTTGTCCCCCGGTCGGCTGCCTTCCCAGAGCTTGATCCAGCTTCCCGCCGGCGCCCGCTCTTCCTGCGGAATCCCCTGCACCAGCATGAGGTCGCAGTCGCGTCGGCGGCCCGGCGACTCTTCACGATACGTAATCACGTCCGCGAAGTAATGCAGCATCGCGCGCTGTGTGTCGCCCAGATCACGGCTGGAGATGCAGCGGTACGTGGCCGGAAGCGCCCTGGACATCTCCACGAACACGGTTCTGTAGCTCTTGCCGGTATCCACCCAGCCGATGAAGAGCGTGCCGGCCAGCGCCCAGATGAGCGTGATGCCCGCGGCCCAGACGAACGCCGGCCGCTGGGGACTTTTCGGAAGCCTCGCCAGCACCGCGATCCACGCCCCGCAGTAGAGCACCGCGAGGGTGACGGGAAGCAGCCGGAAGCCCGGCGGGTAGCCGGGCTGCATCCGGTGCAGATGCGCGTGCAGCCGCGGCGGCACGCCGAGCTCGAGCCCCGACCAGTAGACCCACGCGACCAGCATGAAAAACGTGAAACCCATGATGCTGAACCAGTACCAGGCGTTTGCCGCACCGCGCCGGAGCGTTTCGGCACCGGGCGTGGCGAGGAGCGTCAGCGGCAGGAGCAACGGCATGGCATAGAGCTCGCGTTTGTCGGGCGTTTCGGTGAGCGCGAGCAGGGCGATGACGAAGCCGGCGAGCGGCAGTGTGATCGCGGGCTTCACCGGTCCGCCACCGAACGCCCGCCACAGCGCCCATAGCGCAAGCGGCCAGACCGGCCACGCGTACCACGGCAGGATGCGCAGGTAATAAAACCCGGCGCCGGTGCCGCGCAGAAAGCGCGTCTGCAAGTCCGCCTGCAGCCACGCGCTAAAAAGCTCGGACGAGTGCGTGTGCAGCAGGAGCGGCCAGACTGCAAGCCACGGCAGCGCCGCGAGCAGGGCGACGCCGCAGGCGAGCGCGTACTCGCGCGTGCGCCAGGCGCTGCTCACGAGCGGCAGTATCGCGGCGATCAGCATGACGACCCCGGCTTCGGGTATGCCGAGGGACAGGAACACGACGCCCAGTCCGGTGCCGAGCCATACGCCGCCGAGCGCGCCGCGCAGTGCGCGCGCGCAGCCGTAATACGCCATCGCCACACCCGCCAGTCCGGCGACATGCGGCACGAGCTGGTGCGCGCGCAGTACGAGTCCGAAGCACCCGAGGAGGAGCACTACCGCGAGCGCGCCGGAACCGGGACCGTTCAGCTCGCGTCCGGCGAGACCGCAGAAGAGGAGCGCGAGCGCGATGTACAGGCCGCTCGCAAGCCGCGCGGCATCGTGCAGTGGCAGGATGGGCGAGAGCGCAATCGCCGAGACGGCGGCGGTGACGTAGTACAGCGGCGGCTCCCGCAGGAACGGCTCGCCCGCGAGCGCCGGCGCGATCCACGATCCCCCGCGCACCATGTCGTATACGACGCCGAAGTTGTACGCCTCGTCCGGTTTCCACGGATCATGCGCGACGAGGCCCGGCAGGATCCACGCGAGGCAAAGGAGGGCGACGAGGAGGCGGCGGCGCGACATGGCTCTTGTTATTAGCACATTCTCCCACGCGCGAATCGATGCCGCGATCGGGCTGTCAGCGCGCTGCGGTCACCTCGCCGTCTCTGTCCGAGCGTGTGCGGTTGCAAGTTTATGCCCCCGGGATTAACGTGGCCCGCGGCGCATGTACGTACCACTACAAGGGGGCACACCATGAGCAGCGGACGCAGGAAATTCCTGACAGGCGGCGCAGTCGCGGCAGGCGGCGCGGCGATCGCGGGTTTCCCGATGATCGCGAGGGCGCAGCAGACCTTCAACTGGAAGATGACGAGCGCGTACGCCAAGGGCGCGCCCTTCTACATGGACGGACCGGGCAGCGCGACCGACCTCGCGCGGCGCATCGAGGCAATGTCGAACGGCAGGCTGCGCATCACGGTCTATGGCGCCGGCGAGCTCATTCCCGCGCTCGAAGGTTTCGACGCGGTGCGCGCCGGCACGGTCGAGATGAACCACGCGAACAGCTACTTCTGGACCGGCAAGACGTTCGCGGCGCAGTACTTCACGGCGGTTCCGTTCGGGCTCAACTTCCAGGGCATGAACGGCTGGCTCTACGACGGCGGCGGCATCAAGCTCTGGCACGAGGTGTACGATCCGTTCGGCATGGTCGCTTTTCCGTGCGGCAATACCGGCGTGCAGATGACCGGCTGGTTCAAGAAAGAGATCAAGACGGTCAAGGATTTCAACGGGCTCAAGATGCGCATTCCGGGCCTGGCCGGCAAGGTGTATTCGAGCTTGGGCGTCGACGTGAAGCTCCTGCCCGGCGGCGAGATCTTCCCGGCGCTGGAGCGCGGCGTGATCGATGCCGCGGAATTCGTAGGCCCCTACCAGGACCGGCGCCTCGGGCTGCACAAGGCGGCGAAGTACTACTACACGACCGGCTGGCATGAAACGGCCACGGTATCGGAGCTGCTCGTGAACCGCGCGGCGTGGAAGAAGCTTCCGCGCGACCTCCAGGCAATCGTCGAGAACGCATGCGCAGCGTGCAACGTGATCAGCGAAGCGTGGTGCCAGCGCACCAATGCCGAGGCGATGGAGGAGCTGATCAAGAAAGACGGCGTCATCGCGCGCCCGCTGCCGGACGACGTGGTGAAGAGCCTGCGCGCGGCCACGAACAAGGTGCTGCAAGAGGCGATCGCCAAGGACCCGATCACGAAGAAAGTGCACACCTCGTACATGGCGTTCAAGGCCAAGTACGACAGTTGGGCGGGCTACAGCGAAGCCGTCTATCACGGCCGCATCCGCGGTGGCTGATCCGGCGGCTGAAACGGCCGGGCAGTCCGGCGGGCTGCGCGGCCGCATCGATCGACTGACGGACGTCATCGGCGAGTGGACCTCGTGGATCGCGCTCGTCATCGTCGTCCTGATGTCCATCAACGTCGTGCTGCGCTATCTCTTCAGCGTGGGCTCGGTGTGGTCGCAGGAGCTCGAATGGCATCTCCTCGTGCCGCTCATCCTCTTCGGCATGTCATATGCGCAGCGCCATGGCGAGCACGTGCGCGTGGACATCTTCTACGCCCGGTATTCCGAGCGCACGAAAGCGCTCGTCGATCTCCTCTCGGCGATCCTCGCCATGGCGCTGTCGATCATCGTGATCTGGCTCTCGCTTCATTACGTCGAGCAGGCGTACGTGATCGACGAGGGCTCGCCTGATCCCGGCGGCATCCCGCACCGCTATCTCATCAAGAGCCTGATCCCGATCGGGTTTGCGCTGCTCCTGCTGCAGAGCGCCGCCAACGCGATCGCCTGCGTCGCACGATTGAAGAGCGCGCGATGAGCTTTACCGAGATCCTCGCGCTGCTGATGCTGGTCGGCTTTTTCGCGCTGCTGATGGCCGGCGTTCCGGTCGCGCTCACGCTCGCCACCACCGGCTTCGTCTTCGGTTTTCTCGGTTTCGGCGGCGGCCTCTTCAACCTGCTGCCGGCGCGCATCTACGGCGTCGTCGCCAATTACCAGTGGCTCGCGATTCCGCTCTTCGTCTTCATGGGCGTCATGCTGGAGAAGTCGCGGCTCGCCGACGACCTCCTCGACGTCGTCGGACATCTGGCAGGGGGCCTGAGGGGCGGAATGGCGCTCGGCATCATCGGCGTCGGCGTGCTCATGGGCGCGACGACCGGCATCGTCGGCGCCACCGTCATCACGCTGG
>DASPNJ010000051.1:0-34902 GCA_035626595.1 Burkholderiales bacterium
GGCGGTCGCTAATCCGCGGCGAGCAGCTCGCTGATCTTCGCGATCGAGCCCGGCTGCAGGAAATTGCGGCCGAGCTCGAACAGCGTCGTCGTCTTCTCCGCGCCGAGCACGGGCTCGACGAGCCCGTCGAACTTCTCGCGCAGGGCATCCCACGACAGCGGATTGTCGGGATGGCCCACGACGCAGGTCGTCTCGCCGTGCAGCCGTTCACCGTCTTCGAGCGTGACGTCGAGGTAGGCGGTCCACGCCGGCTGGTTCGGCACCGCTTCGAGCTGCACGAGCGGCACGATCTCCATCACCGCAGCGTCGTTCGTCGCCGCTGCGGTGAAATCCGACGACACCAGGCGATAGCCACGTAATCCGAGTGCGATACAGAACGGCACGCTGAATTTGCCTTCGAGCGGCGTGCGCGGCGCCGTCTTGCCTGCCGTGACGAGCGCGTTCGGATGCACCTTCGCATGTACTTTCGTGACTTTGCGCCCACGAATGCGGCCCGCGAGTGAGCGCGCCGCCTCGATGGAGGAGTGCGTCGCGCGGCAGCTTGCGAAAGGCTTGATCTGATTTTCGAAGAGCTCCCACTTCGTCTCGAAATCGAGCGGCGGCACTTCGACCTGCCGGTCCTGGATCAGCACCTCGAGGAGCCCTTTGTCGAGCTCGTAGAGATGCGTTGCCGCGACGAAGCCTTCGGCGGCGAGCTGCGCCGCGAGGATCCCGTCCATGCCGGCTTTGCCCGCGTGGAATGGTTTGCCGTGCGTGCCGAACGAGCCGACGAGCCCCGCGGCCGTCGTCGCCGCCGCGCCCAGCGCGTACGCGATCCGCTGCTCGTCGAGGCGCAGCAGCACGCAAGCCACTGACGCCGCGCCCACGCGCCCGAAGATCGAAGTCGGATGCCAGCCCCGTCGCTGGAGGCTGCGTCCGACCCCGGGCACCCAGCCGCCGCCGAGCTTGCACATCACATCGAAGCCCGTGATGAATGCGGCAAGCGTATCGTGCTCGCTCGCGTTCTCTTCCTGCGCGAGCGCGAGCGCAGCCGACCAGCACGGGCCGCCCGGATGTCCCGCACCGCCCGCATGCGTGTCGTCGTAATCCATTGCGTGCGCCATCGTGCCGTTCGCGAGCGCCGCGAGCGCCGCGGTCGTGCGCGCGCCCATGTAGATGCGCGCCTTGCCTTGCGCATTCCAGCGCTTCACCAGCGCGCGCACCGGCCGTGCCGGCGCATCGTTCGACGCGCCGACCGCGCAGCCGAGATGATCGACCAGCGCCTGCAGCGCGAGGTCGATGACTTCAGGCGGATAGCGCCGGTCGCGCGTGCCGCCGATGTATCGCACGAGCTGCTCGCCGCGGGTGAGCTGCGTCTGTTGCGGTTTTTCGCGCGTCGCGGTGGATGGGGTCATGTCTGGTCCCTTTCTTTTTGCGGTGCGCTATCGGCGCAGCCTACGTATCTCGTGGTGCGCGATACGCGCAGCCTACTGGCGTTCTATCCCGGTTTTTTCGATGACAGCCGCCCAGCGCTTGATGTCGGACGCGATGAGCTTCCCGAGCGCCTCGGGCGTGGAGGGCTGCGCATCGACGCCGACGCCGGTCAGGCGGTCCCGCACGTCCTGCGTTTTGAGCGCCGCGACAATCTCGGAGTTGAGCCGCCTCACGATGTCCTGCGGAATGCCGGCCGGACCGATGAACGCATACCACAGCCCGGTCTCGTAACCCGACACGCCGGCTTCCATCACGGTCGGCAGATCCGGCAGCGCGGGCGGCCGTTTCGCGCCGGTGCTCGCGAGCGCGCGCAGCCGCCCGGCCTTGACGTGCCCCATGACCGAAGCGCTCGTCGCGAACGTGAGGAATACCTGACCGCCGATCAGATCGGTCTGCGCGAGCGCGCTGCCTTTATAAGGCACGTGCACCATCTTCGTTCCGGTGAGCGTGTCGAACAGCGCGCCGGCGAGATGGCCCGAGGAGCCGACGCCGGCAGACGCGTAGGTGAGCTGTCCGGGACGTGCCTGCGCGAACCAGATCAGCTCCTTCACGTTCTTCACCGGCAATGTCGGATGCACGACCAGCACGAGCGGGCTCGAGCCCACGAGACCGATCGGCGTGAAGTCGCGGATCGAGTCGTAGGGCAGCTTCTTGTAGAGGCTCGCATTCACCGCGTGCCCGCTCGGAATGAGGACCATCGTGTAGCCGTCCGGCGCCGCGCGCGCGGTGAGCTCGGTGCCGACGATGCCGTTCGCGCCCGGCCGGCTATCCACGATGACCTGCTGCTTGAAGCTCTCCGAGAGCTTCCCGCCAACCGTGCGGCAGATGACGTCGTTGCCGCCGCCCGGCGCGAACGGCGAGATGATGCGGATCGGTTTCACCGGATACGTTTGCGCCCACGTGCAGAGCGGCGCAACGGCGAGCAATGCGGTAAGGAATAAACGGCTGAACAGGTCCATGACGGTAAGATACTCCTCCGGACCCGGATGATATTGCACAGGAGGAGACGGCATGCCTTACGAGTCGCAGTTCGCGGAAACCATCAATGTGCGCGGCCACCAGGGCGAGCGCATCGACGCGTACTTCGCGCGGCCGACCGGCGCCGGGCCGTTCCCGGGCGTGGTCATCATCCACCACATGCCCGGATGGGACGGTCCGCAGAAGGAAATCGCGCGGCGCTTCGCGCATCACGGCTACGCGACGGTGCTCCCCAACCTGCATTTCCGCGAAGGCAAGGCGACACCGGAAGAGAACAGCGCGAGCATCCGCGCGGCGGGCGGCATGCCCGACGACCGCACGATGGGCGATGTGCAGGCCGCGATCGATTACCTGCGCGAGCTGCCGTATCACAACGGCAGGATCGGGGTCATCGGCTACTGCTCCGGCGGCCGCCAGGCGTATCTCGCCGGCTGCACGTTGAAGGGCATCGACGCGGTGATCTGCTGTTACGGCGGCGGTGTCGTGCAGAAGCCCGAGGAGATCACGGACCGGCAGCCCGTCGCGCCGATCACGCTGACCAGAAACCTGCAATGCCCGATCCTCTTGTTCTTCGGTGCGGAAGACAAGCGGCCGTCTCCCGACGACGCGAAGAAAACGGAAGCGGCGCTCAAGGAACATGGCAAGACCTACGAGTCGCACATGTACGAGAATGCCGGTCATGCGTTTTTCGCGGTGGACCGCGAGCAGTATCGCGTGCATGCCGCGAACGATGGCTGGAAGAAGGTGTTCGCGTGGTACGAGAAATATCTCAAAAACTGAACGAGGAGATCGTATGAAGCTCAGCAGACTCGCGGCGGCGCTCGCCGCCGTGGCGCTTACAGTGACGGCGGCGCAGGCGGCACAGTCGGGTTATCCCGATCGTCCGATCCGGCTCGTGATCGGCAGCGCGCCGGGTTCGGGTCCGGACATCATCTCGCGCGCGCTGTCCGAGCGGCTGTACAAATCCTGGGGGCAGCGGATCGTCGTCGATTCGCGTCCAGGCGTCGCCGGCGTGATCAGCGCGGATATCGTCTCGCGCTCCGCGGCGGACGGTTACACCTGGATGATGCTGACCTCGCAGCTCTTCGTCGCGACGTCCGTATACCAGAACCTCAAGTTCAACCTGGACAAGGACTTCGCGTCCGCCGCGCTGATCGGCACGGTCCCCTTCGTGCTCGCGGTGAACCCGCAGCTGCCAGCGAAATCGGTGAGCGAGCTGATCGCGCTTGCCAAGAAACAGCCGGGGCAGCTTCGCTACGGCTCGGCGGGCACCGGTGCCTCCGAGCACCTGTGCGGGTTCATGCTCACGCACATGACCGGGACCAACATGCTGCACGTGCCGTACAAGGGCGTGCCGCAGGCGCTCGCCGATACGATCGCGGGCGAAGTCCACCTGAGCTACGCGGTCGCGCCGGCGGCGGCGCCTCTGGTCAACGCCGGCCGGCTGAGGGCGCTCGGGGTGACGACGAAGAAACGCTCGTTCCTGCTGCCGGAGGTGCCCTCGATCTCCGAGACTGTTCCGGGCTACGAGATGTTCGGCTGGTACAGCATCGTCATGCCGGCGGGCGTGCCGAACGCGATCGTCAATCAGGTGAGCGCGGAGATCGTGAAAGCGGCCAAGGAGCCCGATTTCGCCGAACAGTTGAAGAACCTCGGCATCGACGTCGTGGCGGGGTCACGTAAGGAGCTCGACGAATTCCGCCGCAACGAGCGAAAGCGCATCGCGGCGCTCGTCAAAGCGTCAGGCGTGCAGGTTCAGTAAAGCCCGTCATTCGTTTGCGAGCACGAGATCCGCGGCCTTCTCGCCGATCATGATGGAAGGCGCGTTGGTGTTGGAGCCGACCATCGTCGGCATGATCGAGGCATCGCACACGCGCAGCCCTTCGATGCCGTGCACGCGCAGGCTCGCATCGACGACCGCCTGCGTATCGTTCCCCATGCGGCAGGTCCCGATCGGGTGGTAGGAGGTCTGACCCGTCCTGCGCACGTGATCGAGCAGCGCGTCGTCGTCGGCCGCATCCGGGCCCGGACGGATTTCGCGCACGATGTGCCGGGCGAGCGCAGGTTGCGCGGCGACTTTGCGGATCATGCGCAGCGCCGCCAGCATCGTGGTGACGTCGTGCTCGTGCGAAAGATAGTTCGCGCGGATCTCCGGATGTTCGGATGCGTCCGCGCTTCTCACGTGCACCGAGCCGCGCGATTCCGGGCGCAGCACGTAGGTGCCGATCGCGAAGCCCGGATGCGCATCGAGTCCCATCCGGTCCGCGATGTTGCGCGCTTTGCGGTTGTCGGCGTAGTGGCTGCTCGCCATCGACAACTGGTGAAGCTGGAACTTGATATCCGGCCGCGGCAGATCGGGGCGGCTGCGGGCGATCGCCATGGACGTCGCGGACGAGCACGCCATCAACCCGCGTCCGAGGAAAAGCCAGCGGGCTCCCATGTTCGCGCGCCGGAGCGGGTTGCGCAGAATCGTGTTGAGCGTGACCGGCAGCGTCGTCTCGAACGATATGCGAACGTGCAGGTGGTCACGCAGGTTCTCGCCCACGCCGGGCAGCTCGTGGACGACGCCGACGCCGGCGCGGCGCAACACGTCGCGCTGGCCGATTCCCGAGAGCTCGAGCAGTTGCGGTGACTGGATCGCACCCGCGGCGAGCAGCACTTCGCGCCGTGCGCGCACGGTGCGCTCCTCGGCGCCCCTGCGATAGACCACGCCGACCGCTCTGCGGCCTTCGAAAACGACGCGCTGCGCGAGCGCGCCGCTTTCGACCGCGAGGTTCGGGCGCTTCATCGCGGGAATGAGATACGCATCCGCCGCGTGGCGTCGGCGACCGCGGCGCGTGTTGTGCTGGAGATAGCCGACGCCTTCGAAGCGCGGGCCGTTGTAATCGATGGTCGCGGGGACTCCGGCCTGTTCGCTCGCGGCGATGAAGCCTTCCGACAGGGCGTCGCGATCCCGGTAACGCGTGATGAACATCGGCCCCGCCGTGCCGCGGAAGTCGGGATCGCCCGGCGCGTACTGTTCCATGCGCTTCAAATACGGCAGCACGCCGTTAAAACCCCAGCCGGCATTGCCGAGGCTCTCCCAGTGATCGTACTCGAGCGGGTCGCCGCGCACCCAGATCATGCCGTTCACCGCGCTCGAGCCGCCGAGCGCGCGCCCGCGCGGCCAGAAGATGCTGCGGCCGCCGACTTTCTCGTCGGGCTCGGTCTGAAAGCGCCAGATCGCGCGGTCGCCGGTGAGGATGTGGGCGATCCCCGCGGGAATTCTGATCCACATCCAGCGGTCGTCGTCGCCCGCTTCGAGCAACAGCACGCGGTGGCGTCCCGATGCGGAAAGCCGATTGGCGAGCACGCAGCCCGCGGAGCCGGCGCCGACGATGATGTAGTCGTGTTCGCTTTGGGTCATGCCGTTCCCCTCATGCGCTTGCGACTTCCTTGAAGCGGCGCAGCGTCTCGATCTGATCGTCGAGCGTCGGCGTGCGGAACATCGGATAGAGCATCACGTAGTCGGCGCCGAGTCGACGCCAGCCTTCGGCCGCCTGTCCCCAGCGTTGCGCGTCCGCGTCATACATGCGCAGCCACCCCTCGAGTCCAAACTTCGACGCATCGCGGCCGTGCTTGCTCAGCTCCTCGCGCAGCAGTGCGAGCTTCTGCTCGGCCTCCGCCTCCGGCGCGAGGATCGGCATCCAGCCGTCGCCGAGCCGGGCCGCTCGCCTGATCACGGCGTCGGACGCGCCGCCGATCCAGATCGGAATCGGCTGCTGCACCGAGCTGGGCGCGATGTTGACGCCCGCGAGCTCGTGGAAGCGGCCGCTGAAGTCGACCGATTCACCCGACCACAGCCGCCGCAGCACTTCGATCTGCTCCGCCTGCCGCGCACCGCGCGTTTTCCAGTCCGTGCCGAGCGCCTCGTATTCGACGTGATTCCAGCCGACGCCGATACCGAGCCTCAGACGGCCGCCGCTCAGGAGATCGACCTCGGCCGCCTGCTTCGCGATGAGCCCGGTCTGGCGCTGCGGCGCGATCAGGATCCCGGTCGAGAGCCGGATCCTCTGCGTGACCGCGGCAAGAAAGCCGAGTGTCACGAACGTTTCATGGAAGTGTTCGCTCTTCTC
Organism: Burkholderiales bacterium; assembly: GCA_035626595.1. Classification (GTDB taxonomy): domain Bacteria; phylum Pseudomonadota; class Gammaproteobacteria; order Burkholderiales; family SG8-41; genus JAQGMV01. The sequence continues at coordinate 6,567 of DASPNJ010000051.1, forward strand.
GTAACGCGGCGTCCAGCCATCGCGCGGCGTGGCGCCGAACACGTGGTCGGGCACTTCGATGTACGCGTAACCGAGATCCTCCGCGGCCTGCGCCCAGTCGCGTAGCTTGGCGGGATCCCTGCCGATATCCCGCGTCGGCAACATCGCATTGAGCTGCACGTCAGTTCGGCTTGTAGAGACCCATGTCGGTGAGCACACGGCGATAGTTGTCGTGCTCGCGCTGCAGGAACCCCGGCAGCTCCTTGTGGCCGACGATCTCGATCGTCCAGAAGTTGACCGTGAGATCCTTCTTCACCTGCTCGCTCTGCATGACCTTCGTGATCGCCTGGTCCCAGTAGGCGGTCGCCGCGGGATCGATGCCGCGGGGACCGAAGATCGTATAGAAGACGTTCACCTCCACGTCGACGCCCTGCTCGCGGAGCGTCGGAATGTGCGCCAGCGCGCCGGGGTGCCGCCGCGGCGCCGCCACGGCGATGATGCGGATCTTGCCGGCTTCGGCCATGCGCGCGGCGCTGCCGGGGCTCTGCACGCCGACATCCAGATGACCGCCGGCGACCTGCACCGCGGTATCGGTACCGGAGTTGAAAACAACGGCTTTGAGCTTGCGCGGGTCGGCGCCTGCGTGACGGGCAAGGCTCGCGATGCCGATGTGTGAGGGATTGCCGGCGGACGTTGAAAAACCGAACGACACCGAAGTCTGGTCCTTCTTCAGGTAATCCACGATCTCGCGCGCGCTCTTGAACGGCGCGTCGGCGCGCACGAAAAAGAGCTGGTACTCGTCGAGGAATTTCACGATGGGCGTGATGTCGCGATGCGTGATCGTGCCGCGCCCGCCGGCGATCGTCGTGAGCCAGCTCGACGAGGCGAGGCCGAGGACATGCGGGCTGGCCTGCTGCGTGTTGAGGTACGAGAACGCGACGGCCTGCCCGCCGCCGGGCTTGTTCACCACCTGCACGGCATTGGCGAGCTTCATCTCCTGGAGCACGCGCTGGATCGTGCGGCCGATGCGGTCGTTAGCGCCGCCCGGCGCCGCGGCGACCACGAGCTCGACGGGGCGCTCCGGTTTCCACGTCGATTGGGCGAGCGCGAGGCACGGCGACAGCAAGAGTATCGAAGCGAGTTTCATGACAGGCGTGGGAGCCACGGTTTTCTCCTCTGGTATTCGCGTTCGAACGCTTCGATCTGCGGCAGATGCTGGAGTGTCACTCCGACGTCGTCGAGACCGCTCAACAACCGTTCGCGTCGCGTCGGATCGATCTCGAAAGAGTGCGCGGCGCGGTCCGGCGCGGTGACCGTCTGCTCCCGCAGATCGACGGTCATCGTCGAGCCCGGGGCGCTTTTCAACTGCCGCCACAGCTCCTGCACGGTTTCGATCGGGAGCACGACCGGCAGGATGCCGTTCTGCATGCAGTTGCCGGCAAAGATATCGCCGAAGCCCGGTCCGATCAGCGCGCGCAGCCCGTAATCGAGCACGGCGTAGGCCGCGGTCTCGCGCGAGGAGCCGCAGCCGAAGTCCGGGCCCGTCACCAGGATCTGCGCCCCGCGGTATGCCGGATCGTTCAGCACGAAATCGGGCCGCGGGCGGTCGTGCTCGTCGAAACGCAGGTCGTGCAGGAACACGTCGGCGTAGTCGGCGTGACCTGGCCTGCGGCGGATGCGCTGGAAGCGTCCGGGCGAGATCATGCCGGTATCGATCTTGGCGATCTCGAGCGGAGCGGCGATGGCGGTGAGACTGGTGAACGGCGTCATAAAGTCCGCACGTCGGTGAGGCGGCCGGTGATCGCTGCGGCCGCGGCCATGGCGGGACTCATGATGTGCGTGCGCGCGCCGGGTCCCTGCCGGCCTTCGAAGTTGCGGTTAGTGGTCGAGGCCGAACGCTGACCGCGCTCCAACATGTCGCCGTTCGAGCCGCCGCACATCGAGCAGCTCGACTCGCGCCACTCGAATCCGGCCTGCTCGAAGACGCGGTGCAGCCCTTCGGCTTCGGCCTGCCCCTTCACGCCGGTCGATCCGGGGACCACCATGGCGGGCACGACGCTGCGCCGCCCGCGCACCACCGCCGCGGCAGCGCGCAGATCTTCGATGCGCGCATTGGTGCACGAGCCGATGAACACGCGATCGACCGCGATGCTCGACAGCGGTGTCCCCGGCGTGAGCGCCATGTATTCGAGCGCGCGCTCGATGCGGCGGCGGCGCTCGAGATCCGCGGCCGACGACGGATCCGGCACGCATTGCGTGATCGGCGACGAATCCTCCGGGCTCGTGCCCCAGCTCACCATCGGCGCGAGCGTGCTCGCATCGATCGAGAGCTCGCGGTCGAACACGGCTTCCGCGTCCGACGCCAGGGTGCGCCAATGGCGCACCGCAAGATCCCAATCCGCGCCGCGCGGCGCGTATGGGCGACCTTGGAGGTATTCGAAAGTCGTCTCATCCGGAGCGACCATGCCAATGCGGCCGCCGGCTTCGATCGACATGTTGCAGATCGTGAGCCGCGCCTCGATCGACATCGCGCGTATCGTGGAGCCCGCGTATTCGATCGCATGGCCGATCGCACCGCCGATGCCGATGCGCGAGATGATCGCCAGGATCACGTCCTTGGCGGTGACGTGCGGCGGCAGCGCGCCGTCGATCGTGATGCGCATGGTTTTCGGTTTTTTCTGCCAGATCGTCTGCGTCGCGAGGACGTGCCGCTCCTGGTTTGACTGGCCGATCGGCATCGCGAGCGCGCCCATCGCACCTTGAGTCGCCGTATGCGAGTCGCAGCACGTGATCAGCATCCCCGGCTGCGTGAGACCGAGCTCGGGGCCGATCACGTGCGTGATGCCCTGACGCGCATCGTTCATGCCGATGTGCGGCAGACCGAACTCGCGCGTGTGCTGGTCGAGCCACTCGACCACGTTGCGTATCGCCGGATTCGCGATCGAGCCGGGGCCCGCCGCGCGCGGCAGGCTCGGCAGGTAATGGTCGGTGATCGCGAGATTGCGCTCGGGACTGCGCACCTTGCGGCCTTCGATGCGGAGCTGATCGAACGCGAGGAAGGTTCCGCCTTCGTGGAGGAGGTTCAGGTCCACCGCGAGTAAGTCTTCGCCGCGCTGCTCCTTCCCCCCTTGCGCGGGAAGGTCGGGATGGGCGGACGCGACGATCACGTGCTCCGACCAGATCTTCTCGAGCATGGTGCGCGGCAGGGTCATGCTTCAGTCCTGGAAGGCGGGATAGCGGCGAGTCCTAATCCTATATGATCTGCCGACCTCATCGCCCGCCTGCGGACCACAAGATGGACAACACGACTCGCACGCTCGCCAGCTACGTCGCGAACCTTTCCGCCGACAAGCTCACACCCGGCGCACTGCACGAGACGAAGCGCCGGCTCATCGATTCGATCGGCTGCGCGATCGGCGGCTATACGAGCGCGCCCGCAGGGATTGCGCGCAGCCTCGCGGCCGATGCGAGCGGGCAGCCTCCCGCGCGCATCCTCCTCTCCGGCGAGCCGACGTCGATCGAGATGGCCGCTTTCGCCAACACGGTGCTGGTGCGTTATCTCGACTGCAACGACACCTACATCTCGATCGGATCGGGCCACCCGAGCGATATGCTGGGCGCCGTTCTCGCGGTTGCGGATGCACATCGCGCCAGCGGCCCGGAGACGCTCCTTGCGATCGCCGCCGCCTACGAGATGTTCACCGCACTTGCCGATCGCGTGCGGTTGCGCGACCTCGGCTGGGACCAAGGGGTGTTCGTCGTGCTCGGCGCCGCGGCCGGCGCGGCGAAGCTCCTGCGTCTTTCCACCGATCAGACCGCGGACGCGCTCGCGATCGCGATCACGGCGAACATCCCTACACGTCAGACGCGCGCCGGCGAGCTGTCGATGTGGAAAGGCTGCGCCACCGCGGCCTCCGCACGCGCCGGCGTGTTCGCGGCGCTGCTCGCGGCGAAAGGCATGACGGGGCCGACCGCGGCGTTCGAAGGCAAGAACGGAATCTGGGAGCAGGTGACCGGTGAATTCGAGCTCGGCAAGCTCGGCGGCGACGGCACGCCGTTCGGCATCGAGCGCACGAACGTCAAGTTCTTCCCCGCCGAATACCACTCGCAGGCGCCGCTGTGGCTCGCGCTGGCGCTGCGAAAGAAGCTGCGCGCGGACGAGATCGAATCGATCGACGTGCAGACCTACTTCACCGCCTGGAGCGAGATCGGCAGCGAGCCCGAGAAATGGGACCCGAAAACGCGCGAGACCGCCGATCACAGTCTGCCGTACCTGCTCGCGGTCGCGCTGACCGACGGCTTCATCACGCCGGAGAGCTTCAGCGACGCGCGCATCCGGGATGCGGCCACGCGCGCCCTGATGGCGAAAATCCGCGTCTCGGAGAACAAGGCGTTCACCGCCGAGTTTCCGTCGAAGCTCGTGACGCGCATCGAGGTGACGACGCGCGGCGGTGAGCGCCACGTCGAGACCGCGTCGTATCCGAAAGGCCACGCGCGCAATCCGATGACGGACGAGGACATCGAAGCGAAGTTCATCGGGCTTGCGCGCGCGCTCGTGCCGGAGCAGCAGGCGCGCACGATCATCCGCACGCTCTGGAACATCGACAAGGCAGCGGATGTATCCGCGGTGCTCTCGGGCATACGCGTGAACACCCCCGCGAACCGAAACGGAGAGTAGCCATGGCCAATCTGCGTCACATCGCGAGACCTGGCGGATCGCGGTCTGAAGCGGCATTGGACGCGAGCACGGTCGTTCTCACCGGCCCGAAGTTCGACTGGGCCGATCCGCTGCTGATCGAGCAGGCGCTGACCGACGAAGAGCGCCAGATCCGGGACGCGGCGCGCAAATTCGCGCAGGAGAAGCTCTTCCCGCGCATCCGCGACTGGAACCGCAACGAATCGTTCGATCCCGCGGTCATGCGCGAGATGGGCGAGATGGGATTCCTCGGCGCGACGCTGCAGGGCTACGGCTGCGCGGGTCTGAGTTACGTCGCGTTCGGACTGGTCATGCGTGAGCTGGAGCGCGTCGATACTGCGTTTCGTTCGGCGTGCGGGGTGCAGACCGGGCTCTCGATGGTGCCGATCTACGCCTACGGCACCGAAGCGCAGCGGCAGAAGTATCTCCCGCGCATGGCAACGGGCGAGCTGCTCGGGTGCTTCGGTCTGACCGAGCCCGATCACGGCTCCGACCCCGGCAGCATGAAAACGCGCGCGGAGAAATGCGACGGCGGCTACGTGCTGACCGGCACCAAGCTCTGGATCACGCATGCCCCGATCGCCGACATCATGGTCGTGTGGGCGAAGGACGACGAGCGCGTGATCCGCGGGTTCATCCTCGAGCGCGGCATGAAGGGGCTTTCCACGCGCAAGATCGAAGGCAAGTTCTCGGTGCGCGCGTCACCCACCGGCGAGATCGTGATGGACCGCGTGTTCGTGCCGCAGGAGAACTATCTGCCGGGCGCGCGCGGGCTGCAGGGGCCGTTCGGCTGCCTCAACAACGCACGCTTCGGGATCTGCTGGGGCGCGCTCGGCGCGGCGGAGTTCTGCTGGCACACCGCGCGCGAGTACGTCGTGGCGCGGACGCAGTTCGGCCGGCCGCTCGCGGCGAACCAGCTCGTCCAGAAGAAGCTCGCAGACATGCAGACCGAGATTGCCGTCGGCCTGCTCGCGTGCCTGCACGTGAGCCGTCTGCGCGACCAGGGCCTCGCGACACCCGAGATGGTGTCGATGCTGAAGCGCAATTCGACGGGCAAGGCGCTGGACATCGCGCGGCTCGCGCGCGACATGCTGGGCGGCAACGGGATCTCGGACGAGTACCACGTGATCCGCCACATGCTCAATCTCGAGACGGTGAACACGCTGGAAGGCACGCACGACATCCACGCGCTCGTGCTCGGGCGCGCGCAGACGGGCATCTCCGCCTTCGCCTAGACGCGCTGTCATCGCGCGGCGCCGGCGGCGCCGTGGCGCACGAAAGCGCTCTCGACCGCGTCGGGATTGCTTCGGCGAAGCGTTGGCTCGCCTCGCAATGACGCTCGTTATCCTCGGGGCTTAACCCAGGTCTCCGACCAGGCGAGGACCGCGCTCGAAGACTGGCGGTCGCCGCGCATCTCCAGCCACGGCGCGTCGCGCGCGAAGTGGCCGTTCATCTCGATCTGCGCGGATTTCGCGGGGAAGAAGGTGCTGAAGACGCCGATCGGCCGGTCGCCCATGCCGGGCGCCATCGTCAGCACGAACGGCTCCATGCAGTCGTACCACGTGAGCACGATGTGCTCGGTCGCGGCGATCACCGTCTCGGTCGTGGTCGAGCGTGGATCGCCGGAACGATCGAACTGCGCGTCGTGTATCGGCAGCGTGGTGTCGGCGAACGCGGGGTAAAGCAGTGTTTCGATGGTGCGCTGGAGCCAGCGCGCGACCGCCGCGTTGTCGCTGTAGATGCGCACGGCATCTTCCGTCAGCGGCGACTTCATGAACATCGCATGTCCCGCGCCGGCGGGGCACCAGAGGACGCGCCAGTGCGAGACGCGCGACGAATGCGTTTTGCCGCCGTCGGGGCTCAGGCGAATGAACGAGTTCTCGCCGGTCATGAGGACCGCGTTGGGATCTGTCGGTTGCTGTGCCATGGCTTACTCCATTGTCCGCACGTTGGGACCCGCGCCGATGTCCATCTCCGTAAGCGCGATCACTTCCTGCGGCGTGAAGCCGGGGGCGACCGCGTCCACCACGAACCGGTCCTTGTCCCAGCGCAGCACCGCGAGATCGGTGACGACGTAGCTCACGCAGTTCTTGCCGGTCAGGGGATACGTGCATTGCCTGCGCAGCTTGGGACGGCCCTTGCTGTCGGTGTGCTCCATGACGATGATGAGATCGCCCCTGCCGGACAGCAGATCCATCGCACCGCCGATGCCGCCGCGCCGCGCGTCGGTCGTGCTCCAGTTGGCGACGCTGCCGGACTGATCGACCTCGTACGCACCGAGGATGACCGTGTCGATCCAGCCGCCGCGCGCCATCTCGAACGAGGTGACGCTGTCGAAGAACGATGCGCCGGGCGTGAGCGCGACGTACTGGCCCGCCGCGTTGAAAACGTCCGGATCGATTTCGCCCTCCTCGGTCAGCATGCGCCCGTAACCGAGCACGCCGTTCTCCGCGTGCAGGATGACGTCCCGCTCCTGGAGGTAGTTCGAGACCATCGTGGGGATGCCGACGCCGAGATTGACGTAGGTGCCTTCGCGCACGAGCTTCGCGGCGTTCTTTGCGATGCCCTGCCGCGTGAGGCCCGGCTTGTTGTTGTAGAGCCGCGGCTTGTCCGACGGGCGCCGCTCGGGCCGCTTCCACAGCTTCGCGGCGGGATCCTGCTTCGTCTTCAGCACGCGCTTCACGAAAATGCCGGGCAAATCGACGAGCTCCGGGGGAATTTCGCCGGGCTCGACGATCTCATCGACTTCGACGATGGCGCACTTGGCCGACTTGGCGAAGCTCGGGTTGAAATTCTGATTGCCGCCGCGGAACTGCACGTTGCCCAGACGATCGGCGCGATAGCCGCGGCAGAATGCGAAATCGACGTGGATCGCGTACTCGAGCACGTGGGGCTTGCCGTTGAACTCGCGGATTTCGCGGCCTTTGACGAGATCGGTGCCGACGCTTGTCGGTGACCAGAAAGCGGGAATGCCGGCGCCGCCGGCGCGGCAGCGCTCGACGAGAATGCCCTGCGGCACGAGCTCGACGTCCATTTTGCCGGCGGCGATCTGCTCTTCCGCGGCGGTCGGCGTACCGGCTCGGATCGAGAATGCGGCGACGAGCTTCTTCACCTGGTTGTTCTCGGCGAGGATCTGTCCGCGCGTGGCGTGCGGGTCGCCGAGCGAGTTGCAGACCAGCGTCAGGTCTTTCACGCCCCTGTCACGCAGCGCGACCAGAAGGTTCGTGGCGAAGCCGTGATTCACGCTGAAACCCGCGATCGCGATCGTGGCGCCGTCCTTGATGTCTCCAATGGCCTCGTCGACCGAGGCGACGACCTTGTTCATCGAATTGCTCCTCCTGGCTCAGACCCCACATTATGGTGTGAAACTCACATCGTTCGTATCACCTGCGGCGACAGCAGGTGCAGCATGAGGCCGCGGCCGCCCAGGAACACGGCGACCGCGAGCCACAGCGCCGCGTTCCCGAGGAGCGGCGCCAGTGCGTAGAGCGCCACGAGAAACAGTGCGAACGACGCGATCACCGTGTTGCGCATCGCCCGGGTCTGCGTCGCCGCGAGATAGACGCCGTCGTACGTGTAGGCCCACACCGACACGAGCGGCATGAGCACGGGCCACCACAGATACGCCGCGGCGGCAGCCCGGACTTCGGGGATGCTGGTGAGGAGCGCGATGACAGCGTGTCCGAACAGCGCGTAGATGGCCAAATTGAGCGCGCCCACCGCGCCGGCCCAGAGGAATACGACGCGCATGCCGCGCCGGAATCCCGCGCGGTCGCGGCGGCCTGCCGATTCGCCGAGGATCGTTTCGGCGGCGTGCGCGAAACCATCGAGTGCGAACGAGGTGAAGATGAGGAACTGGTGCAGCACCTGGTTCGCGGCGAGTGTCACGTCGCCGAGCTTCGCGCTGTGCGCCATGAAAAACGCCAGCACCGAGACCACGCACAGCGTCCTCAGCACGAGATCGCCGTTGATCGAGAGCATGCGCAGGATCTTCTGGCGGTCGAGCAGCCGTGACGCCGCAGCCGGCCGGGGCAGGTCGCGCAACGTGCGCCGCACCAGGAGCAGGCTCATTACGAGCCCGGCGTATTCGGAAATGAGCGTCGCGAGCGCCACGCCCGGCACCCCCCACCCGAGGCCGATCACGAATGCGACGGCGAGCGCGATGTTGATCACGTTGGTCGCGATCTGAAGGACGAGCGGCGTGCGCACGTTTCGCAGCCCGTAGAACCAGCCGATCATCGCGTAGCTCGCGAGCACGGCCGGCATCGACCACACGCGGATCAGGAAATACTCGCGCGCGTATCGCTCGACCTCCGCGCTGGCGTCGATCAGCCAGAACGCGAGAGCGACGATGGGGACCTGCAGAGCGACGATTGCGCAGCCGATCGCCCCCGCGAGCAGTAGCGCCCGGCCGAGCATCGCGCGCACCTCGCCGTGGTCTTCCGCGCCGCGCGCCTGCGCCGTAGGCGCGGTCGTACCCATGCGCAGGCAGTTGAAGAGGTGATAGATGTAATTGAAGAGCATCGCGCCGATCGCCACGGCGCCGATGTAGTAGGGCTCCGGCAGATGGCCCACGACCGCCGTGTCGACTGCGCCGAGCAGCGGGACCGAGATGTTGGCGAGCGTGATCGGCCACGCCATCTGCCACACCTGCGCGTGCAGGCTTTTCGTACGATGAGTCTGTTCCCCCACCGTTCGAGAGTAGCAAACAACAGAAACACGAGCCCACGCGCCAGCGGCTCATGGCCGGTGCAGTGGCGCGGACCAGGATTCGGCCGGCCGAGCGTGCTCTGGATCCCGCCGCCGCGGGAATCACGACTACACGGCGTCCGCGAGCTCCGGTTCGCGGCGCTGAATGCGCTGCAGCTTCGCGAGCTCCTGCCCGAGATAACGCGCAATCGCGCGCATCCCATAGATGCCGGCCTCGGCTTCGGCGGCGGGGTTGTAGTTCGTATTCGTGTTGACGTCGTAGGTGTAGATCTCACCGCGCGCGTCGGTGATGAACTCGATGCCCGCGATGGCGATGCCGTTGGCGGCGATGAACTGCCGGTAGCGTTCGACGATCGGGTGATCGAAACCCTGGATGATGCTGAATCGCGGCGCGGTGCTGGCAGGCGCCGTGTCCGCGATCGCGTTGCTTTCTCCCACCGGGCAGAACGCATCGCCGACCTGGCAGACGTCGGCGGGGCACAGCAGGAAGCCGAGTGACGTATCCACGCGGACCGCGTACAGGAACTCGCCGCCGACGAATTCCACGCGGGTGATGTACGGCTCGGGCGCGCGGATGTATTCCTGGATGAGCGTGATGCCATCCACCGAATCCTCGAACGCGTCGCTCTCCACGTAAGCCGTCAGTGCATCGTGGCTGTGGAAAAGCTGCACGCCGAGGCCTTTGCCAGCGCGGTTGTGCTTCGTGATGAACGATCCCGAGAAGCGCTTCGCCGCTTCGACAATGTGCCCGCGGCCGACCGCGGCCACGGTGCGGGGCGTGCGGATGCCGTAACGCGACAGCGCCGCGTACTGCTCGAGCTTGGAGAGCTCGAGCTGCAGCGCGCGTGCGTTATTGACGACGCGGCGGCCGTGCTGCTGGAGCCACGCGAGCGTGCCCGCGGTGAGCTCGGGCCCGTAGCGATGGCCGCGCGTGTGAGACGACGCGCTCATGCGGTTGTAGAACACGCCCTGAGGCGGGACGCCCGCGAAGTCGAGCACGCCTTCGCTCAGGAACCACTCTTCGAACGGCAGCGCGAGCTCGTCGAACGCGGCGCGTAAGGGTTCCACCCATGCGTCGTTCTCGTGAATGACATGGATCTTCGGCATACCTGACGCCTGCAAGGACGCCGCCGGTGCGGCGGCTCAGGCGACCAATCTAGCGGACGCTGCGCTGCCCCCAAAGACTGATGGGCGCAATGCTTATGCGGCGCGGACATAAGGCGCGCGCCGGGATCGCCACGTCGCGCTTTGTGCGTGCTCCTCGCGATGACCGTCGGTTCATTTGGCGATCAGGCCGGCGGCCCTGCCGACCTTGCGGAAGGTCTCGATGTCCGCCCGCAGGCTCTTGTCGAGCTCCTCGGGCGTGCTCGGAACGATGTGGAAATCATACGATTGCAGCCGCTCGCGGACTTCCGGCAGCGCAAGGATGCGAAGCACTTCCTTGTTGAGCTGATCGACGATCGTGCGCGGTGTGCGCGCGGGCGCGAGCATCGCCTGCGAGCCGTCGCGGCTCCAGCCCGGCAGCACCTCGGGCGCGGCGGGCACGTCCGGCAACACGCTCGAGCGCTGCGAAAGCGCGACGGCGAGCGGAATCACGCGTCCTTCCTTGATGAAGGCCATCGCGGGGCCAAGCCCGGCCACACCATAATGCACGCGCCCCGTCGCGACTTCGAGCAGGAACTCGGGCTGACCTTTGAAACCGACGTGGGTGGCCCTGATGCCGGCGGCCGCTTTGAAGCGCTCACCGTTCATGTGCGTCGCACTGCCGGCGCCCGCCGAACCGAACAGGATCTTGCCCGGCTGCGCGTGCGCCAGCGCGATCAGCTCTTTCACGGATTTGACGCCGAGCGACGGCGACGCGACGAGAACGGTGGTGCTGTAGCCGATCTGCGCGACGCCCGCGAAATCCTTTACCGGGTCGTATGACAGACTCGACTGAAGCGCCGCCGTGATCGCAAAGCTCGGCGAGACCATCAGCAGCGTGTAACCGTCAGGCGCCGCTTTCGCGACGATCGAGGCCGCGATGCTGCCGCCCGCTCCTGGCCGGTTCTCGATCACGACTGGCTGCCTGAACGTTTCGCTCATCTTCGGTCCGATCATGCGGGCGAGCGTGTCCGGCGTGCCGCCCGGGCCGAAGGAGACGACGAGCCGTATGGGCCTGACCGGGAACGGTTGTTGGCCCTGCGCTGGAGGCACCGCGAGCGCGAGCAATGCAACAGCGGCAATGGCGATTCTCATTGTCCCCTCCCTGATCGGGTCGGAAAGAGTTTGACACCCGACGCAGCCGCGCCGCAATCTCGTGATCTCGCGGTGCGCCATCGGCGCACCCTACGCTCGCCGGAGGACATCAGATGGTGACAGGACTGGAGATCAGCAAACGCGAAGTCGTGCTCGATGGCAAACCGTTCGGCGACGCCGGCGCGTATGAAAAGGTCGTCGGAACGATCCGCTACGCCGCCGATCCCGCGCATGCGCTGCACCGGCAGATCACCGACATCGACCGTGCCCCGAAAAATCGCGACGGGCTCGTCGAATTCTCCGCGGATTTCTACCTGCTGAAGCCGGTCGATGCTCGAAAGGGGAACGGGCGCCTGCTCGTCGATGTGCCGAACCGCGGACGCAAAGTCGCGATCGAGATCTTCAACAGCACGCCGCGCGTACCCGATCCGAGCGCACCGGAGCACTTCGGCAACGGTTTCCTGATGCGCCACGGCTTTACCGTCGCGTGGATCGGCTGGCAGCCGGACGTGCCGCGTCAGGATGGTCTGATGGTGCTCGACGTGCCGCGCGCGAAAGGCGTCACCGGGTGGCTGCGCACGCAGCGCCGCCCGAATGAAGCCGCCGACGTGCTGCCGCTCGCGGACCGCTATCACGTGCCGTATCCGACGATCGACGTGAAAGATCCCGAGGCGCGGATCGTCATGCGCGAGCGCGCCGGGGCGCCGGCCGTCGAGATTCCGCGCGCGCAGTGGCGCTTCGTCGACGAAGGCCACGTGAAGCTCGATGGCGGGTTCAAGCCGGGCGCGCTCTACGAGTTCTTCTATCGCTCCTGCGATCCGACGATCGTGGGTCTCGGGTTCCTCGCGGTGCGCGACGTCGCGGCGTTTTTGCGCTGGGGCCCCGCGGATTCGAATCCGTGCGCGGGATCGCTCGAACGCGCGTATCTCTTCGGCGTGTCGCAGAGCGGGCGCTTCATACGGCACATGCTGTTCCTCGGACTGGACGAGGACGAGCAGGGCCGCATGGTGTACGACGGCATCATGCCGCACGTGGCCGGCGGCCGCCGCGGTGAGTTCAACCTGCGCTTCGGGCAGCCGTCGATCAATGCGACTGTCTCCGTTGGCAGCCTCCCGCCGTTCAACGACGACGGTGTTTTTGCGCGTCTCAAGCAGCGCGGACGCATCCCGAAGATCATCGCGACGAATTCCTCGCCCGAGTACTGGCGCGGCGATGCGTCGCTCATCCACACCGAAATCGACGGCGCGCGCGACGCCGAGCCCGCGCCGTTCGTGCGGACGTATCTGTTCGCCGGCACGCAGCACACGCCCACCAGCGTGCCGCCCGCGGCGGCGAACGCGAGCACCGGCGATCGCGGGTATCACCCGTTCAACATCGTCAATTACTCGCCGCTGCTGCGTTGTGCGCTCAAGAACCTCGATCGCTGGGTCAGCGAGGGTGTCGAGCCGCCGGCAAGTGTGTTTCCGCGGTTGAGCGAGAAGACGGCGGTGCAGGGCGAGTCGCTCGCGGCGTTCTACGAGAAGATTCCGGGCACGCGTTTTCCGGTGCGCCTGCCGCGACCGTCACGCCTGGACTTCGGGCCCGAGATCGACAAAGGCATTCCGCACTACCCGCCGAAAGTCGCGGAGACGTATCGCACGTACGTCTCAACAGTGGACGCAGACGGTAACGAAGTCGCGGGCCTGCGCGGCGCCGAGCTCGACGCGCCGCTGGCGACGCTGACCGGCTGGAATACGCGGCATCCGGACACGGGCGCCGCGGGTGACATCATGTCGATGAATGGCTCGACGCTGGCTTTCCCGCGGACGAAGGCGGAGCGCGAGCGCACCGGCGATCCGCGGCTTTCGATCGAGGAGCGGTATCCCTCGAAGGCCGCATATCTCGAGCGCGTGCGCGAGGTGACGCGCGAGGCGATCGCGCGACGCCACGTGCTGGCGGAGGACCTGGAAACCGTCGTCGATCGCGCCAGCAAGACGTGGGACTGGATCCACGCGTCGAAAGCGTAACCCGCATCGGGCACCGTTCGTGCTGAGCGTAACGGAGTGAAGTCGAAGCACGAACACAGCTAACGATGAGCAGCCGCCGCACGGCGATCGTTTTCTCCGGCGGCATCGGCCTCGGCGCCTACCAGGCCGGTGCCTACGCAGCGCTGCACGAGCACGAGACGCTCCGGCCAGACTGGCTCGCGGGCTCTTCGGTCGGCGCAGTGAACGCGGCAGTGATTGCAGGCAGCGCGCCGGAAGAACGCGTCGATCGGCTGCGGGAGCTCTGGTCGACTGCCGATGCGTGGCAGGAGCTCGCGCCCTCGCAGGCGCTCGCGCCCGGGTTCGACTCATGGCGTCACGTTCGGAACTGGGCGAGCGTGATGCGCACGCGAATTCTCGGCAGTCCCGGACACTTCCAGCCGCGTCTGCTCATGCAGCCGTTCGAGCGCTTTCGGAGTCTCTACGATCTGGCGCCGCTGCGCGCGCGCATCGAGAAGCTCGTGGACTTTGGCCGGCTCAACAGCCGCGAAATCCGCTTCGCTGTCGTCGCGACCGACATCGAGACCGGGGATCCGGTCCAGTTCGACACGGCGAAAGGCGACCGCATCACCACAGATCATCTGCTCGCGAGCTGTGGTTACTTGCCCGAGTTCGCACCGGTGGAGATCGACGGGCGGATGCTCGGCGATGGCGGCCTGAGCGCGAATGCGCCGATCGAGGCCGTCATGCTCGAGCGCGACCGCGACGACTGCGAGCGCGTGTGCTTCGTGCTCGATCTCTTCGCACGCGACGGCGCCCGCCCCGCCGGGCTCGAAGCGGCGCTCGCGCGCAAGAACGATCTCATCTTCGGCAACCAGACTTACCTGCGGCTCGAAGCGTTGCGGCGGGAAAGTGAGATTGCGGCGGCGCTGAGTCACGCGCGGGAACGCCTGCCGGCGGACGCGAAGCATGACTTCCAGACGACTCCGGCTCGACCGCGAGTACGCGCGGTGCTGTATCTCAGCTACCGCGCACCGCCGGAGGAGGCCGGGCCCGAAAAAACCTTCGACCTTTCTCGCGCGACCGTGACCGACCGCTGGCACGCGGGTGAGCTCGACATGGCGGAAGCGGTGCGCAGGCTCGGCCAGATGCCGGGGGAGAGCGCCGGCATGAGCCTTCTGCCGATCCGCCGGCCGGCATAACAGAAGGAAGGGAGATTACGGAGGGAACACGGCGCGCCCAGAAGCGGGCCTTGCATCACCGGTTTCCCTCTGTTCGTCTACGGTCGCAGCGACGAACGGCCAGCACCGGCTCGCCGTTCGTCGCCCGCCGCAGACCACTCATCGGGCACTAGTTCCGGGCGTGAAAAAAGTCCAGCAGCGGCACAAATCCGCAGCACTATCTTCCTCTCGCCCGCCGCGGGAAACAGGGGAACGACACGCGGCTTACGACGAGGACAAGACCATGGAACAAAGCTCAGCAGTCGTGGAAAGCGCCGGGACGCAGCAGCATGTGGAAACCGAGCCGACGGGTGGAGAGGCGCTTGCCGGCTCGCCGCAGGTAGCGCACAGCCTCATGGATGTTCTGCGGCCGGCCACGCCGCCGGCACCGAAGAACGCCCGCATCATCCGGCGGTTCGACCTCGAAGCCGCCAAGTATGACCCGCAACCGCAATCGCCCGCGGAAGCGCCCGTCGCCGAGGCGAAACCGGCCCCTCAGCCGTCGCGCAGCCGCGAAGAAGCCAAGGCGCTGCGCAATCGCAGCCTCGCGGCGGCAGCTGGTTTCGTGTGAACCGGCAGGTGGGCTCGCCCACCTTCCGGTTTTTCATCGCACATTCACGGGCGCATCTCTGCTCCAGAGATGCGCTCCCCACTTCAGCATGACGAAGGCGATACCGACCAGTCCGGTCGCGCAGTACAGCATCACCGTCGCCCGATAGCCGATCCGCGGTATCAGCTCTCCCGCCAGCAGTAACCCCGGTACGTTGCTGTAGATCATCAGCATCCGGATGCCCTGCACCCGGCCGCGAAACTGTTCTTCGGTGGTCCGCAGCAGCATCGCGGCCATGGGCACCTGTCCCACGCTCTGCGAGCAGCCCGCGAGAAACAGGATGGCGATGCCTGCCAGGTAATGGGGGGCGTGCGCGAACAGAAGCAGGAAGACGTACCACGCGGCCGAAGCGAGAACCATCGTGCGCCCGGGCGTCGCCGAGCCCCCCTGCCGGCTCATGATGATGGAAGCGAACAGCGCCCCTGACGAGAGGCCCGCGACCAGATAGCCGAGCCCGGTCTGGTCCGTCAGATAGACCTCCTTCGCGACGTACGGCATGAGCCCGTTCTGTTGCGGAAACGCGGTTCCGTTCAGCAGGAACGCGAGGCACATCATCGCGAGCAGGTGCGGCGTGCGCCATACGTACGCCATGCCTTCCTTGAGATCGCGCCAGAGCGATGGCGCCGCCGCTGCGGGTGGCGTCGCTGCCCTTGCGCCTGCCGCACGCCTGGCGCTGCCGGCCCTGAGCGTGAGCAGCACGCTCGTCGAGTACAGAGCCGTCACCACGACATAAGCCCAGCCCATGCCGAGGGCCGCCACGAGCCCCGCTCCGGTGAGCGCGCCCGCGACGCGTGCGGAGTCCTGCGTCGTGCGCTGAATACCCATCGCGCCGACGAGCTGTGCGGCCGGCAGCGTGTCACCGACGAGCGCGACGCGCATGCCGATATCGGACGGGCGGACCAGGCCGAGCAACCCCGCGATGACGAGTACGTATGCCGGCGTGACGAGACCGGTGAACGTGAGCGTCATGAGTGTCGCGGCAAGGAGCGCGTAGAAGCCGCGCATCGCACACAGCACGTTGCGGTGGCCGAAGCGGTCGCCCATCACGCCGAAGAACGGCGAGACCAGCGTGCCGAGATGCTGAAGCGAGGCGAACAGCGTAAGCAGCAGCACCGACTGCGTCTCGACCAGCACGTACCAGCCGAGAATGATGAGCTCCATCTCGAACGCCCAGGACGTCGCGAGATCTGCCGGCCACTGATAACGGAACGCGCGAATGCGAAACGGTGCAAGCGCGGAAACGCGCGCGGCGGCGGGTGCTCCTCCCTTTGTTATGCTCCCCACCATTCGAAAGTAGCACAAAAAAATGATTCCTCCGGAGTGGCTGTGGATACCGATCACGATCGGTGCTGCGCTCGCGCAAACGGTGCGCAACGCGACGCAGCGGCACCTCACGCCGATTCTCGGCACGCTCGGCGCGACGCTCGTGCGGTTCCTGTACGGCCTTCCGTTCGCGGTGCTGTGGCTCGTCGCAGTCGCCGGCGTCGGCGAGTTCGCGCTGCCCGCTTCGAATACGCGCTTCTGGATATGGGTCGTGGTGGGCTCCGTAACGCAGATCGGCGCGACCGCGCTGCTCCTGCGGGTCATGGCGGAGCGCAACCTCGCGATCGGCGTCGCCTATACCAAGACGGAGGTGCTGCAGATCGCGCTCTTCGGCTACATCTTCCTCGGCGATCCGGTCCTTCCCGGCGTGCTGGGGGCGATCGCGTTCAGCACGCTCGGGGTGCTGCTGCTCTCGCCGATCGATCGTAATCGGCCGATTCGTACGCTCGTCTCCGGCTGGACCACGCGCGCGGCGCTGCTCGGGCTCGCCGCCGGGGCGTGCTTCGGCATGGCTTCGATCGGCTTCCGCGGCGCCGCGCTGGCCCTGGAGGGCACGGCGTTTCCGATGGCGGCGGCATACACGCTCGTGATCGGCCAGGCGCTCCAGACCGTGCTGCTCGGCGGCTGGCTGCTCGCGCGAAACGCCGCGATCGTCGTACGGGTCTGCCGCGAATGGCGCAAGTCGATCCTCGCCGGCCTCATGGGGGCAGTGGCATCGGCGTGCTGGTTCACCGCCTTCGCGATCGAGCCGGCGGCGCACGTCAAGACGCTCGCGCTGATCGAGATCCTGTTCAGTTACGTCGTGGGGCGGCGCATTTTCAGCGACACGATCACCCGCCTCGAAGGCATCGGTATGACGCTGCTGTGTGCCGGTCTCGTGCTGGTTACACTACACGCATGAGACAAGCGGACCTGCTCGTCACACGGATCGACTGGGCAATCACGGTAGACGCAACGCGGCGTGTGATTCGCGATGCCGCTGTCGCCGTCAAAGGCGGTGACTTCGTCGCCGTCGGCAAGACCGAACAGGTGCAGGCGGAATGGCGAGCCGCGCAGACGGTCTCCGGCCAGGGCACCGTGCTCACGCCGGGCATGGTGGACAACCATCTGCATTCGTCCTTTCAGCTCGCGCGCGGGCTTGCCGACGAAGCGAACGCGCAGTCGTTTCTGTTCGAGCACATGTATCCGTACGAGGCGGTGATGGGCGAGGCGGACGTGCACACGAGCGTGCTCCTCGCCGCAGCGGAGATGCTGCGCCACGGCGTGACCTGCTACATCGAGCCCGGCAACTACCATCCCGACGCCACCGTGCGCGCGATGATGAGCGCCGGCATGCGCATGGTGCTCGGCGTGAGCTGCTTCGACAAAGGGAAATCGGTGACCGGGATCATGCCGGCGGCGATGATCGAGGACACGGCGCGGTGCATCGAAAAAACGGAAGAGCTCTTCGAAAAGCACAGCGGGAAGCACGGCGACCGGCTGACCGTCAGCGCGTCGTTTCGCGGGATGAACAACTCCTCGGACGAGCTCATCCTCGCGCTCAAGGCGATCGCGCAGCGCGAGAACGCGATCCTCCAGACGCATGCGTGTTATTCCTACTTCACGCACGACGCGAGCGTGGTGCAGTTCGCAAAGCCGGAGATCGAGCGGCTCGAGTCGCTCGGCGTGCTCGACGAAAAGATGCTGCTCCTGCACGTGGGCTGGCTCGAGCCGCACGAAGTCGCGATACTCGCCAAACGCAAGCCGACGGTCGTCTGCTGTCCGTCCTCGTCGATCCACAACGGCTACGGCAATCTGAAGGTTGGCCTGCACCCGGAGCTCGCGGCGCTCGGCGTGAACGTCACACTCGGCACGGACCACGCGAGCTCCGGCACCGTGGACCTCGTGCAGGAGATGCGTTACTGCGCGTGCGGCTACAAGGAGCTGCGGTTGAATCCCCGGGTGATGCCGCCGGAACAGGCGATCGAGATGGCGACGATCAACGGCGCCCGCGGGGCGGGGCTCGCGGACCGGATCGGCTCGATCGAGGTGGGCAAGGCCGCCGATTTCGTGCTGTTCGACGCGACGGTTCCCGAATGGCAGCCGTTGTACAACCCCGTTTCGAATCTCGTGTACAGCGCGACCGGCAACACGGTGAGACACGTGTACGTCGGCGGCGAGCAGGTCGTGCGCGACGGCCGTGCGCTGCGCATCGACGAGGGCGCGCTGTTATGCGAGGTCGCGCGCGCCGGCGAGCGCATTACGGGCCGGCTCGGCACGCGCAAGCTCACGACGCTCGCGTGGCCGGTGGAATAGGCAGCTGTCACCCCGGCGCAGGCCGGGGTCCAGAGAGGAGAGGCTCGATGAAGCGCATCAGTGTGGTTCTCGTTTCCGCCGCGATCTCCGCGGCGCTGTCCGCCGGTGTTTCCGCGCAGGCTTTTCCGAGCAAGCCGATCCGCATCGTGGTTCCATTCGCGCCCGGCGGCGCGACCGACACCTTCTCGCGGACACTGGCGGCGGAGCTCACCCAGACGCTCGGCCAGACCGTGGTCGTGGAGAACAGACCGGGCGCGGGCACGATCATCGGCGCCGAGGTCGTCGCGAAGGCGCCGCCGGACGGCTACACGCTGCTTTTCACCGATCTCTCGACGCACACGATCACGCGTTCGCTGTACGCGAAGCTGCCGTACGACCCGCTGAAGAGCTTCGTGCCCGTGACCGCCGCCAACGCCTCGCCGCTACTGCTCGTGGTGCATCCGTCGGTGGGCGCGAAGTCGGTGAAGGAGCTGATCGCGGTGGCGAAGCGGCAGCCCGGTATCCCGTGCGGTAATTCCGGCATCGGCACCGTCACGCACATGACCGCGGAGAAGTTTCGCATGCGTACCAACGTGAGCGTGACGCCCGTGAGCTACAAGGGCGGCGCAACACCCGTAATCGCGCTGCTTGGCGGTGAGATCGCGATGCTGTTCGCGACGGTGCCTGCGAGCATCGAGCACGTGAAAAAGAAAAAGCTCGTCGCGCTCGGCGTTGCAGCGGACAAGCGCTCGCCGTTCCTCCCTGAGATTCCGGCAATCGGTGAAAGCATCAAAGGTGTGGAAGGCGCGGTGATTTCAGGCGTGCTGGCTCCCGCGGGCACGCCACGCGCCGTCATCGATCGGCTGCACGCCGAGTTTGCGAAAGTCTCCGATGCGCCGAAGGTGAAGGAGATCTACGCGACGAATGCGGCGGAGACGCTGAACACCGCGCCGGGTCCGCTTCAGCAGGCGATGGAGCGCGATGCCAGGATCTGGGCGCAGGTCGTCGCCGCGGCCGGCGTCAAGATGTGAGCGCGTAAGCGGTCATCGCGAGGAGCCGCCAATGCGGCGACGTGGCGATCCCGACGTGGTCGCAATCGTGCGCCACGAGATTGCCGCGTCGCGCTCTCGCGGCTCCTCGCAATGACTACCGTGTCAACGCTTCGCGCAGCGCGGCGGGTAGAGGCAGCGACTTGCCCGACTTGCGGTCGATCCACACCAGCACGACGTGGCCTTCGGCGTACTTGACCGGCGTTTCGGTGCCGAAGATCTCGTAGTACGTCGGGATGCTCGAGCGCCCGAGCTTGCCCGTATACATCGGGACCCGCAGCGTTTCCGGATACGGGATCGGCTTCAGATACGTGCAGCTCGCCTGCGCGACGACGATGCCCTGACCGTCCGGGCGTAGCCGCTCCATCTGCTCGCTGCGCAGCCACAGGATGCGCGCCTGCTCGAAGTAGGTGAAATAGGTTGCGTTGTTGACGTGGCTGTTCGTGTCCTGATCGGCCCAGCGCACCGCGATCTCCGCCGTCAGCACGAGCCGGCGCTCGGGGTCCTGCGTCGCCGTCGAAGACCGCTGTGCCGGGTGCGTGCCACCGGTCACGATCGACCGGCGGGCGACGCCGCCATGGCGACGCCCTGTTTCGGCGGATGCGTGACGATCGATTTGAGCTCCGGCGTCGGCTTCGTGAGCCTGGAGACGTCCGGCACCGGACGCCGCAGCGCGGGGATGCGCGCGAACGCCTGCTCCAGTGCGTGCGAGGCGTCCAGCACCTCGTGGTCGCCGCGGAAGCGGCCCACGACCTGCAGCCCGAATGGCATCTGCTTGTGATCCACGCCGCACGGGATCGAGATCGCCGGATTGGTGCAGATCGTCACGACGTACGTGAGCGAGAGCCAGTGATAGTAATTGCGCAGCGGTTTTCCGCCGAGCTCCGCGAGGTAGAGCTGCGTCCATGGAAACGGTGAGACCGGCGTCGTCGGCGCGAGCACGAGGTCGTAATCGCGGAACGTCTTCTGGAAAGCGCGGAAGATGCGCGTCTGTTCGGTGTGTGCCCACGCCATGTCGCCGAGCGTCATCTTCGCGGCGATCTCGTAATTCGCGCGCACGTTCGGGCCCAGTGAGCTCGGGTCCTTGTCGTACGCATCGCGATAACGCGCGGCGTAATTCTGCGCGCGGACGACGTCGAACACGCGGTCAGCTTCGCCGAAGTAGTCGAACGCGATGCGGTCGCACGAGCGGAAGAGATGCTTCATCGCGGCGATTTTTTCGCGAAACACCGCGCGGATCGGTTCGTCGACCGGTGAAGTGTCGAAGTCCTCGGTGAAGGCCACGCGCAGCGCGCCGAGATCGCGCGGTTCCGGCAGCGCGAACGATTCGCCCTCGACCGGATAGGAGAGTGGATCGCAATCGTCGATCGCCGCCTGCGCGCCCATGAGGAGGCACGTATCGGCCACGCTGCGGCCCATCGGGCCCACGACGGAGATCGGCGTCCAGCCGAGCCCCCGACGCTCGACGGGGACCAGACCGGGCGAGGGCCTGAAGCCGACGACACCGCATTTCGCGGCAGGGATACGCAGCGACCCGCCGGTATCCGATCCGGTGCACACCGGCAGCATATCGGTCGCGAGCGCGACGGCAGACCCGCCCGAGGAGCCGCCGGCGTTCAACTTCGGGTCGAACGGGTTCCCGGTGGCGCCCCATACGAAGTTGCGGCTGTTCGCGCCGGCTCCGAACTCCGGCACGTTGGTCTTGCCGACGACGATCGCGCCGGCCGCGCGTACTCGCGCGACCATCGCGTTGTCGCGCTCCGGAACGAAGTCGCGGTAGAGCGGCGAGCCGTAGGTCGTCAGCAGCCCGCCGGTCTCGTCGAGGTCCTTTACGCCGGTCGGCAGGCCGTGCAGCAGGCCCAGCGTTTCGCCGTCGAGCACGGCTTTCTCCGCCGCTTTCGCCTCGGCGCGCGCACGTTCGTAGCACACCGCCGTCACGGCGTTGACCGCGGGATTGATGCGCTCGATGCGCTCGATGCACGCGTCGAGCAGCTCGACCGGCGAGATTTCCTTCGTGCCGATGCGCCGGCGGAGCTCGACGGCGGAGAGCTCGAGCAGTTGTTCGTTACGGGCCATGAAACCTCCGAATACGATTGCCGTAGTATGCCAACATTCCAACAACGGCTTCACGGGA
Source organism: Burkholderiales bacterium (assembly GCA_035626595.1). Taxonomy (GTDB): domain Bacteria; phylum Pseudomonadota; class Gammaproteobacteria; order Burkholderiales; family SG8-41; genus JAQGMV01. Next base: position 28,764 of record DASPNJ010000051.1, read on the forward strand.
GGAGGGGAAATGGGCGTGCTTCGTGTCTTCGCCGCAATTGCGTTGGTCGGGTCGAGCCTTGCGAGTGCAGCCTACCCCGAGCGGCCGCTGCGCTACGTCATGGGCAGCGCCGCGGGCGGCGGACCCGATATCGCCGCGCGCATCGTGATGGCGCAGTTGGGGCGCCAGTTGGGCCAGCAGGTCGTCGTCGAAAACCGTCCCGGCGCGAGCGGTTCCATCGGCACCGAGGTGATCGCGCGCGCAACGCCGGACGGCTACACGATCGGCCACGGCAACATTCAGACGATGGCGATCGCGCGCAATCTGATGAAGCTGCCGTACAACATCGACAAGGATTTCCAGCCGGTCGTCCACATGTATGGCACGCCGAACCTGCTTGCGGTCACGCTGTCGCTGCCCGTCAACTCGGTGCAGGACCTCATCGCGTATGCGAAAAAGAATCCGGACAAGCTGCTCTTCGCCTCCACCGGCAGCGGCTCGAGCATCCACGTCGGCATGGAGCTCTTCAAGCAGATGACCGGCACGCAGATGGTGCACGTGCCGTTCAAGGCCGCCGTCGTCGCGATCGCCGACCTCACCGCGGGGCGCGTCCAGCTCATGGCCGACAACATCAACTCGATCGGACCGCACGTGAAAGCGGGGCGGCTGCGCGGGCTCGCCGTCACCAGTGGCAAACGCGTGCCGGCGTTCGCGGAGCTTCCCACGATCTCGGAAGCGGGGGTGCCGGGCTTCGAGGTGCAGGCCTGGGCCGGCGTAATCGTGCCGGCCGCCGTGCCGAAGTCGATCGTTCAGCGCCTGAACGCCGAGATCAACAAGGCGCTCGTCGCGCCCGCGGTTGCCGAGAAGCTGCCCGGGCTTGGCCTGATCGTCGTCGGCAGCACTCCCGAGGCGTTCAGGGCGCACATCAGGAAGGAAGCGGCGCGCTGGGCGGAGGTGGTCAAGCGCTCCGGCGCCAAGTTCGAAAACTAGCGGCCTGACCACGAAGTTCGAGTACGACCGTCACCCCCGCGAAGGCGGGGGTCCAGTACACGAAGAGGCTTGTCTGGATTCCCGCCTGCGCGGGAATGACGCCTGTCCGGAGGCCGCGTGCGCGGGAATGACGGACCTGTTAGTACAGCGTCGTTTTCAACCGCTCCGGCAACGCCTGATCGTATTCCTCCGCCGAGATCTTCGCCCCGCTCAGGTCCTGAAGAATCGTGCCGGTGCTTGGCAGCGTCTTGCGAGCGATGCGACGCTCGGGATCCCACAGCTTCGAGCGCACGATCGCTTTCGAGCACTGGAAGAACACCGTGTCCACGTGCACGACGAGCACTGAGCGCGGCAGCGTGTCGGCCACGGCGAAACGCTCGATCAATACCGGATCGACCGATATTTCCGCCCGGCCGTTCACCCGCAGCGTCTCGCCGACGCCGGGAATGAGAAAGAGCAGCGCGACATGCGGATTCGTCAGGATGTTGCGCATGCTGTCGATGCGGTTGTTGCCGCGGCGGTCCGGAACGAGCAGCGTGTGCTCGTCCTGCACCTGCACGAAACCGGCCGCATCGCCGCGCGGCGATGCATCGAGCCCCTGTGGACCCGCCGTCGCAAGCACGACGAAAGGTGAGGCCGCGATCAGCCGCGCGTAATGCGGATGGACGTAGCCGACCTCTTTTTCGACCGCGGGGCCGGACGGAAAGCCGTAGATGCGCTCGAGCGTTTCGATATCGGTGATCCGGTGGTCTGCGCTGACTGAATTCAAGCTCGTTCACCCCTGGCAATTTGGCCTGACTCTATCACGCGCGCTTTTGCGCGCTCGACCCGGGAACGCCGCCTCCGAATCGCGCATCCAATGCCGCAAACCCGTTGAGACAGGCTTCGAACATGAGCAAAACCCTTGCGAGCGTGGATACCCCGGCCGTGGCCGAAGACGCCGAGCTGGCGCGGCGCGCTGCCGGCGGCGATACCGCCGCATTCGAGCTCATCATGCGCCGCTATAACCGGTCGCTCTACCGCGCGGCGCGCAGCATCCTGAAGGACGACGCCGAGGCCGAAGACGCGGTGCAGGATGCCTACCTGAACGCGTGGCACGCGCTGGCGAAATTCCGCGGCGACTCGGCGCTCGGCACGTGGCTCACGCGCATCGCCATCAACAAGGCGCTCGAGCGTCTGCGCCGGCGCGGGCGCGAACCGAACACGGTTTACGAAGACAACGTCGTCCAGCTCGAGGCACACCTGCGTATGCGCAACGAAGACCGATCCGGCGACTCGCCCGAGCAGGCGCTCGCGCGCGAGCAGACCCGCCGGTTGCTGGAACGCAAGATCGACGAGCTTCCGGCGGCGTTCAGGACGGTATTCGTCCTGCGCGCGATCGAAGACCTCCCGGTGGAAGCCTGCGCGCAGTGTCTCGGCGTGCGCGAGGCGACGGTGCGCACCCGGTTCTTTCGCGCGAAGCGGCTGCTGCGTCAGTCGCTCGCGAACGAGATCAATGTCGCGGGTGCGGAAGCGTTCGCCTTCGACGGCGAACGCTGCGACCGCATCGTGCGCACGGTGCTCGCCCGCATCACGACCGGAGGTTGACCGGGGCTCTTTCGCCCCGCAGTCGACTACTGCGGCTTGAGGCCCGCGCTGCGGATCACCTTGCCCCACTTGACGTGCTCGGCATGGATGTAAGCCGCGAAATCCTCGGGTGACTTGCTCGGCTTCGGATCCGCGCCGCCGCTCACGAAGCGCTGCGACACCGCGGGGTCGTTGAGGGCGTGCAACACCGCGCCGTGCAGCTTCACCACGATGTCGCGCGGCGTGCCGGCGGGCGCGGCGAGGCCGAACCACTGCACGGCGTCGTAACCGGGCACGCCCGCCTCCGACAGCGTCGGGATTTCCGGCGCGCCTTTCGAGCGCGTGGCGCTCGTCACGCCGTAGGCCCGGATGCGTCCGCTGCGCACGTGCGGCAGCGCGCTCAGGATGTTGCCCGCCATGACGTGCACGTAGCCCGCGATCACGTCCGTGAAGGCGGGCGCGATGCCCTTGTACGGCACGTGCACCATCTTGAGCCCCGCCATGCTGGCGAAGAGCTCCATCATCAGGTGCGGGTTGCTGCCGAAACCGGCCGACGCGTACTGAAGCTGCCCCGGCCGCGCCCGGATGAACCCGATCAGGTCCTGAAGGGTGCGCGTCGGCAGGGACGGATTGGAGAGGAGCACGTTCGGCAGCGTCACCGCGAGCGAGACCGGCGCGAAGTCCTTCTCGACGTCGAACGACACCTTCGCCTGGATGTGCGGATTGATCGTATGCGAAGCGATCATCGCGAGCAGCGTGTAACCGTCGGGCGCCGATCGCGCGACCACTTCCGCGCCGATATTGCCCGCGGCGCCGCCGCGATTTTCGATCACGACCTGCTGGCCGAGGCTGTCTCCGAGCTTGGGCGCGATGATGCGCATGGTCGTATCGGTGCCCCCGCCCGGCACCGAAGGCACGACCAGCCGCACGGGCTTTTCCGGATACGCGGCGCTCGCGAATGGCGCGTACGCGCTCAGGCACAATACGAGCACGGAGCGCGCGAGCTTCGCGCTGCGTCTCGCCAGTGCAGCGGCTGGTTGCATGATCGGCTCCTCGATTGTCTTGGACGTGCAGACCAAAACTTATTCCAAATTCTGGGTGCGCGCGAGCGGCATCTGCGTGCTGCTCGCGGTGCTCGCCGTGTGGTTCTGGATCGAGGCCGTGCCCGAGCCGCGCGTCGCGCCGCCCGCGGACAAGGCGATCGCGATCGACAAGTCGCCGGGGGCGCAGAGCGCGCGCAAGGCGCTCATCGATTCGATGATCGCGAAAGGTCTGGTGAGAAGCGTGGACCCGCCGCGCGGCGGAACTGCGCGGATGACGCTACGCGCGCCGTTCTACCTGCTCGACGAGCCGGCGCGGTTCGAGCGCATCGACGCGGTGTACCGCTATTACTTCGACGGATCGAGCGTGAACGACACCGTGATCCTGCGCGATGCGCGGCACGGCAACGAGGTGGGCCATTACAACCCGTACCGGGATGGCCTGACGATGTACAAGTGATCGACCGCGCCGGGATCGCCACGGCGACCCTGCTGCCGCCTCGCGATGACAGTCGCCCTGTCATTGCGAGGAGCGCGCAGGGCTCGACGAAGCAATCCCGAGGCGCTCGTTACAGCTTCTTCAGCTCCGCGAGGAGCTCGGGGCTTTCGGGGATCGTCCCGGGCGCGTAGGTCTTCGCCCAGCGGATCTTGCCGTCCTTGTCGATGACGAACGCCGAGCGCATGTCGAGCCCGCGCTCTTCGTTGAACACCCCGTAAGCCTTCCCGACCGTGCCGTGAGGCCAGTAGTCGGAGAGCAGCGGGAAAGGTATGCCGCCGAGGCTGTCCGCCCACGCTTTGAGCGAAGGAACGTGATCGGCGCTGATCTGGAGGATCTCAGCGTTCAGCTTCTTGAATTCTTCGTGGTTCGCACGGAACCCACTGACCTGGTTCTTTCATCCACCCGTGAAGGCCATCGGCAGGAAACTGACGATGACGGGGCGGCCGCGAAAGCTGGAGAGCGAAACCTTCTGATCCGTGTTGTGCGCGCCGAGCGAAAAATCGGGCGCCGTGCTGCCTGCTTCGAGTGCCATGGAATCCTCTTCGGGAATACGGCGGAAAGCCGTCTGCCAAGAATAACCGCGCAATCCGCGCACGCCAAGTCACTACAATAAGAGCGGACACACACGGGTCATCATGACTTCCTCGCTGCGTTTTTCCGAATGGCGCCCGCACCCGTGGCACGGCCTGCCCGCCGGGCGTGAACCCCCGCTGCTCGTGAACGCGTACATCGAGATCACGCCGTTCGACTTGATCAAGTACGAAGTGGACAAGGTCTCGGGCTATCTGCGCGTGGACCGGCCGCAGCGGGGCGCGTCACATTCGCCGGCACTCTACGGCTTCGTGCCGCAGACCTACTGCGGCGAGAACGTGCGGCGGCTGTGCCCGGGTGCCGAGCGCGGCGACGGCGATCCACTGGACATCTGCGTCATCAGCGAGCGCCCGATCGACCACTCGGAGATCATCGTTCCGGCACGCGTGCTCGGCGGTCTTCAGCTTCTCGATCGCGGTGAAGCCGACGACAAGATCATCGCGGTGCTCGAGAACGATCTGGTGTGGGGCGAGGCGAAGGACGTCGGCGAGCTGCCGCACATCCTCATCGAGCGGCTGCGGCACTACTTCAGTACGTACAAGCTCGTTTCAGGCCAGGAGCCGCCGATCGTCGTGCAGGAGACCTACGGCCGCGACCGCGCCGGAGAGGTCGTGCTGGCCGCGATCGAGGATTACAAGGTGCTGCGCGCGCCGGCGCCGTGACCCGGCGCCGTTCGTGCTTCGACAGGCTCAGCACGAACGGCAAACCGTTCATCCTGAGCCCGTCCTCGGTTCGCCCTGAGCTTGTCGAAGGGTGAACGGCCCCGGAGCCGCTCAGCCGACCTGACCCTCCAGCAGCAGCTTGACGACTTGCGGCGCGATCGCCGCCGCGCGCTCGTCGAGCTCCTTCTCGTTCAGGTTCGCGATCGGGTGCGGCATCGCGAGGAAGCGGAAATCCGGCAGCCCCCACGTGCGCGCCATCGCCCGTCCGGTCGGGATGAAGAGCTCGGTGATGATCGAGGCGGACGGCATGCCGTGCTGCTCGAACACGATGCTGTCGAGGACACTCCCCGACGAGCATGAGCCTCAGTCGCCGACGCCGGCGACGATCACGTCGCAGTTCGACTTGAACTCCTCGATGATCTCGGCGTGCGGCGCCGAGCCCGCGCTTTTCTTCTTGCGGATCACGTGCGCTTTCGCGCCGTGCTCTTTCTCGAGAATGTTCGCGATGCGAAGCAGGATCGCATCGGAGTTGTGCTTCGTGTTGTCCACCAGCCCGACGCGCACGCCCTCGAGGGATTGCGGCCGACGCACGAAGTTGATGTGACGCTCGGCGACTTCGGTGGTTGGATCGTAGATCTGGACTGCCATGGAGCCTCCTTTCGCGGTGCGCTACCAGCGCACCCTACGATAACTCAAAACGTGACGCGGTGATGAGGTGACGGAGTGACGAGTGGTTGCGTGACGTCGTCACTGCGTCACTGCGTCACTGCGTCACTATTTTTTTCGTGACGCTCTGCGAGCCTTCCTTGCCG
>DASPNJ010000052.1:0-7866 GCA_035626595.1 Burkholderiales bacterium
TGGGTTTTGCCGTAAGCGGCGAGACCCATCACTTTGTACTCGTCTCCGTAATGCGGAAATCCGAGGTATTGCGTGAGCGCCTGATAGAAGATTCCCAGCGAATGGGGGAAGTACACCTTCGAATCGAGCCGCAACGAGTCGCCGTTGCCGAAGCCCCACGCGGCGCTCGCGAAATCGCCGAAGCCGTCCACCGAGACCACGGCGGCTTCGCGGAACGGCGACACGTAGTACGCCGAAGCAAGATGGGCCAGATGGTGCTCGATGAAATGGATGCGTCCGGAAAACGTTCCGTCGAACGTCTTCGCGAGGAGCTCTTTGATCGAGGCCCGCTCACGCTTGTTGCGGAGGCGGTCGGCCAGCATGCTCAAGCTCGGCCGGTTCGCCACCACGAAAGCCATTTTCCTCAGCAGATTCGCCTGCTGGTCCTGGTTGATTGCGATATGCGCGACGTCCTGAATGGAGCAACCCGCCGCCTGCAGACAATAGCGGATCGCTTCGCTCGGGAAACCCGCCCAGTGCTTGAGCCGGCGAAAGCGCTCTTCTTCCGCGGCCGCGACAAGCACGCCGTCCCGCACGACGCAGGCAGCCGCGTCACCATGAAATGCATTCAATCCCAAAATCAATTCACTCATTCTTTATCCGTGCTGTTTCCTATGTAGCAGCCTGCGACGCGGTGCATCGTTTCAGCGTGCCGAGCGGATTTTCATCAATACCAGAAATACGCTGTTCGCGCGGCGCAATCTGACCCGGAACGACCGGCGCAGCCGGTCCCATGCCTGCGCTACGCCGCTCGGCAGCATGTACAGGAGAACGTTTGCGAGCTGCGAGCGCGGCAGGTGCCGCCTGGGCCAATAGTCGCTGCACCAGATGAGCTCCCATGCGAGCTGGCGGTGACCGGACAGCAGATAGCGCCGCGCCGCGTGTGCGGCGCGCGCGGCGAGGAAGCGGCGCCTGACCAGCTCCAATTCGGCGGATACGCGCAGCTCGCGCGCGATCACGAAGGCGTGATCGATGCTGGTAGGTTCGCTGGAAATGCTGAGGTCCGTGATTCGGTACGTCGAAACGAATTGGTGGAGGTAGTGGAAACGGGCCGACCGCTGTGCCAGCCGGAGCCTGAAATCGAAGTCGCAAGCGTCGCCGACTTCACTCTCCGGGCGGAATTTTAAGGCGCGGGCCGCGGCAGTGAGGACCATGAAGCCATCGGCCGGGAACTGCTCGGAGAGTACGCACCAGAGCGGATCCGGTCGTGTTCCGGCGAACTCCGCGGTGCGGTACGCGGCAGCCTCGACGGCCGCGGTGAGCTGAGGCAACACCACACCTGAGTGCGAGACGATGTAGCAACGCCCGTAGCAGGCGGTGAGCTGCGGGTCGGCGCGCCAGCAGTCGCTCAGCCGCTCCACTGCGTCGACCATCAACGTGTCGTCGTCATGCAGGAGCACCAGCCGCTCCCCCCGAGCCAGCTCGAAAAGCCTGTTGACATTGGACGCCTGTCCGAGGCGCTTCTCGTTACGAAAATAGCGAATGCGCGGGTCTGGAAGCAAAGGCGCGAGCGCGTGCTCGACGCTGCGGCTTCGGGAATCGTCCGCGATCACGATCTCGATACTCGAATAGCTTTGCGCGAGAGCCGATCGCGCGGCCTCGAGCAGCAGCGCCGGCCTCTCCCAGGCAGGAATGCAGATGGACACGAGCGATCGCGTTCCGGTGCTCCCGATCACGCGAGAAGTCGTCATGCGAGCGCTTCGCTCACCTGCGTGACGAATTGTGCACGCGAGCATGTGCGTTCTATGGTCTCGATCGCGGCCTGTCCCATCCGCCAGCAGAGCTGCGGATCGTTCCACAGGTGCACACAGTGATCGGCGAAATCGTGCTCGTCGCGGGCGATGAAGCCATTGACGCCGTGCTGTACCGGCGCCGCGTGCGCGAACCGCTCCAGGATCACCGGCGGAATCCCGGACGCCATACCTTCAATCGTCTTGATCGGTTGACCGGTGCCGCCGAAGACCGGGTTCACGAGGAAGCGCGCGAGTCCCCATAGCTGTCGCGGATCGGCCACGAATCCGAGGATTCTCACGTTCTCGCGGTACGTGAGGGTTGTGTGCCGATACAACGTGCCGCTGACGCCGAGCTCGAAGCCCGGGCACGCTATGCGGATGCGCGGCAGGACGCGCCGCACGAACCATGCGTATCCCTGCAGGTTGAAGGCGTGCGGGCCCATCGGAAAAAGCGCTGATGTGCCGTGTTCGGCGCGCCGCGCCGCCGGAACACCGGGCATCGGAATCGTGACGATGCGTGCATGGCGCGTGTGGGCGCGCATTGCGACGGCCTCCGAGGTCGTGATCGCGAGTGCGACGTCGTAGCGATCGATGCCGCGGTACTCCGCATCGTCGGCTTGCAGCGCGAGATCGTCGTAGAAGCCGAGCTCCAGGGCATGTTCGGGCAGCGCGTCCGGCTCGAATATCGGGCCGTCCGGGATGTATCGGGCAATCGCCCGGGACATCTTCGCGTGCAGCGAGACCAGATCGTGGGTCTCGAGGACAGTGCGCGCGCCCCGCGTCGACTCCGGAAGGAGTGGAGAAAAGCCCACATAGTTCATGACGATCCGGTCCCAGCTTCGGCCCGCCACGAGCTGCCGGAACCACCGGCGCATCTCCACCGTGGTCGAATCCGACGCGCTCGGCTCCACGCGCTGGGCGAGCCCGCCTGCGCGCCGCTTCATGTAACTCCACGCCCGCTCGGGCAACCCGCGAAGCGGCCGCCGCGCGGGTTGAGTGAAGACGGACAAGCCATCGACGCAGGCTTCCTGCGCGAGCCACGCGCGCGCCTGGTCGGTCCACGGGTTTTCGGTCGTGCTTTCGCAGCTTGCGAGATGGACACTCGAGCCCGCGCTGCGCAGCGCGAAGAGCATCTCCAGGATACGCCGGTGTGCGCCGGACCGGCCGGACACCGGATTGAATGGCGTGAATACCAGAACTCTCACACTAGTCGTGCTGCGAAATGTGCCAGGCTGCCCGGGCGACGATGTTGCCCTGGTGGCTTGAATCCGGCAGCTCGCCGGTGCCGAAGTAATCGCTCTCCAGTACCGTCAGCTCACCTGCCGGTGACCAGGCGCCGACCACGTGTCCGCTGTCGTAGAGCGCAGCGACCAGCCGGTAATCGCCCGGACACAGGATGCATTCCGGCCAGTCGACGGCGAGGCTCGCCGTGCTCCCGACGTGCCATGGCGCCCGATGCTGCAGCGTCGTGTCGAAGGTCACGACGCGCACGCCGCCTAAGGTCTCGATACCGATGCCGAGCGACGCATGACGGACCGGCTGTGCCACCTTCAGATGTGCCACGAGCTTCAGCGGATCCCCCATGCGCACGGGCACATCGAGCTGGCCGTCCGCCGACTGCGTGTGCAGCGCGAGCTCCGTTTCGCCCGAGCGCCTGAAGCCCCGTGTCGCCGGGCCGCGCGTGAGCGCGAGATAGGCTTCGATCACGTGCTGCGGTTTTCCCCGCGCGACGATACGGCCCCGGTCGAGCGCGATGGCGATGTCGCACAGGCGCTGTACCGCTCCCATATTGTGGCTGACGAAGAGGACGGTGCGGCCCCGGTCATGTGAGACCTGTGCCATCTTGGCGAGGCACTTCTTCTGAAAGGCGGCATCGCCCACGGCCAGCACTTCATCGACGATAAGAATCTCGGGGTCGACGTGCGCGGCGACGGAAAAAGCAAGGCGCACGTACATGCCTGAGGAGTACCGCTTCACCGGGACATCCAGGAAGGCGCCGACCTCAGCGAACGCGACGATATCATCGAAGTTGGCGGCGATCTCTCTGCGGCTCATGCCGAGGATAGAGCCGTTGAGGTAGATGTTTTCCCGACCCGTGAGCTCAGGGTGAAAACCGGTTCCGACCTCGAGCAGGCTCGCCAGCCGGCCCTTAAGTCCGACATGGCCGGCGGTCGGCTCGGTAATGCGGCTCAGGACCTTGAGCAGCGTCGATTTTCCCGCACCGTTGGCGCCCACGATGCCAAGCACCTGTCCACGATCGACGTCAAACGAGACGTCGTCGAGCGCGAGAAAGCGTTCCCCGCGCAACAGGCGCACGTACGCGGCCTTGGTGTCGGACCGCGCGCGTGCCGCAGTGCCGCGTCGTCCACGACCTGCTGAAGCGCGGGCCCAGCGAAACGGCGCAACGATCGCCTTGTGGACGAGATGCCGCAGACCGACCTCACCCGGGTTGGAATCGCCGAGGATGTACTGTTTCGACAGACCCGTTACCTGTACTGCCACTTCAGTGCTCATCAGATCACGTCCGCGAAGCTGCGTTCGACACTGCGGAAATACCGCAGCCCGACACCCAACAGGACTGCGGCGACTGTCATCGAGATCCCGAAGCCCACCCCATCCACGAGAGGCGTTCCGAGCACAGCCCACCTGAAGGCATCGATGACGCCGGTCATCGGATTGAGGCAATACACGAGGAACCATTGGTAACCGAGCCGATCGTGTACGAGTGCGCTGCTGTAGGCGACGGGGCTCAAATAAAGACCGAACTGGATGACCAGGGGAACGACAAACCTGAAATCGCGATAGCGCACCGCCAATGCGGACACGATGAGGCTCGGCCCGAGCGCCGCCAGGATCGCGAGACATATCAGCGCCGGCAGAGCGAGCACCCGCAGCGTGGGTGCGAATTCGTAGTACACCATGACCGCCGCGAGCACCGCGCAGGCAATCAGAAAGTCCGCGAGCGCCGCGGCGAGGGCGCTGCCGGGGATCAGCAGGCGTGGGAAGTACACTTTGGAGATGAGGGCGGCGTCTGCAACAATGCTCTGGCTGCCGGATGCGAGCGAGGCGCTGAAGAACTGCCACGGCAACACGCCGGCTGCGACCATGATTGCGTACGGCGCATCGGCGCTAGCCGGCAGCCGTGCGAGGTGTTCGAAGATAAACGTCATCACGATGACCGCGAGCGCCGGTTGCAGCACGGCCCACGCCGCTCCCGCGACGGTCTGCTTGTAGCGGACGGCGAGATTGCGCCAGGTCAAGATGAGGAAGAGCTCGCGGTAATGCCACAGATCCCGCCAGTAGCGCCGATCAACTCGACCGGCCTCGATCCAGACGTCGAAGCTGCCGCGCTCGGCGGGCCCCTCCTGCGTTATGCGCGGACCGGTCACAGGCATGTCGGAGGCTGGCTTCTTCAGCCGGCTGTCGACGCGCTGCTGGGTGTCATCGGCGAGCAAGGGCGCGAACGTCTAACCGGCGCCGTGTGCGAGATCGGCGTTCATCACGGGCGTCTTTTCATCCTGCTCTGCCTGGCGACGCGCGGCGGCGAGCGTGCCGTCGCCTACGATCTCTTCGCCCGGCAGCTCGAGAACTCCGATCAATCGGGCCGCGGCGATCTCGAGAAGTTTCTGGCCAACGCGCGGGAGCATGGGTGCGACGCGGACCGCATCCAGGCGATCACGATCAATTCGCGCGACCTCGATGTCGAACAGGTGCTCCGCGACTGCGTCACGCGGCCGCGGCTGTTCTCGATCGACGGTGGCCACGCTGCCGATCAGACTTGCCATGATCTGGAAACGGCGTGTGCTGTGCTGTGTCGGGGTGGAGTCATCATCCTGGACGATCTCTTCAACGAAGCTTGGCCTGGTGTTGCGGAGGGAACATGCCGCTTCATGCTCACGCGGCCGCATGACCTCGTGCCTTTCGCGATCGTCGGCAACAAGGTGTTTCTTACGAACGACGCTCGCTGCGCCGCCAAATATAGAGCCTCCGTGACGCGGGCGAGCGGGCACTATTTCACCAAAGTCTCCGCGCTCTTCGGGCATGAAGTCCTCGTCGTTCTGGACGAAGGCTCCGCGGCGCGACGCCTGCGCCGCCGCGTCGCGCACCACTGGCCGTTCGTCAGAGTCATCGCGGCGCGGCTGCGGCGCCTCCTGCGGGCTTAGCGGGCGCCCGGCTCGACCTTCGTGTGCCTCGACCCGCCCGCAGTGCGGCGCAGTTTGGAAACGATGCGGCGTGCGCTCGCCAGCCATTCGTAGGCTCGCGGGGAGCGGCGCAGCCGCGCCCGCGCCTCGTGCTTGAGCGCACGCAGCAGCCGGATGAGCGGTTGCGGTAAAACGAAAAGAACGCTGTTGGCGATTTGCGCCGCAGACATACGACCTCGGGGCCAGTATTGCGGCTCGCGCAGGAGGGCCCAAGCCTTACGCCGCTTGCCAAAGACGAGATAGCGCCTGACCGCGACAGGGACGCGCGCCTGCAAGAAGCGCAATCGATCTGGTTCCAGCTCCCTCGGCAGGCGCAGCGCGAGGACCATCTCGAAGCCATAGTCGACGTCGATCGCATTGCTAGCGACGCTGCGGTCGGTGATCCGGTACTGCGACAGGTAGCGATTGACGAAATAAAAGGCGCCGCCGCACGCCTGTAGACGCAGACGGAAATCGAGATCGCATTCCGCACCGGTGCGCGCCTCCGGAGGAAAGCGCGTCACGCGTGCCGCCGCGGTGGAAACCATGAAAGCGTCCGGGGGAAACTGGCCGGACAGCACCGCTCGCATCTTGCTCGCCTGGACACCCTCGAGCTGTGCCGTGCGCGAGCAGCCCGCGTCGGCGGACGCCGTCAAATCCTCGAGGACGGTGCCGCTGTGATTGATGATCTGCTGCTTTCCATAGCAGGCAAGTAGCCCGGGGTTCTCCCGCCAGCATTTGTCGAGCGTCTCGACGGCGTCCGGCAGAAGTAGGTCGTCGTCGTGCAGCAGCACGAGACGCTCGCCGCGCGCGAGGTCGAACAGCCGGTTTATGTTGCCGGACTGACCAAACCGACGCTCGTTACGCGAATAGCGCACCCGCGGGTCGGCCGTAAGATCGGCAACCGCTCGCGCGCTCGCGTCGTCGCGCGAATCATCGCAGATGACGATCTCGATGTCGGTATATGTCTGCGCGAGCGCCGAGCGCGCGGCGGCCACCAGCAACTGCGGCCGGCCGCACGTCGGGATGCAAATCGAGATCAGGGCAGGAACGTGACGCCGACGTCGACGTCGACCTGCAGCCTCGCGGTGCCGTTCGCGTACACGTGATACGTATTGGCGCCGATCACCGCGTCGCCACCCTGCGTCCAACCTCCGCCGATTACGGTGACCGAGTCCAACGCATCGCCTTCGATTCGCAGCGCGTCGGTCACTGACGAGATCGCCAAAACGTCCGAGAGTCCGAGCGTTGCGCTGTTGGCGCCCGCACCGGCGAACTGAATGACTTCTACGTCGGTGATTACCGAATCGGCGATGGTTGTAAGGTCGATCGACTCTGTATCCCCGGCGAGCCGCAAAGCGTCCTCGCCCACGCTTCCGTGCACCGAGCTGTCTGCCGCGTCGTAGATCAGCACATCGTTACCGCCGGCGCCGTTCAGCACGTCGATGCCTGCGCCGCCGTCCAGAGTGTTGGCAGCGGAGTTACCCGTGATGATGTTGCTGCCGCTGTTGCCGGTCGCGTTCACCGCGGCCGCTCCGTTCAACGTGAGATTTTCCACTTCATCGAGCAGCGTATAGGTAACGGAGCTGAACACGGTGTCCGTGCCCTGCCCTGCTGCTTCGAGCACGAGATCGAGCGTGGAGTCCACTGCGTAGCGATCATTGCCCAGCCCGCCGACCATGATGTCGTTATCGGTGCTGCCGTTGATCGTGTCGTCACCGGCTAGGCCGTACAACGTATCGTTGCCGGCGCCGCCGTTCAGCACGTTCGCTACCTCGTTGCCAAAAATCGTGTTCGCGTCGGTGTTGCCGGTGCCGTTGATCGCCGCGCTGCCCGTCAACGTGAGGTTCTCGAGGTTCGCGCTCAGCGTGTAGGTGATGGTGCTGAAGATGGTCTCGCTGCCCTCACCCGCC
>DASPNJ010000053.1:0-68861 GCA_035626595.1 Burkholderiales bacterium
GGTTCCGGCGCGCGCGGGGGCGGCTCGGGTGCACGCGGGGGCTCCGCCGCGCGCGGCGCTTCGACAGGCCGCGCAGGCTGCGCGGGCGCCTGCGGCGCCACGGGCGGTACCGGCGCGACCGGAGGCGTCGCAGTGCGCGCGGCCGGGGGCGGAGTCGTACGAGGCGTCGCGACGTTGAAATCGAGATCGTTGTCGTCCGCAGCGGTCGCAGCCGCGGGTCTCGCCGGCTGCGGGGCAGCGGCCGGCGCCGGGCGCGGCGGCGCAGGCGTGGGCGTCGGCGCGGGCTGATCGAACGGCGCCGGCGCCGTTCCGGCCACAGCCGCCGCTTTGGCACTGGCGGCCGCCGGCGTGCTCGCAGGCGGCGCGATCGCCGGCGCCGGCTCAGGCGGACCGCCGCGCGAGGGCTCCACCTTCACCGCGCCTTCGCCCGCCGCTTTGCCGCTGCGGCGCCGGCGCGCCATGATCAGGCCGACGCCGCCGAGAATCACCACACCGCCGGCGAGCGCGAGATACAGCGGCTCGCTGAAGAGATCGTCGACGAAGCTCGTCTCGGGCGCCGGTTCTGGCGGCGGGGCCGCTTTCTTCGCCTTCGCTACGGGCGCAGGCGGCGGCGCATCTTTCGCGACTTCCGTCGGCTTCGGCGGCTCGCCCGCTTTCGGCGCCTCCGGTCCTGTCGCAACTTCGGTCGGCTTCGCCGGCTCCGGCGCCTTGGCGGCCTCGGGGGCTGTGGCTTTTGGAGCGTCCTTCTTCGCCGCCTCGGGGGCAGGCGCAACGGCGACGGCCGACGGCGGCGCCGCCTTGTCTGCGGCTTTGGGCGGCGGCGCGCCCTTCAGCTCCGCCGCGCGCTTCGAGTCCTTGATGATCTGTTCGAGCTGGACGATCCGCGCGTTCGCTTCCGCGAGCGCTTTTTCGCGCGCAACAGCCTCCTCCTCGAGCGCACGCATGCGCTCGGCATCCCCCGCCTTGCCTTTTCCCTTCGCGCCGGTGTCGCCTTTCGACAGACGCACGGTATCCCGCACGTCATCGGTGCCCTTATCCGCCACACTGGTGCCGATGCGCCCGCTCGTCACACGACCTTCCTCGCGCGCGGTGGCGACGCGATCCGCAACGCGGTTGCGGTACGCGTTCCAGTCGGCGACGTGCGTGCGCACTTCCTGCACCGCCTCGCGGCGTGGCGTCGCGGCGAGCTCGCTCGCTTCGGGCACCTTGAGGATGCGGCCGGAGCGCACGAGGTTCATGTTCTTGCGGATGAATGCATCGGGGTTCTGGCGATAGAGTCCGACGAGCGTCTGCTCGAGACTCACCCCTTCGGGCTTCACGCTGCGCGCGATGCGGCCGAGCGTCTCGCCCGGTTTAATGGGGCCGTACTGCCGAGCGCCGGAAGCCGCCGGCGCGGGCGCGGGTGCACGCGCCTGGGGTTTGGCCGCCGCAGCCGGCGGCGCCGCCGCAGACCCGGGCGCCAACGGCGAAGTGGCCGCTGATGGTGCCGCGGCCACTGGGGGTCTGGACGCCGGTCCTGTTGCGACCGGTGGCGGGATCTCGCCCGCCGCTCGTCCATAACCTGGTGGATCGAGCAGCGTCGTGTACTGGCGCACCACGCGGCCATGTTCCGAGTTGATCTCGATGAGGAGCTCGAGGAATGGCTCGGTAATCGCGCGCGGCGAGGTGATCTTCAGGTAAGACTGCCCGTTCGCGCGCCGTTCGAGGCTGACGCGCGTGCCGACGAGCGCATTGTTGTACGGCACGTTCGCCTGCTGATAGACCTCGGGGGTGGAGAGTCGGCCGGTGATCGTTTCGTTCTTCTGGACCGACAGCAGCTCGACCTCGGCATTGAGCGGCTGGCCGAGGGCGGATATCACCGTAAGACGTCCGAGTCCGGCGGCATCCGCGCCGAGCGGCATCAGCAACATCGCCGCCGCCGCTAACCACAACTTCCCAGTGTTGTCGCGCACTTACGCCACCTTCCCGTGTCCCCGCCCCGGATTAGTAAGCTAGCATCACGGGGTTAGCGATGCAAGCTAACGCACTACTTCAAGCGCGTCTTTTAAGCGTGCGCGGCTGCGCGAGTGTCACGGCGAGCGCCCGTCTCTCGTTCGAGCAACAGGCGCAGCATGCGACGCAGCGGCTCCGCCGCACCCCACAGCAACTGATCGCCCACCGTGAACGCGGCGAGATAGTCGCCGCCCATCGGAAGCTTGCGCAGCCGCCCGACCGGCACGTCCAGCTTGCCGGTGACCGCGGCCGGCGTGAGCGCGCGCAGCGTCGACTCTTTATCGTTCGGGATGACGCGCACCCAGCGATTGGCGGATGCGAGGATGCGTTCGATTTCGGCAAGCGGCACATCGCGCGTCAGCTTCACCGTGAGCGCCTGGCTGTGGCAGCGCATCGCGCCCACGCGCACGCAGATCCCGTCCACGGGTACCGGCTTCGTGCTACGGCCGAGAATCTTGTTCGTCTCGGCCATGCCTTTCCACTCTTCCCGGCTCTGGCCGTCCCCGAGGTCCTTGTCGATCCACGGCAGCAGGCTGCCAGCGAGCGGGTAGCCGAGGCTTTCCACCGGAAAGCTCGTGCCGCGCACAGTCGCGGCGACGGCGGTGTCGATATCCGCGATCGCCGAAGCCGGGTCGCGGAGCAGGTCGCGCGCGGCGTCGTGCGCGACGCCCATCTGCTGCACGAGCTCGCGCATCTGCGCGGCGCCGGCGCCCGAGGCGGCCTGGTAGGTCATCGCCGTCATCCATTCGACGAGACCCGCCTTGAAAAGCCCGCCCATCGCCATCAACATGAGGCTCACGGTGCAGTTGCCGCCGATGTAGTCCTTCACACCCCGTGCGAGCGCGCTCTCGATCACGTCCATGTTGACCGGATCGAGAATGATCACGGCATCGTCGCGCATGCGCAGCGCCGAAGCGGCATCGATCCAGTAGCCATCCCATCCCGCGGCGCGCAGCCTGGGATAAACCTCGTTCGTGTAGTCCCCGCCCTGGCACGAGATCAGTACGTCCATGCCTGCAAGATCGTCGACGCGGCGCGCGTCCTTGAGCGGCTGCGGAGTGCGTCCGATCGCGGGACCGCGTCCGCCGGCCTGCGAGGTGGAGAAAAACGTCGGCTCGATGAGGTCGAAATCGCGCTCCGCCTGCATGCGCTGCAGGAGCACCGATCCGACCATCCCGCGCCAACCGATGAGTCCGACTTTCATGGTCATATCCGAATTTTAACTGGTACTGCCGCAGGCAAGACGCCCTGCGAAACGCTCAGCACCCCGCCCTTCAACAACGTCGGGACGGAGCCTGCGGCGCTTTAGAGCGCCGCGACGACCGCGTCGCCCATTTGGGTCGTTCCCACGCGGCGCGTGCCCTCTTCGTGGATATCCGCAGTCCGATACCCGTCCGCCAGCACTTTCTGGACCGCGGCTTCGATGCGATACGCCCACTCGTCCTTGTTGAACGTGTAACGCAGCATCATGGCTGACGAGAGGATCGTCGCCAGCGGATTGGCGACGTTCTTGCCCGCGATGTCCGGCGCGGAGCCGTGGATGGGCTCGTACAGGCCTTTTCCGGTCGCGTCGAGCGAGGCCGAAGGCAACATGCCGATGGAGCCGGTGAGCATCGATGCTTCGTCAGACAGGATGTCGCCGAACATGTTGCCGGTCACGATCACGTCGAACTGCTTCGGATTTCTCACGAGCTGCATCGCCGCGTTGTCCACGTACATGTGCGACAGCGCCACGTCCGGATGTTTCGTCGCGACGTCGGTGACCACCTCGCGCCAGAAGCGGCTCGTCTCGAGCACGTTCTCCTTGTCCACCGAGCAGAGCTTGCGGCCACGCTTGCGCGCGGTCTGAAAGCCGACCTCGGCGATGCGGCGGATCTCCGGCTCCGAGTACAGCATCATGTCGTAGCCTTCGCGCTCGCCGCGGGCGTTGTCGCGACGCCCGCGCGGCTCGCCGAAGTAGATGTCGCCGGTCAGCTCGCGGATGATCATGAGATCGAGACCCGACACGACTTCGGGTTTCAGCGTCGAGGCGCCGACGAGCTGCGGGTAGAGCATCGCGGGACGCAGGTTTGCAAAGAGCCCCAGCTCCTTGCGGATGCGGAGGATCCCCTGCTCCGGACGCTGTGCCCGCGGCAATGCGTCGTACTGCGGACCGCCGACGGCGCCACACAGCACGGCATCGGCGGCTTTCGCAAGAGCCAACGTCGAAGCCGGCAGCGGGTCGCCGCACGCGTCATAGCCGGCGCCGCCGTACGGCGCTTCTTCGAGCTCGATCTTCAGCCCGTCGGACGCAAGTGCGCGCAGTACTTTGGTCGCTTCCGCGACGATCTCGGGACCGATGCCGTCGCCGGCGAGTACGGCGACTTTCATCAGTTGAACAGCCACGGCTGCGTCTGCTTGTGCCGTGCCTCGAAGCCCTTGATCTCGTCGGCGTGTGCGAGCGTGAGGCCGATGTCGTCGAGCCCGTTCAGGATGCAGTGCTTGCGATGCGGATCGATATCGAAATGGAAGCTCTCGCCCGACGGCGTGGTGACCGTCTGCTGCTCGAGATCCACCGCGAGACGATAGCCTTCATGCGCCTGCGTCTCGCGCAGCAGCTTGTCCACGATCTTCGCATCGAGCTTGATCAGCAGCAGTCCGTTCTTGAGGCTGTTGTTATAGAAGATATCGGCGAAGCTCGGCGCGATGATCGTCTGGAAACCGTACTGGAGCAGCGCCCACGGCGCATGCTCGCGCGAGGAGCCGCAGCCGAAGTTTTCCCGCGCAACGAGCACCGTCGCGCCGCGATAGCGCGGCTGGTTGAGCACGAAATCGGGATTGAGCGGCCGCTTGGAATTGTCGGAGTCGGGCTCGCCGCGATCGAGGTAACGCCACTCGTCGAAACAGTTCGGGCCGAAACCGGTGCGCTTGATCGATTTCAGGAACTGCTTCGGGATGATGGCATCGGTGTCCACGTTCGCGCGGTCGAGCGGCGCGACGAGACCTTCCTGCCGTACGAATTTCTCCATGGGCTTACCTCGTGCTCTTCTGTATGCGTTTGCCGGCCGCTTCGATGTCCTGCCCCATGCCCTGCACGGTGTTGCAGCCGACGAGCACGCCCACCGACGCTGCGACAAGGAGAAAGCACAAGCTCCTGATCATCGGAAGCTCCGTATGTCGACGAAGTGGCCTGCGATCGCGGCCGCAGCGGCCATCGCGGGGCTGACGAGGTGCGTGCGCCCACCCGGACCCTGACGGCCCTCGAAGTTGCGGTTCGACGTCGATGCACAGCGCTCGCCGGGCGAGAGCTGGTCGTCGTTCATGCCGAGGCACATCGAGCAGCCGGGCTCGCGCCATTCGAAGCCGGCCTCGGTGAAGACCTTGTCGAGGCCTTCCTGCTCCGCCTGCGCCTTCACCAGACCGGAGCCGGGCACGATCATCGCGAGCTTCACGTTCGGCGCGACACGCTTGCCTTTCACGACGTTCGCGGCGATGCGCAGATCCTCGATGCGCGAGTTGGTGCACGAGCCGATGAAGATCTTGTCGAGCTTGATATCGGTGATCGGCGTGTTCGGCGCAAGCGCCATGTACTTGAGCGCGCGCTCCATCCATTCGCGCTGCACGGGATCCTTCTCCTGCGCCGGATCGGGCACTGTCGCGTCCACCGGGACCACCATCTGCGGATTGGTGCCCCACGTCACCTGCGGTTTGATGTCCTCGGCTTTGAGCTCGACGACGCGATCGAACTTCGCGCCTTCGTCGCTCGTAAGCGTGCCCCAGTAGACGACGGCTTTCTCCCACTGTTCGCCTTCTGGCGCGAACTGGCGTCCCTTCACATACTCAATAGTCTTCTCGTCGACGGCGACCATGCCCGTGCGCGCACCCGCTTCGATCGCCATGTTGCACAGGGTCATGCGGCCTTCCATGCTCAAGCCGCGAATCGCCGAGCCGGCGTACTCGATCGCGTAACCCGTGCCGCCGCCGCTGCCGATCTTGCCGATGACGGCGAGCGTGATGTCCTTCGCAGTGACACCGGCGGGCAGCGTGCCTTCCACGCGGACCTGCATGGCCTTCGACTTCTTCATCACCATGCACTGCGTCGCGAGCACGTGCTCGACTTCGGTCGTGCCGATGCCGAACGCGAGCGCCGCGAACGCGCCGTGCGTGCTCATGTGCGAGTCGCCGCAGACGACCGTCATGCCCGGCAGCGTCGCACCCTGCTCCGGTCCGATCACGTGCACGATGCCCTGGCGCTTATCCAGGAACGGAAAATAGACCTTCGCCCCGAATTTCTTCATGTTCTCGTCGAGGGTTTCGACCTGAAGCCGCGAGACAGGGTCTGCGATCCCCTTGTCCCAGTCCTTGGTCGGCGTGTTGTGGTCGGCGGTCGCGACCACCGAGTCCACCCGCCAGGGTTTGCGGCCGGCGATCGACAGGCCTTCGTAAGCCTGCGGGCTCGTCACCTCGTGCACGAGATGCCTATCTATATAGAGCAGCGTCGTGCCGTCCGGCTCCTGCCGGACGACGTGGCTGTCCCAGAGCTTGTCGTAGAGGGTGCGGGGGGCTGCGGATGCCATGGAAGTGAGGTAAGTGCCTGAAACATGGGATTATTACACGTCGGCCCAACCCCGAACAAGCTTACCGCTCCAGCTTCCACACGAGGATCAGCATGCCGGCGAGCGCGCAGGCGGCCCCCAGCGAAAAAGTAACCGCGGCGCCCCAGGCATCCCAGGCGTAGCCGCTGAAGAATCCGCCGAGCGCACCGCCAATCCCGAACGCGAAGCTGCCGTAGACCGCCTGGCCCCGCGCCTGCAGCCGGCCGCGGAAAAGCCGGTGTACGTAGCCGATCGAGGCGGCGTGGTACGCACCGAACGTCGCCGCGTGCAGCACCTGCGCAAGCAGCAGCGCGGCGAAGCTCCCCGCGAGCCATCCGATTGCGAGAAAACGCACCACCGCCAGCGCGAAGCTCGCGATGAGGATCGAGCGCATGCTGAACGCGCGAAAGAGCCGCGGCATCCAGGCGAAGATCGCGATTTCGCAGGCGACGCCCAGCGCCCACAGCCATCCCGTGGCGGCCTTGCTGTAGCCGGCCCCGACGAGATGGATCGAAAAAAACGTGTAGTACGGTCCGTGCGCCGCGGCCATGCAGGCGCCGGCGCCGATCAGCGCGAGCGCCTGCGGGCTGAAGAGTACGCGGCCGAGCGTCGTCTCGTGGACCTGATGCGACACCCGCGGCTCGGGAATCAGGAATGCGTAACCGAGCATGCCGATCATCACGGCGAGCACGAGCACCGGCACGGCCGCGAGCGCGACGTGGTCGAGCAGATGTCCGACACCGATGACGGCGGCGATGAATCCGATCGAGCCCCACACGCGCACCGCACCATAACGCGCGGTCTCGTCGCCGAGGTGCGAGAGCGTCGTCGCCTCGATCAGCGGCAGCGCGGCGCTCCAGAAGAACGTCATCGCGAAAATCGTCGCGACGATCAGCGCGAGCTGCGTGCCGGCGAAAATGCACAGGAACACGAGCGTGCCCGCGACACCGGTCCAGCGCACGACGCGCACCGGCGCTGACGTCCGGTCCGCGAGCCAGCTCCACAGGTGCGGCGCGATGATGCGCGTCACCGCCGGCAGCGCCATCACCATGCCGATGTCGAAGGCCGTCAGCCCGACGCTTTCCAGGTACAGGCTGAAGAACGGCGCGAACGTGCCGAGATACGCGAAATAGAAAAAGTAAAAGCCGCCGAGGCGGCCGAAGGGTGGACCCCCTCTCCCCCGCGCGCGGGGAAGAGGGTCGGGGTGAGGGGGCACTGCGCCGTTAAGCTTCGTCCGGTTCCGGATCTTCCACCGGCGCCGTCGCGCGTAGCCGGGCGATCACCTCCGCGGGCGCCTGCGCTTCGATGCGCGGCGTGTGGCACACGACGTCGGCGTTCTGCGCGCGATGGCGCAGCGCGTGGTCGATCAGCGTGAGCGCCATCATGGCTTCGCAGATCGGTGTGGCGCGAATGCCGACGCAGGGATCGTGTCGGCCATGCGTCTCGATGATCGTGGGCCTGCCGTGCACGTCGATCGTGTGGCGCGCGAGGCGAATGCTGGAGGTCGGCTTGACCGCGACGCTCACCACGATCTCCTGTCCCGTCGAGATGCCGCCGAGGATGCCGCCGGCGTTATTCGAGAGAAATCCCTGCGGCGTCATCTCGTCGGAATGCTC
The DNA here is from genome assembly GCA_035626595.1 of Burkholderiales bacterium. Classification (GTDB taxonomy): domain Bacteria; phylum Pseudomonadota; class Gammaproteobacteria; order Burkholderiales; family SG8-41; genus JAQGMV01. The sequence goes on from DASPNJ010000053.1 coordinate 8,183, forward strand.
GGTGCCCTTTTGCGTCACGCAACGGAAGCCGGCGCCGATCTCGACGCCTTTCACGGCGTTGATGCTCATCATGTTGTACGCCAGATCGGCGTCGAGCTTGTCGTAGACCGGCTCGCCCCAGCCCACCGGCACGTTCGAAGCGACCGTCGTGATCTTCGCGCCGACCGAATCCCCGGACTTGCGCAGCTTGTCCATGAACTCTTCGAGGCGCGGCACGTAATCCGGATCGGCGACGAAAAACGGATTCTCGTACACGCCGTCCCACGCCTTGAACGGAATCTCGACGGGGCCCAGCTGCGACATGTAGCCGCGCACGACGATCGCGTACTGCTCGCCCAGCCACTTCTTGGCGATCGCGCCGGCAGCAACGCGCACCGCCGTCTCGCGCGCCGACTGCCGTCCGCCGCCGCGATAGTCGCGGATGCCGTACTTCTGCCAATACGTGTAGTCGGCATGACCCGGACGGAACATGTCCTTGATCTTCGAATAATCCTTGCTGCGCGCATCGACGTTTCGAATCAGCAGCGCGATCGGCGTGCCCGTGGTGCGGCCGTCGAAGACACCGGAGAGGATCTCGACGACATCTTCCTCACGACGTTGCGTGACGTGCCGGGACGTTCCGGGCTTGCGCCGATCGAGCTCCGGCTGGATGTCGCGCTCGGAGAGCTCCATGCCCGGGGGGCAGCCGTCCACGACGCAGCCGATCGCCGGGCCGTGACTTTCGCCGAACGACGTGACGGTGAAAAGCTTGCCGAGGGTGCTGCCGGACATCGGAAAACAACTCGCGTCAGAGGGTCAGCCGCGAGTGTACCAGCACCGCTTCGCTTCAGTCGGGCGCGCGCGGCCCCGACGCGCTGCGTGCGAGCCGCTTCGCGGCCCACGCGCGAAGCGCCGGGTAATCGATTTTCGCGTTGTGTCGCGCGTCGAGCGGGATGCGCTCGCACGCGATCACACGATCGACGGCCGCCCACGCGAGCTCGCGCTGGACCGCGGCGAGATCGACGGCGGCGCCGTCGAGCGGCTCGACCGCGAGCACCCGCAGTCCTTCATGCGAGAGCAGCGCCGCGCGCGCGATCCCGGGCGAGCGCAGAGCCGCGCACTCCACGGCGAACGGATGCAGGCTGCCGCGCGCGTCGTGGATAGCCGCCGACGCGCGCCCCATGAGCCACAGGCGCCCGCGCGCGTCGAGGTAACCCAGGTCACCGGTGCGATGCCAGCGGCCGCCCGCCACGTCGAATTTGGTTTCGGCGTCGCCCGCCCCATGCAGATACCCCCGGACCACGTGGTCACCGCTCACGACGATCTCGCCCGTGTCGCCCGGCGGCAGCTTGAGTGCTTCGAAACCTGCGAGCGTTTGCGGCGCAATGGCCTGGCCCCATTGGTTACGCACGACGGCGAGCTCGATCTCCTCGACCGGCGTGCCGGTGAGGAGCCCCGCGCCGCGACTCATCGCGTCGAGGTCCGCGCCGTCGATCTCGCGCGCATCGACGTGTGCGATCGGTTCGGCCTCCGTGGAACCGTAGACCGCGACGAATCGCCCGCTTTTCATCGCACGCTGCGCGCGCTCGATGAGCCGCGGATAGACCGGCGCACCGCCGACGAAGACGTGCCGCAGCGCGCCGAGCGAGCGGCCGTGAGCTTCGCAGTGGTCGAGCAGGCGCTCGATGAACGCCGGGGATGCCGCGGTGCGTTCCGGCTCGAGCGCGTCGATCTGGCGCATGACGCGCGCCGCATCGATGCGGCCGGGATAGCGCAGGTCGGCGTCGGGGATGACGCTCGTCAGCCCTGAGGCGAGGTTCGCGAGCAGGAAGACCGGCAGCGTCGTGAGGTCCGTTTCACCCGCGCGGTATTCGAGCGTGCGCTCGAGCACGCGGTGCTGCGCGATGAGAAAGCCGTGCGTGCGCACGATGCTTTTGGGTTGTCCGGTGCTGCCGCTGGTGAAGGTGATGAGCGCCGGATCATCCGGCGTACACGGTGCGATCGCACCCGCTACGCCGTGCGTGTCGGCCGGCCACAGGTTGCGCGCGCCGGGCACCCAGCCGCCGCTTGCGAGCTTGCGCGGGATCGCGTTGACCGCCGGCACGAGCAGGCGCAGCAGGTGAGCCTTGGGCGTGCCGAGAAAAGCCTGCGGCGGGTAGAGCGCGCAGCAGCGCGCGATCTGGGCACGCCCCGCCGATGGATCGACGAATATCGCGACGAGTCCCGCGCGGAACGCACCGATCAGCGCCGCGTAGAGCTCCATCGACATGGGCTGAAAGACGAGCATCGCATCGCCTTTCTGGAGTCCGGAAATCGCGTACGTGCGGGCAGCGTGTGCCGCCCGCGCGTCCAGCTCGGCGAAAGACGTGCGGCGATACGCGCCGCGGTGCACGTCGATGATCGCGTCGCGCGCCGGAGTGCGTGCCGCCTGTCGGCTGAGGATCTCCGCGATGTTCAACGCGGGCGCGTCCTTACGCGAGATTGCGTGCGAAGAGCGTGTAGCGACGCATCACGCGCGAATAGCGCCGGCTCACGTTCGCCGAGTTGTTCTCGTCGTGCATGAGGGCGTGCACCGCGCGCGTATAACCCATCGCGTGCGCCGCCTCGTGCACTCGCGCGACGAGGCACACACCGAGGCCCGCGTGCCGCCGTCCGCCCGCGACGGCGACCGTCTTCACGATGATCGTGCGCGGCTCCGCCCCGCGCTGTTTTTCATTCCAGTCCGGCAGCGCGAACACATAGCCCACAACCTCGCCTTCGCATTCCGCGATCAGCACGAGCCCGGGATGGACGTAGCCGCGGATCGGCACGTACTGCTGCAGGAAATCGCTCTCCGCGAGCGGCGTGTAGAGAAAGTTCCCCGCGAAGCTGACAGCAGACAACGCATGGATGCGCTTTAGCTCCGCTTCGAATTCGTCGAGCTTCAGCGGCCGGATGGCCACACCGTTGCGCGCGAGGCGCGCGCACGCTGCGGCCGCGCGCGGGTCCGGCTCGCTCAGGTCCTCGCATAGTGCAGAGTGATAGCTCGCCAGGGGCTCGAACCCACACGCGCCGAAATGCGCCGGCCATTCCGGCGGCTGCCACGGCTCGAGCAGAAATGGCGGCGCGTCGCCGCGATCGGTCACGAACCGATATGAACGCCAGGTGTTGCCGTCCATGGGCCCCACGGCCAGCGCCGTTCCGGCGCGGCGAAGCTCGTCGCACGCCGCCTCGATCACACGCGCCCCCGACGCCGCGTCGGCCGCGGCGTAATGCCCGACCGCACCGACACGGTTACCGTCGAGCCGCGGCGTCGAGCGCCACCACGTCGAGCAGCGCGCGAGCAATCGGCGCCGGTCGAGCAGCATCCAGTGTGACTCGGGCGCGTGACGCGCAAGCAACTGCGCATCCAGCGCGCGCACCTCACCTTCGAGGTCGCTCAGACGAAACCCTTCGGTCGCCTCGATTCTGACGAGCTCGGGCATCAGACGAGCGCCGTCCAGGCCGGCACCGCTGCAACGGTCGCGGCGCCGCCGATCGCCGCATGCAGCGCCCAGCGGTGTCCCCCAGCCGATTTCGCGAGCCGGCGCTTGAGCAGCAGAAAAGCGCTCACGGCGAGCGCGGTCAACGGCAATGCCGCGGCGGCGAGCACCAACGCAGCATCGCGTTGAGCGCTCAAGAGAACGAACGGCGTGAACATGACCGCCCACGCGATCGCGCTGCTGTAGACGGGATGCCGCCGCGACGAGCCGCGTGAAAACGCGTACCGGGTCTGGATCGAGCCGATGAGCGCAAGCTGCACGGCGTAGGCGAGCGTGCTGAAGTAGACCCAGCCCGTCTGGCCGTAGCGCGCCGAAATCGCGAGCCAGACGAGGCTCGGCACCGTCACGGCGAGAACGACGTGCGCGTTGTGAAACGGCGCGGTGTTCTCATCGGTGCGCGGCCAGAGCAGCGTGTAGGTGAAAAAGCCGGTGAGCGGCGCAACGAGCCAGTGCCAGCCGCCGAGCGCCCAGGTCGCATAGCCGACGAGCGCCGCGGCGATGAGCCCGCTCTCGTCGAGCGTGGTGCGCTTGCGCCATACGAGCACCGCGAATGACAGCGCGATCAACACGGCGAGCCGCTGCGCGAGCTCGACGGCGTCCTGCCCGAGATAGCGCTGCAGCAGGAGGTAACCGAACAGCGGAATGAAGAGATTGTCGAGCCCCCGCCACGAGATCGCCTCCACCAGCATGATGACGATGCCCATGAGCACGCCGATCAGCAGGCTCTCGATGCGCCCCGTGTCGGTGAAAAGCAGCACCGGCACGTGCGTGCTCAAGAACGCGACGGCGAAGAACGCAGCGGAGCCCTCGATGCTCTTGAGGCCGTCGGGCGTCGCATAGCGCACCGAGCCATAGCGCACGCCGATCAGCGCAGCGGTCGCGTCGGCGAGCGTGAGCATCAGGATCGGCACCCCGAAGCGCACCGGATCGCCGTTCGTCACGAAAAAAAGCACGCACACCGCGAGCGGAAAGCAGATCTCGCCCCATGATTCGCGCGACACCCCGTGCACCGCACCGCCGAGCGCACCGCGCAGCGCGCGCACGCGCCGTATGGCGAGCAGCAGCGCGATGCTGAGCGCCGCGAGGACAGCGACCGGCCACGCGCGATCGAAGATGAACGGAAACGTGAGCACCGCGAAGCCCATCGCGACGTGCAGCAGCTTGCGCGCGACTTCGGGGTGTAGATTCAGCCGCCGCTGGCAGGCTTGCAGCACGCCCAGACAGGTGCCGAGCGCCACGAGCACGAGCGATATCGCGAGCACCGGATGGACGCTCACGCGACCTCCTCGATGACCAGTGCGCTGTAGAAGAACGCCTTGTCGCGCGCGAAGAGCCGCTGCGCGAGGTCCGTGAGCGGCTTCAGCCGGTCTGCGAGCGCTTCGGGCCGGCTCCGCGGCGCCAGCATGTTCCAGTAGGCGAGCCGTCCACCGCTGCGGCCCGACTGCGCAAGGCGCTCCAGCAGCGCGCGCGTGCCCTCCGGCGACATGTACTCGAAGATGTCGCTCAGGTTGTAGCGGTCCACGGCACGCGACCCGAGCTCGTCGAGCGAGGCTTCGAGCGAGCCCTGCCGCCACTCCAGCCGATCGAGGTGACTGCGAATCGCGTCGAAGTTCTCCGCCCGCAGCGCGAACGGCAGCGCCGCGCCGTGCGTGCCGGTGAGTATCCAGCTGAGATACGGATTGTCCGCCGGTGAGAGCTCGGTGAGCGCGTAACGCGTGCGCTCGAGAATCCGATCGGCTACCGACCCTTCCACGTAATCGAAGAACGCCTTGTCGCGCCCGAGCCGGCCCATCACGAAACGCGAGAAGAACAGGCGGAACAGCAGCCGCCAGCGCCACGTGTTCCAGCGCTCGGCATAGAAACGCCGCCGCGCGTCCGCCGATCGCGGCTCGAGCAGCGCCTGCACGCTCGCACGGCCGTGCACGAGCGGCAGCACGCGTTCCCGAAAGACCTGGAAGTAGCGCTCGAACCTGCCCGCGCTGCCGACGCCGCGGCGAACAGCCTCCGCGTTCGCGTCCCAGAACGCGCGGGCTTGCGGCGAAAGCAGCGTGCGGCAGCGCTCGTAAAGCGCCGATCGCCGCGCGCTCGGACGCGAACCGATCAGCTCCAGCAGCTCCGCGTGCTCGAGCACGCGATACGCGGCAACGCGCAACTCGAGACACGCGAGCTGCGCGGCACTTAAGTCGAGCGCGATCACCCGCGAGGGTGCGCGCGCGAGCAGCGCGAGCGTGTTGTCCCCTGCGGAAGCAATAGATACGCACACGTCACCGGGCTTGACGTCGAGCGCGTCGACGAGAACGTCGGCGTCCTCCCAGCATTGCGCGTAACGGACCGCGGTGAACTCGGCCCGGGCTTCGACTTCGCTTTTCATGCCGCAGCGGCCGCCACAGCCTGCGCGGGCGGCGCTGCGATCCGGCGCGCAATGCCGGCGGCGCCGTCGAGCTCGACCCAGTCGCCGTCCGAGAGCCAGCGCGTGACGCCCGGCAGCGAAACGATCGCGGGTATGCCCATTTCGCGCGCGACGATCGCCGAGTGCGAGAGCAGGCTCCCGCGCTCGACGAGCAATCCCGAGCACGCCGGGAAGAGCATGATCCAGCCGGGATCGGTGCGCTCCGCGACCAGGATCTCGCCCTTGTGGATGACGGCGCCGCGCGGATCGCGGATCACGCGCACGGGCCCGCGCACGAGACCGGGACAGCAGCCGATACCGCGCCGCTCCTCGCCCGTCTGCGCAGCGGCAGGCGGGGCCTCGAATGTATTCCCCTGATGTACCGCGCCGAACGTTTCGAAGCGATCAGCCGGCGCCGGACCGTCGCGATACGCGTCGAATTCGCGGCGCCGCAATGCGACCAGCGCGCGGAAGTCGCTCGTGGTCGTGCTGCCCTCCACCCAGCCGAGGATCTCCTCGACCTCGAGATAGAACACGTCGCGCGCATCGTCGAGCGCGCCGTGCGCGTAGAGCCTGCGGCCCAGCTCGACGAAGAGGCGCCGCACGCGGCCGAACAGGCGCGTGCGCTCGAAGCGCAGGTTCTCGCGATCGCGCACGCGCGCTCTCGCGTTCGCGAGCACCCATGCGAACACGCGGCGCTTGACTGGGCTTGCCGCGAGCGCCGTTGCGACGCGCGTTTCGGCACCGGCGCGGAGCTTGCGTTCGATGTCCGATTCGGCGCGCTCGCCTGTATCGTGCGTCGCAAGCTGACCCACCGCCCGGAACAGCGTGAGCGGATCGTCGTGCAGCGTCGCGCTCTCGAGCTTGAGCTCCTCCATGCAGCGGTCGCCGAAGCGCGCGAGGTATTCCTGGTACGCCTCGTTGAATTTCGGGTAAGCCGGCAGCGCGGCGCGTATGTCCGCCGGCGATGCTTCGTTGAGCAGCCGCACGAGTGCCGGATCGCGCGACGCGAGCTGCGCCATCGTTTTGACGCGCTTCGCCGGCTCCGCCGAGATCATGCCGCCTTCACCGCACAGCAGATCGTTCTGGAGCGTGCCCGCGGTGTCGCCGCACCACGTCTGCGCCAGCTTGCGCAGCATCCCATAGAAGATCATCGCGAAAAAATCGTTGACGAGCGGCGCGTCCCAGCGGGTGAGCAGCCGCCGCTCGAGCTCGCGGTAGGCCGCAGCGAGCTGATCGGCGCGCATGGCTTCCAGGGGCATGGCGGGAGGCGCGAGCGCGAGATTCAGCCGCTCGTAGAAGTTTCGGATATTGCGTGGCAGGCGCACGTGATGAAGCCCGAGCGCAGCAACGCTGCGCGCGAGATAAAGCGCATCGAGCGCGCGGGCGGCCGTGCCGGCGCTTTCCAGCTCGCTCAGCACGCTCTGCGGCATCGGCTCTTTCACGCCCATCATCTGCTCCATGAACGTGCGGTTCACCGTGAAACCGGGGAGCAGCGCGAGCACGCGGTACCAGTTGAGCAGGTTGTAGTACACGCGGCCGCGAATCAGCCCGAGCATGTGGCGGAAGGTGTTGTCGTGCGCCTCGATCTTCGAAGCCGGAACGGCGAGCATGCGGCAGAACTGGCGGTACACCTCCTCATAGGCGCGGCGGGCGAACGAGAACGTGAGCGGCGTCGTCACACCGCCGTAGCTTTCGGCGATATTGCTGTTGTCCCAGATCACGCGTTCGCCGTCGGGGTCCGGACGCTGCGCGAGCGAGGTGATCGGCCGCGACTGCAGCAGGTAGAGCCTGCCGTCCGCGATCGCCCACTCGATGTCCTGCGGCCTGCCGAAATAGTTCTCTGCGCGCGATGCGAGCTCGGCGACCGCGAGGATTTCTTCATCCGTGAGCGCCGGGGCGCCCTGAAGCTCGGGCACGAGAGACACTGCACTCACGCCTTCCTGCGCGGCGGGGTCCTTGCGGTGCGCGATCGATTTGGTGACGATCTCGCGGCTTTCGATAGTGCCCGACGCCGCCACGCGCCACGTGTCGGCATCCGCCTCGCCGGACACGAGCGCGCTGCCCAACCCGTGCACCGCCGCGACGACGCGGACGCTCCGCCGGCCGCTCACCGGATCGACGCTGAATGCGACACCCGCGCGCTCGGCGTCGACCATGCGCTGGATCAATACGGCAGGCGCGCGCGGCGCGAGCGGCAAGTCGTTTTCGCGCCGGTACGCGAGCACCCGCTCCGAAAATCCCGAACGCCACACGCGTGCGACGTGCTCGGCGACAGCATTCGGCGCAACGAAGAGAAAACTATCGAGCTGCCCGGCGAACGAATGCTCGGCGCCGTCTTCGTCGGCGGCCGAGGAACGCACCGCGTACTCGCCACTGTCGAGCGCGGTAAGCGCCGTCTCGATCTGCGCGCGTAAATACGGCGTGGGCTCGACACGCTCGATGCAGGCGCGAATCGCTTCGGCCGAGTTGGCTGACGCGAGCCTTTCACGCTCGTGCGGCTCGAGACTCGCCTCGAAAGCAGCGGGTGTCACGACGAACCATGCCGGCACTTCGAACCCGGCGGCCGTGAGCTCTGCAAGCGCAGCCGCCTTGCCGCCCATCTGAGCACGATCGGCTGCGGTGCCGCGTTCGAGCACCCAGCTCATGCCCAACCCTGCTGGCGCAGGAGCAACGGCACCACGCCGATGCTCAGGTACATGCACAGCGTCCAGAGACCCGACACGAGCTCGAAGCGCTTGCCGTAACCTGCAGGCGGCGCCATCTGATAGCGCCATGCGACCCACGTTGCGGTCGCGAGCAGCAGCGCGAGCATCGCGGCGACGGGTGCGACGAAGTCGATCTCGCGCGCCGCGAGGAGCGAGCACACCGCGCACGCCGCCATCGCGCCGAGCCATGCCAATGCGCCGGTGCGGCGGCCCCAGAGCACGCTGTACGTCTCGACGCCGCGCTCTTCATCGTGGGGCGCGCGCAGCTTGCGGCCGATCTCGATTACGACGCCGTTGAAAAAGCTCACCGCGAGAAACCAGAAGAGCCCCGCAGGCAGCGCCGCGCCCTGCGCCAACCAGTCGCATGCGGTGGCGTAGAAATCCACGAGCGGCATGATCAGCATGTGCGTCCACAAGTACGTCACCGGACGCGCCTTGAGCCAGTCGCGCGCGAAAAACTCGACGCTCATGAGCGCGAGGTACGTCCAGGCGGCGAGGAGCACCGCCACGAGCATGGGCCTGAGCCAGAGCGCCAGTCCAAGCTGCAGGCACGCCGCACCCGCGCCGAGCCAGCCGAGCTCGCGCAGCGTTACGAGCCCCCGCGGCACCGGGCGATACGGCCGATAGCGCGTGTCTTCCTCGAGATCCTTGAACTCGTCCGCGATGCGAAGCTGGAGGAAAAAGAGAAACGCCGTGACGAACGCGACGAACGCGCCGGAGGCGGCGATCGAGTGCTGGCCACGGAGCAGCGCCGAATAGCTCACGGCGGACAAACTAAAGGCCGCGATCAGCGGCCCGTGTGCGAGGATGGGAAAGCGTTCGCGCTGGTAAACGATCCAGCGGTTCGCCGCCGCGTCCACTAGCGTCGCTCCGCGCCCCGTGCGAGCGACTGGTGCGCCCGCGTGAAATGGCCCGCGCACAGCGCACCGATGATGGAAAGCTCGCCGGCCATGCACAAGGCCGCGCAGATTTCCGCGAGCGCCCGCGCGCTGTCGGGGCCGGAGAGTCCCAGGATCTCGAGGCACGCCCGCTGACTCGGCAGCCCGGTGCCGCCGCCGACCGTTCCCACCATCAGGTTCGGCAGCGTGACGGCCGTATAGAGATCGCCGGACTCGGTGAGCTCCATGCGCGTCACGCCGACGGCGGACTCGGAGACGCACGCGGCATCCTGACCGCACGCGATGTAAAGTGCGGCGATGCCGTTCGCGTAGTGGCCCTGGACGCCCATGGTGCCGCTCAACACACCGCCGATCGCGGACATGCGCCAGTAATCGACCATCTGCCGCGGCGTCGCGTGCAGGACTTTCTCGATCAGGCGCGCGGGGAAGAACGCTTCCGCGGTGACCTTCTTGCCGCGCACGAGCTGGAACGACTGCGCGCTCGCCTTCTTGTCGCCGGAGAAGTTCGCTTCGACGTAGTAGTACAGCGGCTTGACCGGGCTCGCTTCGACCACGTGCCGGCACACGGCATCGGTGGCGATCGTCACCATGTTCTGGCCCGAGGCCTCACCCGTCATGTACTCGAACATGACGTAAACGTGATTGCCCTCGATGCTGATACGCATGTCTTTCAGCTTGCCGTGGCGGGTCGTCGATTCCGCGACCTCACGCAGCATCTCGGTCTGCGTGACCAGCCACGCGACGAACTGACCGGCGTCGGCGAGCGATTTGAACGCGAACCCCGGCGCGCGCCCCACGCTTTCGTCCAGCACCGTCGCGGTGCAGCCGCCCGCGAGGGAGATCAGCAGCGCGCCGCGGCTGTAGGAGGCGACGAGCGCCGCTTCGGTGGTGGCGAGCGGCACGAAAAACTCGCCGTTCGCAAAGAGACCGTTCACGCGGAGCGGCCCGGCGATGCCGACCGGCAGCTTGACCGTGCCGACGAAGTTCTCGATGTTGTGGCGGTAGCGCTCGGCCTGCGCAAGCGTCTGCGGATCGAGCAATGCGCTCTGCGCCTCGCCGGCTGCGGCCGAGAGCGCCTTCCACCGCGCTTCGAGAATCGTTTCGTCGACCTGCGTCCCCGAAGGAAAACGGCGGAGGTCCTGCGGGGGATGCGGCTTCAGCCTTTCGGCGAGAACCTCGGCGTCACGGGTTTGCAGCAGCTCTGCGATGTACCGACCGGCGCGGTCGATGCCCGTTGACACTGATTCCGTCCCCCTCGACGCGTGAAAGAGCGTCGCTCACTTTGCGCGGAGAGAATACAGCAAACGATAACCCCACGCGACGCCGAAGCCGGTCGCATCCGTCGCGACCGCCCCAAGGCCACCTTTGCAGCTCGAGCCCGATACGTCCATGTGAATCCACGGGCGATCTTCAGTGAAGCGTTTGAGGAGCCGCGCGGCGAGGATGTGATCGGCGCCGCCTTCGAGCGTGCATTGCTTCACGTCGGCGACTGGGCTCTCCAGCGCTTCGTCGTAATCCTCGTCCATCGGGAAGACGCAGATGCGCTCGCCGGACGCCGCCGCCGCATCGAGCGCCGTGCGCGCCAGCTCATCGCTCGTCGCGAATATGCCGCTGTAGCGATCGCCGAGCGCCGTGTGCATGCTGCCGGTGAGCGTCGCGAAGTCGACGATGAGGTCGGGCTTTTCGCGTGCGGCCAGCGTGAGCGTGTCTGAAAGCACCATCCGGCCTTCCGCGTCGGTGTGCACCACTTCGATCGTGGTGCCGTTCAGCGCGGTGACGATGTCGTTCTGTTTGTACGCGCGCGGGCTGATGTGGTTCTGCGCGAGCGCGAGCCAGCAGTCGATCGCCACCGGCAGCTTCGCCTGCGTCGCCGCGTGCAGGATACCAAGCGCGATCGCCGAGCCGTTCATGTCCTCGTGCATACCCGCCATGTATCGCGCCGGCTTCAGATTGTGCCCGCCGGTATCGAAGCAGATGCCCTTGCCGACCAGTGCCACCTTCGAACGTGCGCCGCGCGGCCGGTACTTCAGATGCACGATCGCGGCGTCTTCGGTATCGCTGCCCTGTGCGACTGCGACGAATGCGCCGGCGCCCAGCTTTCGCAGGCGTTTCATGTCGAGCTCGTCGAGCGTCCAGCCGGAGCGCCGCGCGAGCTCGCGCACGCGCTTGCGATATGCGCCCGGCGTGAGCTCGTTGGGTGCGAGCACCGTCAACTCGCGGCACAGCACGTTGCCTTCAGCCCGTGCACGTACCTCCGCGAACGCGCTGCGATCCTCGTAACCATGCAGGCGAATTCTCGCGAGCGGCGCGTCATCCTTCTTTTTCTTGCGATCCGGCAGCGGCGCACCGTTCACCCACGCCACGTAGAGCGCAATCTCGGCAGCCGACGCTCCGGCCGAACCGAAAACCGCGATGTCGAGCTCGCGCGGATGCTCCGACAGGAGCGGCTGAAGGGCTTTGCGGATGAGCGTCTGGCGCTCGAAGACGCTGCGCTGCGGGTCATCGATCACCCATGCCGCCAGTGCACCATGCGACAGATCGGTGGTAACGGGCGCTTTACGCAGGTCCGCCAGTTTTTTGTTGCGCCGCGTAAGGGTCGCCTCGAGCACCTCTCGATACGGCACGCCGCGCAGCTCGGCGCCTTTGTCGGCGTGCTGGAGAACGATCAGGAGATGGCGTGTGTCGGCGGCCTGAGTGTCGGTGAGCGGCGCGTGCCGCTGCGTGAGCTTCGCAAGCATGGATTTGTGTAAGAGCGCGGCGGCTGCCGCGATAACGATGTTTGCTACGAGAGCGGAACGCTCGCGGCGCGTCGTGGGTTTTTGACGAGAAGCCGCGCATTATAATCGCCGCATGCGCTCCTACCTCGACCTCATGCGCCACGTGCTGGAGCACGGCGCGCGCAAGAGCGATCGCACCGGAACCGGCACGCTGAGCGTTTTCGGCGCGCAGCTTCGCTTCGATCTGAATGCGGGCTTCCCGCTGCTCACGACGAAGAAAGTGCATCTTAAATCGATCGTCCACGAGCTGCTGTGGTTCCTGAAGGGCGACACGAATGTCCGCTATCTGCGGGAAAACGGCGTCACGATCTGGGACGAATGGGCGGATGAGAACGGCGAGCTCGGGCCCGTTTACGGCTACCAGTGGCGCTCGTGGCCGGCGCCCGACGGGCGCCACATCGACCAGATCGCGCAGGTGCTCGAACAGATCCGGAAGAACCCCGATTCACGCCGGATGATCGTCTCGGCGTGGAACGTCGCGGACCTCGACCGGATGGCGCTCATGCCGTGCCACGCGTTCTTCCAGTTCTACGTGGCCGACGGCAGGCTTTCATGTCAGCTCTACCAGCGCAGCGCCGACATTTTCCTCGGTGTGCCGTTCAATATCGCCTCCTACGCGCTGCTCACGATGATGATCGCGCAGGTGACGAATCTCAAGGTCGGCGACTTCGTGCACACGTTCGGCGACACCCACCTGTATCTCAACCATCTCGAGCAGGCGCGCGAGCAGCTTTCGCGCGAGCCGCGCCGGCTGCCCATGATGAAGCTCGATCCGAACGTGCGCGACCTGTTCTCATTCACGTACGAGGACTTCACGCTCGAAGGCTATGACCCGCATCCCGCGATCCGCGCGCCGATAGCCGTATGAGTAGCGCAGGCGCCTCGCCTGCGGTGGCACCGCGCATCTCGCTGCTCGTCGCGATGGCAAAGAACCGCGCCATCGGCAAGGACAACCGCATCCCCTGGCATCTCCCGAACGAGCTCAAGCTCTTCAAGAACCTGACGATGGGCCACCACATCGTCATGGGCCGCAAGACCTACGAATCGATCGGCCGCCTGCTTCCTGGCCGCACGACCGTGATCGTCACGCATCAACGGGGCTATCAGGTGCCGGGCGCGATCGTCGCGCATTCGGTCAAAGAGGCGCTCGAGGCCTGCCGCGGCGATGACGAGATTTTCGTGATCGGCGGCGCCGAGATCTTCCGCGAGACGCTGCCGATCGCGGATCGCATCTATCTCACGATCGTGGACGCGGAGCCCGCAGGCGACACGTTCATGCCGGAATTCGAGACGAGCGACTGGCGCGAGGTCGCGTCGCAGCAGTTCACGCCCGACGAAAAGCACGCCCACGCCTTCCGCTTCACCGTCCTCGACCGAGTCCAGCCCTAAACAAAGCGCTGCCAGCGAGCGGCGCCAGAGGCGGCGTGGCGGGCCGATTTGTGCCGCAGTCATCGAAGCGGGCCGTTCGTGTGCGGTCTGTCGTGTGTTGACTGACCGCCGCGAACGGGGTTTCCCGCTTCGAGGACGAGATTTGCGGCACCATGAGGCACGACGCGTCGCCTCTGGCGGCGCCCCGCCACAGGCGCGACCATTGCTTCAGCGACGAGCCATCGGCATGCGGAAGGAGACCGCTTGAGTCCAGTCAGAGGAATGCTGTCGGTCGACCAGCTGTGCGACTTGGTGTCGCAAGGTGCGATCGAGACGATCGTCGTCGGCTTTACCGATCATTACGGACGTCTCTTCGGCAAGCGCTTCGACGCCGAGATGTTCCTCGATGATGTCGTGGAAAACGGCGCTCACGGTTGCGACTACCTCCTCACGACCGACATGGAGATGGACCCGGTCCCCGGATACACCTTCGCGAACTGGGAGCTGGGTTACGGCGACTTCCATCTGGTGCCGGACTTCGCGACGCTGCGCGTCGCGAGCTGGCTCGATCGCACGGCGTTCGTGCTGTGCGATCTGAAAAGCGAGAAAACCGACGAGCTCGTGAGCGTCGCGCCGCGCTCGGTCCTGCGGCGCCAGATCGATGCGGCCAGAGCGCTGGGTTACGACGCCTTTGCCGCCTCCGAGCTCGAGCACTATCTCTTCCGCAAAAGCTATCGCGACGCGCACGCACAGGATTACCGCGATCTCGTGCCCGGCGGCTGGTATCTCGAGGACTATCACATCCTCCAGGGCACGCGCACCGAAGACTTTCACGCAGCCGTGCGGCGGCATCTCAAGCAATCGGGCGTGCCCGTCGAGAACTCCAAAGGCGAGTGGGGACCGGGGCAGCACGAGGTCAACGTGCGCTACGCCGAGGCGCTCGAGATGGCCGACCGTCACGTTGTTTTCAAGCAGTGCATGAAAGAGCTCGCCGACGCCGCGGGCCTCTCGGTTACGTTCATGGCGAAACCCCATCACGGCCAAGCCGGATCGAGCTGCCACATCCACTTCAGTCTGTGGCGCGACGGCGCGAACGCCTTTCCCGGGGATCGCGAGCTTGGGCCGGTGCAATGCTCCGATGCCTTCCGCTGGTTCCTCGGCGGATGGCTCGCGCACGTGCCCGACGTGATGGTGTTCTACGCGCCGACGATCAACTCGTACAAGCGGTACGTGGACGGCTCGTGGGCGCCGACGCGGCTCGCGTGGAGCTACGACAACCGCACTGCGGGCTTCCGCGTCGTAGGGCATGGCAGCAGCCTGCGCATTGAATGCCGCATCCCGGGCGCGGACTGTAATCCCTATCTCGCGTTCGCGGCGTCACTTGCGTCCGGGCTCGACGGCATCACCAACAAGATCGAGCCGCCGGAGCATTTCAGCGGCGACGTCTATGCGGCGCGCAATCTGCCGCGGGTGCCCTATACGCTCGCGGAGGCCGCGGATCTGTTCGCAGCGAGCGATTTCGCGAAGCGCGCGTTCGGCACCGATGTGGTCGAACACTACCTACACTTCTTCCGCACGGAGCAGCACGCGTACAACTTCGCGGTGACCGACTGGGAGCGGCGACGGTACTTTGAAAGGATTTAACAGGTGACAAGAAAGAGTGACGACGAAGAAGGTGACGAGAAGAGGTGATGTGCCGCCGGGTTTCGTGATTTGTGTTCGTCATTTCTTCGGCGTATGAGATTGAAAGACAAAGTGGTGTTGATCACCGGCGCGGGCGCGGGCATCGGACGCGAATCGAGCCTGCTCTTCGCGCGCGAAGGAGCGACCATCGTCGCCGTCGACGTGAACGGTCAAGCGGCGCAGGAGACCGCGGCGCTCGTGCAAAAGGAGGCCGGACGCGCCACGAGCTGCGCGGCGGATGTGTCGAAAGCATCCGATTGCGAGCGGATGATCGCCGTGGCCGAACGGGAATTCGGCAGGCTCGACGTGCTCTTCAACAACGCCGGCATCATGCACGCGAAAGACGACGACGCGATCTCGACGGAAGAGGCGGTCTGGGACCTCACGATGAACGTCAATGCGAAGGGGGTGTTCTTCGGCTGCAAGTACGGGATCCCTGCGCTGCGCCGCGCCGGCGGCGGGTCGGTCATCAATACCGCGTCGTTCGTCGCGCTGCTCGGCGCCGCCACGCCGCAAATCGCGTACACCGCCAGCAAGGGCGCCGTCCTCGCGCTCACCCGCGAGCTCGCGGTGCTGCACGCGCGCGAGGGGATCCGCGTGAACGCGCTCTGTCCCGGTCCGCTCAAGACCAAGCTCCTGATGGACTTCCTGGATACGGACGAGAAGAAGCAGCGCCGCCTCGTGCACATCCCGATGGGCCGCTTCGGCGAAGCTGCGGAAATCGCGCGCGCTGCCCTCTTCCTGGCTTCCGAGGAGTCGTCTTACGTCACCGGCACCGAATTCCTGGTCGATGGCGGTTTGACCGCCGCCTACGTAACGCCAACGTAGAGTGCGCTGACAGCGCACCGCGAAAACACCAGCACATGACACAGCGCCTGCTGCGGACCGTGAGCCCGATCGACGGCTCCATATACGTGGAACGCCCGTTCGCGGAGGCACGCCAGATCGAAGCCGCGTTGGCGAAAGCCGCTGAAGCGCAAAGAAGATGGAAGCAGGTGCCGATCGCCGAACGCGCGGAGACCTGCCGGCGCATGACTGCGTGGTGTGTCGATCGCGCCGACGCGCTCGCCGAAGAGCTCACGCGTCAGATGGGACGGCCGATCGCGCACAGTGCGTTCGAGATCCGGCGGGGCTTGCACGAGCGCGTGAGTTACATGGCGGATATCGCCGAGGCAGCGCTCGCCGACGTGCAGGTCGAGGCGAAAGCGGGCTTCGAGCGGTTCATCCGGCGCGAGCCGCTTGGTATCGTATTCGTGGTCGCGCCATGGAACTACCCGTGGCTCACGTCGGTGAACGCGGTCGTCCCCGCGCTGCTCGCGGGCAATGCGGTCGTGCTCAAGATGGCGCAGCAGACGCCGCTCGTGGCCGAGCGCTACGCCGAAGCGCTCGCCGCAGCGGGCCTGCCGGACGGCGTCTTCCAGTATCTCCATCTCGATCACGAGCAGGTCGGGCGCGTGGTCCAGGATCCGCGCACCGCCTTCGTCGCCTTCACCGGCTCGGTCGGCGGTGGTCATGCGATCCAGCGCGCCGCGAGCGAGCGCTTCATACCGACCGGACTGGAGCTCGGCGGCAAGGATCCGGCTTACGTGCGCGCCGACGCGCCGCTGGACGCAACCGTCGAGAACGTGATCGACGGCGCGTTTTTCAATGCCGGGCAGTCGTGCTGCGCCGTCGAGCGCATTTACGTGCACGTCGCTGTCTACGAGGCCTTCGTGGAGCGCGCGGTGGCGCTCACGAAAGACTACAAGCTCGGCAACCCGCTGAACGGCGAGACGACCCTGGGGCCGATGGTCCGCAGCGATGCCGCCGACCACGTGCGCGAGCAGGTGCGAAACGCCGTGCGAGCCGGAGCGAAGGCGCTGATCGACCCGGCGCTCTTCGAAGCGGACGCGCCGGGCACACCCTATCTCGCGCCGCAGATTCTCGTGAGCGTCGATCATCGCATGGCGATCATGACGGAAGAGACGTTCGGGCCGGCGGTCGGCATCATGCGCGTCGCCGGCGACGACGAAGCGATCGAGCTCATGAACGACAGCCATTACGGACTGACGGCATCGGTGTGGACGACGGATGCCGAAGCCGCGAAGCGTATCGGCGAGCGTGTCGAGACCGGTACGTATTTCATGAACCGTTGCGACTATCTCGATCCGGCGCTCGCGTGGACGGGCGTCAAGGACTCCGGGCGCGGCTGCACGCTGTCGCGGCTCGGGCTGGAGACGTTCACGCGGCTGAAGTCATATCATCTGAGGCTTTCGCTGTGACGGTGCGCTGTCAGCGCACCCTACGTTCATGAAAATCGGACTTCTCGGTTGCGACGACGCTCCGCCGCACCTCCGTCATCTCGGCGGCACGTACCGCGACATGTTCCGCCGACTGCTCGAGCCGCACGTGCCGGGGCTCGAGCTCGCGTGGTTCGAGCTGCGCGCGGGCGAGCTGCCGGCTGCCGTCGATGCCTGCGATGCGTATATCTGCACCGGCTCGCGCTATTCGGTGTACGACGACCGCGAGTGGATCGGGAAGCTGAAAGCGTTCGTGCGCACGCTGCACGAGACCAAAAAGCTCTTCGTCGGCGTGTGCTTCGGCCACCAGATGCTCGCCGAGGCGCTCGGCGGGGAAGTGAAACCGGCGGACTACGGGTGGGGCGTCGGCGTACACGAGATGAAGGTGGTGAAGCCCGAGCCGTGGATGGATCCGCCCGAAGAAGAGCCGAAGATCCAGTACATGCATTCGGACCAGGTGCAGCGTCTGCCGCCGGACAGCACCGTGCTCGCGCAGGCGGCGCACTGCGAAGTGGCAATGTTCCGCGTCGGCGACACGATGCTGGGCATCGAAGGCCATCCCGAATTTCCGGCGGCCTACGTGGAGGCGCTGGTCAACTTGCGCAAGGACCTGATTGGCGAAGCGCGCGCCGAGGAAGCGCTCGCCAGCCTGGGCACGCCCGTCGACGACACGGTCGTGGCGCGCTGGATCGCAAACTTCCTTATGATGGAGCGATAACGACTCTCTAAAAAAAGCTCCCCAATGGCAAAGACCAGTGTCACGCGCTTTCTGGGTGGGCTGGCTTTCGCCAGCATCGTGTTCTCCGGCGTCGCTGCCGCCGCCGAAGTCCAGCTCTTCAATCCGCAGGGTCAGGCGAAAGGCGTGCGCCAGGTCACGGCGCGCTTCTCCGACCCCATGGTCGCATTCGGCGATCCGCGCCTCGCCGATCCATTCAATATCCAGTGCGACGGCGATCCCGCGCGGCTCAAAGGCCGCGGCCGCTGGGCGGACGCCCGCAACTGGATCTACGACTTCGAAGCCGATCTGCCGGCGGGCCAGCGCTGCCGCTTTGCGCTGAAGCCCGAGACGAAAACGCTCTCCGGTGCCGCGCTCACCGGTAAGACGGAGTTCAGCTTCCATACCGGCGGGCCGGCGGTGATCGCGTCCTTCCCGCGCGACGACGACGAATCGATCGACGAAGAACAGGTGTTCCTGCTCGCGCTCGATGCACAGGCCGAGCCCGCATCGTGGAAGGACGCCTGGTGCGAGGCCGCCGGCGTCGGGGAGCGCATCCCGGTGAAGGTGCTGTCTGAGAAAGAAACCACCGATATCCTCAAGGCGAACCGCGACGAGGCCTACCAGCTTTTCAGCGCGTACCTCAAAGGCGGCCCGGGCGTTCCATTCGCGCGCTTCAAAGTCGAAGACAAGCGCTGGCGCGATTCACCGGTCGTCGGCATGAAGTGCGGCCGGCGCCTTCCCGCCGACGCCGCCGTCAAGCTCGTGCTGGGTCCGCAGGTGAAAACGCGCACCGGCATCGAGCGCGGCACGCCGCAATCGCTCGCGTTCAAGGTGCGGCCCGCGTTCATCGTGAAGCTCACGTGCCAGCGCGCGAACAAGGACGCGGCGTGCCTGCCGGTGACGCCGATGCGTCTCGCCTTCAATGCGCCGGTGCCGCGCGACCTCGCCGCGGGCATCCGCATGAAGGCGAAAGACGGCAAGACCTACGAGCCGACGCTCGAGCCGCACGTCGCAACGGTGAGCGATGTGGAATTCAAGCCCCCGTTTCCGGAGAAGATGGGCTTCACGATCGAGCTGCCCCGCAACTTCAAGGACGACGCCGGACGCGAGCCCGAAAACAGAAGCGCGTTCCCGCTCGCGACCGGCACCGACGAATACCCGCCGCTCGCGAAATTCCCGGGGCGCTTCGGCATTCTCGAGCTTAATGCCGATCCGCTGCTGCCGGTCACCGTGCGCAACATCGAACCGGTCATCGCGGGACGCCGCGTGGAGATCCAGCCGGGCCCAAGCGGGGCCATCCCCGGCCGCAGCGCGCGCATCGATGACGAAGTCGCGATCCTCGAGCGGCACCGCAGCTTCATGCGTAACGAGCACATGCAGCGCGTCGCGCGTGTGACCAAGCGCTATCCGAACGAAGGCGAGATTCGCGCGATCGGCGAGAACGAGAAAGCCGACGCTTTCGAAGTGCCGCGGGCGCGCAGCGAAAAAGAGATGGAAGTCATCGGCATTCCGCTCAAGCGCCCGGGGTTCTACGTCGTCGAGCTCGCGAGTCCGCGCCTGGGACGCGCCCTGCATGGTGACGAGAAGCCCTACTACGTCTCGACCAGCGTGCTGGTCACCAATCTCTCGGTGCATCTCAAGCATGGCCGCGAGCGCTCCATCGTCTGGGTCACGTCCCTCGACCGGGGCAAGCCGGTGCCGAACGCGCGCGTCACGGTGCGCGACTGCCACGGCCGCGTCTGGTTCGAAGGCAGCACGGATACAGCGGGCATCGCGGACGCGGGCGAGCGCCTGCCCGCGCGCAACTCCGTGCGCCACTGCGGCGACCATCGCAACGTCCTGATCGCGTTCGCGCGCGTCGGCGAAGACCTTTCGTTCACGTACTCGGACTGGGACAACGGTATCTCGCCGTGGAACTTCAATCTCCGGACGTCACACCATTCCCGCAGCCCGCTCAGGGTGCACACGATCTTCGACCGCACGCTCTTTCGCGCGGGCGAAACCGCGAGCATGAAGCACCTCGCGCGACGCCCGACGGGGGCGGGGTTCGCGATTCCCGGTGCGGCTGAGCTTCCGCGCGAGCTCGTGATCGAGCACGTCGGCAGCGGACAGACCTACAAGCTGCAGACGCAGTTCGATGGGACGGGTGTCGCCGAGAACACCTGGAAAATTCCGCCGGAAGCGAAGCTCGGTACCTACGAGGTCAACTGGCCCGGACGCCCCGTGGATGGCCGCGCGTCGTTTCGGGTCGAAGCCTTCCGCGTGCCGCTCATGCGCGCCGTGCTCGCGCAGCCGAAGCAGCCGATGATCCGGCCGAAGAGCGTCAATCTGGATGCCGCCGTGACCTATCTCGCCGGCGGCCCGGCGCCCAATCTGCCGGTGCGGGTGCGCTCGAGGCTCGAAGAGCGTCCGATCCAGTTTCCCGACTACGACGACTTCCGCTTCGGCGGCGCGCCGGTCAAGGAAGGCATACAGCAGGGCTCCGCCGCCGATCTCTGGACCCGCATCGATCCCGACGAAGAGCCGCAGACGACCGACAGCCCGACCACGGTACGCAATCTGTCGCTCGATTCGAGCGGCACCGCGGAGATCGCAATTGACAAGCTGCCGGCGAACGAGCGGCCGGCCAACCTGCTGGTGGAGATGGAATACAGCGACCCGAACGGCGAGATCCTCGCCGTTGCGACGCGGGTGCCGCTGCATCCCGCCGGCATCTACGTCGGAATCAAACCCGAAGGCTGGGCCGCGAACCGCAATTCAGTGAGCGCGCAGGTGGTCGCGCTCGACACGGCCGGGCGTCCGGTCGCCGAGCGCGCCGTGAACGTCGAAGTCTACGAGCGCAAGACCTATTCGAACCGGCGGCGGCTCGTGGGCGGCTTCTACGCCTACGACAGCACGGTCGAGTTGAAGCGCGTGAGCGGCGGGTGCTCCGGCAAGACCGACGCGCAGGGCCTTCTCTTCTGCACCGTGAAGCCGAAGAGCTCCGGTGAGCTGCTGCTGGTGGCCCGTGCCGCGGACGACGGCGGGCGCGAGAGTTACGCGAACGCGAGTGTCTGGGTGCGCGGCGGCGACGACTGGTGGTTCGAGCCGGGCAATCACGACCGCATCGATCTCATTCCCGAAAAAAAGCGCTACGAACCGGGGGAGACGGCGAAATTCCAGGTGCGCATGCCGTTCCGGCAGGCAACCGTGCTGGTGACCGTCGAGCGCGAGGGCGTGCTCTCGCACCAGGTGGTGGAGCTCGACGGCAAGTCGCCGGTCATCGAGGTGCCGATCGCAGGCCATTACGGGCCGAACGCCTACGTCTCGGCGCTCGCACTGCGCGGCCGCATCGATCCCGAGGTGCCGGGACCCTACGCGTGGATCAAACGCTTCTTCTATCGCATCGGCTACTGGCTGGGTCTCGTCGATGAAGTGCCGGTGGAGCGCGACACGCGCCCGACCGCGCTGGTCGATCTCACGCGCCCCGCCTACAAGCTCGGGATGACCGAGATCAGGGTGGGCGGACGTGACTACACGCTCAACGTGAAAGTCACGCCCGACCGCGAGATCCTGAAAGTACGCGAAACCGTCCGCGTGGACATCCAGGCCGCCGACGCCGCCGGACGCCCGCCGGTGAACGGCGAGATTGCGCTCGCGGCCGTGGACGAAGGTCTGCTCGAGCTCATGGACAACGCGTCGTGGGACGTGCTCGACGCGATGCTCGGCAGGCGCGCGATCGAGGTGTTCACGTCCACTGCGCAAAGCCACGTCATCGGCAAACGCCACTTCGGCAGGAAAGCGGTGGCGGCCGGCGGCGGCGGCGGGCGCGGCGGCGCGCGTGAGCTCTTCGACACGCTGCTCCTGTGGAAAGGCCGCGTGCCGCTCGATGCGCAGGGCCGCGCGAAGGTCGAGATCCCGCTCAACGATTCGCTGACGAGCTTCCGCATCGTCGCGGTCGCACACGCCGGCGACGCGAAGTTCGGCCACGGCGCAACGAAGGTCCGCACCACGCAGGACCTCATGATGTTCTCCGGGCTTTCACCGGTGGTGCGCGAGCAGGACGAATACAGCGGGCTCTTCACCGTGCGCAATGCGACCGCGCAGGCGCTCGACGCGAAGATCGCATGGAGCGTGCGCGATCGTCCGCACGACGACGCAGCAGGCAAGGTGATCGCCACCGGCGAGCAGGCGCTCGCGCTGAAGGGCGGCGAAGCGACGGTCGTGTCGATACCGATGAAAGCGCCGGTGGGTGTCGAACGTCTCTACTGGGACGTCATCTCGGCCGCCGCCGGTGCGAAGGACCGCGTGCGCACGTCGCAGCGCGTGGTCGAAGTGCATCCGGTGCGCGTCTACCAGGCGACGCTCGCGCGGCTCGACAAGCCGCTCGCGCTGCCGGTGGAGCGTCCGGCTGACGCGATTCCCGGCCGCGGCGGCGTGCGCATCGACGTGATGGGCACGATCGGCAGCGAGTTGAGCGCCGTGCGCGAGTACTTCGCGAAGTACCGGTATACGTGTCTCGAGCAGCGCGCGTCCAAAGCGATCGGCCTGAACGACGAGAAACTCTGGGAGACGGTCGCTTCGGGTGTCACGAATTATCTCGATCGCGACGGACTCGCGCGCTATTTTCCGATCGAGGTGCTGCCGGGGAGCGACGCCCTCACCGCTTATCTCATCCAGATCGCCTCGGACGCCGGCCGCGAATGGCCGGACAACGCGCGCTCGCGCATGCTCTCCGGCCTCGAAGCGTTCGCGACCGGCAAGATCGTGCGTGACAGCGGGCTCCCTGCCGCCGATCTCACCGTGCGCAAGCTCGCGGCCATCGAAGCGCTGTCGCGCCACGATCGCGCGCGGGCCGGCATGCTCGACTCGATCACGATCGATCCGGCGCTGTGGCCGACCTCCGCGCTCATCGACTGGATCGGGATCCTGAAGCGCGTCAAGGCGATCCCGCGGCGCAGCGAGCGCCTGCAGGAGGCGCTGGGGCTGCTGCGCGGCCGGTTCAACTTCCAGGGCACCGTGATGACATTCTCGACCGAGCGCAGCGACGCGCTGTGGTGGCTGATGATCTCCGGCGACGTGAACGCGAACCGCGCGCTCATCACCGTCCTGGACGAAAGCGACTGGCGCGAGGACATCGGGCGGCTGGTGCGCGGCACGCTGTCGAGGCAGCAGCGCGGGCGCTGGGCGACGACGGTCGCGAACGCGTGGGGCACGGTCGCGCTCGCGCGGTTTGGCGACGCCTTCGAGAAAACGCCCGCGAGCGGGAGCGCCACGATCACGATCGGCGAGAACACGGTGCCGCTCAAAGTGGAGCCGACCGCGCAGACGCGCGACATCGAATGGCCTGCGCAACGCGAATCGGTGACGGTGACCCACAGCGGCGCGGGTGCGCCGTGGGCGATCGTGCAGTCGCGGGCGGCGCTCCCGCTCAAGGCGCCGATCTCCACCGGTTACGCGATCAAACGCACGGTGACGCCGGTCGAGCAGAAAGACCGCTCGGCCTGGAGCCGCGGCGACGTCTATCGCGTGACGCTGGAAATCGACGCCCAGAGCGACATGACGTGGGTGGTGGTCGACGATCCGATCCCGAGCGGCGCGCTGATCCTCGGCTCCGGTCTCGGACGCGACGCAGGGTCGCTCACGCAGGGCGAGAAGCAGCAGGGATGGGCCTCGGCGACCTTCATCGAGCGCACGCACGAAGCCTATCGCGCGTACTACCAGTTCGTGCCGAAAGGCCGGTTCAAGCTCGAATACACGGTGCGGCTCAACAACCCCGGACGCTTCGATCTGCCGGCGACGCGCGTCGAAGCGCTGTACGCGCCGGAGATGTTCGGCGAGATCCCGAATGCGGTGATCGCCGTGAGGCCGTGATGCGATTCGTGCCGTCATTCCCGCGCAGGCGGGAATCCAGAAAGCGGTTCGGGCACTGGATCCCCGCCTGCGCGGGGCTGACGATTGCTGCGGTCGTGGTGTTTGTCACGTCACTGCTTGTCGCGCCCTACGAGGTGACCGACTTCGCGTCGGTGCGCACCGTCTGGCGCGCGTCCGATGCCTGGCTGGTCGATCGCCACGGCGAGCCGCTGTCGCGCGTGCGAATCGACCACGAGCGGCGCCGCGGCGACTGGGTGGCCGTCGCCGAAGTGTCGCCGGCCTTGACTGCGCACGTGCTCGCCTCCGAAGACCGCCGCTTCCGCGAGCACGCCGGCGTGGACTGGCGCGCCATTCCGGCGGCGGTCAGAGCGACGCTGACCGGCGGGCGCCGCGGCGCCAGCACGCTCACGATGCAGCTCGCGTCGTATCTGCATCCCGAGCTCGAAAGGAGCGGCCGCCGCTCGGTCATCGACAAATGGCGGCAGATGCGGCAGGCGCTCGCGATCGAGCGCCGCTGGGGGAAGGACGAGATCCTCGAAGCGTGGTTGAACCTGACGCCGTTCCGCGGCGAGCTCGAAGGTATCGACGCGGCCGCGCGGAGCCTCTTCGGCAAGCGCGCGGCCGGGCTCGATCGCATCGAGGCCGCGGTGCTGACGGCGCTCGTGCGCGCGCCGAATGCCTCGGCCTCGCGCGTGGCACGCAGAGCGTGTGCCCTGCTGCGTGACGAGGAGAACGGCTGTCTCGCGGCGCAAGGCCTCGCGGCGGCGGGGCTTCGCCCGCGCACCTTCGATCCGGACCTCGACGGCGCGGCGCCGCACCTCGCGCGCAAGCTCCTCGAACGCGCCGGAGACCGCGTGGCGAGCACGCTCGACGCGCCGCTGCAGCGCTTCGCGGTCGCGACGCTCACGCGTCACCTGCGCGAGCTCGAGGGACGCAACGTCGAAGACGGCGCGGTGCTCGTGCTCGACAACGCCACCGGCGAGACGCTCGCGTACGTCGGATCGAGCGGTACCCTCTCGCAAGCGCGCGAAGTCGACGGCGTCACGAGCCCGCGACAGGCGGGTTCGACGCTCAAACCCTTTCTCTACGCGCTTGCGCTCGAGCGCACGCTCCTCACCGCCGCCTCGATCCTGGATGACAGCCCGCTCGCGGTCACGCTGCCGACGGGGCTGTACGTGCCGCAGAACTACGACCACACGTTCAAAGGCCGAATATCGCTGCGGCAGGCGCTCGCGTCCTCGCTCAACGTGCCGGCGGTGCGCACGGTCGCGCTCATCGGCTACGAGCCGTTTCACCGCAAGCTGAAAACACTCGGGCTCGAGCTCCCGCGCGACGCGGAGCACTACGGTTATGCACTTGCACTCGGCGGCGCGGACGTGACGCTGCTCCAGCTCGCGAACGCCTACAGGACTTTGGCCAATGCTGGGCGTTTCACCCCCACCCTGACCCTCCGCCGTCAAGGGGGAGGGGATAACCCGCCTTCCCCCTCGACGGGGAAAGGTGGGGATGGGGGTGTAACAGCAGTCGACGCGCGTGCGGCCTTCGTCGTCTCCGACATCCTCGCCGACGCGTCCGCGCGCGCGCTCACCTTCGGCTTCGCGAGCCCGCTCGCGACCCGTTACCGCGCGTCGGTCAAGACCGGCACGAGCAAGGACATGCGCGACAACTGGGCGGTCGGCTACACCTCGCGCTATACCGTGGGCGTATGGGTCGGTAACTTCTCCGGCGAGGCGATGCACGACGTGTCCGGTATCGACGGCGCGGCGCCGGTCTGGCGCGCGATCATGGATTACCTGCACGAAGGCGCCGCGCCGCCCGCCCCGCCGGTGCCCGACGGCATCGTGCGTCAGCGCGTAACGTTTACGGGCGCGCTCGATACGGCGCGCGACGAGTGGTTTCTCGAGGGCACCGCGCACGCGCGCGTCAGCGCGATTGCAGTCAGCACGGTGAAGCCGCGCATCGAAACGCCGCCGCACGGCGCGATCTATGCGATCGACCCGGACATTCCGCGCGATCGCCAGCGTCTGACGGTCACGGCCAGCGGCGCGCCGCGCGGCGCGCGGCTCGTGCTCGAAGACGGCCGCCGCGTGCGCGCGGAGCGGCCGCTGCTATGGCTGCCCGCGCCGGGCAAACGGGTGCTGGTGCTGGAAGATGCCGCGGGTCGTGAGCTCGACCGTGTGCGATTCGAGGTGCGCGGCGTCGTCCCGCGGCGTTCTGGATTCGCGGCTGCGCGAGAATAACGCGCCAAACCGAAGGAAGGCACGGCCCGCACAGAAACAGGCCATGCATCATCGGTTTCCCTCTGTTCGTTTCCGCGACGTGGCGTGCGGGCCCGCGTTAGCCGGCCCGCACGCAGTCCACGTAGTACTTGAGCTCCACGCCGTTCTTCTCGACCACGAGGCCGTGAATATCGGTCTCGAACCCCGGGAACTGCTGGTTGAAGCG
The DNA here is from genome assembly GCA_035626595.1 of Burkholderiales bacterium. Lineage (GTDB taxonomy): Bacteria > Pseudomonadota > Gammaproteobacteria > Burkholderiales > SG8-41 > JAQGMV01. The sequence goes on from DASPNJ010000053.1 coordinate 34,802, forward strand.
CCGCGCGAACTGCAGATAACCCATGATCGTCTGGTTGAAGCGCTCGCCGGGAATGAGGAGCGGGATCCCCGGCGGATAGGGCGTCAGCAGCACGCTGGTGACACGGCCCTCGAGCTCGTCGATGCCGATGCGGTCGATCTCGCCGTGCGCCATGCGCGACCAGGCGTCGCTCGGCTTCATCGCCGGAACCATCGGCGAGAGGTACATCTCCGTCGTGACGCGCGCGACGTCGTTCGCCTTGTACACGCCGTGGATCTGCTCGCACAGATCTCTCAGGCCGATCTTCTCGTACGACGGGAACTGCGCCAGAAACTCCGGCATGACCCGCCACAGCGGCGCGTTGCCGTCGTAATCGTCCTTGAACTGCTGGAGCTCGGTCACGAGCGTGTTCCAGCGGCCCTTGGTGATGCCGATCGTGAACATGATGAAGAACGAGTAGAGACCCGTCTTCTCCACGATGATGCCGTGCTCGGCGAGATAGCGCGTGACGATGATCGCCGGGATGCCGGTCTTCGCGAACTTGCCGGTCACGTCCAGCCCCGGCGTGATGATCGTCGCCTTGATCGGGTCGAGCATGTTGAAGCCCGTCGCGAGGTCGCCGAAGCCGTGCCAGCGCTCGTTCGCGCGCAGCATCCAGTCGTCGCGGTTGCCGATGCCTTCGCCCGCGAGCCGCTCCGGGCCCCACACCTTGAACCACCAGTCCTTGCCGAATTCGGCATCGACCTTGCGCATCGCCCGGCGGAAGTCGATCGCCTCCTGGAGCGACTCTTCGACCAGCGCCGTGCCGCCGGGCGGCTCCATCATCGCGGCCGCCACGTCGCACGAGGCGATGATCGCGTACTGCGGCGAGGTCGACGTGTGCATGTGGTACGACTCGTTGAAGGCATGCAGGTTGAGCATGCGTGTCTTCGAGTCCTGCACGAGGATCTGCGAAGCCTGCGAGAGCCCCGCCAGCAGCTTGTGCACCGACTGCGTCGAGAAAATCATCGACTCCTTCGTTCGCGGGCGGTCCTTGCCGATCGCGTGCATGCCGCGGTAGTACTCGTGGAACGTCGCGTGGGGCAGCCACGCTTCGTCGAAATGGAGCGTGTCGATCTTGCCGTCGAGCATCTCCTTGATGGTGTCGACGTTGTATACGATGCCGTCGTAGGTGCTCTGCGTGAGCGTCAGGACGCGAGGCTTGGTCTTCACGTCCTTCGCGAACGGGTGGTCTCGTATCTTCTTCTCGATGTTCTCCCAGCGGAATTCGTCGCGCGGAATCGGACCGATGATGCCGAAGTGATTGCGCGTGGGCATCAGGAACACCGGCACGGCGCCCGTCATCGTGATCGCGTGCAGGATCGACTTGTGGCAGTTGCGGTCGACGATGACGATGTCGCCCGGCGCGACCGTGTAGTGCCACACCATCTTGTTCGACGTCGAGGTGCCGTTGGTGACGAAGAACAGATGGTCGCAGTTGAAGATGCGTGCGGCGTTGCGCTCGGAAGCCGCAACCGGACCCGAGTGGTCGAGCAGCTGCCCCAGCTCGTCCACGGCGTTGCACACGTCGGCGCGCAGCATGTTCTCCCCGAAGAACTGGTGGAACATCTGCCCCACCGGGCTCTTCAGAAACGCGACGCCGCCCGAGTGGCCCGGGCAGTGCCACGAGTACGAGCCATCCTGCGCGTAATGCGTGAGCGCCCTGAAAAACGGCGGCGCCAGGCTGTCGAGATAGGTCCGCGACTCCCGCACGATGTAGCGGGCGACGAACTCCGGCGTGTCCTCGAACATGTGAATGAAGCCGTGCAGCTCGCGCAGCACATCGTTCGGAATGTGGCGCGAGGTGCGTGTCTCGCCGTAGAGAAAGATCGGGATGTCGGCATTCCGGAACCGGATCTCCTTCACGAATTTGCGCAGCTGCTGGACCGTGACCGCGCCATCCTCGGGCGTGTCGAGTCCCAGCTCCTCGTCGTCGATCGACAGGATGAATGCGGACGCGCGGCTTTGCTGCTGCGCGAAGCTCGAGAGGTCGCCGTAGCTCGTGACGCCGACCACCTCCATCCCCTCTTCCTCCATCGCCTTGGCGAGCGCTCGGATGCCCATGCCGCTCGCGTTCTCGGTGCGGAAGTCCTCGTCGATGATGATGACCGGAAAACGGAATTTCACGGCTATATCTTCGGAAGCGTCACGCCGGACTGACCCTGATACTTGCCGCCGCGATCCTTGTACGACGTTTCGCACACGTCTTCCGCGGCGGACTCCAGGAAAATCACCTGCGCGACCCCTTCGTTCGCGTAGATCTTCGCCGGCAGCGGCGTCGTATTGGAGAACTCCAGCGTGACGTGGCCTTCCCACTCCGGCTCGAGCGGCGTCACGTTCACGATGATGCCGCAGCGGGCGTACGTCGACTTCCCGAGACACAGGACGAGTATGTTGCGCGGAATGCGGAAGTACTCGACCGTGCGCGCGAGCGCGAACGAATTCGGCGGGATGATGCACACGTCGCCGTGGAAATCCACGAACGAGCGCTCGTCGAACGCCTTCGGATCGACGATGGTCGTGTTGATGTTGGTGAAGATCTTGAAATCCTGCGAGCAGCGGATGTCGTACCCGTAGCTCGAGGTGCCGAAGGAGACGAGCTTGTGGCCGTTGGCATCCTTCACCTGCCGCGGCTCGAACGGCTCGATCATGCCGTACTCCAGCGCCATGCGGCGAATCCAGCGGTCCGATTTGATAGTCATGGGTGATAAATGCGTTGGTGCGTCATTCCCGCGCAGGCGGGAATCCAGTACGCAAATTCTGGACCCCCGCCTCCGCGGGGGTGACGTAGTGTTGCACGTCGATCACGTGTTCTGGACCACGATCTTCGGGAACGCCGCCGAATGGTCCTGTTGTTTCTCCGCGATCTTCACTGCGACGCGCCGGGCGATTTGCTTGTAGATCTGCGCCGAACGCCCGTCCGGGTCCGCCACCACCGTCGGCATCCCCGAATCCGCCTGCTCGCGAATCCTGATGTCCAGCGGCAGCGCGCCGAGCAGCTCGACGTCGTAGTCCCGGCCCATCTTTTCGCCGCCGCCTTCGCCGAAGATGCGCTCCTCGTGACCGCAGTTCGAGCAGACGTGGAGGCTCATGTTCTCCACGATGCCGAGGATCGGAATGCCGACCTTCTCGAACATCTTGAGACCCTTGCGCGCATCGATGAGCGCGATGTCCTGCGGCGTGGTCACGATGACGGCGCCGGTGACCGGCACACGCTGCGCGAGCGTCAGTTGAATGTCGCCGGTGCCGGGCGGCAGATCGACGATCAGGTAATCGACGTCGCGCCAGCGCGTCTCGTTGAGCAATTGCTCGAGCGCCTGCGTGACCATCGGACCGCGCCACACCATCGGCGTCTCGAGGTCGATCAGGAAGCCGATCGACATCGCCTGCAGGCCGTGGCCTTCCATCGGCTCGAGCCCTTTGCCGTCCCTCGATTCCGGGCGCCCGGTGATGCCGAGCATCATCGGCTGCGACGGTCCGTAGATATCGGCGTCGAGCACGCCGACCGTCGCGCCCTCGGCCGCCAGTGCGAGCGCGAGATTCACCGCGGTCGTGCTCTTGCCCACGCCACCCTTACCGGAGGCTACGGCGATGATGTTGCGAACGCCGGGTACGAGCTTCACGCCGCGCTGCACCGCGTGCGATACGATCTTCATCGAGACGTTCACGTTCGCGCCCGAGACGCCGGGCAGCCCTTTCAGCTTCGCCGCGATCTCCCGGCGAATGGGGTCGATCTGGCTCTTCGCGGGGTAACCGAGAAGGATGTCGACGGAGACCTTGTCGCCTTCGACTTTGACGTTGCGCGCGGCCTTCGACGTGACGTAATCCTTGCGCGTATTCGGATCGGTGAGCTCTTTGAGCGCGTCCAGTACCTGCTGCTCGGTAACCGCCATGGATGGTCCTCTGATCAGGTGCATCGCCGAACCGGCGCCGCACCTTGTGATAAGCGCGGAATTCTAATCGTTTCGGTTAGAATTCACAGCCTTAGTTCCCGCCCTTTTCTTCCCAGAAACAAGCTGATGCGCCGCATTCTCGTCACGTCCGCCCTGCCGTACGCGAACGGCGCGATCCACCTCGGGCACCTCGTCGGCTACATGCAGGCGGACATGTGGGTGCGCTTCCAGCGCATGCGCGGGCACGAGGTGCACTACGTCTGCGCGGACGACACGCACGGCACGCCGATCATGCTTCGCGCGGAGCGCGAAGGCATCAGGCCCGAAGCGCTGATCGCACGGGTGCTGGAAGAGCACAAGCGCGACTTCGCCGGCTTCCACGTCGAATTCGACAACTACCACACGACGCACTCGCAGGAGACGCGCGAGCTCGCGAATACGATCTATACGCGCTTGCAGCGCACGGGCCTGATCGACGTGAAGCCGGTGGAGCAGTTCTTCGACCCCGTGAAGAACATGTTCCTGCCGGACCGCTTCATCAAGGGCGAGTGCCCCAAGTGCGGGGCGAAAGACCAGTACGGGGACTCGTGCGAGGTGTGCGGCTCCACCTACAGCCCGACCGAGCTCAAGAACCCCTATTCGGTGGTGTCGGGTGCGCCGCCGGTGCGCAAGACTTCCGACCATTACTTCTTCAAGCTGTCGGATGCGCGCTGCCGCACGTTTCTCGAACGCTGGACGCAGGCGGACGAGCACCTTCAGCCGGAGGCGCGCAACAAGATCCGCGAATGGTTCGAGCAGGGTCTGAACGACTGGGACATCTCGCGCGATGCCCCCTATTTCGGGTTCGAAATTCCCGGTGCGCCGCGCAAATATTTCTACGTGTGGCTGGACGCGCCGATCGGCTATTTCGCGAGCTTCAGAAACCTGGCGGCCCGCGCCGGGATCGAATACGACGCGTTCGTCAGTGCGGGCTCGGACCGCGAGATGGTCCACTTCATCGGCAAGGACATCCTGTATTTCCACGCGCTGTTCTGGCCGGCCATGCTCCAGTTCTCGGAGCACCGCACACCGTCGCACGTCTACGCGCATGGCTTCCTGACGGTGAACGGCGAGAAGATGTCCAAATCTCGCGGCACCTTCATCACGGCCGAGAGCTATCTCGCGCAGGGGCTGAACCCCGAGTGGCTGCGTTACTACTATGCCGCGAAGCTCGGCTCGACGATGGAGGACATCGATCTCAATCTCGATGACTTCGTGGCGCGGGTGAACAGCGATCTCGTCGGCAAGTACGTGAACATCGCGAGTCGCGCCGCCGGGTTTCTCACCCGGCGCTTTGGCGGAAAGCTGCGCGCGGTGCGCGCGACCCTTCCGCAGGTGCAGGCGGTGCGCGCGACCGCCGACTCGGTGGCAGCCTGCTACGACAGCCGCGAATACGGTAAGGCGCTGCGCGAGATCATGCGCCTCATCGACGACGTGAACGCGTGGATCGACCAGGTGAAACCCTGGGAGCTCGCGAAAGATCCGGGAAATGAAGCGCGCCTCCACGACGCGTGCTCCGAAATGCTGAACGTGTTCCGGCTGCTGACGGTGCTGGTGAAGCCGGTCCTGCCGAAGCTCGCGCGCGACGTCGAGACGTTCCTGAACGTCGAGGCGCTCACGTGGGGGTCGCTCGAGTCGCTGCTGCCGGAGGGCCATCAGGTCCGTCCGTACACGCACCTCATGACCCGCGTCGATCAGAAGCAGATTCAGGCGCTCGTCGACGCGAACCGCGAGACGCTGCAGCCGCCGGCCGCGCCTGCTGCACAGGAGAAAAACGTGGAAGCAACAGAACGGACAAACGTCATCTCGATCGATGATTTTGCAAAACTGGACCTGCGGATCGCGCGCATCGCGAACGCGGAGCACGTCGAAGGCGCCGACAAGCTGCTGAAGTTGACGCTCGACGTGGGGGCGCTCGGCACGCGGCAGGTCTTTGCCGGCATCAAGTCGGCTTACGACCCGGAGACGCTGAAAGGCCGCCTCACGGTGATGGTCGCGAACCTCGCGCCGCGCAAGATGAAGTTCGGTGTGTCCGAAGGCATGGTGCTCGCCGCCTCCGGCGACACGCCCGGGCTGTATCTGCTCTCGCCCGACTCGGGCGCGCAACCCGGCATGAAAGTCAAATAACCCGCCTTCCCCCTCGACGGGGGAAGGTGGGGATGGGGGTGAAGCATGAAGCTCGAATCCGCCGAAGCCATCGCCGTCGACATCCCGCTCAAAACGAACTTCGGCGGCTCGACCTACTCGGTCTTGAAGCGCAGCACGGTCATCACGCGCCTTCGCACCAGCGACGGCCTCGTGAGCGAGGTCTACAACGGCGACAATCGCGAGCACGGCGGGGAAATCGTGCGCCTCGTGACCGAAACACTCTTTCCGGCAATCAAAGGCCTGAGCCTTTTCGAGACGGAGCGTATCTGGGAACAGCTCTTCGCGCTGTCGCACACGAGCCGCGACCGGAAGACCTTCATGGAAGCGCTCGCGTGCGTCGACTGCGCGCTGTGGGACCTCGTCGGCAAGGCCCTGGGGAAAAGCGTGAGCGAGCTCCTCGGCGGATATCGCACGTCGCTTCCGATCATCTCGATCGGCGGCTACTACATGGAAGGCAAGACGCTCGCCGACATCGGACGCGAGATGGAGCAGTATCGCGAAGCGGGCATGGCCGGCTGCAAGTTCAAGGTCGGCGGTCTTGCGCCCGAAGAGGACGCACGGCGGGTGGAAGCCGCGCGCAAGGCCGCAGGCGAGGACTTCGTGCTGATGGTCGATGCGAACCGCGGCTGGAACCCCGAGGACGCGATCCGCTTCAGCCGCCTGGTCGAGCGCTTCGACATCCGGTGGTTCGAAGAGCCGTGCCACTGGTACGACGACGCCGCGATGATGGCGCGCGTGCGCGCCGCGACGCGCATTCCCGTGACTGCGGGCCAGTCCGAGATCACCAGTCACGCGATCCGGCGCCTGCTCGACGCGCAAGCCGTCGATTACGTGAACTACGACGCGTCCGAAGGCGGCGGCGTCACCGACTGGCGCCGCGCCGCCGCGCTATGCGCGGCTTCAGGCGTGGGCATGGGGCATCACGAAGAAGCGCAGATTTCGCAGCACCTGCTCTCGGCGGTTCCGCACGGCACGTACGCCGAGTGCTTCGCGCATCCGGATCGCGACCCGGTCTGGCAGGCGATGTGGGCGAACCGGCCGCAGGTGAAGAACGGCTCGATCGAAGTCTCGCGCGGCGCGGGCTTCGGCATCGAGCTCGATGCGGCGATGCTCCAGCGCTACCGGGTCAACTGAGTCGCTCATGGCGATGCCTGATCTATCGCAGCGATGACGCCGGAAGACAGCAGCGACACGGGATTCGCGGCGCAGCCCGGCATCGACCGCAGACGCTCTCCACGTGCCTTTTCCCTCGCGCCGTTTCGGCCGCGGCTGCTCGACGTCTCGAAGAGCTACGACCGACGGCAGTTTGTCACTGATCTCATGGCGGGACTCACCGTAGGCGTGCTCGCGCTGCCGCTTGCCATTGCGTTCGCCATCGCTTCGGGCATGAGCCCGCAGTCGGGCATCTACACGGCAATCATCGCGGGTTTTCTCATCAGCGCGCTCGGCGGCTCGCGCGTGCAGATCGGCGGCCCGACCGGCGCGTTCATCGTGATCGTGTACGCGATCGTCGTGGAGTACGGCGTCGCCAACCTGCTGCTCTGCACGATCATGGCGGGCGCGATGTTGTTCGCCATGGGCCTGGCGCGGATCGGCACCTGGATCCGGTTCGTACCGGTCTCTGTCATAACGGGCTTCACCAAGGGCATTGCGGTTCTGATCCTGCTTTCGCAGGTCAAGGACTTCCTGGGTCTCGACGCACCGGAGCTCCCGCCGGACTTCTTCGGGAAGCTCGCCGCCCTCTGGCAGGCGTTGCCGAGCGTCAACGTGTCCAGCGTGCTGCTCGGTACCGGCTCGCTCCTCGTGATCGCGTTGTGGCCAAAAGCATGGCGGCTCGTGCCAAGCCCCATCGTCGCGCTCGTCGCGGGGACCATCGCTGCGGGCGCGCTGGGCCTCGAGGTCGAGACGATCGGCTCACGCTTCGGCGAGATGCCGTCGGGCTTGCCGCCGGTCGTGTGGCCCGAGCTCTCGGCGGCGACGCTGGGGGACCTGGTATTTCCCGCGTTCACGATCGCCCTTCTCGGCGCCATCGAATCGCTGCTCTCCGCACGTGTGGCGGACGCGCTGATCGACGACCGCCACGATCCCAACCAGGAGCTCATGGCACAGGGCCTCGCCAACATCGCCGTGCCTTTCTTCGGCGGCTTCTGCGCGACCGGCGCGATCGCCCGCACCAGCACGAACGTTCAGATGGGAGCGCGCACGCCAGTCGCCGGCATCGTACATGCGTTGACGCTGCTCGCGATCGTGCTCGTCGCAGCGCCCGCCGCGAAGCACGTGCCGCTCACGACCCTGGCGGCGATCCTGATCGTGGTCGCGTGGAACATGGGTGAATGGCGGGACCTGAGGGCGCTCTCGCGCTACACGTTCAACTATCGCACGGTCCTGCTCACCACGTTCGTGCTGACCGTGGTGCTCGACCTCACCGTCGCGGTCGAAGTCGGCATGGTGCTCGCCGCCATCTTCTTCATCACCCGCGTATCGCAGCTGACGGGCGTGCGCGAGCTTCCTAACCCTCACGCGCCGCTTACTCGCGTATACGTGCTGTATGGCTCTTTATTCTTCGGCGCCGCCGCGAAGCTCGAGCCGCTGCTCGCTCTGGCGAGCCCGGCAGATCCGACGCGCGTGCTGGTGCTCGACATGCGAAAGGTGCTGAACGTCGATACAACCGGGCTCGAAATCCTCGAGACGCTGCAGGCCAAGCTCGCGCGCAACGGCAAGCGCCTGTTGATCGCGGGGGCCGGCGAGCAGCCACTGTCGCTCTTCAGACGCACGCAGTTCGCCGAACGGCTCGGTAGCGACGCGTTTATGCCCGATGTGCCTAAGGCAATCGCGTATGCGGTCGGCACGGGCGATCGCAGCGCGGAACAGGAATGACCATCGTGAAGACCGCACACCTCAGAATCCGCGGCCGTGTTCAGGGCGTCGGCTTTCGTTTTTTCGTGCAGCGCGAAGCGCGAGAGCGCGCGCTTTCAGGCTGGGTGCGCAACCGGCGCGACGGCAGCGTTGAAGCGGTGATTCAGGGTCCGGTCGAAGCCGTCGATGCGCTCGTGGAAGCGGTGCGGCGCGGCCCGCCGAGCGCGCGGGTGACGGATGTGCAGGTGAGCGCGGCCGAAGGTTCGTTCGGCGGCTTCGAGCTGCGCGCCACCGAATAACGCGCCCTTGCGCCGGCGTGGAGCGCTTACTGCGTGCCGGTGCCGGTCCCGGTGCCGCTCGGGACCTCCACGCTGTCGTCCTGCGTGCCGAGCGCGGCGGCAGCGCCGAGCGCGATGCCCAGAGGCACCGCGAGCACCGGAAAGCCGCCGCCCGGCGGCGGGGTGTTCGGCTTGGTCGGCGGGTCCGCGGCCTTGACGGCATTGGGTTTGGGCTTCGGAGGTGCTTCGCCTGCCGTCGCATAGAGCGACGACAGCAGGGCTACAGCGGAAACGATCGCCAGCGCGCGCTTGTATGTCTTCATCTCGCCTCCTTGGTGGTCGTTATCTCGTGCCGGTGGTGCCGCTCGTTCCGGTCGTTCCCGTGCCGGTGGTGCCGGTCGTGCCGGTGGTGCCCGGCGTCGTGAGATCCGCCTCGTCGCCGGCGATCGCCGCGGCGATGCCGATCAGCACTGCGCCCTGGACGGCGAGCGCGGGCAACCCGGGCAGCGCACCGCCCGGCTTCGCGACCGGCTCGGCCGGGGCGAGGCCGGCGAGCTGAAGCTTCGTCAACTGGTTGAACGCGTTTACGATGCCGGGCGGCAACTGGCTCGCGGGAATCGTGAGCGCCGCGGTGCCGTCGGCCGCGACAGTGCCGATCGCGCCGCTCGCGAACACCGTCTGGCCTGCGCTGTTGACGACCGAAATCTGGCCGTTCAGCACCTGGAAGAAGAGCGGATTGACAATGGCGAGCATGAAGTCGGTTCCTCGAACGCCCATCGTGGCCATCGGCGTGCGCACCGAAACGATCTGCGGATTGCGCCGCCCGATCGCGCCCGTCACCATGCGCATCGTGCCTTTCAGGAGCTCGAGGCGTGAACGATCGCCCGCGGGCTGCTCGCGGTTGTACGCGTACTCGGTGATTCTGAATTCGGAGTTTTCGTGCAGCGCGACGGCTTGCCCGTCGGGGAAGCGCAGCGTGGCCCTCGATTTCGGCCCGGTCGTGACGATCGACCCGACGTCGATACGCTGTCCGAGCCGCACCGGCGCGAGCGGCGCTGCCGCGCCGGCCCTGACGTCGCCGCCGATGCCTTCTATGTTTGCTGCCGCATGCGCCGCCGCCGCGCACAGGCAGGCGAAGCCAAGGAGAAGCACACGCATGCAGCCGCTCATTCCGTCTTCCTTTTTTTCGCAGCGCCGTGTTCCCGGCGCGCCACGCGACGAACTATAACGGTTTAAGCGGCCGCGCGGAAAGCGCCGTGTTTGCAGTTCGTCATGGCAGCGTCATGCGTACAGCGCGGCGGGCTCGTACACGATCTGCACGTTTTCCGGCTCGAGCCACTGGGCGAGCGAGTCGATCAATTCATCGCGCGGGTTCACGCGCCATGCTTCTCCGAGATCGATCTCGCAGCTCGCGCCTTTGTTGTAGTAGATGACGTGCACCGGCAGCCGTCCCTTGCAGTACGGCGCCAGAACCTCCCGCAGCTTCGCCCCCGACGAGTTTCCGTTGCACGTGATCTTAAGTGCCCTCGCGTACGCGGTGCGGGCGCTCTGAAGGTCGAAGAGCTTCTCGGCCGAGACCCGCAGGCTCCCCGAAAAATCGTCGTGCGCGACTTTGCCTTCCACGATCAGGAGCTGGTCTTCCTTCAGCCAGTGCCGGTGCTGCTCGAAGAGCTCGTTGAACACCGTCAGCTCGATGCGTGCGTTGCCGTCGTCGAGCAGCACGACCGCCATCCGGCCGCGGCGCGTCATCTGGATGCGCTGGCTGTGGATGATGCCCGCGAGCAGCACCGGGTGCGGCTGCGGGGTGAGCTGATCGAGCCGCGTCGAGACGAACCCGCGGAGCTCCCGTTCGTAACTCCTGAACGGATGTCCCGAGAGATAGAAGCCGAGCGCGAGCTTCTCGTTCTGCAGGCGCTCGCGGTCGGTCCAGCGCGGCACCTCCACGCAGGACACCGCCGGTCCGCTGTCGGCGAAATCGCCAAAGAGGCTCACCTGGTGCGCTGCCCGGCTCGCCTGCTCCGCGCTCTCGAGCGCGATGCCGACAGAGGCGAGGAAGCTCGCGCGGTGGTCGTTCACCGAATCGAAGGCGCCGGCGCGCACCAGCGACTCGACGACGCGGCGGTTCACCACGCGCTTGTCGACGCGGTGACAGAAATCGAACAGATCCTTGAACGGGCCGCTACGCGTGCGCTCTTCGAGGATGTGCGCGATGGCGCCTTCGCCGGTGCCCTTGATCGCGCCGAGACCGTAGCGGATCGACCGGGTATCGACGGGCACGAAGCGGTAATCGCCGGTGTTCACGTCGGGCGGCAGCATGGAGAGGCCGTTCTGCGCCGCATCTTCGAAAAGCTGATGCACCTTGTCCGTGTCAGCCATGACCGCGGACATGTTGGCCGCCATGAACGCCGCCGGGTGGTGGGCTTTCATGTACGCGGTCTGGTAGGCGACGAGCGCGTACGCGGCGGCGTGCGACTTATTGAAGCCGTAGCCGGCGAATTTCTCCATCAGGTCGAAGAGCTCGTCGGCCTTCGCTTGCGACAGTCCGTTCTTCGCGGCGCCGTCGCGGAAGATCTGGCGGTGCTGCGCCATCTCTTCCGGCTTTTTCTTCCCCATCGCCCGGCGCAGCAGGTCGGCGCCGCCCAGGCTGTAGCCGCCGATGATCTGCGCCATCTGCATGACCTGCTCCTGGTAGACCATGATGCCGTAGGTCTCGGAGAGGATCGGCTCCACGCGCGGATCCGGATAGACGATGCGCTCGCGGCCCTGCTTGCGCTCGCAGAACGACGGAATGAGGTCCATCGGGCCCGGACGATAGAGCGCCACCAGCGCGATGATGTCGCCAAAGCGATCGGGTTTCGCGCGCTTCAACATATCGCGCATGCCGCGCGATTCGAACTGGAACACGGCGCTCGTGTTCGCGCTCGAAAAGATCTTGTACGACGCCGGATCGTCGAGCGGCAGATCCTCGAGCACGAGCGCCGACGCCGGATCGAGCTGCCTGACATAGCGCAGCGTCCAGTCGAGGATCGTGAGCGTGGTGAGGCCCAGGAAGTCGAACTTGACCAGCCCGACGGCTTCGACGTCGTCCTTGTCGTATTGACTGACGGCGGCTTCGCTGCCGTCGGCAACATAGAGCGGACAGAAATCGGTGAGCTTGCCGGGCGCGATCAGCACGCCGCCCGCATGCATGCCGACGTTGCGCGTGAGGCCTTCGAGCTTCTCCGCGAGCGCGAGCAGCTCCGCGACCTCCTCTTCGTTCTTCTCGCGTTCCTTCAGCTGCGGCTCCATCTCGCGCGCGTCGGCGAGCGTGATGTGCCTGCCCGGCTGGAACGGGATCAGCTTCGCGAGCTGGTCGCAGAAGTTGTAGCCGAGGTCGAGCACGCGGCCGACGTCGCGCACCACCGCTTTCGCGGCCATCGTGCCGAACGTCGCGATCTGAGAGACGCTTTCGTGGCCGTACTTGCCTTTCACGTAATCGATCACGCGATCGCGGCCGTCCTGACAGAAGTCGATGTCGAAATCGGGCATCGACACGCGCTCGGGATTGAGGAAGCGCTCGAAGAGCAGGTCGTAGCGCAGCGGATCGAGGTCGGTGATGGCGAGGCTGTACGCGACCAGCGAGCCCGCGCCGGAGCCGCGGCCGGGGCCGACCGGCACACCGTTCGTCTTCGCCCAGTTGATGAAGTCCGCGACGATCAGAAAGTAACCCGCGAAGCCCATCTGCACGATCGTCGAGAGCTCGAAGTCGAGCCGTGCCGCGTAGCGCGGCTGCGCCTCGGCGCGCGCGGCCGCGTCCGGATAGAGCGCCTCCAGCCGCCGGGACAGACCTTCGGCGGCGCGGTCTCTCAGATACTCGTCGATCGTGACGCCCGAAGGCGTCGGAAACAGCGGAAGCTGGCTCTTGCCCAGCGTGAGCCTCAACGTGCAGCGCTTCGCGATCTCGACACTATTCGCGAGCGCTTCCGGGATGTCCCTGAAGAGCTCGGCCATCTCGGCCTGGCTCTTGAAATACTGCTCGCGGTGAAAGGTCTTCGGCCGGCGCTGGTCCGAGAGCACGTAGCCTTCCGAGATGCACACGCGCGCTTCATGCGCACGGAAGTCGTCGGGCTTCACGAACTGGATCGGGTGCGTCGCGACCGGCGGGATCCGGAGCTCGGCCGCAAGGTGCACGGCGCGCTGCACGTGCAGCTCGAGTGGAACCGCGGCGGCGCCGCTCGCCATCGCGCCGGGGCCGAGCCGCTGGAGCTCGATGTAATAGCGATTCGGAAAGAGCCGCTGCCATTCGCGTGCGAGGGCCTGCGCGGCCGGCACGTTGTCGACAATGAGCGCCTGGCCGACGTCGCCCATGTGCGCACCGGAGAGCGCGAGCAGCCCCTCGGTACCCGTTTCGGCGAACCAGCTCTTGCGGATCTCCGCACGGCCGCGATATCGATTCGTGCGGTACGCGCGTGTGAGCAGCTCGCAGAGCACGAGGTAGCCGGCGTGGCTCTGGGTGAGGAGCAGCAGCCGGAAAGGCTTGTCGCGGTCGGTCTCGTTGGCGATCCAGACGTCGCAGCCCGCTATCGGCTTCACCCCTTTGGCGCGCGCCGCCTTGTAGAACTTGACCAGGCCGAAGACGTTCGAGAGATCGGTCAGCGCGAGCGCCGGCATGCGGTCCGCGACCGCCGCGTCGATGGCTTCGTCGATGCGCACGATGCCGTCCACGACCGAGTATTCGCTGTGCAGCCGGAGATGGACGAACGGCGTCTGGCTCATCGCGTCGATTTTACGTCGAGTACTATGCGTCGTTCTCTTTTTCGCCGATCATGAAAACCAGCCGCTCCGAATTCCACACCATCAGGAACTTGCGTTACCACGTGCGCACGTGGGGCGAGCGAGCCGCGCCCAGGCTCTTTCTGCTGCACGGCTGGATGGATGTCGCAGCGTCGTTCCAGTTCCTGGTCGATGCGCTCGCGCGCGAGTGGCACGTCGTCGCGCCCGACTGGCGCGGATTCGGGCTCACCGAGTGGGCGCGCGACGGCTACTGGTTCCCGGATTACTACGCGGATCTTGACGCGCTGCTCGACATCTACGAGCGCGATGCGCCGGTGCGGCTGGTCGGCCACAGCATGGGCGGCAACATCGCGGTGACGTATGCGGGGCTGCGGCCCGATCGGATCGAGCGCCTGGTGACGCTCGAGGGCCTGGGTCTCGCGCGCAGCGGTGCGGAGCGCGCGCCGGAGCGCCTGGTTCAGTGGATGGACGCGCAGCGCGAGCCGCCGCGCTTCAGGACCTATGCGTCATTCGACGCCGTCGCGCAACGGCTGAAAAAGAACAACCCGAGACTCTCCGACGAGCGTGCGCAGTTCCTGGCGCGGCACTGGGCCGCCGAAGTGGAAGGCGGTGTGAGGCTCGTGAGCGATCCGCGGCACAAGTCCGCGAATCCGTATCTCTTTCGCATCGAGGAGGCGCTCGCGTGCTGGCGCCGCGTGAGCGCGCCGGTGCTCCTCGTCATGGGACGCGACTCGCAGATCGTCGCATGGCTGAAAGACCATCCTGCCGAGCTTGCCGAGCGCAAGGCCGCCTTCGCGGCTTTCCGCGAGGTCGAGCTCGCGGACTGCGGCCACATGATCCACCACGATCAGCCGGCGCAAGCGGCGCGGCTCATCGAAGATTTTCTCGCTGCGGAAGGCGCGGCCACGTAAAAAAACGGGAGCCCGCAGGCTCCCGTTCACTGAGTGCTCCTACCCCGAGTACGGCTTCAGACCACGACGTTGACCTGGATGTGGTTTTCGGCGATCAGCGTGTTCGCCGAGTCGAACGCCTGGAGCGCGATGTCGAACTGCGCCGGCCCTGCGAAGCCGCCGGCCTGCGTGTAAGTGGACCCAGGCGGCAGCAGTGCCTGATGTGCGCCGAACGCGTAGTTCTGGGAGTTCTGCGTGACGGTCGGATCTATCCCGGCGTCGTCGCTGATGAACGGCACCGGCAGCCCCGCATCCCAGAAGAATTCGCTGCTCCCGGTCGCGATCGCCGGGTTGTGCACCAGAAGCAGCTCCGTGTAGTCGATAGCGGCACTGGGATCGCCGTCGATCAACAACTTGATCGTGAAATCGGTAAGGTCCGTCGTCTCGCCGTTCAAGCCGCCAGCAATGGACCATTCATAGTTCCACGCGGCGCGGTTGGCGGCGTTCGACGTCGAGCCATTGAGGGTCGACTGCGGACCGTCATTCACGGTGTATTCGAGCACGCCATCCGAGTAATCGTCGCTGCTCAGAACCGTCGGGCCGTTGCGATAAATGACCTGCAGGCCGAGCTCGAGCCCGGCCTCTTCCGCCCGCGCGATCCCGAAACCGGTAGCCGGTATTCCATTTCCGGCGATCATCGTCTCCGTCGCCGGCTTCTGCGCCGATTCGTCGATCTCGGCGTTCACGAAGTAAGAAACCGGTCCGCCCGCGCCGAACACGACCAGCCTGTCGTCGAACTGCAGGGCTTCGACCTGTTTCAGCGAATCGGTGCCGTCACGCCCCACCACGCTGTCGGCGACGGTGACCTTGTTGTTCCCGGTCCCCAGCGACTCGACGGTGTACTCGCTGTAATTGCCTGTGTAGACGGCGATGTCGAAACCACGACCGCCGTCGATGTCATCGTTTCCGCCAAATCCCGTGATGATGTCGTCCCCGTCTTTCCCCTGAAGCTTCTCGCCCTTGCTCGTGCCCGTGGGATTCGTGCCTTTGATCGGTGCAGCCATGTTCACCCTCTCCTTTGTCGTCAGTCGTTCGTGAGTTGCATCACGAGTCTAGAGTGCGGCGGCGTACAGAAGCAAACGGCTAAGGCCGGGCGGTATCGGTGCGGAAGTAGTGCACGTTAAGGCCCTTCGTCGGCGGGGGTGCGGAGCTTGCGCAACGTGTAGGGTTTTGCCGGCACGCGCTGCAGCGCCTCTTCGTCGATGTCGACACCGAGCCCGGGCGCGGTCGGCAGTTCGATGTACCCGTTCTTCGGCTTCAACTGGTTCCTGCAGATCGTGTCGCCGAACTCGACGAACGGCAGGAAGTATTCCGTGATGATGAAATTCGGCATCGTCGCGGAGGCGTGCACCGTGGATGCGAGGGCGACCGTCGTCGAGTTGTAATTGTGCGGGGAGCAAGCGACGAGAAACGGCTCGGCCATCGCTGCAATCTCCTTCAGCTCGAGTATGCCGCCGACGCACGCGACGTCCGGATTGAGGATGTCGGCGGCGCGCTTCTCCAGCAGCGGCCGGAATCCCGTCTTGGTGTACGTCGCCTCGCCGATCACCACCGGAATGCCGATCTCGCGCCGGATCTGCGCGAGTTCCTCGGTGAATTCGGCCTGGCAGGATTCCTCCATCCAGTAGAGGCCGAATTCCGCCAGCCGCTTGTCGAGCCGGATCGCGTGCATCGGCGCGAGCCGCCGGTGCTGGTCGATGAGGATGTCGACATTCGGCCCGACGGCTTCGCGCACCGCTTTGACGATGCGCACCGCGCGCTCCTCGTGCTCCTTCGGGATCCACGTGCGCCACGGCGCGAGCAGCGGATCGAGCTTGAGCGCGGTCCAGCCCTGTGACACGACTTTCTCGGCGGCGCGCGCATAGTCGGCCGGCTCCTTCATGCCGTAGCTCCAGCCGTTCGCGTAGACGCGGATCTTCTCGCGCACCTTGCCGCCGAGCAGGTTGTACACCGGCTGCTTGCAGACCTTGCCGACGATGTCCCACATCGCCTGCTCGATGCCGCTGATCGCGCAGAAGAGCTCGACCGAGCCGCGGCGCGCGCCGTAGTCGTCGAACGCGAATTGCGTGAAATGCTTGATATCGAACGGACTGCGGCCCTCCATGTAAGGCCCCAGCGACTGGAGTTGCGCCATCACGGCGCGGTCGCGGTCGTACTGCGAGTACGCCTCGCCCCAGCCGTGGACGCCTTCGTCGGTCTCCACCTTCACGAAGATGAGGTTCTTGCGCCAGCCCGGATGGACGGCATAGCTCTTCACGGACGTGATCTTCATTCGGGTCTCTCGATCAACACGACACCATTGCGGAGGACGTCATTTCGACGTCTCCCGGAAGGCTAACAGAGGAAGCCCGGATTCTAGCGGCTCCGGTTACCATCGCCGCCATGACTGCGAAGCCACCGCTCCTCGGCGTTCTCGGCGGCATGGGGCCGTTCGCGACCGTCGATTTCCTGACGAAGCTCATCGAAGAGACCGGCGCCGAACGCGATGAGCACCATGTGCCGGTCGTCGTCTATTCGGTTCCGCAGATCCCCAGCCGCCCCGCGGCCATCATGCACGGCGGTGCTTCGCCACTGCCGGCGATGCTCGAAGGCGTGCGCGTGCTAAAAGGCGCGGGCGCGAGCGCCATCGCCATCGCCTGCAATACCGCGCATTACTGGTACGACGCGCTTCAGCTTGAAGCGGGCGTGCCGATTCTGCATATCGCGGATGCCGCCTGTGACACGATGGCTGAGAGCGGCGCGCTGCCGCGCGCGGCGGGACTCATCGGCACCCGCGGGACGCTACACGCAGCGTTCTTTCAGGAGCGCCTCGAAGCCCGCGGCGTCGCCTGCATCGTCAGCACCGAAGAAGAGCAGGCGGAGCTCGTCGAACCGGCGATCCTCGCGGTCAAGCGCCATGCGCTCGCCGCGGCGCACCCGCTTGCGGTGCAGGCCTGCGAGCGGCTCGCCGAGCGCGGCGCCGAATCGATCATCATGGCGTGCACCGAGATCCCGCCCGCGCTCGAGTACGCGAGCCACCCCTTCGCGACGCGCTGCGTCGATCCGACGCGGGCGCTCGCCCGCGCGTGCGTGCGCTGGTGGCGGATGCGCTAGCTGATGTGTCATTGCGAGGCGGAGGCACCGCTCCGCCGAAGCAATCCCGACGCGGTCGGAAAACGTGCGTGCGCCACGAGATCGCCACGGCGCCGCCGGCGCCTCGCGATGACCCCATAGGGGCTACGGCGCTCCGGCTTCCTCGCCGCTGGGGGATGTGGTGATGTACCGCGGCTGCGTCAGCACCTCCGGCTTGAGCACGTCGTCGAGCTGCGCCTTGGTCATCCAGCCTTTCTCCAGCACGAGCTCGTACACGCTGCGCCCGGTCTCGTAGGCTTCCTTCGCCACGGCCGTCGTGCGCTCATAGCCGATGAACGGGTTGAGCGCCGTGACGATGCCGATCGAGTTCTCCACCAGCCAGCGCAGGTGCGCCTTGTTGGCGGTGATGCCCTTCACGCAGCGCGCGGCGAGCGCGAGGCAGGCACTGCGCAGATGCGTCAAGCTCTTGAACAGGCTGTGCGCGATGATCGGCTCGAACGCGTTCAACTGGAGCTGCCCGCCTTCGGCCGCGAGCGTCACGGTCACGTCGTTGCCGATCACCTCGAAAGCAACCTGATTGACGACCTCGGGCATCACCGGATTCACCTTCCCCGGCATGATGGACGAGCCCGCCTGCACCGCGGGCAGATTGATCTCGTTCAAGCCGGCGCGCGGGCCCGAAGACAGGAGCCGCAGGTCGTTGCAGGTCTTCGAGAGCTTCACCGCAACGCGCTTCAACACGCCCGAGAGCTGGACGAACGCGCCGGCGTCCTGTGTCGCCTCCACGAGGTTCGGCGCGACGATCAACTGAATGCCCGTGATGTCGGTCAGGCGCGCGCATACCAGCTCGGCGTACTTCGGATGCGCATTGATGCCGGTGCCGATCGCGGTCGCGCCGAGGTTGATCTCGTGGATGAGCAGCGCGGCCTCCTTCAGGCGCTGCTCGTCCTCCTCCAGCATGACCGCGTACGTCGAAAACTCCTGGCCGAGCGTCATTGGAACCGCATCCTGGAGCTGGGTCCGGCCCATCTTGAGCACGTCGGCGAATTCCCTCGCCTTCTCGTCGAATGCAGCGCGCAGCTCCGCCATCGCGGTGGTGAGATGCTTGATGCCGAAATGGAGCGCGAGCTTGACCGCCGTGGGATACACGTCGTTCGTGCTCTGGCTCATGTTCACGTCTTCGACCGGGTGCAGGTACTGGTAGTCGCCGCGCTGGCGCCCGAGAAGCTCGAGCGCGCGGTTCGCGATCACCTCGTTCGCGTTCATGTTGGTGGATGTGCCGGCGCCGCCCTGGATCACGTCCACCACGAATTCGGACAGGAGCGATCCGTTGCGCACCTCCTCGCAGGCTTCCGCGATGACGCGCGCCTTGTCATCCGCAAGCAGCCCCAGCTCGTTATTCGCAAGTGCCGCGGCTTCCTTCACGCAGGCGAGCGCCGCCACGAGATCGGGATAGATCGATATCGGCGTGCCGGTGATCGGGAAATTCTCGAGCGCGCGCAGCGTGTGCACGCCGTAGTACGCATTGGCGGGCACCGAGCGTTCGCCGAGCAGGTCGTGCTCGCGTCGGACTGGAGTCGAGGACATTCAGGGCGATAAGCTCAAACGAGGTCGTGGGCGATACTACCGGACGTGAGCCCGAAAAGGCCTTGTAGACAAGCCGTACGCCTTGGGCTAGATTTGTCGCGGTTCGTCTTAAGTCACTCTCACATAACGAATATCACGTGCCAGGAGACCTCATGAAACGTTCATCGATGATCGTACTCGCGCTCGCGGGCGCGCTCGCTTATGCGATTCCGGCCGGCGCCGCTGAGCTCACCGGCACGCTGAAGAAGATCAAGGACAGCGGCAGCATCACGCTCGGGCATCGCGATGCTTCGATCCCGTTCTCCTATTACGACGACAAGCAGCAGCCCGTCGGTTACGCGATCGACCTGTGCATGCGCGTCGTCGATGCGATCAAGACCGAGCTCAAGATGCCGAAGCTCGACGTGAAACACCAGCTCGTCACCTCGGCCAACCGCATTCCGCTCATGGCGAACGGGACGATCGACCTCGAGTGCGGCTCGACCACGAACAATATCGCGCGGCAGAAAGAGGTCGCGTTCACGATCACGCACTTCCTGACGGCGAGCCGCTACGTCACGAAGAAGTCCTCGAACATCAAATCGATCAACGATCTCAAGGGCAAGACGATCGTCTCGACCGCCGGCACGACGAACATCAAGCAGGCGACCGACATGAACAACGACAAGAAAATGGGGATGAACATCATCCCGGCGAACGGTCACCCGGAAGCGTTCCAGATGGTCGAGACCGGACGCGCAGTGGCCTTCGTGATGGACGACATCCTGCTCTACAGCCTGGTCGCGCAGTCGCGGAACCCGTCGGACTACGTGATCTCGAGCGATGCGTTTTCGCTGCCCGAGCCGTACGGCATCATGCTGCGCAGGGACGATCCGGCGTTCAAGAAGGTCGTCGACAACGCGATGACCCAGACCTACAAGAGCGGCGCGATCAACGCGATTTACGAGAAATGGTTCCTGAAGCCGATCCCGCCGAAGAACATCAACCTGAACGTGCCGATGTCTCCGCTCTTCAAGAACGTGATCGCGAAGCCGACCGATTCGGGCGATCCGACGGCCTACAAATAAGCGGTAGGCTGCATACACGGGGGACCAATGCGGTCCCCCGTTTTGTTTCACGGGGCGGCGCGTGAAATACAACTGGGATTGGAGCATATACCTCAAGCCGGCGGCTGACGGATCCGGCACATGGATCGCGTATCTCGTCGCCGGCCTGGGCTGGACGCTCGTGACGGCGCTCGCGGCGTGGCTGATCGCGCTGGCGATCGGATCGCTGGTCGGGACACTGCGCACCACGCCGATGAAATGGGTGGTGCGGCTCGGCAATGCCTACGTCGAGCTCTTTCGCAACGTCCCGCTGCTGGTGCAGATGTTCCTGTGGTTCTTCGTCGTGCCGGAGCTGCTGCCGAAGGACCTGGGCGACACGGTGAAGCAGATGCCGCCGCCGTGGGGCTCGTATCTGCCGGCGGTGTTGTGTCTCGGTCTCTATACATCGGTGCGCGTGGCCGAGCAGGTGCGCGCGGGCATCCAGTCGCTGCCGCGCGGACAGATGATGGCCGCCACGGCGCTCGGACTGACGGGGCCCCAGGCCTATCGGTTCGTCGTGCTGCCGATGGCGTTCCGCATCATCCTGCCGCCGCTCACCTCCGAGTTCCTGAACGTCATCAAGAACTCCTCCGTCGCGCTCACGATCGGCCTGCTGGAGCTCACCGGCCGCGCCCGCGCGATGCAGGAGTTCAGCTTCAAGGTCTTCGAAGCGTTCGCCGCTGCGACGGTGATCTACCTGCTGACGAATCTCGTCGTCGTGCTGCTCATGCGGGCACTGGAACGCAAGGTGCGGGTGCCGGGCTTCATCGGGTCGGCGCCGCAGGGCACGGGCGGACACTGATGTTCAGCGGCTACGACTTCGACGTGATCCAACGCTCGTGGGTGTATCTCTTTCGCGAGGGCATGACCTTCACCGTCACGCTCACGCTGATGGCAATGACGGGCGGGATCATCTTCGGCACGTTGCTCGCGATGATGCGGCTTTCTCGCTTCACGGTGCTTGGCATGATCGCCGGAGGCTACGTGAACCTGATGCGCTCGGTTCCGCTGGTCCTCGTGATCTTCTGGTTCTACTTTCTGGTGCCGTACATCGGGGCCTGGATGATCGGCGCCTCTCAGCCCATTGCAGTCGGCGCCTTCTGGTCTTCCGTCATCACGTTCACGATGTTCGAGGCCGCGTACTATTCCGAGATCATGCGTGCGGGCATACAGTCGATTCCGCGCGGGCAGGTGGCTGCGGGGCAGGCGCTGGGGCTCAACTACTGGCACACGATGGGCCACGTCGTGCTGCCGCAGGCGTTTCGGAACATGCTGCCCGTGCTGCTCACGCAGACGATCATCCTGTTCCAGGACACGAGCCTCGTGTACGTGATCTCGGTTACCGATTTCTTCGGCGCCGCGGCCAAGGTCGCGAACCGCGATTACCGGCTGGTCGAGATGTACACCTTCGTCGCGGTGATCTACTTCATCATCTCGTTTTCGCTGTCGTACGTCGTGAAGCGGCTGCAGCAGCGCCTGGCGGTCGTGCGATGAAACGTCTGCCCCCCTCCCCCGACCCCTCTCCCGCAAGGGGGGCGGGGAGATTCGTGACGCCGCCGCGGCGGCGTAAAGAGATCGAATGATCGAATTTCGTAACGTGAGCAAGTGGTACGGCAGCTTCCAGGTGCTGAAGAACTGCTCGACGCGCGTGGACAAGGGCCAGGTCGTCGTGGTCTGCGGACCTTCCGGCTCCGGCAAATCGACACTCATCAAGTGTGTCAACGGCCTCGAGCCGTTCCAGGAGGGCGAGATCATCGTGAACGGCGAATCCGTGGGCGCCAAAGGCACGAATCTCAACCGGCTGCGCTCGCGCATCGGCATGGTGTTCCAGCACTTCGAGCTCTTTCCGCACATGAACGTGCTGCAGAACCTCGAGCTCGGTCAGGTGAAGGTGCTGGGGCGCAGCGCGGCGGAAGCGCGCGAGAAGTCGACGGCGCTGTTGAAACGCGTGGGCCTCGAAGCGCACGCGCAGAAGTTTCCGGGGCAGCTCTCGGGCGGTCAGCAGCAGCGCGTCGCCATCGCCCGCGGCCTTGCCATGGATCCGATCGCGATGCTGTTCGACGAGCCGACTTCGGCCCTCGATCCGGAGATGATCAACGAGGTGCTCGACGTGATGGTCGAGCTCGCGCAGGAAGGCATGACCATGATGGTGGTCACCCACGAGATGGGCTTCGCGCGCAAGGTCGCGCACCGCGTGATCTTCATGGACCAGGGCGAGATCGTCGAGGATGCGACCAAGGAGGAATTCTTCGGCAGTCCGCGCTCGGAGCGCGCGCAGTTGTTTCTCTCGAAGATCCTGCATCACTGACCGTAGGGTTGCGCTGGGAGCGCACCGGCCGGTGCGTCACTGACGCCACCCTACGTAAGGCGCTCCATCAATTTGCGCAGGAAGCGCTCGCACGTTTCCACCTGCGCGAGCTCGATGTATTCGTTCGGCTTGTGCGCCTGCTCGATCGACCCCGGGCCGCACACGACGCTGGGAATGCCGGCGCGCTGGAACTGCGAAGCCTCGGTGCCGTAGGAGACCTTGCCGACCTCGCTCGTTCCAGTGAGCTCGTGGACGAGCGCGACGATGGCTGTCTCGGCGCTCGTGTCGAGCGCCGGGATCTCCGACATTTCGACGATCTCGAATCCGGCGTTGCTGTCGATCGCCTGCATCTCCGGTGCGATGCGCGTGGCGATGTGCGTCTCGAGCTCGGCGAGCAGCGCGAGCGGATCGTCGCCGGGCAGGTGCCTCACCTCGAAATCGAAGCTCGCTTCGTGCGGCACGATGTTGAGCGCCGTGCCGCCACGCATGACACCCGTATGCACGGTGGTATGCACGATGTCGAACGCGTGATCGTAGGGGCCGTGGTCGCGCAGGCGCCGCGCCATGGCCTTCAGATACGCGACCGCCTCCGCCGCCGCCTCCACCGCGTTCACCGCTTTCGGCGCGTACGCCGAATGGGCGGCGCGCCCGCGCACGTGGCAGCGCCACGCTTTCTTGCCCTTGTGCGCGATGACCGGCGTCATGAGCGTGGGCTCGCCAACGACGCAGCCGTCGGGCTTGATGCCGGCGCGGGCGAGATCGTCGATCAGGCGTCCCACGCCGATGCAGCCGACCTCTTCGTCGTAGGAAAGCGCGAGGTGCAGCGGGCGGTTCAGGCGCGGCGCGAACTCCGGTAACAGCGCGAGCGCGATCGCGATGAAGCCTTTCATGTCGGAGGTGCCGCGGCCGTAGAGCCGCCCGCCCTCTTCCCGCATCGCGAACGGATCGCTCGCCCAGTCCTGCCCTTCTACCGGCACGACGTCGGTGTGTCCGGAAAGCACGAGACCGCCGGGACCGGCCGGGCCCAGCGTCGCGAAGAGGTTCGCCTTACGGCGCTCGTCGTCGAAGGTGAGGCGCACCTGCGCGCCGAAGCGCTCGAGCGTCGTGCGCACGTAATCGATGAGCTCGAGATTCGATTCACGGCTCACCGTCGGGAAAGCGACGAGCTTCGCGATCGAATCGACACAATGACGGAGCTTGCCCGTATCGTTCATGACGGTAGTATGCTCTCGCGGAATTCGCCTGTGGAGAACCCCATGCTGCGACTGCTGACGGCTGCACTCTTCGCGTTCCCCGTGTTCCTGCTGGCATCACAGCCGCTGCGCGCGGCGGACATCACGATCGCGCTCGGCGGCGACGTCACCTCGATCGACCCGCACTTCCACAACCTGACGCCGAACAACAACATCGGCAATCACATTTTCGAGACGCTCGTCGGCAAGGACGCGCGCGGACGGCAGATACCGCTGCTGGCCGAATCGTGGCGCGCAGTGGACGACCTCACTTGGGAGTTCAAGCTGCGCAAGGGAGTCAAGTTCCACGACGGCTCCGATTTCACGGCCGCCGACGTCGCCTTCAGCATCGACCGGGTGCCGCTGGTACCCAACAGCCCCTCGCCCTTCACCACCTACAGCAAGCAGATCGTGGAGAAGATCGTGGTCGATCCGCTTACGATACGGCTGCGCACCGCCACGCCATACCCGCTGATGCCCACGGACATGGGGACGATCATGATCGTCTCGAGCCGTGCCGCAAAAGGCGCGTCCACCGAGGATTTCAACAGCGGCAAGGCC
This sequence comes from Burkholderiales bacterium, assembly GCA_035626595.1. GTDB lineage: Bacteria > Pseudomonadota > Gammaproteobacteria > Burkholderiales > SG8-41 > JAQGMV01. Next base: position 59,602 of record DASPNJ010000053.1, read on the forward strand.
GCGGTCGGCACCGGCCCATGGCGGTTCGTCCGCTGGCAGAAAGGCGATCGCGTCGAGCTCGCGCGGTTCGACGGGTATTGGGGCAAGAAGGCGCCGTGGGACCGCGCAATCTTCCGCATCATCACGTCGGATCCGACGCGGGTCGCGTCGCTCCTCGCGGGCGAGGTGCGCGCGATCGAGAACGTGCCGACCGCGGACCTCGCGAAGCTCGCGAAGCACCCGGAGCTTTCGCTCTATCGCGTCGTCTCACTGCGCGTGATGTACGTCCACCTCGACAGCGCGCGCGACAAATCCCCGTTCGTGACGGACAAGGCCGGGCGGCCGCTCGACAAGAACCCGCTGAAGGACGTGCGGGTGCGCCGCGCGCTTTCGAAAGCGATCAACCGGCAGGCGCTGGTGGAGCGCGTGATGGAAGGCGCCGCGCGCGCGACCGGTCAGCTCATGCCCGAAGGCACGTTCGGCTACATCCCCTCGCTCAAGCCCGAGGGGTACGATCCGGAAGGCGCGCGCAAGCTCCTTGCCGAAGCCGGTTATCCCGATGGATTCGGCCTCACCATCCACGGGCCGAACAATCGCTACGTGAACGACGAGCAGATCACGCAGACGATCGCGCAGATGCTGACGCGCGTCGGCATCGCAACGAAAGTGGACACGATGCCTTCGTCGGTGTTCTTCTCCCGCGGCAGCAAGCTCGAGTTCAGCATGATGCTGGTCGGCTGGGGCTCCGACACCGCGGAAGCTTCCTCGCCGCTCAAGGCGCTGCTTGCGACCTACAGCAAGGAAAAAGGCATGGGCTCGTCCAACCGCGGGCGCTATTCCAACCCTAAGATGGATGCGCTGCTCGAGCAGGCGCTCGCCACGGTCGACGATACCAAGCGCGAAAAGCTCCTGCAGCAGGCGACCGAGCTCGCGATGAGCGACGTCGGCATCATTCCGCTGTACCACCAGGAGAACCTCTGGGCGACGCGCAGGGGCATCACGTACACGCCGCGCGCGGACGAGCGCACGTTCGCGCATCAGTTCATCGGCAAGTGAAGCGCCGAGCTTCACCCCCACCCTATCCCGCCCCCATAAAGGGGGAGGGGACTGTCTCCTTCCCCCTCGACGCGGGAAGGTGGGGATGGGGGTGGGGGTGTGCGCTCCTCCTCGCCTTTGCTACGCAGCTCGCGGCCGCCGCGGAGCTTCGCATCGGCCTCTCCGCCGACGTCACCACACTCGACCCGCATTTCGTCGCGGCCGCACCCAACCTCACCGTTCAGCAGCACATCTTCGAGGGGCTGGTGCGCATCGACGAGCGCGGGCGGGTCACCCCCGGCATCGCCGCGTCGTGGACGACGCCGGACCCGCTGACCTGGGAGCTCAAGATTCGGCCGGGCGTGAAATTTCACGACGGCTCCGATCTCACGCTCGACGATATCGTCTACTCGCTCGAACGGCCGCTCGCGATCAAGGGGAGCCCCGGCGGCTACGCAACGTATGTGCGGCCGATCGTCGCGAAGCAGATCGTGGACAAGCACACGTTGCGGCTCAAGACCGCGACACCCTACGGGCCCCTCCTCCAGGATCTCGCGCACGTGCTGATCGTCTCCAAACGCGTGGCGGCGCGCGCCGATGGACCGGATTTCGACAGCGGCAAGGCGGCGATCGGGACAGGCCCGTTCAAGCTCGTGAAGTTCGCGCGCGGCGACCGGGTGCAGCTCGCGCGCAACGATGCGTACTGGGGCGGCAAGCCCGAGTGGGAAGCGGTGTCGCTGCGCATCCTGCCGAACGACCCCACGCGCACCGCGGCGCTGCTTTCGGGCGACCTCGATGCGATCGAGAACGTGCCGACCGCCGATCTCGCGCGCTTGAAGAAAAGCGCCGGGCACCGGCTCGCGCAGACCGTTTCGTGGCGCACGATCCTGCTGCACCTCGACCAGAGCCGCACGCCGCCGCCGGGCGTCACCGACAAGTCGGGCAAACCGCTCGCCGCGAATCCCTTCAAGGACGTGCGCGTGCGCCAGGCGCTGTCGCGCGCGATCAACCGGCAGGCGATCGCCGAGCGCGTGATGGAGGGTCTCGCGCTACCGGCCGGGAACGTCGTGAGCCCGAGCGTGATCGGCCACGACCCGGCGGTGAAGCCGGATCCATACGATCCGGAAGCGGCGAAGAAGCTGCTGGCGGCGGCCGGCTACGCGAACGGCTTCACGATGACGCTCGTCACGCCGAACAACCGCTACATCAACGACGAACAGGTCGCGCAGACGGTGGCGCAGATGTTCTCGCGCATCGGGGTGACCACCAAAGTCGATGCGATGCCGCTCGCCGTCTACTTCGGCAAGGCGCGCAATCAGGAGTTCGGCGCGGCGCTGCTCGGATGGGGATCGCTCGCCGCGGACCTCGCGCTGCGCTCGCTCGCGCTCACGGTCAATCCTGACAAGGGCTACGGCACGTGGAACTGGGCGCGCTATTCCAATCCCGCGCTGGACAAGCTGGTGGAGCAATCGCTTGCGACCGTGGATGCGGCCAAGCGCGAGGCTGCCGCACGCGCGGCGAGCGCGCACGCGGCGCGCGAGGTCGCGTTCATCCCGCTCCATTACCAGATCGTGACGTGGGCGATGAAGCACTCGCTCGATTACGCGGCGCGCACGGACGAGTTCACCTTTGCTCATCATTTCCGCACCGCTGCGAAATAGCACTGGATTCCCGCCTTCGCGGGAATGACGAGGAGCCCCGATGGTCGCGTACATCAGCCGCCGTCTCGCGCAAAGCGTGGTGGTGGTGTTCGTGATGTCGGCGCTGGTCTTCGCCGGCGTCTATGCGATCGGCAATCCGATCGACATCCTGATCAATCCGCAGGCGGACCAGGCGGAGATCGAGCGCGCCACGGAAGCCCTCGGTCTCGACCAGCCGCTGCCGCTTCAGTACTGGACTTTCGTGAGCAACGCCTTCACGGGGGAGCTCGGACGGTCGTTCTCGTCCAACGTGCCGGCGATCGACCTCATTCTCCAGCGCATGCCGGCGACCGTGGAGCTCGCGTTCTCCGCGATGGTGATGGCGATCGTGCTCGGGCTGCCGCTCGGCCTCTGGGCCGGGCTCCGGCCCGAAACGAAGGTCGCGAAGACCATCATGGCCGGATCGATTCTGGGCTTCAGCCTGCCGACCTTCTGGGTCGGACTCATGCTGATCATGATCTTCTCGGTATGGCTCGGCTGGCTGCCGCCCACCGGGCGCGGCGAGACCGTGAACGTGCTCGGCGTCGAGGTGAGCTTTCTCACCGCTGACGGGCTGCGGCACCTCTTCATGCCGGCGCTCAATCTCGCGCTGTTCAAGCTCGCGCTGCTGATCCGGCTCACACGCGCCGGCACCCGCGAGGCGATGGTGCAGGACTACGTGCGCTTCGCGCGCGCGAAAGGCGTCCCCGAGCGCCGCATCGTGCGCGTGCACGTGCTGAAGAACATCATGATTCCGATCGTGACCGTGATCGGCCTCGAGTTCGGCTCCGTGATCGCGTTCGCCATCGTCACCGAGACGATCTTCGCGTGGCCGGGCATGGGAAAGCTCCTCATCGATTCGATCAACGTGCTCGACCGGCCCGTGATCGTGGCCTACCTCCTCGTGATCGTGGTGATGTTCGTGTTCATCAATCTCGCGGTGGACCTCCTCTACACCGCGCTCGATCCGCGCGTGAGGCTGACCGGAGCGCGCGCATGAGCGTGGTCGCCACGCCGGCGCCGCCCGCCGCGCCGGCCGCGGCAGCCGCAGCGCCCCGCCGCGAGATCATTGCGAGCTTCGCGCGGAGCAGGCTCGCGCTCGCCGCGCTGCTCGTGCTGTGCGCGATCATTCTCGCGGCGGTTTTCGCGGGCGTGATCTCGCCGCAGAACCCGTACAACCTCGCGGAGCTCGACATCCTCGATGCGAAGCTCCCACCGGGCGGCAAAAGCGACGACGGCAAGACCTATTGGCTCGGCACCGACGAGCAGGGCCGCGACATGCTGTCCGGGATCCTGTACGGCTTGCGCATCAGTCTCGGCGTCGGCGTGGTCTCGACGCTGCTCGCACTCACGATCGGCATGGCGATCGGGCTTTTCGCGGGCTATGCCGGCGGCTGGATCGATGCCGCGATCATGCGCATCGTCGACCTCCAGCTTTCGTTTCCGTCGATCCTGATCGCGCTGGTGCTGCTCGCGGTGCTCGGCCAGGGCGTGGACAAGATCGTCATCGCGCTCGTGACGGTGCAGTGGGCGTATTACGCCCGCACGGTGAGGAGCGCCGCGCTCGTGGAAAAGCGCAAGGAATACGTGGATGCCGCGGTGTGCCTGGCGTACCGCCCCTGGCGCATCATCTACCGGCACATCCTGCCGAACTGCCTGCCGCCGCTCATCGTGGTGGCGACGGTCCAGGTCGCGCACGCGATCGCGCTGGAAGCGACGCTCTCGTTCCTGGGTCTGGGCATGCCGATCACCTCACCGTCGCTCGGGCTCCTCATCTCGAACGGCTATACGCACCTTTTGTCCGGGCGCTACTGGATGAGCTTCTTCCCCGGCGTCGCGCTGCTCGTGACGATCGTCGCGATCAACCTGGTCGGCGATCACCTGCGCGACGTGCTCAACCCACGGCTACAGACTTGACGGCGCGCGGTTTGCATACAAAAACAAGCCACTAGCACGTCTACGTGCTACAATTGTCGGCTTTTTTCAACTGTCATCTGTAGTAGGACGCGGCGGCTGCCGCGCTCAGCTACTTTTTGCGGCCGAGCCGCGTCGTAGATATGGACTGGCGCGGCGGCTGCCGCGCTAGGCTACTTTTTGCGGCCGCAGGCCGCGTCGTAGGGTCTTATGCGAGCACTACGCAACATCGCGATCATCGCGCACGTCGACCACGGGAAAACCACCCTCGTGGACAAGCTTCTGCGCCAGTCCGGCACCTTCGCCGCGCACGAGCACGTAGTCGAGCGCGTCATGGATTCGAACGACCTGGAACGCGAGCGCGGGATCACCATCCTCGCGAAAAACTGCGCGGTCACGTACGAGAACACGCACATCAATATCGTCGATACGCCGGGCCATGCCGATTTCGGCGGCGAGGTCGAGCGCGTGCTCTCCATGGTGGACGGCGTGCTGCTCCTGGTCGACGCGGTCGAGGGCCCGATGCCGCAGACGCGCTTCGTCACGCGCAAGGCGCTCGCACTGGGCCTGAAGCCCATCGTCGTCGTGAACAAGGTCGACCGTACCGGCGCGAGGCCGGACTGGGTCGTAAACCACACGTTCGATCTTTTCGACAAGCTCGGCGCGACTGAAGAGCAGCTCGATTTCCCGGTGGTGTACGCATCGGCGCTCGAAGGCTGGGCGACCACAGACCTGTCCGAGAAGAGTGAGAACCTCAAGCCGCTGTTCGAGGCGATCCTCGCGCACGTACCGGTGCGCGCGGACGATCCGAATGGACCTCTCCAGCTCCAGATCTGCTCGCTCGACTACTCGAGCTACGTCGGCAGGATCGGCATCGGCCGCGTGAATCGCGGGCGCATCCGCCCGGGGCAGATGGTGACCGTGCTGAACGGCGACAAGCCGCCGATCGCCGCCAAGGTGAACCAGGTGCTCACGTTCGAAGGCCTCGAGCGCGTGCTCACCGAGGAGGCGCAGGCGGGCGATATCGTGCTCGTGAACGGCATCGAGGACGTCGGCATCGGTGTCACGCTCGCGGATCCCGAGCATCCCGAAGCACTTCCGCTGCTGAAGGTGGACGAGCCGACGCTCACCATGAACTTCCAGGTGAACACGTCCCCGCTGGCGGGCCGCGACGGCAAGTTCGTCACCAGCCGCCAGCTCCGCGAGCGCCTCCAGCGTGAGCTCATGAGTAACGTTGCCCTGCGGGTCGAGGACACCGCGGACGCGGACGTGTTCGAGGTCTCGGGCCGCGGCGAGCTCCATCTCACGATCCTGCTCGAGAACATGCGCCGCGAAGGCTACGAGCTCGCGGTATCGCGTCCGCGCGTGGTCATCCGGGAGGTGAACGGCCAAAAGCAGGAGCCGTACGAGATGCTCACGGTGGACGTCGAGGAATCGCACCAGGGCGCCGTCATGGAAGCGCTCGGCGCCCGCCGCGGCGACCTTCAGGACATGCAATCGGACAGCAAGGGCCGTGTGCGTCTCGATTACCGCATTCCGGCGCGCGGGCTGATCGGCTTCCAGTCCGATTTTCTGACGATGACACGCGGCACGGGCATCATGAGCCACGTCTTCGACGATTACGGCCCGATGAAGCCGGACATGGCGGAGCGTCGCAACGGCGTGCTCGTCTCCGGCGAAGCGGGTGAAGCCGTCGCTTACGCGTTGTGGAAGCTGCAGGAGCGCGGGCGCATGTTCGCGAACCCCGGGGACCCGCTGTACGAAGGCATGATCATCGGCATCCACAGCCGCGACAACGATCTGGTGGTGAATCCGATCAAGGGCAAGCAGCTCACGAACATCCGCGCCTCCGGCACCGATGAGGCCGTGCGCCTCGTGCCGCCGATTCAGGTGACGCTGGAATCCGCCATCGAGTTCATCGCCGACGACGAGCTCGTCGAGATCACGCCGAAGGCGATCCGCATCCGCAAGCGGTTCCTGCAGGAGCACGAGCGCAAGCGCGCCGCGCGCGCGGCCGCTTAGCGGTTCCCTGCGCGCGGGTCGCGATCCACGGGCCGGCGCTGTTCGCGACGGCGGCTCAGCGGCCTACTTCTTGTTGTTGACGCACTCGACGACGTGCCACATCCCGAGCGGCTTCACCCGCTCGTCGCGCTCCTTGATGAGCGGCCAGCCGTCGATCACTGCGTCCACCGAAAGATCGGTGCGAAAGCCGATCTTGGTGCAGATCGGCGAGATCGCCTTTTCCACCGCGGCGACGATGGGTGAGTCCTGCGTGAAGTGGTTGAGCAGGATGAGCCGCCCGCCGCGCCGCGTGACCCGCACCATCTCCTTCATGAGCTTGCGGTAGTCCGGCACGGCCGTCACGACGTAGGCGGCGACCACGAGGTCGAAGCTGTCTTCGGCGAACTCCATCTCGCCGGCGTCCATCTTCAGGAGCTTCACGTTCGTGAGGCCGAGCTCCTCGACCCGCGCCGCGGCCTTGTCGAGCATGGCCTGCGAGACGTCGATGGCGGTAATGTCGCATTCGCGCGGATACAGCGGCAGGCACAGACCCGTGCCGACGCCGACCTCGAGCACGCGCTCGCCGGACTCGACCTTGAGGTTGCGCACCACGGCTTCGCGCGAGCCCTGGAAGACGCGGCCGAATACGCGGTCATAGACGCCTGCGTACGTCGAGTAGACGCGCTCGAGATGGTCGCGGTCGAACGGCATGGCTGTTTTCAGTTGTCCTTGTAACGGAACCTACCGCTTGCTGCCCAGCAGCGTGCCTCTGCAGCGCCGGACCCCGCAGAAGCACGCGTGCGCGCGCTTCACCGCGGGCGTGTGCCGCTCCTCCAGCACGAGATTGTAATCGTACGTAAGCTCCGAGCCGGCGGGCACGCGCTTCAGCGTCTCGATGAAGATCCGGCCTTCCTCCTCGATCGCCTCGCAGTTCGGTGCGCATGAATGGTTGATGAAGCGCGCGGCGTTGCCGCGGCGCGTCGCGTCGATGACGACCTTGTCATCCACCGCGAACAGCATCGTGTGCGGCGAATGCTCGTGCTCGGCGGCGTAGCGGCGGTCGGCTTCGCGATGGGTAATGCGCTCGCCGAGGTATTCCATGATGCGCGTGCCCTTGGGGATGTCGGTGAGCGCGAATACGCCCCTGCCATGGATCTTCGAGCGGCGCACGATATAGCGCCGCCCGTTTGCTGCGTTTGAAGACATGGAGTTTCGGTGAATTACCTGAAGCGGATGGATGCGCGAGTCCGTGATCGTCGCGTCGGTGATGCGACCAACGGTATCTCTCTAATTCCTTGGAACGCGCATTCTAACCTTCGGTGCGAGAAATTCGAAATCGCAGCCACGGTCGGCCTGCTGCACGGTTTCCAGGAAGAGCCTGCGATAACCGCGATCGTCGCCGTCGTTCGGCTCGCGCGCGCGCCAGCGGCTGCGGCGCGCGGCGAGCTCTTCCTCACTCACGAGCAGCTCGAGACGCCGCGAAGGCACGTCGAGCCTGATGCGGTCACCGTTCTCCACGAGCGCGAGCGGCCCGCCCACGGCCGACTCCGGCGTCACGTGCAGCACGATCGAACCGAACGCGGTGCCGCTCATGCGCGCGTCGGAGATGCGCACCATGTCTTTCACGCCGGCCTGCGCGAGCTTGCGCGGAATCGGTATGTAGCCCGCCTCGGGCATGCCCGGCGCGCCCTTGGGCCCGGCGTTCTTCAGCACGAGCACGTCGTCGGCCGCGACATCCAGCGCGGGATCGTCGATGCGGTTCGCGAGATCTTCCAGCGACTCGAATACCACCGCGCGTCCGGTGTGTGTCATCAGCTTCGCGGTCGCGGCCGCCTGCTTGATGATCGCGCCGCCCGGGGCGAGATTGCCGCGCAGCACCGCGATGCCGCCCTCGGCGAAAATCGGCTTCGACCGCGCACGCACCACATCCTGCTTTTCGGGCACGCGCGCTGCGGCAAGGTTTTCCGCAAGCGTCTTTCCATTCACCGTCAGCGCGTTACCGTGCATGAGCGGCGCGATCTCGCGCAGGATCGTCGCGAGCCCGCCGGCCTCCCAGAGGTGCTCCATGTAGTGCTGTCCCGTCGGTTTGAGATCGACGAGCACCGGCGTCTCGCGTCCCATCCGGTCGAAGGCTTCGAGATCGATCTCGAATCCCAGGCGGCCGGCGATTGCGGCAAGGTGAACGATCGCATTGGTCGAGCCGCCGATCGCGAGCAGCACGCGCAGCGCGTTCTCGATGGCTTCGGGCGTCATGATGCGGTCGGGCGTCAGGCGCTCCTTGCCGAGCGCGACAGCCCGCGCGCCCGTCGCTTCGGCATTGCGCATGCGCTCGGCCATCACGGCGGGTATCGCGGCGCTGTCCGGGAGCATCATGCCCATCGCTTCGGCGCACAGCGCCATCGTGCTCGCGGTACCCATGACCATGCAGGTGCCGGCGGTCGGCGCGAGCTTCGCGTTGACTTCGTTGATCTCGCGCTCGTCGATCTCGTTCGCGCGGTAGCGCGCCCAGAAACGCCGGCAGTCGGTGCACGCGCCGAGCCGCTCGCCCTTGTGGTTGCTGGTGAGCATCGGCCCCGTGACCATCAGGATCGCGGGCACGTTTGCGCTCGCGGCGCCCATCAGCAGCGCCGGCACCGTCTTGTCGCAGCCGCC
>DASPNJ010000054.1:0-28485 GCA_035626595.1 Burkholderiales bacterium
CCGCCTTCGAGCTTCACCATGTGCGCGCCGGCGGCCATGATCTCGGCGGCATTGCGGAACGTGTCCTGCGGCGAGAGCTGAAACGTGCCGAACGGCATGTCGCCGATGATGAACGCGCGCTTCGAGCCGCGCGCGACGCAACTCACGTGATAGACGATGTCGCGCAGCGTGACCGGCAGGGTCGTCTCATGCCCCTGAAGGACGTTGCCGAGCGAATCGCCGATCAGCAGCGTCTCGACGCCCGCGGCTTCGAGCACCGCCGCGAAGCTCGCGTCGTAGCACGTGAGCTGCGTGATCCTGTTGCCCTCCTGCGCCATCTTGTGGAGGGTGCTGAGCGTGATGCGCATACGCGTAGATTATTACCGCTGGCGGGGCCGCCAATTATAGATGCGGCGTGATCCCTCAGGTACCCAGGTTGAAGAACTCGCGCGGACCGCGCATGCCCGCGATGCGCTCTATGAGCAGCGCCAGATCGTCCTGTGACTCGAGGAAATTCAGCCGATCGGAGTTCACGATGAGCAGCGGCGAGGTCGTGTACTGATAGAAGAACCGCGTGTACGTCTCCGCGAGTCCGATCAGGTACGGATCGGGTATGTTCTTTTCATATTCGGCGCCGCGGCGCTGCACGCGCTCGATCAGCGTGTCGGGCGCGGCCTGGAGATAGATCACGAGGTCGGGCACTGGCGCCTGCGGCTTCAAATGCTGGTAGATCTGCTCGTAGAGCTTGAGCTCGTCGTCCTTGAGATTGAGCCGCGCGAACAGCGCATCCTTTTCCAGCATGAAATCGGCGACCGTCGCACGGCGGAACAGATCCGACTGGTTGAGCGTCGCGAGCTGGTCGATGCGCTGGAACAGAAAAAAGAGCTGCGTCGGCAGCGCGTAGCGCTCGGCGTTTTCGTAGAAGCGCGACAGGAACGGATTCGCGCCGGGATCTTCCAGCATCAGACCGGCGCCGCTCGCCTCGCTCAACGCGCGCGCGAGCGTGGTCTTGCCTACGCCGATCGGACCTTCCACGACGATGTAACGATATTTCTCGGGCAGTTTCATTCTTCGATTTTTTCAAGGCTCGCCGCATCGACGCGCGCAACGAGGTCGGCCATGCGTCCGCCGCCGGGCACCGGCTGATCGGGCGCGATCTCGGCGAGCGGCACTACGACGAACGCGCGCTCGTGCATGCGCGGGTGCGGAATGACGAGCCCGGGCTCGTCCACTTTCGCATCGCCGTAGAGGACGATATCGAGGTCGAGCGTGCGCGGCCCGTTCTTCACCTCGCGCACGCGCCCGAAGCTCTGCTCGATGCCGAGCAGCGCGTCGAGCAACGCGCGCGGCGGGAGCGCGGTTTCGATCTTCACCACGGCGTTCACGAAATCCGGCTGCTCCGCGTAGCCCACCGGCGCGCTGCGATACAGCGAGGACACCGCGGCGAGCCGGGTGTCCGGGAGCATCGCGAGGGCTTCCACGCCGGCCATGACCTGCTGGACAGGCTTGCCGAGGTTCGCGCCGATCGCGATATACGCGGGCGTCAGGATCACGTCGTTTCAGGCTCGCTGGACGCCTCACCGGCCGCCGGACGGCGCCGACGGCGGCGGCGCCTGCGTTTCCCGGGCTCCGCGCCTTCGACCAGCATCGCAGCGCGCTCGCTTTCGTCCGCGTGCTGGAAGCGCGTCCACCATTCGCCGATCGCGGGATCGACTTCGCCGCTCGCGCAACGCAGCAGCAGGAAATCGTAGCCCGCGCGGAACCGCGGATTTTCCAGCAGCCGGTACGGGCGTCGGCCGCTGCGCTGAAGGAACCGCGGCTGCAGCACCCAGATCTCTTTCATGTCGCCGCCATAGCGTCGCGGAATCGCGAGCTGCGCCGACTGGACCTGGAGCACCTGGTCCATCGCCTGGTAGAGCGCCGGCACGGTGGCCATTCCCTCGCCTTCCAGCTTTTTCCACGTCGCGAGCACCTCGTGCCACAGCAGCGACGCGAAGAGAAAGCTCGGAGACACCGGTTTGTCGCTCTTGATGCGCACGTCGGTGTTCCTGAGCGCCATCATGACGAAGCGCTCGCCGAGCGGCTGCTCGAGGATGACGTCCAGCATCGGCAGCAGTCCGTGATGCAGACCTTCCTGCCGCAGGGCCACCACGCAATCGTGCGCATGGCCCGAGAGCAGCAGCTTCAGCATCTCGTCGAACAGACGCGACGGCGGGACGTTCGCGAGAAGATCGGCGAGGCGGCGGATCGGCTCGCGCGTCGGCTCGTCCATGTCCATGCCGCGGCTCGCGGAGAAACGCACCGCGCGCAGCATCCGCACCGGGTCCTCGCGGTAGCGCTGCTCCGGATCGCCGATCATGCGCAGCCGGCGCTTGCGCAGATCCTCGAACCCGCCGTGATAGTCCCAGATCTGCTGCGTCTTCGGATCGTAGAAGAGCGCGTTGATCGTGAAATCGCGCCGCGTGGCGTCCTGCTCCTGCGTGCCGAACACGTTGTCGCGCAGGATGCGGCCGTGCTCGTCGGCCTTGTGGTCGTCGTCGCTCTCGGGCACCGCCTGACCGCGATAGGTGGACACTTCGACCATCTCGCGGCCGCACATCACGTGCACGAGCCTGAAGCGCCGGCCGATGATGCGCGAACGCCGGAAAATCCCGCGCACCTCCTCGGGCGTCGCGCTGGTCGCCACGTCGAAATCCTTGGGCTCCCACCCGAGGATCAAATCGCGCAGCGCGCCGCCCACGACAAACGCCGTGAAGCCGTTCTCCTGGAGCGTATCCGCAACGGTGAGCGCGCAGCGGCTGATGCGATCGCGCGCGATGCCATGCGCTTCGAAAGGGATGATCTTCGGCTGCCGCTCCCTGAAGATGCGGCCGGAAAAAACCTTGCCGAGGAATTTCGCGATCATGAAAAATTATATCGCCGGCACGAAGCACCGGCCGTCGCCGGCGTCCACTTCCCGCAACTTCAGACCGTACGCGTGCTCGAGACGCTCGCGCGTGAGCAGCTCGTCCGCGGCGCCCGCGGCCACTTCGCCGTCGCCCATCAGCACGAGCGCGTGCGTGCACGAGCGCGCGATCCACAGCGGCTCGTGCAGGACCATGACGGCGGTCTCACGATTGTCCCGCGCGCGCGCGGCGACGATCGAGAGCACGAGCGCCTGATGCGCGAGGTCGAGATGCTGGAGCGGCTCGTCGAACAGGAGTACGCGCGGCTGCTGCGCGAGGATCTGCGCGATACGCACGCGCTGGCGCTCGCCGCCCGAGAGCGTCGCGTAACGGCGCGCCGCGAAAGCGGACATGCCGACGGCATCGAGCGCGCTCCTCGCAATGGCGCGATCGTCCCTCCCGAATCCCGCCCACCGCGCGGCGTGCGGGTAACGCCCGAGCAGCACGTAATCGAAGACCGTGCCCCAGTACGTGCCCTCCTCGATCTGGAGCAGCACGCCGAGCTTGCGCGCGCGCTCGCGTGCGCTGACGTCGGTGACGCCACGGCCGTCGAGCTCGATGGCGCCGTTCGAAGGGCGGGTGAGCCCCGCGAGCGCGTGAACGAGCGTCGTCTTGCCGGTACCGTTTCGTCCGAGCACCGCCCAGACTTCGCCGGCCTCGAAAGTCGCGCTGAGCGCAGTGCACAGCCGGCGGCCCGGCACCGACAGCGCGACGCGATCGCAGCGAAGCATCAGCGTTGACGCCCGAGCAGGAAGAGCATCGCAGGCACGCCGATGAGCGCCGTGAAGATGCCGACGGGCAGCTGCTGCGGCGCCCACGCCGTTCGCGCAGCCGTGTCGGCGAACGTGAGGATGGATCCGCCGAGCAGCACCGCCAGCGGAACGAGCGCGCGGTGGTGTGTCACGCCCGCGAGGCGAATCGCGTGCGGCGCCATCAAGCCGATGAAGCCGATCGCGCCGCCGAGAACCACGGCCGCGACGGTCGCGATCGCGGCGGCGCCGAACACCGCGAGCTGGAGCGCGCCCACGGCGACACCGAGCGAGCGCGCCTTGAGCTCGCCCAGCGCGAGCAGGTCGAGGCCGAGCGCGGCCGCGACGGCCAGCGCCGTCAGCGCGGCGAGCGCGATCCACGCGGACAGCGGGCTGTCCGACTGCGAGAGATCGCCCATGAGCCAGAACAGCATGCCTCGCAACTGCGCTTCGGGCGCGAGCACGAGCGTCAGGCTGATCAGCGCGGCGAGGCCCGCCGACAGCACCACGCCGGTCAGGAGCAGCCGGTAGACGTTCCAGTCGCCGGAGCGGTAGCTCAGACCGAATACGATCACGATCGCCGCAACGGCGCCCGCGAATGCCGAGAAATTGATCGCGAGCGCGCCGGCGCCGGCCGCCAGCGCGAGCAGGGCGCCGAGGGAGGCTCCGCCGGAGACGCCGAGGATGTACGGATCCGCCAGCGCGTTCCTGAGCAGCACCTGGAGCAGCGTGCCGGCGAGCGCGAGGAGACCGCCGCACGCGAACGCCGCGAGCGCGCGCGGTGCGCGCAGGTTCCAGACGACATCGTGGACGACGCCCGGCGACGGGAACACCACGCTTTCGACCATCTCCAGCAAACCGATCGGGAAGCTGCCGAATCCGAGCGCGGTGAGCAAGCTCGTCACCGCGGCGGCGCCGAGCGCAGCAAACAGGATAGCTGTTCTACCCAAGGGTCACGATCGGCCAGCCGCGCGCCTGCGCCTGCTCGCGCAGCGTGTCGTCGGGGTCGACTGCAACCGGATGCGTCACGCGCAGCAGCAGCGGCAGATCGTTGTGCGAATCGCTGTAGAACCACGACTGCTCGAACGAATCCAGCGTGCGGCCCTGACTTTCGAGCCACGACTCCAGGCGCTGGACCTTGCCTTCGCGAAAACAGGGAATGTCCGTGACCTGCCCGGTGAACTCGCCGTCGCGCTGCTCGGGCTCCGTCGCGATCAGATTCTCGACGCCGAATTCGCGCGCGATCGGCGCGGTCACGAAGCTGTTGGTCGCGGTAATCACCGCGCGCAGGTCGCCGCGATGGCGCTCGACCAGCTCGCGCGCCGAATCGCGAACGATCGGCAGGATCTTGCTCGCCATGAACTGCCCGTGCCACGCGTCCAGCACCGCGCGCGAATGGCGCGAGAGCGGCTTCAACTGGAAATCGAGAAACTCGTGGATGTCGAGCGTGCCCGCCTTGTACTGATCGAAGAACGCCTGGTTGCGCGCTTCGTACACCTCGCGGTCGAGCACGCCCTGCTCGATCAGGAACTGCGCCCACTCGAAATCGCTGTCGCCGGCGAGCAGCGTATTGTCGAGGTCGAACAGCGCGAGCTTCATGATTCCAGCAGCTCGCGCAGGAGCGGCACCGTCACCGCGCGTTTCGTTTCCATCGAATAACGATCGAGCGCATCGACCGTCGCGATGAGATTCCCCATGTCACGCTGCGAGCGCGCGAGCAGGTAGCGCGCGACTTCGGGCGTCAAGCTGAAGCCGCGTGCCGCGGCGTGCTCGGAAAGTGCCTGCTCCTTGTCGCTGTCGGTGAGCGGATGCAGCTCGAAAACGAGTCCCCAACCCAGACGCGTTACGACGTCGGCGCGCAAGCGCAGCCGTGCCGGCGGCGCCGTGCCGGCCGCGAGGAAGACACCGCCGCGCTCGCGGATCGCGTTGTACAGCCTGAAAAGCGCCGCCGCACCGGATTCGTCCAGGGTTTCCACGTCGTCCACTGCCGCAGCCTGAATCGTATCGGGCGCCGCAGTCGCGAGCCCCGCGCTTCCGCCGCAGTACGCGGTGCGCAGCCCCCGCGCATCGAGGTCCGCGACGGCGCCGCGCAGGAGATGCGTGCGTCCGCTGCCCGGCGGCCCCCATATGTATATGGCGCGCTCGGCGCCGGCCGATGCGCCCAGCGTGCGCAGGCGCTGCACCAGCTCGGCGTTGCTGCCAATCACGAAATTGTCGAGCGTGGGCGCCGGCGGCGGAACGAGATCGAACGCGAGCTGTTTCAAGAGAGGCTGGAACCGGAGCGGCGGGACGTATACGGTAAAATCGAGACGCATCTTAGCCTACCTCGGACGCCACTTCCCTCGAATGACCGCACAGCGTCCTGACGCTTCACTCACCTACCGCGACGCGGGCGTCGACATCGACGCCGGCGACGCGCTCGTGGACCGCATCAAGCCCTATGCGCGGCGCACGATGCGGCCCGGCGTTCTCGCGGGTATCGGCGGCTTCGGCGCGCTGTTCGAAGTACCCAAAGGCTACCGGGAGCCCGTGCTCGTTTCGGGCACCGACGGCGTGGGAACCAAGCTCAAGCTCGCGTTCGAGCTCGGGCGCCACGACACGATCGGCATCGATCTCGTCGCGATGAGCGTGAACGACATCCTCACGCTCGGCGCGGAACCGCTGTACTTCCTCGACTACTACGCGTGCGGCAAGCTGGACGTCGAGACCGCGAGCCGTGTGGTGAAGGGCATCGCCGAAGGCTGCGAGCGTGCAGGGTGCGCGCTCATCGGGGGCGAGACCGCCGAGATGCCGGGCATGTATACGCCCGGCGAATACGATCTCGCCGGCTTCGCCGTGGGGGTCGTGGAAAAGTCGGCGATCGTCGACGGCGCTTCAATCGCCGCGGGTGACGCCGTGCTCGGCCTCGCAAGCGACGGCGCGCATTCCAACGGCTATTCACTGCTGCGCAGGATCATTGCCGCACGCGGTATCGATGTGCGTTCGACGAGCGTTGATGGCGCTTCGCTCGCCGACCTCGTGCTCGCACCGACGCGCATCTACGTGAAGCCGATGCTCGCGCTCCTGAAGCAGCTTCCGGTGAAAGGCATGGCCCACATCACCGGCGGGGGCATTGTCGAGAACGTGCCGCGTATCCTGAAAGACGATCTCACCGCCCGCATCGACCGCAGTGCGTGGCCGCTTCCGCCGCTGTTCGGCTGGCTTCAGCGCGAAGGCAACGTCGCCGAAGACGAGATGCTGCGCGTATTCAACTGCGGAATCGGCATGGTTTTGGTCGTTGCGCCGGAGCACGCGAATGCTGCGTCCGTCGCGCTCGCTGCCGCCGGCGAGCAGGTGTACCGCATCGGCACGATCGACGGGCGCCGCGACGGCGAAGCGCAGACGATCGTATCGTGACCCGCATTGTAGTTCTCATCTCCGGCCGCGGCAGCAACATGCAGGCGCTGCTCGAATCGCGCCTGCCGGCGGCGTTCACGTGCGTGATCAGCAACGTGCCCGACGCTCGCGGCCTCCCGATCGCGCGCGAGCACGGCGTCGCGACGGACGTCGTCGATCATCGCCGCTTCTCCGAGCGGGCGGGCTTCGACACGGCGCTCGGCGATGCGATCGATCGTGCCGGCGCCGACCTCGTCGTGCTGGCGGGCTTCATGCGGATCCTCACGCCGCAGTTCGTCGAGCGCTACCGCGGGCGGCTGCTCAACATCCATCCCTCGCTCCTGCCGGCGTTCCCGGGGCTCGATGCGCATCGGCGCGCGCTTCAAGCCGGCGTGCGCATCCACGGCTGCACGGTGCACTTCGTGACGCCGCAGCTCGATCACGGGCCGATCGTGGTGCAGGCTGCGGTGCCCGTCGAACCCGGCGACACGGAAGACGCGCTCGCCGCGCGCGTGCTTGCGCAGGAGCACCGCATTTACCCGCTCGCCGTGCGCTGGTTCTGCGAAGGCCGCATCCGCCTCCTCGATGACGGCCGTGTCGAGGTCGCGCGCGCGCGCCGTGCCGCCGGCGCCCTCATCTCGCCCGCTTCGGAAACGTGACCCGGCGCGGCGCGAACGCCGCGCAGCACCAGCGGTCCATTACGACATGAAGCCGGCATTGCGCAGCCTCGCGCTGATCCTCCTCGCGGCCTGCGTGGCGCTTCCCACTGCGTCCGCCGCTGCGGGTTCCCGATCGGTGCGGGCGACGTATGCTGGCACCCTGAATGGCATGTCGATTGGCGTCATCACCGAAGTTTTCGAAACCGATGGCGCGACGTACCGGATCGTCAGTGACACCAGGCCCATCGGGCTTGCCGTGCTGCTGCAACGCCAGCCGCTGCGTTTCGTGAGCCGCGGACACTTGACGCGCGACGGCCTCAAGCCGGCGCACTTCGAAGCGCGCCGCTCGGCCAACGACCCGCCCCAGGTCAGCGCCGAATTCGACTGGAGCCAGGGGCAGGTCACGCTGAGGCACAATGGCAAGATGGAAGCGCACGCGATCTCCATCGGCACGCAGGACCGACTGTCGATCATGTACCAGTTCATGTTCATGCGGCTTGCGCGCGAGCGGCAGGTGGAATTCGCGATGACCAACGGACGCAAGCTCGACCGCTACCGCTATCGCGTTACCCCGGACGTGGAAATCGACACCGCGCTCGGGCGGCTCAAGACGCTGCACCTCGTGAAGGAGCGCGAGCAGGGCGACACCGCGGCTGAAGTCTGGCTATCGCCGCAGCATCAGAACGTCGCGGTGAAGATCGTGATCGTGGAGCGCGACGGCATGCGTTTCGAACAGGCGATCCAGAGCGTGGAATTCCGTGATTGATGCGCGCGCGTTCCGCAGGTTCGCTGTCGCGGCCGCCGCCTCCGGCGCCGTTCACGCGATCGCGTTGAGCTACGGCCGCATCGAGTTGCCCGAAGCACCGGCGGACCTGCCGCCGCTCGCGGTGAAACTCGAGCACGTGAACTCGCCCCCGGCGGCGGCTCCGCAACCGAAGCCACGCGCGAACACGCGCGTGCTCGTCGCGCGTGCGAAGCCGGCCGCGCCGCCGATTGCGCTGCCGCCGACGCAGTACGTCGAGTCCCAAGAGGCCGCTGAAAGCGGGTCCGAAGAAGCTTCGATAGTGACTGCGCCGCCGGAACCCACACCCGAACCGATCGTTGTTGCGACCGCCCCGACAACTACGCTGGACGTGGCGCCGCCCGCGCTGCCCGCGTTTCCCCGCAGCGGGCGCATCACCTACACCCTGGTTTATGGCGCCGACCAATTTCCGGTCGGCCGCACGACGCAGCAGTGGAAGATCGAGGGCACGCGTTATCAGCTCGCCAGTCGATCCGAGACGACGGGTCTGATCGACTTCTTCCGCCCACAGCACCGCACGTACTTGAGCCGCGGCGAGCTCACGCCCGCGGGCTTGCGTCCCGAGACCTTCCTCATGAGCCGCGATCGCGGACGCGGCATCGAGGAGGCGCGCGCGCAGTTCGACTGGCGCAACGCGAGCGTGACACTCGGCCCCGTCACCGCGCAGCGCGCCCACCCGCTGCCGCCCGATGCGCAGGACCTGCTCTCGTTCATCTACCAGCTCGCGATCGACCCGCCGTCGGTCGGACGCCACCATGTGTCCGTCACCAATGGCACACGCCTCGCGTCCTACGTCCTGGACGTGCTGCCGGAGCAGAAGATCGAGACGCCCCTCGGTGTGCTGCGCGCGCTGCCGATCCGTCAGGTCCGCAGCCGGGGTATCGAAAGCGTGGACGTCTGGCTCGCCACCGAATACCGGCACCTGCCGGTGCGCGTGCGCTTCTACGGCCGCGACGGCGAGCCCGCGGGCGAGCAGATCGTCAGCGAAATCCGGCTCGCGGACGAGTGAATCGCAAACTCGTCGAGGCCGCGGTCGAAGCGCTGCGGCTCGTCATGCGCTTCGATCAGCCCGCCGACGCGATCCTGAGCAGCTACTTCAGACAGCAGCGCGCGCTCGGTCAGCACGATCGCGCTTTCGTCGCCGAGGCCGTATTCGGCGTGCTGCGCCACGCCCGCACGCTCGAGCACGTCGCGGGCAGCACCGATCCACGCCGGCTGCTGCTCGTCTGGCTTGCGCGGTTCGGCGGCTCGAGCGCGCGCGATCTCGCGCCGATCCTGAAAGCCGGCGAAAGCGAGTGGCTCGGTGAAGTCGGCGGCGTCGCCATCGATGACTTGCCTGCGCCGGTGCGCGCGGAGCTTCCCGACTGGGCGTACGACCGGCTCATTCGGCAACTGGGTGAACGCGGCGTTCTCGATCTCGGCCGCGGGCTGCAAAATCCCGCACCGCTCGACCTGCGCGTGAACACGGTGCGAGCGACCCGCGACGCCGTTCTGGCGTCGCTGCGTGAAAGCGGACTCGCCGCGCAACCCACGCGCTATTCGCCCGTGGGCGTGCGCCTCTCCGGCAAACCGGCGATCAACCGGCATCCGCTATTTCTCGAAGGCGCCGTGGAAGTGCAGGACGAGGGCAGCCAGTTGATCGGCTACCTGCTCGCGCCGCGGCGGCACGAGCTGGTGGTCGATTTCTGCGCGGGCGCCGGCGGCAAGTCGCTGATGATCGGCGCGATGATGAACTCGCAGGGGCGCGTCTACGCATTCGACGTCTCCGCCGCGCGGCTCGCGCGGCTGAAACCGCGGCTCAAGCGCTCCGGACTTTCGAACCTGCACCCGCAGGCGATTTCCGGCGAGCGCGACACGAAAGTGAAACGTCTGGCCGGCAAAATCGATCGCGTGCTCGTGGATGCGCCGTGCAGCGGCCTCGGCACACTCAGGCGCAACCCGGATCTCAAATGGCGTCAATCGCCGGCAAGCGTCGCGGAAATGCAGGTCAAGCAGGCAGGAATCCTCGAAGCGGCCGCTTCGCTGGTGAAGCCGGGCGGGCGTCTCGTCTATGCGACCTGCAGCCTGCTGCCGGAGGAAAACGAAACTATCGTGGACGCGTTTCTTGCGCAGCACGCTGATTACGAAGAACTTTCCGCCGGAGAGATCCTGCGCCAGCATGGCATCGACATCGAAGTCGGCTCGCGCATGCGCCTGTGGCCCCAAGTGCATGGCACCGATGGCTTTTTCGGCGCCGTTCTCCAGCGGAGAAAATGAGCATTTATTTTGCTGGGGGCAGATGAACTTAGGTAGACTGCGGCCGTCCTATAACGGCTGCATAAAAATAGAGGAGTTTCATGTTTACAGGTGTTCTGGATCTGCCGTGGTGGGGTTACGTGGTCTACACGCTGGTGGTGACCCACATAACTATCGCCGCAGTCACGATTTTCCTGCACCGGCACCAGGCACACCGCGCGCTGGACCTGCACCCGATCCCCAGCCATTTCTTCCGTTTCTGGCTGTGGCTGACCACGGGCATGGTGACGAAGGAATGGACCGCCATCCATCGCAAGCACCACGCCAAGTGCGAAACGGTGGAGGACCCGCACAGCCCCCAGATCTACGGCATCCGTAAAGTGCTGTTGCAGGGCGCCGAGCTCTATCGCGACGAGTCGGTGAAACGCGAGACGCTGGAGCGCTACGGGCACGGCACCCCCGACGACTGGATCGAGCGCAAGCTCTACACGCCGCACAGCGTCTGGGGCGTATCGCTCATGCTGGTCACCAATCTCGTGCTGTTCGGCCCGATCGGCGCGACGATTTGGGCGGTGCAGATGTTGTGGATCCCGTTCCTCGCAGCCGGCGTCATCAACGGTATCGGACACTTCTGGGGCTATCGGAACTTCCAGCCGGGGGATGCGAGCCGCAACATCATTCCGTGGGGGATCCTGATCGGCGGCGAAGAGCTGCACAACAATCACCATGCATACGCGACCTCGGCACGCCTGTCGAACCGCTGGTACGAGTTCGACATCGGCTGGTTGTATATCCGCACGCTGCAGGTGATGAGGCTTGCCGACGTGAAGAAGGTCGCGCCGCGCCTGAAGCTCGAGCGGGCGAAATCGCAGTGCGATCTGGCGACGCTGCAGGCCGTGGTCACGCACCGCTACGAAGTCCTCGCGAAGTACGCAAAGTCGCTGCGCGCGACCTGCGCCGGCGAAATGGGCGCGCTCAAGGCGAGCGCGGTGAGCGTCGACTGGGCGGCGCTCAAGCGCTGGCTGCACATCGACGCCAGCGCGTTGCCGCAGCCGGAGCGCGAGAAGCGCGAGCAGGTGCTGAAAGCCAGCACGCGGCTCGCCACCGTTTACACCATGCGCGATGAGCTGGCGGCGCTGTGGCAGCGCTCGACGGCGTCGAAAGAGCAGCTCGTGCACCAGCTCGAAGACTGGTGCCGCCGTGCGGAAGCGAGCGGCATCGACGCGCTGCAGGCGTTTTCGCAGCGGCTGCGCTGCTACGCCTGACCCGGACCCCGGCTTCGCCGGGTGACGAAAAAAAGCCCGCCTAAGCGGGCTTTTTCGTTGGTGCGCTACTTGATCTTGGTTTCTTTGTAGATCACGTGCTTGCGCGCGACGGGATCGAATTTCTTGATCTCCATCTTGTCCGGCTTGGTGCGCTTGTTCTTCGTCGTGGTGTAGAAGTGGCCGGTGCCGGCGCTCGATTCGAGCTTGATTTTCTCTCTCATCAGATTTCTCCTCTTGCTCGCAATTCAGCGAGAACGGCGTCGATCCCTTTCTTGTCGATCGTGCGCAGGCCGGCGTTGGACACCCGCAGGCTCACCCAGCGCTTTTCGCTCTCGACCCAGAAACGGCGGGACTGAAGATTCGGCAGAAAACGGCGACGCGTCTTGTTGTTCGCGTGCGAGACGTTGTTACCCATCATCGGCTTCTTGCCGGTAACCTGACATACGCGTGCCATGAAGGCCTCGACTCTGAATTCGGGAAAGCGCCGGATTTTACAGGGGTTTTGGCCCTGCCTCAAGCCGCCCGCCGGGGGCGATTCGCGGCTGCGCCGGGTCTCTACTGTTCGACCTTAATGCCTGCAGTCTTGACGACTTGGCCCCACTTCTTGACCTCGCTGCGGTGAAAGGCGCCGAGCTGTTCGGGCGTGCTCGACGCGGCATCCGTTGCGAGGTCGTTGAAGCGCTGGCGCACCTCGGGCGCCGCCATTGCCTTCACGATCTCGCTATTGAGGCGCGCGATGACGGGTTTCGGCGTCGCGACCGGCGCGAATATCGCGTACCAGTTGACGACGTCGTAGCCGGGCAGCGTTTCCGCCACGGTCGGCACGTCCGGCACGAAGTGGCTCCGCTTGGGACTCGTGACCGCGAGGCCGCGAAGCCGTCCGGACTTCACCGGCGGCAATGACGCCGACAGCCCGCCCATGAAGATGTGAGCTTGTCCGCTCATCACCCCGGTGAGAGACGGACCGCCGCCTTTGAACGTTATGTGCACCATCCTGATTCCGGCCATCGAATTGAGCAGCTCGCCGGCCAAATGCGGCGCGCTGCCGACGCCGCCCGAGGCGTAATTGAGCTCGCCGGGCTTCGATTTCGCGAGGTCGATGAGCTCTTTGACGGTGGTGGCGGGCAGCTTGAGATTCGCAACGAGCAGGCTCGGCGCGGTACCGATCATGCTCACCGGCGCGAAGTCGCGCAGCGGGTCGTACGGAAGATCCTTGTACAGCGCCGGGTTGATCGCGAGCGACGACGTCCCCGAGATGAGAATCGTGTAGCCGTCGGCCGGTGCATTGCGGACGACCGAGGTACCCACTGCACCGCCCGCCCCGGGCCGGTTGTCGACGACGACCGGCTGCCCGATCAGGTCGCTCAGCTTGAGCGCCACGACGCGCCCGATGACGTCGTTCGGTCCGCCGGGCGCGAACGGCACGACGAGCCGTATGGGTTTCGTCGGAAATTTCTGCGCGGCAGTGTGCGGCGAAGCGAGCACGGCTACCACCGCGGCCATGGCGGAGATCAAGGCACTGGTTTTCACGGGCGTGTCCTCCTCGCGCCGATTATCCGTCAATTCTTCGGCACCGCGAGACGACGCTACACGGCATTCAGAGCAGCCCGCGCTCCGCGAAAGACATCGCCGCATCGCCGCCGACGACGAAGTGATCGAGCACCTTCACGTCCACCAGGGCGAGCGTGTGCTTGAGCGTCTGCGTGAGCGCCTCGTCCGCACGGCTGGGCTCGGCGACACCGGAAGGATGGTTGTGCGCGAAGATGATCGCGGCGGCGTTGAAATGCAGCGCGCGCTTGACGATCTCGCGCGGAAATACGCTGGTCTGCGTGAGTGTCCCGCGAAAAAGCTCTTCCACTTCAAGGACGCGGTTCTGCGCGTCGAGGAACACGGCGACGAACACTTCGTGCGGTTTGCCATGGAGCTTCAGCCGCAGGTAATCGCGCACCGACTGCGGCGAGGACAGCGCCACGCCGCGATCGATCGTCTCGCGCAGCGCGCGACGGCTCATTTCGAGCACGGCGTGGAGTTGCGCGTACTTGGCCGGCCCGAGCCCGGGCAATACGTCGAAGCGCTTGCGCTCGGCGCCGAGCAGTGTGGACAACGATCGGCCACACCGCTCGAGCGCCTCGCGTGCGAGATCGATCGCGCTGCGCCCCTTTACGCCGGTTCTCAGAAATATCGCCACGAGCTCGGCGTCCGACAGCGCATCGGGCCCTTTCGCGAGCAGCTTTTCGCGCGGCCGTTCGTCGAGCGGCAGATCGGCGATCCTCATCGCGCCCTCCCCTGTTTCCCCCGCCTACATCGACGTAACGCGCGGCGCTGCCGCGCGTTCATAGGCCTTAGGTAGTACACTTCGCTGCACTCGCAGGGACCTCCTACGTGACTGAAACTGCACGCAAAAACGTGTTGCTGGGCGTGACCGGCGGGATCGCCGCGTACAAGGCGGCCGAGCTCGTGCGGCGGCTCAAAGAGCGTGGCGTCGACGTTCAGGTCGTGATGACGCAGGCGGCGTGCGGCTTCATCACGCCCGCGACACTGCAGGCGCTTTCGGGAAAACCGGTTTACACCGACATGTGGGACGGGCGCATCCCAGACAACATGGCGCATATCGAGCTCACGCGCGATCGCGACCTCGTCGTCATCGCCCCGGCGAGCGCCGATTTCATGGCAAAGCTCGCGCTCGGTCTCGCGGACGACCTTCTGTCCACGCTATGCCTCGCGCGTAACTGCCCGCTCGCGGTCGCGCCCGCGATGAACCGCGAGATGTGGGAACGCCCGGCGACGCAGCGCAATGTCTCGCAGCTCGTCGAGGACGGCGTCGACATCCTCGGCCCGGCGAGCGGCGATCAGGCCTGCGGCGAAGTCGGTCTGGGCCGCATGCTGGAAGCGAACGAGATCGCAGACGCGGTGCTCGCGAAGCTCGCGCCGAAGGCACTCGAAGGCGTGCGCATGCTGGTGACGGCCGGTCCGACATTCGAAGCCATCGACGCGGTGCGCGGGCTCACCAATCGGAGCTCCGGCAAGATGGGCTATGCGGTTGCGCGCGCCGCGGTCGAGGCGGGTGCGAAAGTGACGCTCATCTCCGGCCCGACCGCGCTCGATGCGCCGGCACGCGTCGAGCGCATCGACGTGACCTCCGCCGACGACATGCTGAACGCGGTCAAGCAGCGCGTTTCCAAAGCGGACGTGTTCGTGTCGGTCGCCGCGGTCGCGGACTACCGCCCGTCGAAGACGAGCGCGCAGAAGATCAAGAAGACTGACGCCAACCTCGCGCTGGAGCTCGTGCCGACGACGGACATTCTCGCCTACGTGGCAGGCCTTCCGAAGCCGCCGTTCTGCGTCGGCTTCGCCGCCGAGAGCGAGAAGCTCGTCGAGCACGCCGAAGCCAAGCGCAAGCGCAAGAAGCTGCCGCTCCTTGCGGCCAATCTCGCACAGAACGCGATCGGCGCGGACGACAACGAAGTAATTCTGCTCGACGACGCAGGCGCCCATCCCCTGCCGCGTGCGCCCAAGGACGTGGTGGCGCGGCACCTCGTGGACCACATAGCAAAGCTGTACAGAAAGTAAGACGCGGTGAAAAACATCGAAGTGAAGGTGCTGGACGCGCGCCTGCGCGAGCAGCTTCCGCATTACGCGACGCCGGGCAGCGCCGGTCTCGATCTGCGCGCATGCCTTAAAGAGGCCATAACGCTACAGCCCGGCGATTCGCACCTCGTGCCCTCCGGCATCGCGATACACCTCGACGATCCGGGCCTCGCCGCGATCGTGCTGCCGCGCTCGGGTCTCGGGCACAAGCACGGCATCGTGCTCGGCAATCTTGTAGGGCTCATCGACTCCGACTACCAGGGCCAGATCTTCGTTTCCGCGTGGAACCGGGGCAAAGCCGCATTCACGATCGAGCCGATGGAGCGCATCGCGCAGCTCGTCATCGTTCCTGTGGTGCAAGTGGCGTTCGATATCGTCGATGAATTCCGGGAGAGCAGCCGCGGCGCGGGCGGCTTCGGCAGCACCGGCAAGGTTTAGCCTCCAGCGTGAGTGTTGCGTTGAATACTGCCGCGTCTGCGCTCGTGTTGTTCGCGCATGGTTCGCACGATCCGCAGTGGGCAGAGCCGTTTCGGACGCTCCAGCGCAGGCTCGCGCAGAAGCGGCCGGAGCTCGCGGTCGAGCTCGCGTTCCTCGAGCTCATGCAGCCGTCGCTACCCGACGCCCTCGAGCGGCTCGCCGAGACGCATGCGCGCATCACGATCGCACCGCTCTTCATGGGCAAAGGCGCGCACGTGCGGCGCGATCTCGTGCAGTTGATCGACGGCATCCGCAAGCGCCATCCCGAAGCGCAAATCGATGTGCTGACCGCGGTCGGCGAAGCGGAGCCGGTGCTCGAGGCGATCAGCGCGTGGCTCTCGGATCAGGTATGAACACCGTCCGGCACTCGATCGTGCGGCTGCTCGCCGCCGTCGCGCTCGCCGCATGCACCGGCGCGGCCGCCGCGGAGCTGCCGCAGATCCCGCTCGCGATCGGCACGTACAAGCTTACCGCCGAAGTCGCGGCAACCGACGCACAGCGTTCGACGGGGCTCATGCACCGGCGCATGCTGCCCGAGAATCGCGGCATGCTCTTCGTGTTTCCCGACGTGACCTTGCACGGCATGTGGATGATGAACACGTACCTCCCGCTTTCGGTCGCGTTCCTCGACCGCGAGGGTGTGATCATCAATATCGAGGACATGACCCCGCACACGCAGAACACGCACAGCGCCGCGAGACCGGCCAAGTACGCGCTCGAAATGAATCAGGGCTGGTTCGCGAAGCGCGGAATCAAGCCGGGGCAGCGGGTGGAGGGCCTGGAAAAGGCGGGGCTTGGGCGCTGAAAAACCTACGACGCGGCGGGGGCTACGCGCCGCCGCAAAAAGTAGGTTAGCGCCGCAGTAGCCGCGCCCTTGCCCACATGACCGGCGTTACATCGCGAAGATAACCGTGCGGAAGACGCCGCCGCTCGCGACCATGAAGAAGATCATCGGGATCGAGAGCATGGTGTTGGTGCGGGAGGCGAGGAACGCGACGCGACGCGCTTTCGCCTTCTCTTCGTCGGTCGCGGGCTTCATGCCCAGGATCTTCTGCTGGTTCGGCCAGATCAGCACCCACACGTTGAAGAGCATGATCGTGCCGAGCCATGCGCCGACGCCGATCGGATAGTAGGTCGGCTTCAGGAACAGGAACGCGTCGAGGAAGTGGGCGCCCAGGATCATCGCGCCCGCGAGCCACGTGACGACCGCCGCCCAGCGGAAGTAGAACAACGCGCGCGGCGCGACGTGCTTGGTGATGCCGGCGCCGGTCCCATCCTTCGCCGCTTCGGCCAGCGCGGGGACCTGTACGAAGTTGAAGTAGTAGAGCAGTCCGATCCACATGACGCCCGCGAGGATGTGGAGCCAGCGGCCGAGTCCGAGCTGAATGAAGTCTCCCATGGTGTCTCCTTATTGCAGCGCGAACTTGACGATCATGTACAGCACGAGCGTAAGAACGAGCCCGGAGATCACCGTGCCCCAGAGCGAGTCGAGCGGATTTTTCATGTGCGCCTCCTTCGGCCGTTATTCGACTGTCAGCGTGCGCGGTAGAGTAACCAAAGCACGCTGGTGAGGCAATACCGGCCGCGGAGGCGCTTATGACGACTGAATGCGCGTCCTCTGCTGGCCCTGCTGCGTCGCCGCGCCGAGATTCTTAGAGACGAAATCCCAGTTGACGATGTTCCAGAAAGCGGCGATGAACTCCGGCCTGCGGTTGCGGTAGTCGATGTAGTAGGCGTGCTCCCACACGTCGAGCGTGAGCAGCGCGCGGTCGTCGAAGGCGAGCGGCGTGTCCGCGTTCTTCATCGGTTCGACGGCGAGCGAGCCGTCGTCGCGCTGGACGAGCCATGCCCAGCCCGAGCCGAAAATGTCGGCGGCGGCTTTCGAAAACTCGTCCTTGAACTTGTCGAACGAACCGAACGATTTGTCGATCGCCTGCGCCAGCGCACCGGTGGGTGCGGCGCCGCCGGCCGGCCGCATGCAGTTCCAGAAGAAGGCATGGTTCCAGGCCTGCGCGGCGTTGTTGAAGATCTTGCCGTCGGAGCGCTTGACGATCTCTTCCAGCGGCTCGTTCTCGAATTCGCTGCCGTCGATGAGCTCGTTCAGCTTGTCGACGTACGTCTTGTGGTGCTTGCCGTGATGAAACTCCAGCGTCTCGGCCGAGACGTGAGGTTCGAGGGCGTTCAGCGGGTATGGCAGGGGGGGCAGCGTATGTTTCATGTCGGGAAACCTCCGACCTGACTCGATGCAAAGGCTATGCCCCGGCCCCGAAAGGGCCTTTTAACGGCCGAAGGTGTTGCGTACAGCACAACTGTAGAGCCTTAAGCCCGTCGGCCGGACCTTGGCGCTGTGACGGTCCCGCAGAGCGCGCGCTAGAATGGTCTTCCAAAAACAGAACGATCAGCCGCCATGAATACAGCGCGCTTCGCTGGCATCGTCCTCGGGGGTGCAGTGTGTCTGTACGGGCTCGCCGCTGCGGCCGCCGAAGCGCCTTCGTATCGCGGTCTTCGCGTCCCGGCCAATGCGTTCGAGGCCGACGCATCCACTTACGGCATCGCGATCAATACTTCCGCCGTTCAGCGCAATGCGGCGATCGCGCTGCCCGAATTCGCGCCGCGCATCCTGTTCTCCGGCGAAATTCAGTCCCGGCGTTTCCGCAGCGGCGCCGCCGACTACGCGCTGGCGCTGCATCGCCCCGTCGGTTACGACATTCCATCGCTCGCCGCGCCGGGCATGCACACGCTGCACGAGGTCGTTCCGCGCTACACGCTTTACAGCGAGTTCGTGCAGAACCTGCCCGGCGGCGTCGGTCTCGGCATCGGAGTGCGGCACAGCGAATACAACTTCTCCAGCGCCAGTCTGCTCGCGCTCTCCGCCGAGCGGAACTGGGGCAGCTTCCGCGGCGCGTACACGCTGTATTCGAATCGCCTGGAGGGCGCAACGCTCGCCTCGGCGCACCGATTCGAAGTGAACTATCTCTATGGCAGCCGTAACACGATCGGGCTTTCGTACACGACCGGCCGCGATGTGGACAACACTGCGCTGCACGCCGGCGCCGCGTTCGGCGACGTGAAGGACTGGACCCTCTCGGGCCGGCACTGGCTGACACCGAACTGGGCGCTCACCTATGACGTGCTCACCGGCGACCAGGGTCCGCTCTATCGCCGCCAGGGTCTGCGTCTCGGCGTAAGCAGGTCTTTCTAGCGGCCCTGCCCTGTAAGCGGCACGAAGCGCACGGCGAGCACCGCGCGGCGCTCGGTTTTTCCGTCCGGCTTTTTCTCGATCACGTACAACGTCTGCGCGCCGCCGCTCTCACCCACGGGGATCACGAGCTTCCCGCCGGGCTTGAGCTGCTCGACGAGCGCAGGCGGCACCGCGCGCGCGGCGGCGGTCACGATGATCGCGTCGAACGGCGCGTGCTCGGGCCAGCCGAGATAGCCGTCGCCGATCCGAGTGGAGATCGACTTGTAGCCGAGCTCCGCGAGCCGCGCCGCGGCTTCGCGCCCGAGCGGCTCCAGGATTTCCATCGTGTAGACACGCGCGCCGAGCTCCGCGAGCACCGCGGCCTGATAGCCGGAACCCGTGCCGATCTCGAGCACCTGGTCGCCCGACTTCACCTCGGCGAGGTCGGTCATCAGCGCGACGATGAATGGCTGCGAGATGGTCTGACCAAGGCCGATCGCGAGCGGCCGATCGCGGTAGGCATTGCCCTCGTCACCGCGCGGCACCAGCCGGTGCCGCGGGACGCGCCGCATCGCGTCCATCACGCGCGGATTCAATACCGCGCGTCCGGTCTCGCGCTGCGTCTCGCGCGTGTTGCGCTCGATCTCCTCGACCATCCGCCGGCGCTCGGCCTCGTAGCGGTCCTGGGCTGATGCGTCCATCGCGCTCACTAGTGCAACGAGCACGCCGGCGGCGAGCTTCGAGGCAAGACGTGCCGAAAACAAAAAAGGCATAGCCGTAAGACTATGCCTTTTCGACCGGCGGCAAAACCGCCGGCGCGAGCTGCGTTTTCCGCTCAGCTCTTTTTCATGCACTCGCTCATGAATTTCTTGCGCTCGTCGCCTTTCAACTTCTTCTCCGAGGCTTCCTTGCTGCAGCCCCTCATCTTCTCCTGCTGCGCTTTCTGCTTCTCGGACGCTTCGCGCTTTTTCTGCTCTTTTTTCTCGCCGCTCTTCGACTTCTCAGCCGCCTTCGCCGCTTTCTTGTCGTCGGCTTTGGCTTTCATCTCGTCGCCCTTGGCCTTCGTCTCCGACTTCTTCTCCATCTTCTCGGCGGCCATCGGCGCGGCCGCTTTCGCGTCCTTCTTGTCCTGCGCCAGGGCGAACGGCGAAGCCGCGAGCATGAAGCAAACCACCGCTATCAGTTGTTTCATCGTTTCCTCCCACCTCGGTTGTTGAACGGGCACCTCATCGGGCAAGTCCCGATGAGGCATAAACGCGCCTAACGCGCATTCGGCTGACAGCCGCTCGGTGGTGGTCCTAAGTACCTGGTTTCGTTCTGGATTCCCGCCTGCGCGGGAATGACGGGGTTACGCGGGGACCACGGAATCTACCGTTCCGAGCCGCGGATGAACTCATCGACGACGGCGCACCAGGCCGCCGCGAGATTGCCGCGGTTGTACCCGCCGCCGCCGAATCCCATGATGCGGCCCTGGCACATCTGGTTCGCGAGCGCGCAGAGGCTGCGTGCAGCGTGCGCGTGCGCCTGCGGCGTGTACTGCAGATGCGCGAGCGGATCGCCCGCGACGCTGTCGGCGCCCGCCTGGAACACGATGAACTCGGGCTGGTGCTGCTCGAGGTGCGCAACTACACGCTCCCACGCGGCGCGGAATTCGTTGTCGCCCGAACCGGGCTGCATGGGAACATTGAGCTTGAGCCCCTCCGCCTCGCCTGTGCCGCGTTCGTAGTCGAAGCCGGTGCCGGGATAGAGGAAGCGGCCGTCTTCGTGGATGTCGGCGTAGATCACTTCCGGGTCTGCTTCGAATGGATAGTACAGACCGTCGCCGTGATGGACGTCGATGTCCACGTACGCGATGCGCTTCACGCCGTATTCGCGCCGCAGCGTATCGATGACGACGCCGCAGTCGTTGAACACGCAGAAGCCTGCCGCACCGGTTCGCCGCGCATGATGGAGCCCGCCGATCGGCTGAAAAGTCCGATACGCTTCGCCGTTCATCACCTGCGCGAGTCCGTCCAGCGCTGCGCCGACCACATGCGCCGAGGCCTCGTACACACCGGGATACGCCGGCGTATCGCCGTAGTCGATCGAGCCGTAGCCTTCGTGCGACAGCACGCGCACGCGCTCGACATGCTCGCGCTCGTGAAAGCGCTCGATCTCCTCGTGCGTCGCCGCGCGCGAGCCCTGCAGCGACACGCGCTTCGGCAGCCCCTGCTTATCGGCTTCCCTCCAGAACGCGTCCTGACGGTCTGGGCCGAACGGATGGCCGTTGGGAAAACCGTACGCGCCGAGCCCTTCGTCGACGTAAAGCTGCACTTCGCGGGTCATATGCACCTCCGGTGCGAATTATGACCGACCGTACGGTGCGCAAGTTGCGCACCGCGGTGCCGTTATGAACGCACGCTACAACACGCGTGTGTGCAGGGATGTCTCCGCGAGGAGGTACGTAGCCGCGTTCCACGACTGCCCCTGCATGCCCATCGCCTCGCCGGTGCGGCCGTGGAACCACTCGTTGAACTCCCAGCCGTTCTGCTCGTTCGCACGCGCGAGCGCGAGCAGCGCCTCGCGCGCGCGTGCGCGCTGGCCGGCCGCGGCAAGCGCCATGATCCAGAACCCGCCGACGAAGGGCCAGCAGCCGCCGTTGTGATACTGGTGGGCGAGGTTCTGCTGATGGCGCTGCATGTAGGTGCGCCACAGCGGTGACCCGGGCTCGATCGGGTCGAGCACGACGCGCACCGGATACGGCTCGTCCACGCGCGCAGCATCGAGCGCGCGCAGGATGCTGCGTCCGCGATGCTCGTCGGCGAGCCCGAGCAGGACCGCGAGCACGTTGCCCATGACGTCACCCTCGTCGCCCCAGAACGAGAAGTTGACGAAGCTGAGGTACAGATCGCGGTTCTTCGCTTCGCGGCGCGCGTAGTGATTGAGCAGCCGCAGCCGTTTGTACTCCGGGCGCTCGCCCGAGAACGGAAAGAACAGGTGGTTGAACTGGTGCCGCGTCTCGCGCTGACCCGGCAGCGCGTAGAGCTTTTTCACGTAGTACCAGAGGGCATTCGTGTACAGCACGAATCCCGAGCGCGGCATCACGTCGGCCCAGTCGCTCGCTTCGTTCTGCGTCAGGAGCTTGAGCCGCGGATGTTCCTGGCAGCGCAGCCAGTCGAGCGCACGATCGACGCGGCCGGCGAACTCGACTTCGAGATCGGCGTCATGGGTGACCGCCAGGTAGTGGCGCAGCGCGATCAGCCACCACAGCGTCGCGTCGATACAGCCGACATACCAGAAGTCCGCGTCCTGATCGGCGGGCGAGACGAATTTCGGGATCTGGCCGTTCTCGGCTTGATCGAGCGCCAGCGTGCGCAGACTGCGCCGTGCACCGTCGACCAAATCGGGATCGCCGGTGCGCACCATCGCGAGCGCGCACAGCCCGGCGTCGCGGGCGAACACGAGGTGGTAATTCTTGCGCTGAGCCCGATCGGTCGGCGTGGCGGCGAGCATGCCGTGCTCGCCAAGATTCGCCTTGAGCAGAGCGATCGCAGCCTCGTGGCAGCGCTGAAGCGTCGTGGCCCCGTCCTGGGAGGCGACTCCCGGGGCTTCTAATAACATGGCCCCGGATTATAGCCAGCGCGCGACGTTTTTCGCCCGCTCGCCAAGTCCCGGAGGCGCGGGCAAAGTTCCGCGTCAGGCGTCGGAATTGCTTACGCGCTGAAGAACCTCTGAGAAGCCATGACCCTCCTCACCGAACACGACATCTATCTGTTCAAGGAAGGCAGCCACGGACGCTTGTACGAAAAGCTCGGCTGTCAGCTGAACGGCGACGGCAGCGCGCAATTCTCGGTGTGGGCGCCGAACGCGCGCGCGGTGTCCGTTATTGCGGAGTTCAACGGCTGGAATCCCGGCGCGAACGCGATGAACGTGCGCTGGGACGGCTCGGGCATCTGGGAGACGACCGTGCCCGATGTACAGCCGGGCACGGCGTACAAGTACCGCATCGTCTCGAACTGGACGCTGGAAAAAGCCGACCCCTTCGCGTTCTACGCCGAGATCGCGCCGAACACCGCATCGCGCGCGTGGAAGCTCGATTACGACTGGGGCGACGGCGAGTGGATGCGCAGCCGCGGCCGGCGCAATGCGCTCGACGCGCCGATGTCCATATACGAAGTGCACCTCGGATCGTGGCGCCACGGAGAGCACCGCTTCCTCGGCTATCGCGGGATCGCCGGGCCGCTGGTGGAGCACGTGAAGCGCATGGGCTTCACGCACGTCGAGCTGATGCCGATCACGGAGCATCCGTTCTACGGCTCCTGGGGCTACCAGACGACGGGTTATTTCGCGCCGACGTCGCGCTACGGCACGCCGCAGGATTTCATGTACCTGATGGACGTGCTGCACCAGAACGGCATCGGCGTGATTCTCGACTGGGTGCCGTCGCACTTCCCGAACGACGCGCACGGCCTCTACGAATTCGACGGCACGCATCTCTACGAGCATGCGGACCCGCGGCAGGGCTACCACCCCGACTGGAACAGCGCGATCTTCAACTACGGCCGCAACGAGGTGCGTGCGTTCCTCTTGTCGAGCGCGCTCTTCTGGCTCGAGCGCTACCACATCGACGGGCTGCGCGTGGACGCGGTCGCTTCGATGCTGTACCTCGATTACGGCCGGCGCGAAGGCGAATGGATCCCCAACCGCTACGGCGGGCGCGAGAACCTCGATGCGATCCACTTCCTGCGCTCGCTCAACGAAGGCGTGTATCGCGACCATCCCGACGTGCAGGTGATCGCGGAAGAATCCACCGCGTGGCCGATGGTGTCGAGACCGGTGTACCTCGGCGGACTCGGCTTCGGCCTCAAGTGGAACATGGGCTGGATGCACGACACGCTGCGCTACTTCAAGGAAAACCCGGTGCACCGCCGCTACCACCACGGCGAGCTCACGTTCTCCTTGATCTACGCCTTCCACGAGAACTTCGTGCTGCCGCTGTCCCACGACGAGGTGGTGCACGGCAAGGGCTCGTTGCTCGGCAAGATGCCGGGGGACACCTGGCAGCAGTTCGCGAACCTGCGGCTCCTCTACGGCTACATGTGGGCGCACCCGGGCAAGAAGCTCCTCTTCATGGGCGGCGAGTTCGGCCAGCGCCGCGAATGGCAGCACGAGGAAAGTCTCGAATGGTGGGTGCTTCAGCACGGCGAGCACGGCGGCGTCATGAACTGGATGGCGGATCTGAACCGCGCATACACCGCCGAGCCGGCGTTGTACGAGGTCGATTTTCAGGACTCGGGATTCGAATGGATCGACTGCTGCGACGCGGAGAAGAGCACGCTTTCGTTCATCCGCAAGTCGCGCGACGGCGCCAACACGATCCTCGTCGTATGCAACTTCACGCCGGTGCCGCGGGAGAACTACGTGATCGGGGTGCCACATGATGGTTACTGGCGGGAGATCCTGAATTCGGACGCGCCGTATTACGGCGGCAGCGGCATGGGCAACTACGGTGGAGCGCAGTCGAACCCGGTGCCGGCGCACGGGCGTTATCATGCGATTCGCATAACGCTCCCGCCGCTGGCGATTCTGTACTTCAAACATGAACGTTAGAGATCCGAAGCGGGCCGTGAAGCCCGCACGGGCGCTGAAGCGCAGCGGCGCCGACGGGCGCCTGCGCGCGGTCATCGACCGCGTGATCCCGGAAGTGGATGGCGGACGCTTCGCCGTGAAGCGCGTCGTCGGCGACGTCGTCAGGGTCGAAGCGCATGTCTTCTGCGACGGACACGACACGCTCGCTTGCATGCTCGGTTACCGGCACGAGAGCGACGCGGACTGGACCGAAGTGCCGATGGCGCTCAGGTACAACGACGAATGGTTCGGCGAGTTCACCGTCGAGAAGCTCGGCCGCTACCGCTACACGGTCACCGCGTGGGTCGACCATTTCCTGTCGTGGCGTAACGAGTTCAGGCGCCGCGTCGAGCCGGCCGACATCGCCTCCGCCGCGCTGGTCGGGTCGAAGCTGATCGCCGAGGCGGCGAACCGGGCGCAGCGCGCAGATGCTCAGAAGCTGCGCCAATGGGGCAAGCAGCTCCTCGCGGCGCAGGACACCGCCGAGATTCAGCGCATCGCGCTCGACGAGGACCTGGCCGCGATCGCCAAGCAGTATCCCGACCGCAGATTCGCGGCCGTTTACGAACGGGATCTGCGTATCTTCGTGGACCGCGAGCGCGCTCGCTTTTCAGCCTGGTACGAGCTCTTTCCGCGGTCGGCGAGCCCGGATGCGGGACGGCACGGCACGCTGAAGGACGTCGAAGCGCGGCTGCCGTACGTGAAGGAGCTCGGCTTCGACATCGTGTATCTGCCGCCGATCCATCCGATCGGACGCATGAAGCGCAAAGGCCGCAACAATGCGCTCAACGCGGGGCCCGGCGACGTCGGCAGCCCGTGGGCGATCGGCTCCGACGAAGGCGGACACAAGTCGATCCACCCGGAGCTCGGCACGCTCGACGATTTCCGGCGGCTCGTCGCCCGCGCGCGCGAGCTCGACATGGACGTCGCGCTCGACATCGCCTTTCAGTGCGCACCCGACCATCCGTACGTGAAAGAGCACCCGGAGTGGTTCACGTGGCGTCCGGACGGCACCGTGCAGTACGCCGAGAATCCGCCCAAGAAATACCAGGACATCTATCCGTTCAACTTCGAAACCGAAGACTGGCTGGGGCTGTGGGAAGAGCTGAAAAGCATCTTCGACTTCTGGATCGGCGAAGGCGTTACGGTGTTCCGCGTCGACAACCCGCACACCAAGGCTTTTGCGTTCTGGGAGTGGGCGATCACCGAGATCAAGAGCGCGCACCCTGAGGTGATCTTCCTCGCCGAGGCGTTCACGCGGCCGAAGATCATGCACCGGCTCGCGAAGCTCGGTTATACGCAGTCGTATACCTATTTCGCGTGGCGCAACACCAAGCACGAGCTCACCGAATATTTCACCGAGCTCGCGCACGGTCCCGGCCGCGAGTACTTCCGTCCGAACGTGTGGCCGAACACGCCGGACATCCTGACCGAATATCTCCAGCACGGCGGACGCCCGGCGTTCATCGCGCGGCTGCTGCTCGCCGGAACGCTCGGCGCGAGCTACGGCATCTACGGCCCGGCGTTCGAGCTCTCGGAACGCGTGCCGCGCGATCCCGGCAGCGAGGAATATCTGAACTCCGAGAAGTACGAGCTGCGCCACTGGGACCTCGATCGCGCCGACAGCCTGCGCCATCTGATCGCCCGCGTGAATGCGATCCGGCGCGACAATCGCGCGCTCCAGGACGACGGTACGCTCGCCTTCGTCACCGCGGACAATGACCAGCTCATCGCATACGTGAAGGCGACGCCCGACCTCTCCAATACGCTGCTCATGGTCGTGAATCTCGATCCACACCACAGGCAGGCCGGATGGGTCGAGCTCGATCTCGCGAAGCTCGATCTCGATCCCGAGCACCCATACCAGGTGCACGACCTCCTCACCGACGCGCGCTTCCTGTGGCACGGCCGGCGCAATTACGTCGAGCTCGACGCAGGCATGGGTCACGTCTTCGCGGTGCGGCGCCGGGTACGCGACGAGCGCGATTTCGACTACTTCGTGTAACACGCATGGATGTCCCGGTCTCGGCACGTGAGCTCACGCAGGCGGCGCAGGTCGAGCAGCCCTCTTCCGAGGACGCGTACTGGTACAAAGACGTCGTCATCTATCAGCTTCACGTCAAGGCGTTCTTCGATTCGAACGACGACGGCATCGGCGACTTCCGCGGGCTCACGCAGAAGCTCGAATACATCCGCGATCTCGGCGTCAACGCGATCTGGCTGCTGCCGTTCTACCCCTCGCCGCTGAAAGACGACGGCTACGACGTCGCCGACTACCACAACGTCCATCCGCATTACGGCACGCGCGCGGACTTCAGGCATTTCCTGCGGGAGGCGCACCACCTCGGCCTGAAAGTGATCACCGAGCTCGTGGTCAATCACACTTCAGACCAGCACCCGTGGTTCCAGGCCGCGCGCCGCGCGCCGCGCGGCTCGAGCAAGCGCAATTTCTACGTCTGGAGCGACGATCCGACGAAGTACAAGGAAACGCGGATCATATTCACGGACACCGAAGCGTCGAATTGGGCGTGGGACGACGTCGCGAAGCAGTACTACTGGCACCGCTTCTTCAGCCATCAGCCGGATCTCAATTTCGACAATCCGAGCGTGCTGCGCGCGGTCGTGCGCACGATGCGCTTCTGGCTCGACATGGGCGTGGACGGGTTCCGCCTGGACGCGATCCCCTACCTGATCGAGCGGGAAGGCACCAGCAACGAGAACGTCCCCGAGACGCACGACGTCGTGAAAAAAATCCGCGCCGCGCTCGAGACGACGTACCAGAACAAGCTGCTGCTCGCCGAAGCGAACATGTGGCCCGAGGACGTGCGCGAGTACTTCGGCAACGGGGACGAATGCCACATGGCGTACCACTTCCCGCTGATGCCGCGGATGTACATGGCGATCGCGCTGGAAGACCGCTACCCCGTAGTCGAAATCATGCAGCAGACACCGGACATCCCGGAGAACTGCCAGTGGG
Organism: Burkholderiales bacterium; assembly: GCA_035626595.1. Classification (GTDB taxonomy): domain Bacteria; phylum Pseudomonadota; class Gammaproteobacteria; order Burkholderiales; family SG8-41; genus JAQGMV01. Next base: position 27,840 of record DASPNJ010000054.1, read on the forward strand.
CGATCTTCCTCAGGAACCACGACGAGCTCACGCTGGAAATGGTCACCTCGAAAGAGCGCGACTACATGTACCGGATGTACGCCGCCGACCCGCGCGCGCGCATCAACCTGGGCATCCGGCGGCGGCTCGCGCCGCTCATGGAGAACAACGTCGACACGATCAAGCTCATGAACAGCCTGCTCCTGTCGATGCCGGGCTCGCCGATCGTCTACTACGGCGACGAGATCGGAATGGGCGACAACATCTTCCTCGGCGACCGCAATGGCGTGCGAACGCCGATGCAGTGGAGCCCCGACCGCAACGCCGGCTTCTCGCGCGCCGATCCGCAGCGGCTGTATCTCCCGCCGATCATGGACCCGATCTACGGATTCGAGGCGGTCAACGTCGAAGCGCAGCAGCGCGAGCCCGGATCGCTGCTCAACTGGATGAGGCGCATGCTGGCGGTGCGCAAGACGAGCCGCGCGTTCGGCCGCGGCAAGCTCACGTTCCTGCGCCCCGGCAACCGCAAGGTGCTCGCCTACCTGCGCGAGCTCGGCGACGAGGCGATCCTGTGCGTCGCGAACCTGGGACGCTCGGCGCAGCCGGTCGAGCTCGAGCTCTCGCGCTTCCGCGGCCGCGTGCCGCTGGAGCTCCTCGGCCGCACGCC
>DASPNJ010000055.1:0-13387 GCA_035626595.1 Burkholderiales bacterium
AAGGCCGGGTATGCTTTGATCTCTTTGCGTCTCATGTCGGCAACATCCTCCACGGCAGTAAGCGCATCCGCAAGCTGCTGGCCACCATGTACCCGGTCATCATTCTGGACGAGTTTCAGGACACCAACGCCGAGCAATGGCGTGTCGTCCAGGCACTCGGGGAGTTCAGCACGCTGGTTGCCCTTGCGGATCCGGAACAACGCATTTATGACTGGATCGGCGCCGATCCTGAGCGCCTCAACCAATTCAGGGAAGCGTTCGCCCCAACAGAAGTAGATCTCAGCACCGATAACCATCGCAGCGCTGGTACCGATATTGCCGTTTTCGGTAACGACATCCTCAAGGGTAGGTTCCGGCCGGAACCGTACGTGGGGATACAAATCTACGTCTATCCGCCCAACGCCGACCAGGCGTTCTCTGGGCTCGTGACAACGACCTACAAGGCTCGAAAGCGACTTGTGGATGCCGGTATCAAGGGCTGGTCCCTGGCCATTCTCGTACCGACCAAGAAAATGACGCGCCTGGTATCCGACGCCTTGCGCCAGCCACCGGCCGGGATGACCGAAGTGCGCCATGCCGCCGTCATCGAAATGGAAGCCGCAATTCTAGGGGCGGAGATCATCGCCCTTCTGTTGCAGCCTGCGGGTGACGGTCGCCAGGTTGAGCAATTGATTGACCTGATATGCAGCTATTTCCAGGGCAAGGGTGGAGAAGAGCCGACGCAAGGGGCGCTGAAGGAGTCCGCCGGAATTAGAAAAGCTTACGAAGAGTTGCTGGCATGTGAGGCAAGGGGCAAGGCTATCCGCCAGAACAGCATCCTCGTCAACGTGCTAGCCGTCTATGAGCAGACCCGTGCACTCATCCTAACGGGCGATCCGGACAAGGACTGGCGGGCCATGCGGCGCATTCTCGAGGACGGAGCGTGCAAGAGACTCAAAGAGATCGCAGACGAGGTCCGGAACATCCGTGTCTTAGATCGAGGAACGCAGCTCCGGCAAGCGCTGTCCCAAGACTGGCGTGACAACGGCGGGTATCTCAACGCCCTTTTCATCACGCGGCAGGCATTCATGCAGGAGCATTTTTTTACAAATGCCAGGCCCGAGACCGGTGTTGTGGTCATGAACATGCACAAGGCGAAGGGCAAGCAGTTCGACGAGGTAATTGTCTTCGAAGGGTGGCCGATTAAACGCAAAGGACAAATACTGTACAACCCTGACCGCATTGTCCGCTTCAATTTCAGAGCTGAAATCGATGACCAGACGCGTCAGAATTTCCGCGTCAGCGTGACCAGGAGCAAGCGTCAGACGACTATTCTCACTCCGAAGGGTGATCCTTGCGTCCTTCTCGTGTCTGAACAAGATGTTTAACAATGCATGCAGCGTACGTTGCTCGCGGCACCGCTCTGAGCTAAAGGCAACGACCGCTTCTGGGCGAGAGCGGCCCTAGCCAAGTGTTTCGAGGACGTACGGTAGGATCCCCCCGCGCCTCGCATATTCAATCTCTGCACGCGTATCGAGCCGCAGCGTCAGCGGCAGCTGCTGGTCTGCTTTTCCAGCGCGGTGAATGATCAGCGTCACCGCCTGGCGCGGCACTGCGTGATCGTCGAGTCCGACGAGGTCGAACGTCTCGTCACCCTTGAGGTCGAGCGATTCGATCGACACGTCCGGGGCGAACTGGCACGGCAGCACGCCCATGCCGACGAGGTTGCTGCGGTGGATGCGCTCGAAGCTCTTCGCGATCACAGCGCGCACGCCGAGAAGCCGCGTGCCTTTCGCCGCCCAGTCGCGCGCGCTGCCGGTGCCGTATTCCTCGCCGGCGAACACGAATAGCGGCACCTGCGCTTGCATGTAGCGCATCGCCGCGTCGTAGATGCTCATCTGCTCGCCGCTCGGCTGGTGGACCGTGACGCCGCCTTCGACGCCGGGGACCATCATGTTGCGGAGGCGCACGTTCGCGAACGTGCCCCGCACCATGACTTCGTGGTTCATGCGCCGCGCGCCGTAGTTGTTGAAGTCCGCCGGTGCCACGCCCAGCGATTGCAGGTACTTGCCGGCCGGTGAGGCGGTCTTGATCGTGCCGATGGGGCTGATGTGGTCGGTGGTGATCGAATTCCCGAGGATCGCTAAAGCGCGCGCCCCGGTGAACGGCCGTAACGACGACTCCAGCAGATCCGGCTGCGTGAAGTAGGGCGGCTCGCGGAGGTAGCTCGAGCGCGCATCCCAGGCGAACGTATCGCCCCCGGTGACCGGAATCACCTTCCACAGCGGATTGGCGGTCTCGAAATCGACCTCGTACGCGCTCTTGTAATGCTCCGGCCGCGCCGCTTCTCCGAGCGCCGCCGTGACTTCTTCCTGCGAAGGCCAGACGTCGCGCAGGTACACGGGCCGGCCGTCCTTGCCCTGTCCAAGCGCTTCACTCGACAGGTCCTTCGTGACGGTGCCTGCGAGGGCGAATGCGACCACGAGCGGCGGGCTCGTCAGAAAGGCGGCGCGCAGCGCGCCGTGCACGCGCGCTTCGAAGTTGCGGTTGCCCGACAGCACGGCGCAGGCGACGACGTCGTTTTGCTCGATCTCGCGCTCGAGCTCCGCATCGATCGGCCCCGAGTTGCCGACACAGGTCGCGCAGCCGTAACCCACGACGCCGAAACCGAGCTGGTCCAGGTAGCGCTGCAGGCCGGTCGACTCGAGGTACTTGCTGACGACCAGCGAGCCGGGTGCGAGGGAGGTTTTCACTGAGAGCTTCACGGCGAGGCCGCGCTCGACCGCTTTCTTCGCCAGCAGGCCTGCGGTGAGCATCACGCCGGGATTCGACGTGTTCGTGCACGACGTGATCGCCGCGATGAGGACGTCGCCGTTCTGCACTTTGGAGCCCGCGGCCGTGTCGCCGGTCTTGCCGTAACCGCCGGCCGCGGGCGGCTTGCGGAGCGCGGCTTCGAACTCCGTTTTGAGCGCTGTGAGCGGCACGCGGTCCTGCGGGCGCTTGGGCCCCGCGACGTTCGGCACGACGCTTCCGAGCTCGAGCTCCAGCACGTCGCTGTAATCGACCTGACCGTCGCGCACCGTGCCGAAGCAGCCCTGCGCGCGGAAGTAAGCCTCGGCGGCTTCGATCTCACGTTCAGAACGGCCGGTCTCGCGCATGTAGCGCGAGGTCTGCTCGTCGAACGGAAAGAAACCGATCGTCGCGCCGTACTCGGGCGCCATGTTCGCGACGGTTGCGCGGTCCGGCACCGTCAGGTTGGCGACGCCTTCGCCGAAGAACTCGACGAACTTGCCCACGACTTTCGCGCGGCGAAGCATCTCGGTGACGTGCAGCACGAGGTCCGTGGCCGTTACGCCGGGCTGGAGCGCCCCCGTCACGCGCACGCCGATGACGTCCGGTGTCAGAAAGTTGACCGGCTGGCCGAGCATCGCGGCCTCGGCTTCGATGCCGCCCACGCCCCATCCGACCACGCCCAGGCCCGCGATCATGCAGGTGTGCGAGTCGGTGCCGACGAGCGTGTCCGGGTAATACTCGCCGCCGGAAGAGATGAGGCCCCGGCCCAGGAACTCGAGGTTCACCTGGTGCAGGATGCCGAACCCCGGCGGAATCAGACGAATGCCGCTGAAGGACTTGATCGCCCATTTGACGAAACGGAAGCGCTCGTCGTTGCGCTCGAACTCGAGCTGCATGTTGCGCTGGGCGGCGTCCGGCGTGCCGTAGTAATCGACGATCAGCGAGTGGTCGATGACCTGATCGACCGGCACCTTGGGCTCGACGAGCCGGGGAGAGCGCCCGCTGCGTTGCGCCGCGGCGCGCATGGCCGCGAGATCGCCAAGCAACGGAATGCCGGCCACGTCCTGGAGCACGATGCGCCCGACGACGAAAGGAATCTCCGCGGTGCGCTCCGCACGCGCCTCCCAGCGCGCGAGATCGAGCACGTGCTGCTCTTCCACGCGCCTGCCGTCGCAATTGCGAAGCAGCGACTCGAGCACGATGCGCAGCGACACCGGCAGCCGTGCGATGCGCTCGAAACCGCGCTCGGCCAGCGCAGGCAGCGAATAGATCGTGGCCTCGGTGCCGGCGAGCCGAATGCTTCGGCGGCAGGCTTCGCGCAGGTCCTGCGTGCTCATGCGCTAGTCCGCCTTCGCGCCGGATGCTTTCACGACCTTCGCCCACTTCGCGGCTTCCGAGGTCATGTACTTGGCGAACTGCTCGGGCGTGTTGCCGACGGGCATCGCGCCTTCGTTGCTCATGCGCTGCTTGATCTCGGGGTCGCGCAGCACTTTCACCGTTTCGGCATTGAGCGCGGCGAGCACGTCTTTCGGCACGGCAGCCGGCGCGAGCAGGCCGTACCAGCCGCTCACTTCGTAGCTGGGGAAGCCCTGCTCGGCGACCGTCGGCACGTTGGGCAGCAGCGGCGAGCGCTGGGTCGTCGTGACGGCGATCGCGCGCAGCTTCCCGTTCTTCACTTGCGGCGTGCCGGAGATGATCGTCGGGAAGAACGCGTCCACCTCGCCCGAGATCGTCGCCATCAGCGCCGGCGCGGCGCCCTTGTAGGGCACGTGCGTGGCCTGGAATTTCGCCGTCGATTTCAGGAGCTCCATGGCGAGATGGCCGAGCAGACCGGCGCCGGAGGACGCGTAGGTCAGCCCGTCCTTGCGCGAGCGTGCAAGCGCGATGAACTCCTTCACGTTTTTGGCCGGGGCCGTGGGGTGCACCACGAAGATGTAAGGCTGCGCGGTGAGCTGCGTCACCGGCGCGAAATCCTTGATCGGGTCGTAGCTGAGCTTCTTGTAGAGCGCCGGGTTGATCACGTGGCTCGCCGTGGTGACGAGGAGCGTGTAACCGTCGGGCGCGCTGCGGGCGACCAGCTCCGCGGCGATGTTGCCGCTCGCGCCGGGGCGGTTGTCGACGATCACCTGCTGGTTCACGTTCTGCGAAAGCTTCTGCCCGACCATGCGCGCGACGATGTCGGTGCCGCCGCCGGGGGCGAGCCCGACGACGAAGCGAATGGGTTTGGACGGGAAATTCTGTGCAACGCCTGGCGCGGCTGTACAGAGCGCCGCGAGCGCGAGCAGTGCGCGCATCGATTTCAGTTTCATGATTTTCTCCTCGTAATTAATCGTACTTTCGTCATTCCCGCGTAGCCCTGCTGTGTCATTGCGAGGCGGAGCCGAAGCAATCCCGTTGCGAACGTGCGCCACGAGATCGCCACGCCGCGCCTGCACGCGGCTCACGATGACACAGTACGGGTACGCGGGAATCGGAAAACGGGTGTTGCTCTCTGGACCCCCGCCTTCGCGGGGTGACGGATCTCTGACACTAGAACGCGAAGCGGCTCAAGCCGCCATCCACCGGGATAACGGTGCCGGTGATGTAGCTCGCGCGCGGCGAGCATAGAAAGATCGCGAGGTCCGCCAGCTCCCGCGGCTCGCCGAACCGCGCGATCGGCACCTCGCGCGTGAAGGCTATGCGCTTCTCTTCGGTCGGATACATGCGCAGCATCTGCTCGCTCGAGATGCGTCCGGGCTGGATGCAGTTGGCTGTGATGCCATGCTTCGCGACGTCGCGCGAGAAGCCCTTGCTCCACGCGTGCACCGCGGCCTTCGAGGGATTCGCGGCATTGATGTTGTACGGCTCGGAGGTCCCGGCGAGGCTCACGACGCGTCCCCACTTGTTCTCGATCATGCCCGTCACCACCGCGTGCGTGAGCTCGCGCAGTCGCAGGAAATTGAGCAGCATCGCTTCCTCCCACAGCTCTTTCGGCGCGTCGAGAGAGGTCGGGCGGCTGCCGCCGGCGGCGTTGATCAGGATGTCGACGCGTCCGAGACGCTCGTAGGCCGCGCGGGCGAGCTGCACCGGTGCGCCCGGCTCGTACAGATCGGCGGGCAGCACTACCGGCTCGATCAGGCCTTTGTCCTTGATCTCCAGCGCGACTTCCTCCAGCAGGTGCGCACGGCGCGCGCTGATCGCCACGCGCACACCTTCTTCTGCGAGACCGTGCGCAATGACGCGTCCGATGCCGACGCTGCTCGCGCCCGTGACGAGGGCGGTCTTGCCTGAGAGCTGGAGATCCATAGCGTCCTCGCCGTCATTCCCGCGCGGGCGGGAATCCAGGGCAGTTGGTTTCCTGGACCCCCGCCTGCGCGGGGGTGACGGTGTGTTTCGTCTTTCGCAGAAAAGACATCAGTAGATATCCGCGCGCTCGTACTGCGTGGGCCATGCAACGCGTGCGCGCAGCGTCCTGGCTGCGTGCAGCGGCCAGTACGGGTCGGCGAGCAGCGCGCGGCCCAGCACCACGAGATCGGCGTCGCCGCCGGCGACGATCTGTTCCGCCAGATCGGGGCCGTTGATGAGGCCCACGGCCGCGGTCGGCATGCCCGAGCGCTTGCGAATCGCAGAAGCGAACGGCACCTGGTAGCCGGGGTAAATGGAGATCTTCTGGCGGCGGTCCACACCGCCGGTCGAGCAGTCGATGAGGTCCACCTGGCCGCGCTCGCGCAGAAGCTGTGCGAGCTTCACGCTGCTTTCGAGGTCCCAGCCGCCGTCCACCCAGTCGGTGGCGGAGATGCGAAGGAAGAGCGGCTGCGTGTCGGGCCATTCCGCACGCACGGCATCCATCACCTCCAGCAGCAGCCGCGTGCGGTTCTCGAAGCTGCCGCCGTAGCGGTCGGTGCGCCGGTTCGCGAGCGGGGAGAGGAACTCGTGGATGAGGTAGCCGTGGCCGCCGTGGATCTCGACGATGTCGAACCCGGCTTCGCGCGCGCGGCGCGTGCTCGCGGCAAAGGCGTCCAGCGTCTCACCGATGGTCTTCTCGTCCATTGCGATGGGCACGGGGTAGCCCTCGGCAATGGGTATCGCGGAGGGGGCAAAGCCCTGCCACCCGCCGTTGTCGATCGAAATGGGCTTGCTGCCTTCCCAGGGCCGTGCGGTCGAGGCCTTGCGGCCCGCATGACCGATCTGGATACCGGCCGCGGCGCCCTGCGCCTTCACGGCACGCGCGATGCGCGCGAGCGCGTCGCGCTGCGGGTCGTCCCATAAACCGAGGCAGTGGGGCGTGAAGAGCCCGGCCCGGTTCACGTGATTCACTTCCGTGAAGACGATCCCGGTGCCGCCGACCGCGCGCGATACGAGGTGCTGGAAGTGCCAGTCGTTCGCGCGCGCGTCCGTCGCCGAGTACTGGCTCATCGGCGACATCATGATGCGATTGCGCACGCGCACCGAGCGCAGCTCGAGCGGCCGGAAGATGTGCGGCACCGCTTCGCGCTGGAAGATCTTGCGCTCGTTTTCTCCGCGGGAAGCGTCGAAAACGCCGGCCGGAGCGGTGCTCATCGCGAGGCGGGACTCTAGTGGTAGACGACGAGCAGCACGCCGAAGAACGCGACGACGGCGCACCAGAAGAGGGTGATCACGAGCGTCACGCCGAAGCGGTCGCGTTTGACCGCCACGCGTCGCAGACCCGAATAGCCGTGGACGAGGATGATCGCGAGCAGCAGCGCGTTCAGCACCGAGCTCGAAGCGGTCTTGCTCGACCACATGTGAATCAGCACGAGCGGCCCGAGCAGTACGCCCGAGGCGCGCTGCGCGAGCCACAGCCAGACGGGCGTCGCCTTGAACGCCCGGCCGTAGACGACGCGATCAGATACCGGCATAGCGCAAGACCTCCCTCAATCCGACGAGCGCGCTCAAGCCCACGATCGACCAGAGCGGCACGCGATAGCCCATCCGCAGTCCCATCTCGGAGATCAGGAGCTTCAGGCCGTAGAGCGTGTGGAACACGATGCTGAAATAGAGCAGCGCATGCACCCAGTGCTGCGACTGCACCGCCGGCAGCCACGGCATGCCGGCCTTGATCCCCGCGAATCCCGGCACGTGCAGGATCGTCTGCGCGACGACGTGCACCAGCACGAACAGCACGATGACGGTGCCGGTGATGCGGTGGAGCCAGCGCGCGATGTTTCCGTGCAGCGGCTTCTCCGCCTGCTGCGTGGTGTTGCGCGGAAGCGTGAGACCCTGGCTCATCCGGGTCTCCCCTCGACCGGCCGCTTCCCGCCGAACATGAGCTCCTGGCGGAACTCGCGTATCGCCTGCGCCGGGGAGAGGTCGGCCGGGCACACCTGCGTGCACACGTCGCAGTTGAAGCATTCGAGCATGCCGTGCTCGACCGCCTGGTCGAGGCGGTTGCGCGTGTCCTGCGGGTGCTTTGACATGTGCCGCAGCTTCAGCATGAACGCAGGCCCGTCGAACGGCCGTTCCTCGACGGCGGGACATGCGGACACGCACACCATGCAGAGCAGGCACGAATCCATGTGGCAGAGCTCTTCGGCACGCTTGGGCGTGATCGGCTCGGGCATGCCGGGATGCTCGTGCGTGCGCAGCGGCGCGAGCTTGAGCTCTTCCAGCCGGGCCTCGATCTCGGTGCGATCGACGACGAGGTCCCGCAGCACCGGAAACGGCTTGAGCGGCTGGATGCGCATGTGCGGCTTGCACTTCTCCTGGCACGCGAGCACCGACACGCCGTTCACGCGCACGGCGCACGTCCCGCAGCGGCCGATGCGGCACGCGAACTGGTAGGCGAGATCGCCGGCCTGGTTCTCGTACACCGAGCGGATCACGTCGAGCACGCGCATGTTGGCGAGGCCGGTGACCTCGAAGCTCTCGAAGTGCGGTTCCTTGTCGGCCGACGGGTCGAAGCGCTGGATCTCCGCCGTGACGGTTATTTTTTCCATGGTCATGCCTAGACTTCTCCTAACGTGAGCTCGGCCTTGTGCGTGGGCTCCGTGGGCTGCGGCCCGACGCGCGTCTGCACGGCGTGCTTCTCGACATTCAGATTGCGCCCGTCGCGCTTCACCCACAGGTTCGCCGTCCACTGCGCGTCGAGCTGCGGGAAATCGGTGCGGTAGAACGCGCCGCGCGTTTCCTCGCGCGCGATCGATGCGGCCGCCATCGCTTCGCCGATATCGAGAATGTTTTCGAGCTCGATCGATTCCATCCATTCGCGGTTCAGCACGCGCGCCTTGTTCGTGACCTTGACGGTCGGCAGCACCTGCTCGCGCGTCTCGCGGAAGGCGCGCAGCGTCTCCTCGAGCTTCGGGCCGCTGCGCACGAGACCGACGTGGTCCCACATGAGCTTCTGCAGCCGCTTCTTGACCTCGGGCGGGCGCACACCGGAGCTCGCGCCCAGCGGCTTCGTGAGCTCGGCCGCGCGCGCTCGCGCACGCTCGAGGCCGGCGCCCGGCGGGTTGCCGCCCGCGCGCGCATCCTCCGCGGCGGCGACGCCTGAACGCCGGCCGAATACCTGGATGTCGGGCATCGAGCTCCCGCCGAGGCGGTTCGCGCCGTGCACGCCGCCCGCGGCTTCACCGCCTGCAAGCAGTCCCGGCACCGAGGTGCGGCACCACGCGTCGATACGCACACCGCCGAGCGTGTACAGCGCACTCGGCATGACCTGGATCGGCGCCTGGAGGCGCGCCTGCGGCTCGCCGTAGTTCTCGAGCAGCCGCTTCACGTAGATCGGCCGCTCCTTGAGGAAGGAATCGAACACGTCCGGATCCGGCACCATCAGCACGCCGCCTTCGGGCGTGCCGCGGCCTTCCAGGATCTCGAGCATGATCGCGCGCGCCAGAATGTCGCGCGTGCTGCCTTCCTTGCGCACCGGGTCGTGCTTGAGCGCGAAGCGCTCGCCCTTGTTATTGAGCAGGTGCGCGGCCTCCGCCTTGGGATCGAAATGGCGTTTGCCGTAATGTGCCGGCTCCGTGAGCGTGTAACCGCGTGCGCTCGGCGGATACACGAACGAGATCGGGATGAACTGCATGAACTCGATGTCGACGAGCTCCGCGCCCGCGCGCATGGCGATGGCGATGCCATCGCCGGTGTTGATCGTCGGGCCGGAGTTGGTCTCGTACATCTGCGAGGTGCCGCCGGTCGCGATCACCAGCGCCGAGCACTCGAAGTAGCGCCAGACGCCCTTGGCAAGATCCAGGACCAGGCCGCCCACCACGCGGCCGTTGTCGTCCTTGATGGCATCCACGAGCATGTGGAAGTCGCAGATGCGGATGCCGCGCGCGTGCATCTGGTGCAGCATCACCTCGGTGATGCCGATCCCTTCGTCGACCGAGCCGATCGTGCGGACGTAGCTTCCGCCGCCGGTCATCGACATGTAGTACTTGGTGACGTCGGTGCGGTCCCACGCGAGACCGTATTCCTCGAGGTCGTACAACCGGTCGAGCGATTCGTCCGCGAGGATGCGCGTGAGCGCGTAATTGTTGATGCCGACGCCGGAATCGATCGTATCCTGGAAGAACGCGTCGTTGCTGTCGTTCGGGTTGAGACCGGTCACGACGTTGTAGCGGCCGCCCGACATGCGCGTGTGATTCGCGCGCCGCGGGCCCTTGGCGAGCATCACGACTTTGCCGGCGCCGGCATCGTGCGCGGCGATGGCTGCGCGCATGCCCGCCGCGCCGCTCCCTGCGATCAGGACGTCAACGCGCTCGACCAGTAATTCATTTGGGATCATTCCGTATCCTTAGAGCGACCGTGTCATTGCGAGAAGAGCCAATGCTCGCCGAAGCAATCCCGTCTGCGGACGTAGCCTTTCGTGCGCCACGGGATCGCAACGCCGCGTCTGTTTGCGGCTGCGATGACTATTAACTTCAGATGTTCTCTTTGACTTTGCCTTTGAGCGCGGCATCGACCCACGAGTCCCCATAGAGGATCTCGAGCGGCTTCTTGCCTTCCTTGATGTCGCGCGCCTGCTGGAACTCCATGTCCATGCGCGACTTGGCCTTAGCGAGCACCTCTTCCGCGACCGCGAGCGGGACGACGCCGACGCCGTCGTCGTCACCGATGATGATGTCGCCGGGGCCTACGACGAGGCCGCCGACCTGCACCGGGACGTTGATCGACCCCGGCGTGTTCTTCTGCGCCGAACGGGCGCACACACCGCGGCAGAAAGCCGGGAATTTCTCGTCGCGCAGGAGCTTGATGTCACGCATGCAGCCGTTGCTCACGTAGCCGACGACACCGCGGTTACGCGCCTGGAGCGACATGTTGTGACCGAAGGAGCCGGTGTTGTTCTCGCGTCCTTCGTCGATCACGAGCACGTCGCCGGGCTGCAGCATCGTCAGCGCCTTGTGCGTCGTGATGTTGTCGTTGGGGTAGTTGAGCACCGTGAACGCGACACCGACGAAACGGATGTTTTCGAAGATCGGGCGGATCTCCGGCATCATCACCCCGTGCCGCCCCATCGTGTCGGCGATGGTCGAGGTCCAGATGCCGGCGAACCCTTTCACGAGCGCTTCGGACGGGCGCGGAAAGTTGTGATTGATGACTCCGTACATGGGCGAGCTCCGTGAGCGACGAGCGGGGAAAGCCGCGGCAGCGTTCCTCTGGCGAAGGGGCGGACGGCGGCTGGGCAGCCGCAAAGGTTACCACCCGGCAGCTATCAGATAAATTGCGAAAAACGTAGCGTTGCTATGCGCTGTGCAAATAGCACTGCTCTCATCCGTCACCCCCGCGAAGGCGGGGGTCCAGAGCAATGACGGTTCTGGATTCCCGCCTTCGCGGGAATGACGGGTGTGTCGAACTGGCGGCCCATGGCCCTAAAGCTCCGGGAGGTTGCGCGGCGGCGAGATGCGCTCGCCCGCGAGCGCGCGCTCGACGCGAGCGCGGGCGAGCGACGGCGCGAACATGCGGATGAACTCGAGCATGTAGGGGCGGAGGTAACCATGCCGCCGGACCGCGACCCGCAGCGTGCTCGGCGGGAACAGGTGCTTCGCGTCGATGCTCCGCAACTGCGTGTCGCGCGCAGCGTCGAACGCGATCGTCGCGAGGATCGCGATGCCGAGTCCCATTTCGACGTACGTCTTGCTCACGTCGGCGTCGATCGCGCTCAGCACTACGGTGGGCTCGAGTCCGCGCTCGGAAAACGCGTGGTCGAGCACCCAGCGGCCGCTGAAGCCCTGGTCGTAGGTGATGATCGGGTAGCGCGCCACGGCCTCCAGCGTGAGCGGCTTCACGCGCAGGAGCGGGTGGCCTTTGGGCACCACGACGCTGCGGTTGAGCCGGTACGCTGGAATGCCGGCGACGTCATCGGGCTGGTCCGGCGTCTCCGTGCAGATTGCGATATCGACGGCGCCGCGGGCGACCAGCTCCACGCACTGGACCGGTGTGCCTTGTCGCAGGCTGAGTCTCACATGCGGGTACTGAGTCTTGAACTGCCGGATCACGCGCGGCAGCGTATAGCGCGCCTGTGTATGCGTCGTGGCGACCGTGAACTCGCCGCGCGCTACGGCATTCGTGTCTTCGCTCGCGCTGCGGATGCTGTGGAGCTCGCGGACGATGCGCCGCGCGCTCGTGAGGATCTCGCGCCCCTGCGGCGTCAGATCGAGGATCTTGTTGCGCCTGCGCAGAAAGAGCTGGGTGCCGAGCTCCTGCTCGAGCTCCTGGAGCTGGCGCGTGATGCTCGGCTGCGAGCGGTGCAGGGACTGTGCCGCGGCCGAAAGCTTGAGCCCCTGGTCCACGACCTCGCACAGGGTGATGAGCTGGCGAAGATTCATCCGGCGATTATGGCGTCTCCCCGGGCAACGGCCTCGCGGCGTTATACTCGCAGCGACCAAAAACGCCACGGGGGGTGAGCGATGATTTTCCCGGATCCGCAAGACGCGCAGAACATCTTCGACCTGCGCGAAATGGCCAAGCGCCGGCTACCGAAATGGCTGTTCGAATTCGTCGATCGCGGCACCGAGGACGAGGTGGCGCTGCGCTGTAATCGCGAGGCGTTCGAGCGCATCAAGCTGCGGCCCCGCATGCTGGTGGACGTCTCGGGCCGCAAGCTCGACACCACGCTCTTCGGCAAGGAATTCAAGATGCCGATCGGCATCGCGCCCACCGGCGCGGCCGGCATGATGTGGTATCGCGGCGAGCTCGAGCTCGCCCGCGCAGCCAAGGCCGCGGGCATCCCGTTCTCGCTCGCCACCGGCTCCATCACCAGCATGGAGAAGGTTGCGGAGCAGGTCGGGGGCACGCTGTGGATGCAGCTTTACATGTGGGCCGACCGCAAGCTCTCCCACCAGGTGGTGCGCCGCGCGGATGCGGCGGGTTTCGAAGCGCTGCTGGTGACGGTGGATGGCGCCGTTGCGGGCAACCGCGAGTACAACCGGCGCAACGGCTTCTCCGTGCCGTTCAAGTACAACCGGCGCAACACGATCGATGTGATGACGCATCCGCGCTGGATGTTCGGCGTGCTGGGACGCTATATCGCCAACGGCGGCATGCCGACGCGCGAAAACTTCCCCGACCAGTTGCGCGACAAGATCACCACCGCGTACGGCGGCAACAAGGAAACGCGCGCCGATTCGCTCAACTGGGACGACTTGAAGGACCTGCGCGACATCTGGCCGCACAAGCT
>DASPNJ010000056.1:0-69592 GCA_035626595.1 Burkholderiales bacterium
CACGCGTGGCACGCCCATGAGGCTCGAGAGCAGCGCGTACTGCGTGGCGGTGAAGCGGCGGTCCGTGAGCGCCGCCATGAAGCCCACGAACGCCGCGGTCCCGAGACCAGCCGTAAAGTTTTCGACGGCGACCACCGTCGCCAGCGCCGCGGCGCTCGGGGTCACCATTGCGAGTATCGCGAAGCCGAACGTCGATGCCATCTGGCCGAAGCCGAAGATCCACAGCGCGCGAGTCATGCCGATGCGCATGATCCAGATTCCGCCGAGCGTGCCGCCGGCGATCGTCGCCCAGAAGCCGAAGAGCTTCACCACCGCCCCGATCTCGGTCTTGCTGTAACCGAGGTCGAGATAGAACGGCGTGGTGATCGCCGACGCCAGCGTGTCCCCGAGCTTGTAGAGCAGGATGAACGCGAGCGCGAGCCACGCCCCGTCGCGCGTGAAGTAATCCTTGAACGGCAGCACCACGGCTTCGGTGAGGGTCCGCGGCCGCCCCTCCGGGAGCGGGGGCTCGGGCGCGAGCAGCGTCACCGCTGTCGCCGCCAGCATGAAGCCCGCCATCATGCGGTACATCACGGGGAACGAAAGCTGGTCGGCGAGAATGAGGCCCCCGCCGCCTGCGAGCAGCATCCCGACGCGGTAGCCGTTCACGTAGAGCGCGGACCCGAGTCCGAGCTCTTGCTCGCGCAGCGTCTCGCGCCGGTACGCATCGACGACGATGTCCTGCGAGGCCGAGAAGAAGCTGACCATCAGCGCGGCCGCGGCAATCGGCACGAGATGATCGGGCGAGGGCTGCGTGAACGACAGCGCGATGAGCGCCGCTGCGATCGCCGCCTGACTTGCGAGGAGCCAGCCGCGCCTGCGCCCGAGCAGCGGCGGCGTGTAGCGGTCGAAGAGCGGCGACCAGAGGAACTTCAGCGTGTACGGAAGTCCGACGAGCGCGAACAGCCCGATCGCGCGGATGTCGATGCCGCCGTCCTTGAGCCACGCCTGGAGCACCGATCCGGTCAAGAGCAGCGGCAGCCCGGACGCGAACCCCATGAGGAGCGCCACCAGCATGCGCCCGCTGAAGATCGCAGCGAGGGTCTCACCCCACGTTGGACGCGCGGCTGCGGGCGTGGCCGCGCGCGCGTCGCTCATTACGCCGCGGCCCTTCCGTCGGTCCTGGCGATGCGCGTTCGCCCTTCGACAGGCTCAGGGCGAACGTGGAGTGGCTTCTGCGCCGCCGCGATCTCGAAGTCGTAGTCGATGATGAGCGGCGCGTGGTCGGAGAACCGCCGGTCCTTGTAGATCGAGCAGCGCTTCGCGGCAGCCGCGAACCGCGGCGACGCGATCTGATAATCGATCCGCCACCCGACGTTCTTCGCCCACGCCTGGCCGCGGTTCGACCACCAGGTGTACTGGTCCGGACGGCAGTCGATGCAGCGGAAGGTATCCACCCAGCCGAGCTCGTCGAACACGCGCGTGAGCCATTCGCGCTCCTCCGGCAGAAAGCCGGAGTTCTTGCGGTTTCCGCGCCAGTTTTTGAGGTCGATCTCCTTGTGCGCGATGTTCCAGTCCCCGCACAGGACGACCTCGCGTCCTTCCTCGCGCAGGCGCTTCAGATGCGGGAAAAAACGCCGCATGAAGCCGAACTTCACGCGCTGGCGCGCTTCTCCGCTCGAGCCGGACGGCTGATACACCGAGATCACCGACAGATTGCCGAAATCCGCGCGGAGGTAGCGCCCTTCGCGATCGATGGAGGGAATGCCGAGACCTTCGACGATTTTCGACGGCTCGTGCCGCGTATAGATGCCGACGCCGCTGTAGCCTTTTTTCTCCGCGCAGTGGAAGTGGCCCTTGAGCCGTCCCACGCGCATGAGCTCTCTCGTGAGATCGCCCGGATGGCACTTCAGCTCCTGCACGCACACGATGTCGGCGCGCGTGCGTCCGAGCCATTCGAAGAACCCCTTACGGGCAGCCGAGCGAATGCCGTTCAGGTTGAGCGTTATAATTCGCAGCACTTTTCGCGGGGAAAATCGACTGATGCCGGGAGACTTTCGGCAGGAGTTCATCCGCTTCGCCGTCGAGCAGCAGGTGCTTCATTTCGGCGAATTCAAGACCAAGGCCGGCCGGATGTCTCCGTATTTTTTCAACGCCGGGCTGTTCCA
This sequence comes from Burkholderiales bacterium, assembly GCA_035626595.1. Classification (GTDB taxonomy): domain Bacteria; phylum Pseudomonadota; class Gammaproteobacteria; order Burkholderiales; family SG8-41; genus JAQGMV01. The sequence goes on from DASPNJ010000056.1 coordinate 2,148, forward strand.
TCACGGCGTTGCGCTGAAAAAGCTCGCGCAATTCTACGCGAAAGCCATCGCAGCGTCGGGCGTGCCCTATGACATGCTCTTCGGTCCGGCGTACAAAGGCATCCCGCTCGTCGCCGCCGTTTCTATCGCGCTGGCGGACGACGGCCGTGACATCGGTTACGCCTTCAACCGCAAGGAGACCAAGGACCACGGCGAAGGCGGCAGCGTGATCGGCGCGCCGCTCGCCGGACGCGTGCTGATTGTGGACGATGTCATATCCGCGGGCACATCGGTGCGGGAATCGGTGGAACTTATCCGGCGCGAGGGGGCCTCACCGTGCGGCGTGGCGATCGCGCTCGACCGGCTGGAAAGGGGCGCCGGGGAGCTCTCCGCTGTACAGGAGGTACGCCAAACCTATAAGATCCCCGTTATTAGCATCGCGACGCTCGACGACCTGGTCGGCTTTCTGGCTGCCGATCCGGCCTCAACCGCCCCTCTCGAGGCGGTTCGCCGCTACCGCGAGCGCTATGGAGTGACTGCAGATGTGTGACCGTAACGAACGTATCGCCACGATCATGGCGGCCTCGCTGGCCGCCTCCGTGCTCGTGTCGGGGCTTGGCCTGCCCGACCCGGCGTATGCCGCCGGGCGAATCGTGTGCTGGAAGGACGCCTCCGGAAAAACGATCGGCTGCGGCGACAAAGTGCCGCCCGAATATCAGAACAGCGCCACCCGCGAGCTCGACTCCCGCGGCATCACGCGCAAGCAGACCGAGTCTGCCGAGGAGGCGAACCGCCGGCGCGCGCAAGAGCAGCAGACGGTGAAGACCAAGGTCGAAGAGGATCGCAAGGCGATCGACCAGCGGCGGCAGGACACCGCGCTGCTCGAGACCTACAGCAACGAGAAGGAGATCGATCTCAAGCGCGACCGCGACCTCCAGGTGCTGGACTCGCAAATCGAGCAGCTCACGGTGGCGCTCAAGAATACGACCGCACGCTATGACCAGGTGCGCTCACAGGCGAACCTCGCCGAAAAGACCAAGAAACCGCTGCCGAAGAACGCGCAGGACGAGCTGACCCGGGTCACCGCGGAGAAGCAGCGCTTCGAGGCGAGCATCCAGGCGAAGCAGAAGGAAAAGGAAGCGCTGCGCGTGAAGTACGCCGAATACCGCGCCCGCTTCACCGAGCTTCGCGCCCAGCAGACCGCAGCCGCGAAAAAATAACGCGTAGGTGCGCCTGTGGCGCACCGCGGTGCGTCATCGACGCACCCTACGACGCGAGCTTCCGCTTGAGGATCTCGCTCACCTGCTGCGGATTGGCCTTGCCCTTGGTCGCCTTCATCACCTGCCCGACGAGCGCGTTGAACGCCTTCTCGCGGCCGCCGCGGTAATCGGCCACCTGCCGGGCATTGGCGGCGATGACCTCGTCCGCGATCTGCTCCAGTGCGCCGGCATCCGAGATCTGCCGCAGGCCCCGCGCGTCGATGATGCGGTCGGCCGCGTCATCTCCCACGGCCTCGCCGTTCCAGATCGCGTCGAACACTTCACGTGCGAGCTTTCCCGAGATCGTCCCGTCGGCGATGCGTTGCACCAGGTGTCGCAACTGCGGCGGTGCGATCTTCGCTTCCGTTACGTCGAGGCCCGCTTCGTTCAGGCGTGCGCTGAGTGCGCCGACGATCCAGTTGGCGCACAGCTTCGCCGTTGCCTTGTCGCCACTCGCGGCGGCCTCGAAGTAATCGCCGATCTCGCGGGTGGCCGTCAGCGCCGCCGCGTCGTACGGTGTAAGTGAGTACTCACCGATGAATCGCTCGCGCCGGGCCACGGGGAGCTCCGGAAGCTGCGTCTTCACCCGCTCGAGCCAGGTGCGCGAGACCTCCAGCGGCAGCAGATCCGGGTCGGGGAAGTAGCGGTAGTCGTGCGCGTCCTCCTTCGTGCGCATCGAACGCGTTTCGTCGCGCGCCGGATCGTAGAGGCGCGTCTCCTGCACTACCTTTCCGCCGTCCTCGATCAGCTCGATCTGGCGGCGCACCTCGTACTCGATCGCCTTTTCGAGGAACCGGAACGAGTTCAGGTTCTTGATCTCGCAGCGGGTGCCGAGCGTGTCGGAGCCGGCCGGCCGCACGGAGACGTTCGCATCGCAGCGGAAGGAGCCTTCCTGCATGTTGCCGTCGCAGATATCGATCCAGCGCACCAGTGCGTGCAGCGCTTTCGCGTAGGCGACCGCCTCGGCGCTCGAGCGCATGTCGGGCTCCGACACGATCTCCAGGAGCGGGGTCCCGGCGCGGTTGAGATCGATTCCCGTCTCGCCGTGGAAATCCTCGTGCAGCGACTTGCCGGCGTCCTCTTCGAGGTGGGCACGCGTGAGCCGGATGGTTTTCTCCGTGTCGCCCGCGAGGATGTTCACCGAGCCGCCGGAGACCACCGGGATCTCGTACTGGCTGATCTGGTAGCTCTTCGGGAGGTCCGGATAGAAATAATTCTTACGCGCGAAAATCGACCGCTCGTTGACGGTCGCACCGACTGCGAGGCCGAAGCGGATGGCCTTTTCCACCGCGGCGCGGTTCAGCACCGGCAGCACGCCGGGCAACGCCACGTCCACGGCCGAGGCCTGCGTGTTCGGCGCGGCGCCGAACGCGGTCGAAGCGCCGGAAAAAATCTTCGAGCGCGTGTTGAGCTGGGCGTGGACTTCGAGCCCGATGACGGTTTCCCAGTTCATCCGTTGCCCCTCACCCCCACCCTCTCCCCGCGTCGCGGGGCGAGGGAGTGCCTGCCGTTCATTGCACCTCCGGGGGTGCGCGGAGGTGCCAGTCCGTTTCGCGCTGGTACTGGTGCGCGATGCCGAGCATCTGCGCCTCGCGAAAATAGTTGCCGATGATCTGGAGGCCGACCGGCAAGCCCCGGCTGTCGAACCCACAGGGGACGGACAGCCCGGGGAGTCCCGCCAGGTTGACGGCGATCGTGTAGATGTCCGACAGGTACATCTGCACCGGGTCGGCGGCCTTTTCACCCAGCCGGAAAGCGGTCGTGGGGCTGGTCGGGCCCATGATCACGTCGCATTTGCTGAAGGCCTCCGTGAAATCCTGTGCGATGAGGCGCCGCAGCTTCTGCGCGCGGATGTAATAGGCGTCGTAGTAGCCGTGGGACAGAACGTAGGTGCCGATCAGGATCCGCCGCTTGACCTCGGCGCCGAAGCCTTCGGCCCGTGTCTTCTCGTACATCTCGTCGAGATCGCGGTACTCCGGCGTCCGGTAGCCGTAGCGCACGCCGTCGTAGCGCGCGAGATTGCTGGAGGCTTCGGCCGGCGCGAGCACGTAGTACACCGGGACGGACAGCCGCATGTTGGGGAGTGTCACCTCCACCGTTTCGCAGCCGAGCGCCTGGTACCTCGCGATAGCCGTTTCCACGGCTCTCGCGACGTCGGGTGACACGCCTTCGGCGAAAAATTCGCTCGGGAGCCCGATGCGCAAGCCCGAAAGGTCCTTCGAAAGCTCGCGGGTGTAGTCCTCGCCAGGACGCTCGAGGCTGGTCGAATCGCGCGCGTCGAAACCGGCCATCGCGTTCAGCATCAGCGCGAGGTCTTCGGCGCTTTTCGCCATGGGCCCGGCCTGGTCGAGGCTGGAGGCGAAAGCGATCATGCCGTAGCGCGAGCACACGCCGTACGTCGGCTTCAGCCCGCACACGCCGGTGAGCGCCGCCGGCTGGCGGATCGATCCGCCGGTATCGGTGCCGGTCGCGCCGGGCGCGAGCCGTGCCGCGACCGCCGCCGCGGAGCCCCCGGAGCTGCCGCCGGGAACGGCTTGCGCGTCCCACGGATTGCGCACGGCGCCGTACCACGACGTTTCGTTCGACGAGCCCATCGCGAACTCGTCCATGTTCGTCTTGCCGAGCGTGACCGCGCCGGCCTCGTTCAGCCGTTCGACGACGTGCGCGTCGTACGGCGACACGAAATTGGAGAGCATTTTCGAGCCGCACGTCGAAAGCCAGCCCTTCGTGCAGAAGATGTCCTTGTGGGCGATCGGGATACCGGTGAGCGGCCCTGCCCGCCCCGCGGCGCGCGCTTTGTCCGCTTCGCGTGCCTGCGCGAGGCTCCGCTCCTCGTCCAGCGTGATGAAACAGTTCAGCGTCGCGTTGTGCGTCTTGATGCGGTCGAGGAACGCTCGCGTCGCCTCGACACTGGACAGCTTGCGTGCGGCCAGCGCATCCGACAGTCCTTTGAGCGTGAGATCGTGCACGGTCGCTACTCGATCACCTTCGGCACGAGGTACAGGCCGCCCTCCACGCGCGGCGCGACCGACTGAAAGAGCGCGTGCTGATCGTGCTCGGTCACCGCGTCTTCGCGCAGGCGAAGTGTGACATCCTGCGCATGGGCCATCGGCTCCACACCGCTCACGTCAACCGCGCGCATCTCTTCGATCATGCCGAAGATGCGCTCGAGCTGAGCGAGCACGGCATCCACTTCGGCGTCTTCGATCGCGATGCGGGCGAGCCGCGCCGCGCGCAGGACATCGTCGCGAGTAAGGGCCATAAAAAGGGGGGTGTACAGCTATAAAAAGCGGGGCGGCATAGGGTATCATACGCGGCTAATGCGCCGCACCAATCTCTATACCTGACAAAGACCTATGTTCGGTTTCCTGAGCAGTTACTTCAACGACGATCTGGCGATCGATCTCGGCACCGCGAACACGCTCATCTACATGCGCGGCAAGGGCATCGTGCTGGACGAGCCGTCGGTCGTCGCGATCCGCCAGGAAGGCGGGCCGAACGGCAAGAAAGTGATCCAGGAGGTCGGTATTGCGGCGAAGCAGATGCTGGGCCGCACGCCCGGCAACATCACCGCGATCCGTCCGATGAAGGACGGCGTGATCGCCGATTTCACCGTCACCGAGCAGATGCTCAAGCACTTCATCCGCAAGGTGCACAACTCGCGGCTCTTCAAGCCGAGCCCCCGCATCATCATCTGCGTGCCGTGCGGCTCGACGCAGGTCGAGCGCCGCGCGATCCGCGAATCGGCGATCGGCGCGGGTGCCTCCCGCGTGTTCCTGATCGAAGAGCCGATGGCCGCCGCGATCGGGGCCGACCTGCCGGTGGGTGAAGCGACGGGCTCGATGGTGGTGGACGTCGGCGGCGGCACGACCGAAGTCGGCGTGATCGCGCTCGGCGGCCTCGTCTACAAAGGCTCGATGCGCGTCGGCGGCGACAAGTTCGACGAAGCGATCATCAACTACATCCGCCGCAACTACGGCATGCTGATCGGCGAGACCACCGCCGAGCACATCAAGAAAGAGATCGGTTCCGCCTTTCCCGGCTCCGAAGTGCGCGAAAAGGAAGTTAAGGGCCGCAATCTCGCCGAAGGCATACCGCGCAGCTTCACGATCTCCAGCAACGAAATCCTCGAAGCGCTGACAGATCCGCTGAACAGCATCGTGTCGGCCGTCAAATCCGCGCTCGAGCAGACGCCGCCGGAACTCGCGGCGGACATCGCCGAAAAAGGCATGGTGTTGACCGGCGGCGGCGCGCTGCTCCGCGACATCGACCGGTTGCTCATGGAAGAGACCGGCCTTCCGGTCGTCATCGCCGACGATCCGCTGACGTGCGTCGCCCGCGGCTCCGGCAAGGCCCTCGAGAAAATGGAGCGGCTGGCGACCATATTCACTAACGATTAGTGGAATCCGCACCGCCGCCGTTTTTCCGAACCGGTCCCAGCCCCCTCGCCCGACTTTTCATCTTCACGATCCTCGCTCTGGTGCTGCTCGGCACCGACGCGCGGCTCAGGTATCTCGAGACCGTCCGGCAGATCGTTTCGGTGGTCATCTACCCGCTTCAGCGCATCGCCGGCGCGCCGTTGAGCATCGCCACGCGCGTGTCCGACTTCTTCACCACCCAGAGCTCGCTGCAGACCGAGAACGCAAAGCTCTCGCAGCAGACGCTCACGCAATCGGCGCAGTTGCAGCAGCTCGCCCTGCTCCAGACGGAGAACGAGCACCTGCGCAAGCTCCTCGGCGCGCGCGAGCGGCTCAAGTCCCGCAGCTCGTTCGCCGAGGTGCTGTACGCCGCGCGCGATCCCTTCTCACGGCGCGTGTGGATCGACAAGGGCTCACAGGAGGAGGTGCAGCCGGGCCAGCCGGTGATCGACGGCAACGGCGTCGTCGGTCAGGTGACGCGCGTCATGCCGTGGCTATCGGAGGTGACGCTCATCACCGACAAGGGCCATCTCGTCCCGGTGCTCAACACCCGCAACGGCGTTCGCGCGGTCCTCGGCGGCACCGGCAGCGGCGACACCCTCGAGCTCAAATTCGTGCCGCTCAACGCGGACTTCGAGGTCGGTGACCAGCTCGTGACCTCCGGGATCGACGGCGTCTATCCGCCAGGGCTTCCCGTCGCGCAGATCGTCAACATCGAGCGCAATGCCGCTTTCATCTTCGCGCGCATCCTGTGCAAGCCGCTCGCGGGCGTGAGCAGCCACCGCCAGGTGCTGGTCGTGCATGCGGAGCGGAAAATTCCGGAGCGCCCGGCGGAAGAGGAACCGAAGAAGGCGGCGCCGGCGAAGAAGGGACGGCGCGGAGGCGCCGGGGCATGACTTTCACCCCCATCCCCGACCCTTTCCCCGTCAAGGGGGAAGGGAAATTCGACCGCGCGAGAGCGCGAACCTAAAGATGGATGTAGTAGCCCGCCACGAGATCCTCCTCCCGGTAAAGCCCGGGTTCATCGTCGCGACCCTCACCGGCGCCGTGCTGCTGAACATGATGCCGTGGACCGGCTGGATGGCCTGGCTGCGGCCCGATTTCGTGGCGCTCGTCGTCCTTTACTGGGTGATCGACCAGCCGCGCCGGGTGGGATTCATGGTCGCTTTCCTGCTCGGGTTGCTCGTGGACGTTGCGGAAGGCGCGCTGCTCGGCCAGCATGCGCTCTCGTATACGATCCTCACCTACGCGGGGATCGCGCTCGCGCGGCGGGTGCGCATGTTCAGCCCGGCCGCGCAGATGGTGCACGTGATACCGCTCTTTCTGCTGAACGACGTGGTGGTGATAGGCATCCGGATGCTCGCCGGCGCGGATTTCCCGGGTTACCGCTACTACATCAGCGGCATCGTCGCCGGTGCGCTGTGGCCGCTGGTGGCGCTGCTGCTGAGACTGCCGCAGCGCCCGCGAGAGAACGACCATGGCTGAGCTCAACATCACGCCGGGCGTGGAGCTGCGCGACGCCGAGCGCGAGCTGCACGGCTTCAGGCTGCGCCTGGGCATCGCGTCCACTTTCGTGGTGGTCATGTTCGGGCTGCTCTTCGCGCGCTTCATCTACCTGCAGCTCGTGATGCACGAGCACTACCACACGCTGGCGGAAGCGAACCGCATCTCGATCCTGCCGATCGTGCCCAACCGCGGCATCATCGTCGATCGCAACGGCGTCGTGCTCGCCACCAACTACTCCGCCTACACGCTGGAAATCACGCCGAGCAAGGTCGAGCACCTCGACAACACGATCGAGGAGCTCGCGACGCTGGTCGAGATCAGCGCACGCGACCGCCGGCGCTTCAAGAAGCTGCTCGAGGAAAGCAAGCGCTTCGAGAGTCTGCCGATACGCACGCGGCTGACCGACGAGGAGATCGCGCGCTTCGCCGCGCACAAGTACCGTTTTCCCGGCGTGGACGTGCGCGCGCGGCTGTTCCGCGAATACCCGCAGGGCGAGCTCTTCTCGCACGTGATCGGCCACATCGGGCGCATCAGCCAGAAGGACCTCGACCGCCTCGAGACCGAGGAGCGGCTGTCGAACTATCGTGGCACCGACTACATCGGCAAGACCGGTCTCGAGTACAGCTACGAGGAGCACCTGCACGGCACGACCGGCGTCGAGCAGGTGGAAGTCGACTCGGGCGGACGGGCGGTGCGGTCGCTGTCGCGCACCTCGCCGATGTCGGGCAGCAATCTCGTGCTCAAGCTCGACGCGCGGCTGCAGGAAGTCGTGTATCGCGCGTTCGGCGAACGCCGCGGCGCGCTGGTGGCGATCGAGCCCTCCACCGGCGGCGTGCTCGCGTTCGTGAGCAAGCCGGGCTTCGACCCGAATCTGTTCGTCGACGGCATCGATCCGCAGAACTGGAACGAGCTTAATACCTCGCCCGACAAGCCGATGCTCAACCGGGCGATGAACGGCACGTATCCGCCGGGATCGACGTTCAAGCCCTTCATGGCGCTGGCCGCGCTCTTTTTCGGCAAGCGCACGCCCTCGCAGGCGATCTCGGACCCGGGCTATTTCAACTTCGGCGGACACACTTTCCGCGACGACAAGGTCGGCGGCCACGGCTACGTGGACATGTACAAGTCCATCGTGGTGTCCTGCGACACGTACTACTACCACCTCGCGAACGACATGGGGATCGATCTCATCTCCCGCTTCATGGGGATGCTCGGCTTCGGCAGCCGCACCGGGATCGACATCGCGGGCGAATCGACCGGGGTGCTGCCGTCGCAGGAATGGAAGATGCGCCGCTTCAAGCAGAAGTGGTACGCCGGCGAGACGATCAGCATCGGCATCGGACAGGGCTACAACTCGTATACGCCGCTCCAGCTTGCCGCGGCGACCGCCACGCTCGCGAACGACGGCGTGATGTACCGGCCGCATATCGTCAATTACGTCGAAGACGTGCACAAGAAGGAGCGCACGTACATCGAACCGAAGCCGTGGCGCACGCTCGACGTCAGGCGGGAGCACATCTCCATCATCAGGAACGCGATGGTGGGCGTGAACCGGGAAGGCACCGGCGCTCGCGCGTTCGCGGGCGCGCCCTACACGCACGCGGGCAAGACGGGGACCGCGCAGGTGTACAGCCTCAAAGGCGACAAATACGTGGCCAGCCGCGTCGCCGAGCATCTTCGCGATCATGCGCTCTTCATCGCCTATGCGCCGGCGGACAAGCCGACGATCGCGCTCGCGGTGATCGTCGAGAACTCGGGCTTCGGCGCGCGCGCCGCCGCGCCGATCGCGCGGCAGGTGTTCGACTACTGGCTGCTCGGAAAGGAACCAGCACGCCCGGCCAAGGACGACGACGATGCACCCTCTCATTAGGCGCGTCGGCCGCTTCTTCGCCGGGCATCTGGATCAGCCGCTGCTCGGGGCGGTGCTGCTGCTCATGTTCACGGGCCTGGTCGTGCTCTACAGCGCTTCGAACCAGAGCTTTCCGCGCATCTCCAGCCAGCTTCTCAACATGATGGTCGCGCTGGGCGTGATGTGGGTGTTCGCGAACATCCCGCCGCACTACCTCATGCGCCTGTCGGTGCCGGTATACATCGTCGGCCTGATCCTGCTCCTCGGGGTCGCGTTCTTCGGCCAGATCGTCAACGGCGCGCGGCGCTGGCTGGACCTGGGCGTCACGCGCATCCAGCCTTCCGAGCTCATGAAGATCGCGGTGCCGCTGATGCTGGCGTGGTACTTCGACCGCTACGAAGCCACGCTGCGGCTCAAGAACTACGTGATCGGCGGCGTGCTCCTGATCATCCCGGTGCTGCTCATCGCCCGGCAGCCGGACCTCGGCACCGCCGTGCTCATTTTCGCGAGCGGCTGCTACGTGATTTTCCTGGCCGGCTTGTCCTGGCGCGTTATCGCGGCGCTCTTCGTCGCGGGTGCAGCGAGCCTCCCGGTGCTGTGGTCGGTGCTGCACGACTACCAGCGTCAGCGCCTGCTGACGCTGCTCGATCCGGCGAAGGACCCGCTCGGCGCCGGTTACCACACCATCCAGTCCACGATCGCGGTCGGGTCCGGCGGCATCGCCGGCAAAGGGTGGCTCTCGGGCTCGCAGACGCATCTCGATTTCATTCCGGAGCGCACGACCGACTTCATCTTCGCCGTGTACTCGGAGGAGTTCGGGCTCATCGGCACCGGCGTGCTGCTGATCCTGTTCCTGCTCGTCATTGCGCGCGGCGCGGCGATCACCCTGAACGCGCCGACGCTCTTCGCGCGGCTCCTGGGCGGCGCGATCACGCTCACCTTCTTCACCTACGCCTTCGTCAACATGGGCATGGTGAGCGGCATCCTGCCGGTGGTCGGCGTGCCGCTGCCGCTCGTGAGCTACGGCGGCACCTCGCTCGTGACGATCTGCCTCGGATTCGGCATCCTCATGAGCATCCACACACACAGGAAGCTCGTACAGACGTGAACAACCCGTCGTCATTCCCGCGCAGGCGGGAATCCAGGCGCAGTTGAGCCCCGGCTGGAGCCGGTTCTGGACCCCCGCCTCCGCGGGGGTGACGGTTACGGCATCTGCGCTTGCATTCGTGGCAGCTCTGGCCGGTTGCGCGAGCGCGCCACGGCAATCCGAACCATCAGCACGAACCGAGCGTCCGGCACCCCGCATCTCGCGCGCGCCTTCGACGGCGCCGAGCCAGCCGGCGCCGCCCCGTACCCCGCGCGGCGGCGGTTACTACCTCGACGACGGTCCTGGCGACGCTCCACCGGCGGATCTCGAGAGCGTTCCCGAGCCGGTGCCGCAGCTCGAGCCGCTCGTGCGCGGCACAATGCGGCCCTACGTCGTGCTGGGACAGACCTTCACGCCGATGACCGAGCTGACGCCGTACAAAGCGCGCGGTGTCGCGACCTGGTACGGACGCCGCTATCACGGCAAGCCGACGTCTTCGGGCGAGATCTACGACATGTACGCGATCAGCGCGGCGCATCCGACGCTGCCGATACCGAGCTACGCGCGGGTCACGAACGTCGCCAACGGCCGTTCGGTGATCGTACGGATCAACGACCGCGGGCCCTTCCTCGACAACCGGCTGATCGATCTTTCGTACACCGCCGCACACCGGCTCGGCGTCCTCGCCGGCGGCAGCGCGGTGGTCGAGGTGGAATCGATCATTCCCGACGCGGGCAGCGGCACGATGCTCGCGAGCGCGCCGCGTTCACGCGCCGCAGCGGCGAGATCCGCGGCCGTTGCGCGTGCAGTCGCATCGCCGCCGGCGGCAGTGGCTTCCGCACCGCCACGCGCGGCCGAAGACGCCGACCCGATACTCGCGATCGCCATGGCCGCGCGGCACATCCACCCCGCCGCGGCCGCGGATGCCATGCCGGCGGTCGCTCCGGCGCCGAAGGAAACGCCGCCCGATCCCACCGGTATCTATCTCCAGCTCGGGGCGTTCGGCTCGCGCGAAAACGCCGAGAGCTATCTCATGCGCGCCCGGGTGCAGTTCGACTGGCTGGCCGAACGGCTGCAGGTGCGCGCTCGCGAAGGCCTCTACCGCGTGCACGCCGGGCCGTATGCGTCGCACGCGGATGCGCGGCAGGCGGCGGAGCGCATTGCGTTGACGCTGGGCAGCCGCCCGATGGTAAGCCGCTGACGCGTCTTACCGGTGCTGCTGCAGGGCCGGTGAACGAACAGAAGGAAACCGATGATGGTTTCCCTCGGTAACCTCCCTGCCTTCGGCTAGAGCACGTAGCGGGCGAGGTCTTCGGAGCCGGCGAGGTCTTTCAGCCGCTCGTCGACGTACGCGGAGTCCACGACGATCGTCTCGCCGCCATGCTTCGCGGCATTGAACGAGATGTCCTCGAGCAGCCGCTCCATGACGGTGTAGAGGCGCCGCGCGCCGATGTTCTCGGTCTTTTCGTTCACCTGCCATGCGATCTCGGCCAGACGCCGGATCGCTTCCGGGCGGAAGTCGAGCTTCACGTTCTCCGTCGCGAGCAGCGCCTCGTACTGACGCACGAGGCAGGCGTCGGTGTTGGTCAGGATCTGCTCGAAATCGGTGACGGACAGGCTCGCGAGCTCGACGCGGATCGGGAAGCGGCCCTGGAGCTCCGGAATGAGATCCGACGGCTTCGACAGATGGAATGCGCCGCTCGCGATGAACAGAATGTGATCGGTCTTGATCATGCCGTATTTCGTCGAGACCGTCGTGCCTTCGACCAGCGGCAGGAGGTCGCGCTGCACGCCCTGACGCGAGACATCCGCGCCGTGCGTCTCGGACCGGCTCGTGATCTTGTCCATCTCGTCGAGAAACACGATGCCGTTCTGCTCGACGTTGCGGAGCGCCTGCGATTTCAGGTCGTCGTCGTTCACGAGCTTCGCAGCCTCCTCGTCGGTGAGGAGCTTCATCGCGTCGCGGATCTTCAACTTCCGCACGCGCTTACGGGTCTGTCCGAGGTTCTGGAACATGTTCTGGATCTGCGCGGTGAGATCCTCCATGCCGGGCGGCGCGAAGATCTCCATGGACGTCTGCAGCGCGGAGGTCTCGATCTCGATCTCCTTGTCGTCGAGATCGCCTTCGCGCAGCTTCTTGCGGAATTTCTGGCGCGTGGCCGAGTCGCTCTCGACGGCCGACCCGGAGTAATCGCGCGCGGCCGGGAGCAGCACGTCGAGGACGCGGTCCTCTGCGAGGTCCTCGGCCTGGTGGCGCACTTTGCGCGTGGCGTGCTCGCGCGCTTCCTTGATCGCGGTCTCGACGAGATCGCGCACGATCGTGTCGACGTCGCGCCCGACGTAGCCGACCTCCGTGAACTTCGTCGCTTCGACTTTCACGAACGGTGCATCGGCAAGCCGCGCCAGCCGCCGCGCGATCTCCGTCTTGCCGACACCGGTTGGCCCGATCATCAGGATGTTCTTCGGCGTGATCTCCTGGCGCAGCGGGTCGCCCACCTGCTGCCGGCGCCAGCGATTGCGCAGCGCGACCGCGACGGCGCGCTTCGCGTCCGCCTGGCCGATGATGTGTTTATCCAGCTCGTGAACGATTTCTTGCGGAGTCATTGAACGCGGACGCTACAGCGTTTCGATCGTGTGTTGCTGGTTGGTGTAGATGCACAGCTCGCCGGCGATCGTGAGCGCGCGCTTCACGATCTCCTCCGCACCGAGATCGGTATTGTCGAGCAGCGCTTTCGCCGCGGCCTGCGCGTAGGGACCGCCGCTGCCGATCGCGATCAGGCCCTGCTCGGGCTCGAGCACGTCGCCGCTGCCGGTGATGATGAGCGAGGCATCGCGGTCGGCGACCGCGAGCATCGCCTCGAGCCGTCGCAGGATACGGTCGGTACGCCAGTCCTTGGCGAGCTCGACGGCCGAGCGCGTGAGATTCCCCTGATGCTTCTCGAGCTTCGCCTCGAAGCGCTCGAACAGCGTGAACGCGTCCGCGGTGCCGCCCGCGAACCCGGCGAGGATGCGGTCCTGATGGAGCCGACGGACCTTGCGCGCGCTCGCTTTGACGATCACGTTACCGAGCGTCACCTGACCGTCGCCGCCGAGCGCAACGGTCTTGCCGCGACGAACGGAAAGGATGGTCGTGCCGTGAAAGGTGGTTTCGCTCATGGGAATGGGGCTGCGGAGGAGAAAGCCTGCGGGACCCGGGAAAGATGGGGCCGCCGGCCGGTACTTCAATGCCGAATTATAGCGTCCGCGGCCCCGGCAACGCCTCAGAGCTCGAGCGCGACCTCGATGCGCACGCGGCGTCCGCGACCGGGAAATCCGATGAACTGCTCGTGGTTTCGATCGAGCAGATTGTCGAGCCCGAGCGCGACGCGCACGCCGCGCAGGGTATACGCCACCGACGCATCGACGAGCAGATATGGAGGCAGGTATGTCGCGCCCGTCGGGATGGATGAATCGAACACGCGCCCGACCCACGAGCCGAGGACCGACGCGGTGAGTTGCGGTGTCACGTCGTACGACGCGCTCGAGGTCGCGCGAAACCGCGGGCGGCTGCGCAGCGCCGGGACCCCGGAGGGTAGCTCGAACTCGAGCCCCGTCGCGCCTGCGGAGACGCGCAGGCGATCGTTTATGCGTGCGTTCGCGGCGACATCGTAGCCGCTCACTTCGACCGTGGTGCGGTTCACGAGCCGCGGCGGCGGCCCGGCGTCGAAATCGACGAGATCGCGGTACTGCGACCGGAATACCGCCGCGCGGTACGACAGCGGGCGTGCGTCAGCGTCCGACGCCACGCTCACTTCCAGCGTACGGCTGCGCTCGGGCACCAGGCCCGGATTGCCGACGAGCGGGTGACCGAGCGCGAAGAAGCTGGGCGGCTTGAAACCCGTACCGTAGTTGACGGCGAGGGTGGCCGCCGCAGCCGCGCGGTATCGAAGACCCGTCTGAAACGTCGTGTGCGTGCCGTGCGCATCCGTCGCGTCCGCGCGCACGCCGGCCTGCGCGCTCACGGCGCCGGTGATTTTCGCCCGCGCTTCCGAAAACAACGAACGCGTATCGCGCTCGAGCGCGAAGTTCGCGGGCATCTGCACCGGACCGAAAAAGAGCGTGCTCAGCACGTCGCCCTGCTCGCGTTCGTATTGCGCGCCGACGAGCGCCTGCGTGCCGGCGGCCTCGCCGAATGCGGCGATCGCACCGGCCGCCCAGCGGCGGTAGCGCGAAGCCGATGACGTTCGCGGCAGACCGAACGGGTCGCGCACGCCCGGCGCGACGCCAGGCGATTCGAGATCCGCATCCTGCTCGAAGAGATTCGAGTACAGCCGCAGCGAGCCCCAGCGCGTCGGCAGCTCGCCGCCAAGCGCGGCGATGACGCCGTCGGTGTCGCGCCGTTCGAGCTCCCGTAGAACCGCCAGACGCGGGCCGCCGCTATCCTCGGGGAAAGCGCCGCTCTCGTGACGCTGGAGGCGCACCCACGCGTTCGCCGAAAACGCCGCAGGATCTCCCGCGTCGAGCCGCAGCGTACCCGTGCGAAGCCGCGCGAACGCATCACCGGACCTGTGCCCGTCGTTCAGCGTCGCGCCGGACGCCGTGAGCGCCACGCCATCCGATACCACCGTGCCGCTCGCGAATACCGTGCGAAAGCCGTCCCCGCCGATCCCGCCGCCGAGGCGCACGCGGTTCTCGCGCGGTACGCGCGTAATCAGGTTCAGCACGCCGGCCATCGCGTCCGCGCCATAGATCGCCGAGGACGCGCCGGGAAGGACCTCCACGCGCGCGATCGTCCGCGGGTCGATGAGCGAGAGATCGATGCCGCCGCCGCGCGGATTCGTCGGATCGCTCACTTTGACGCCATCGATCATCACCGCGGTGTGGCTGGGATCCGCACCCCGCAGATACACCGCCGCGAAACCGCCGGGCGCTCCCGGCTGATCGACGTACAGGGTGGCCGTATTGCGCAGAAGCTGCGGCAGATTGGCAGCCGCGCGGCTCCTCACCTCGGCTTGCGGAATGACGACGACCGACTGCGACACCGGCGCTTCCGACTGCGGCAGGTGCGTGCCGGTCACGACCACCGGCTGCAGCATCGGCGGCTCGGCGGCGTGCGCGTGTGTTGCGCAGGCGATCATCGCCGCCGCAGCGACGGCGACGGCACTGCGCTTACGCAACGTCAGCCGCCTTTCGCCTGCGGGTTGCGGTCTTTGGGGTAGTGGTGGCGCAGGTAAACGATGTAATTCAGGAGATCGTCGAGCTCGGCGTCGCTCAACTGATCCTCGCTGAATGCGGGCATCGCGCCGAGGCCGACGCGGGTCTGCAGACGCATCAGGAATTTCGGCAGCGGCTTGTCGTTGAACGGCGGCGCGAGGCCGCCTTCGCCTTCGAGGTGGCACTTGTAGCAGTGCCGGTCGAACAGGAGCCGCCCGCGCTCGAGCGCGGGGTCGGTGAGCGTCATCGGCCCGACGAGCGGTTCCGAACGCTTCACCGGATGGCATGCCGCCAGCGTCGCAGCCAGGGCGACGATCATCGCGCCCGCGGCTGCGCGATTCGCAAATATCCGTTTCACGATGCACCTCCGCGCGCCACGCGCCACAGCACGCCGGTGCGCTGCTGCGGCTTCGGCCCCATCTTGTCCATCAGCATGATGCCGAAATCGACGATGTACAACGCATTGCCCGAGGGATCGAAGCGCAGGCCCACAGGCCGCTCGATGCCGGCGCTGCCGATCTTGCTCGCAGGGCCGCTTTTGTCGCTTCGGTTGACGACGAAATCCTCGATGCGACCGCTTTTGACGTCGACGCGGATCACGCGAAAGCCGACGGGGTGCAGCGATTTCCCCGTTTCCGGCGCCTGATCGCCGAACTCCGCGATGAACGCCTGGCCGACGTGGCCGAAGCTCGCGGACCGCGAGAAGTCGATGCCGTTGGATGACGAATGCACGCCGAGTGAGGCAACCGGCTGCGGCGGCTTACCCGGCGGCTTCGCGAGCACGAGCTGAGGGATGCCTTTCATCGGCACCTTGTAGAACTCCTGGTTGATGGGCTTGCCTTCGGAATAGTCGGGCCAGCCGTACCACGCGCCGGGCGTCACACGCCACAGCACGTCGGGCGTTCCCCACACCGGCCGGCTGCCGCGGTCGTCGTAGCCGTTGTCGGTCGCGTAGAGCTGACCGTCGGGGGCGAACGCGAGCCCGAAGGGGTTGCGGAAACCCCATGCGACGAGCTCCGGCGCGCCGCCGCCGGGTGCGACTTTCATGATCGCGCCGCTGCACGGGATCTGCCCTTTGATCACCTGCCCCGGCTGGGTCGTCGTGCCGAACGGCACGAAGGCGCCGGTTGGCGTGCGCGGGAGATCGGGCGCGAGCGGAACGTCCTTCGTCTCGTAGTTCACACCGGCGAGCGTGACATCGCGGCACGGGATGTCGTGGAACTTCGGAAAGCGCTTGAGCCAGCCGAATTTGAGATTGTCCTCGCCGACCACCGCCGAATTGGTCGCGGTGCCTTGCCCGAAGTAGATCGCGCCGTCGGGGCCGATCGCGGGGCCGTTCGTGTGGTGATCGCCCTGGCCCGGCAGGTTCTCCAAAATCGGCGCGATCTTACCGTCCGGCGTGATGCGCAAGATGCGGCCGCCTTGCATCTGGCCGCCTTCAGCGACGTAGAAGGCGCCGTTCGCGTACGCGACTCCGGTCCACGGGCCGTTGTTGCTGCCGCGTGCGACTTCGGTGGTGGTGCCATCCTTGTTCACGCGCACGAGCCGCGGTGTCGTGAAAACCTCTCCATACGAATAGCCGGCTTCCACGACGTGCGGGATGCCGCTGGCATCGAACGCCACCCCCGTCGGAAAGGTGAAGCCGGTCGCGACGGCTTCGATCCGGTAGCCCGCCGGTACGGCGACGTCCGCCGGGTCCACCTTGCGCGGCAGGGTGGCACTGGCCTTTTCACCCCCACCGGACGAGGGCCGCACGTTATAGCAGCCGGACAGCGTAAATATTGCAGCCGCCGCTGCCACTGCGGCGGAACGCATCGCGCTCATCGTTCGATTCTCCTCATGTCGAGCACGTCGGCTTGTGCTCTCCGATTGCCGGCGAAGCGCTTTTGCAAGGCGGATGCCGCG
Organism: Burkholderiales bacterium; assembly: GCA_035626595.1. Taxonomy (GTDB): domain Bacteria; phylum Pseudomonadota; class Gammaproteobacteria; order Burkholderiales; family SG8-41; genus JAQGMV01. The sequence continues at coordinate 19,344 of DASPNJ010000056.1, forward strand.
TCAGGAGTAATGGCTTTCCCAGCGACGATGCGCTCTTCGCGTCCGCCGCCGCATGCGGCTACGCTCAGGACACGCCTTCGAGCCTGAACACGATCGGCACGAGCACGTGCGCTTCGACCGGCTGCCCGCCCCGGCGCGCAGGCACGAATCGCCATGACTTCACCGCGTCCAGCGCGGCCTGGTCGAGCGCCGCAGAGCCGCTGCTTTTTTCGAGATCGATCGAAGCCGCGGCGCCCTCACGCGTGACGAGCACCTTCAGCAGCACCGTGCCCTGCTCGCCGCGACGGCGGGCGCTGACCGGATAGCGCGGCGGCGGGTTGCGCAGGTACGCCGCGTTGAAAACGGGCGGCGTGTTTTGCTCGAAAGCATCGCCGCCCTTCGCCACGCGCCCTGCATCGCGTGACGGCCCAGCCGAGGGCCCGCCAGCGGCGCCCGGCGCCGCCGTCGCGCGTGGTTCGGGCGCCGCCGGAGCCGGAACGCTCGGCGGCGCCGCAGGCGCCGCCACCGGCGTCGGCTCGGTCGCGGTCGGCGCCGGCAGCGCGAGCACCGGCGGAGGATCCGGTGCGGCGATCACGCGGGGGGACTCGCGCGGAGGCCGTGCAGCCTTTTTTTCCGGCGCAGCGGCTTTCGTCTTCCGCTCGGGCGGCCTCACGCGCGGCGGCGGGGATGGCGGAGCAGCCGCCGGCGCGCTGGCGATCACTCGCGGCGGCTCGAGCCGTTGCAGCGTCACCTCCAGCGCCTCGACGGTCACGACCGGGCGTATCCATCCGGGAAGCGCGAGCAGCAGTGCCGCGTGCAGTGCGAGGCTCCCGCAGACGAACAGCGCGAACGCGCGCGGCGAGGCCGTTCGCACGGATGGATCGATGCTCGGCATGGACAATGCGCTCATCGCACGGGAAATGCACCCGGCATGCCGCCCGAAGTTTAGTGCGAGCGGCGGCTGTTCAATGCAGGAACACGGCCGGCAGCGTGACCGTGACGATGCCGGCCGCAATCAGCACGATCTGCCAGACAGTGCTTCGGGTGTCCATCGCCCGGTGCAGACCCGGGATCAGATCGGCGACCGCGATGTAGATAAAGCTCGCCGCGGCGAGCGCGAGGATGTAGGGCACGACGTATTGCGCGTTGCCGAGCGCGAGATATCCTGCGATGCCGCCTACCACCGCCATCGCGCTCGAGGCAAGATTGAGCGCAAGCGCGCGCGAGCGCGACAGCCCGCAGTCGAGCAGGACCATGAAGTCGCCGACTTCCTGGGGCACCTCGTGCGCGACGAGCGCCACGGCCGCGGCAACGCCGAGCACCGGGTCGGTAACGAACGCCGAGGCGATCAGCACACCGTCGACGAAGTTGTGAAAGCCGTCGCCGATGATGATCAGCGTCGCGACCGGCTTCACATGCGTGTGGGCTTCCTCGTGGCCCGCATGCACGTGCTGGTGGCGGTGACGCCACAGCGCCGCCTTTTCCAGCAGGAAAAATCCGAGCAGGCCTGCGAGCGTCGCCGCGAACAGCCCTTCGATGCTTTCCGCCTGCCTGAATGCCTCCGGCAGCAGGTGCAGGAACGCGGCGCCGAGCATCGCGCCCACCGCGTAGCTCACCATTCGCGAGACCATCGTCGAGAGCGCGGTGAACGACAGGAATGCCGCCGCCGAGATGCTCAGCACGCCGCCCAGCAGCGTGGCGCAGATGATCCAGAGCAGAGTCACCGGCGCGCCGCCGCCGTATCGGTGCGCGTCCGGCGCTCGCGTTCGAAGCCTGTGCGTGGATTGGGGAACGGCATGAGGGCCGCAATTAAACCATTCGCGGCGAGGCCAATGCAAAAAATGGCGTCAGTCCCTACCCGCGTGCGAGCGTCGCCGCGATATCCACTTCGTGCGCACGCCATGCCGGCAGCAGCGCGGTGATCGTCCCGAGCAGCAGCGTGGCGAGCACGATCAAGGGTTCGCCGGGGTGCCAGCGCATTCCTGTGACCGACACCTGCTCCGCCTGATGCAGCGCGAGCCCGAGCACCGACGTGAGGGCGTGGCCGAGCGCGAGGCCGAGCAGGGCGCCGGCGAAGGCGAGCACGAAACCTTCGAACAGAAGCAGGCCCATGATGCGCTCGCGCGTGGCGCCGAGCGTACGCATCACCGCCAGATCGTACCGACGCTCGCTCAGGCTGCCGTAGAGCGCGATGAACATCGACAGCACGGCCGAGGCGATCAGCACGACGGCGAAGATGCGGATGAGGTCGGTCGATATCGCGAGAATGCCGTGCATGCGAGCCGAGTGCTCCGCCGGGGACGCAGCCTGGAGATGCGGGTAGGCCGCGACGACGTAGGGCACCTCTCGCGCCACGTGGCTCACGTCGTACTGGAGCAGCAGCGCGTTGACGGTTCTCGGGTCCGCCGGCGGCTCCGCGATGAGGCCGTATTCATCGGGCCGCGGCTTCGCAGGGTGCAGGGTCCAGTAGCTTTCCAGACCCGTCAGGATGAGACCGTCGAGGACGCTGCCGGTACGCTCGAGAACGCCGACGATGCGGTAGTCGTGCTCGGGATGCGCTATGCCCGACGCGCCCGTCACCGCGTGCACCGGCTCGAACGTCGAGCCGATCTCGGGGCGCAGCCGCAGCGCGACGTCGGCGCCGACGACCGCTTCCAGCGGCTTCCCCCACAACCGCCCGCGCGCGAGCCGCGCCCCATGCAGCGCGACGTAGTCATGGCTGGTCCCGACGATGCGAAAGCCGAAGTAATGATCGCCGAACGCGAGCGGTATCGCCCTGCGCACGCCGCGGTGCGCGGCGATCTCCTGCGCTTCGCTCCAGCTCATGCTGCCGCCGGGCTCGTCGAGGGCGTATACGGCGGCAAGGATGAGCTGCGTCTCGCTGCCTTTGGCGCCGACGACGAGGTCGATCCCGTGCGCGTCACGCCGGATGCGCTCCTCGAGCTGCGAACCGGTGAGGAGCAGCAGCGTGACCGCCCCGACGGCGAACGCCAGCAGAACGACGTTGAGCAGCGTGCTCGAGCGGCGTTTACGCAGATACGCGAAGCTGATGCGCGCCAGTGTCATTGGCGTCGAGGCAGCACGTACTGATTGCCGAAACGCGAATGGATACGCTGATCGTGCGTCGCGATCACGAGCGTCGCGCGGCACGCCTTCGCCTGCGTCTCCAGCAGATCGAGTGTCTGCGCGCAGCGCTCGTCGTCGAGGTTCGACGTCGGCTCATCGGCGAGGAGGAGCGTGGGCCGGTTCACGACGGCGCGCGCGACGGCTACCCGCTGCTGCTGGCCGAACGAGAGCTCGTGCGGAAAAGCATCCGCTCGATCCGCGAGGCCGAGATCGGCGAGCACCTCGTTCACCCGGCCGGCGTTGCGCTCGACGCGCGAGAAGTACTGCGCGATCGCGACGTTATCGCGAACCGTGAGGCTGTCCACGAGATGCAATTGCTGGAGCACGATGCCGACGTGGCGGCCGCGAAAGCGGTCGAGCTCGCGCGCCTTCATGCGGGTCAACCGCTGTCCGGAGACGAGCACGTCGCCGAAGCTCGGCTTGAGAATCCCGGCGAGGATGTGCAGGAGCGTCGTCTTGCCGCTGCCCGACGGTCCGAGCACCAGCCAGTGCTCCCCCTGCTCCGCGAGCCAGTCGCGTATCTGCAGCACGTCGGCGCCGTCGTACGCGTGGCGCAGGTCGCGGATCTGGAACATGGAGAGAAATTGGCGTCGGAGTAAGATTTCGCGGCGCGAATCTTACTCCCACCCGATTCATGAAACGCCTGCTGCTCGCGTTGATCGCCGGTTATCGCCTGCTGGTGAGTCCGTTCCTCGGCGCGAACTGCCGCTTCTATCCCACGTGCTCGGCGTACGCAGCCGAAGCCATCGAGACGCATGGCGCACTGCGCGGCGCGTGGCTTGCCGTCAAGCGCATCACGAAGTGCCACCCGTGGCACCCCGGCGGCGTCGATCCGGTGCCGCCGCGGAGGTAGCGCCGCTCGCCTTCGGCTCGGGGCCTGGGCGCTACACGAACAGAGAGAAACCTTCCACGGTTTCCCTCCGTAACCTCCCTTCCCCCATGGAACGCCCGGGCTGCCATCGGCAGCCCGCCTCGGCCGGTGAACGATTCAGAGGAAAACCAAGCATGGGCAACCTACCGGCTGCCCGTGTTTCCTCCGAAACCTCCTTTCCTTGCAGGGCGGCGCCGCGCGCCGCTCGCTCAGAAGAACGCGAGCGCCCTCGCCTCGATGCTCTGCCGCGGCGGCGCGCCCGGCGGCGTGGTCGGATCGTCGAACGCGGTATGCGCGGTGAAGCGCGCGCGCCCGTCGTTCGCGGAGTCGTACACGGTGAAGACGAGCGCTTCGTCGCGGTGCATCTGCGGGAAGTAGAACCACTGGTGGCTCGGGTTGTACTTCAGGCGGTACGTCTGCCCGACGCGATTCGGATAGCGCCGTTCAGCGACCATCAGATCGTCGAAGGCGATGCTGCGCGCATCCGCCATCGCGAGCGGGTTCGACTGGATCGGCTGGTTGATCGCGCGCCACACCTGAATGATCGCGAAGCGGCGCTGGAGCAGCGCTTCCGCCTCGTCGCCCATCAGCTCGCGCACGCGGTTCGGTCCCGACCACTCGGTGTAATCGTTGTGGGCCGAGAGCACCGGCTCGCGGATGAGCTTCTCCTCGCGCTCGCCTTCATTGCCGGAGCGCAACGTGTGATCGAAGACGACGACACGCGACGCGCCCGATTGCTGCTTGATGAGCTCGATCACCTCGGGGTAGTACACGCGCTTCAGCTCTTCGGCGTCGAAGAAATCCTTCATCGCCGTCTTGTGCTCGACGAGCACGAAGCCGTTGCGCTCGATCGAAAGATCTCCGATGCACTCGCGGCCGTCGCGGATAGCCATCGGATGCATGTCCTGCGCGCCGGTCTTGCGCCGGCGGATGTTGTTCGGGCCGAACGTTTCGTTGACGAGCTTCTCGCCTGTGTCTACCGTGTAAGGAATCTCAGCCGTGATCATGAGGGCTCCCATGGATCGAACCGACGCGGAAGGCGCGCGCCTCCCGATCAAGCTCGATAGTACAAGCAACGGAGAATTCGTGCCGATGCCGCTCTCGCAGGCGAACCGCCTTGCCAACCGGCTGGCGCACCAAACGGCAACGCAGAACGCGAAGCGCACGGGCCTCTCCCGGCGCGATTTTCTGGTCTCCGGTTGCGGCGCGGCGAGCACGCTCCTCGCCTTCAACGCAGCGAACGCGGCAGCAGGACGCACCGGCGGTTACTTCGACGTGCCCGCCGAGGCCGCACTCGATGTGCAGCTCGCCGCAGCAACGACCGGCGGCAAGGGGGAATTCATCTTCGACGTGCAGGGGCATTTCGTCGACCCGAACCGGCTGTGGCTCGAGACCGCGCCCGCCGACGCGTTCAAATGGTCACCGAAGGCGGCGTGCTCGCTCGCATCGAAACCGGGGCCGCGCGCGCATCTCGCGTGTCTCGGGCCCGAGGAATTCGTGAAAGACGTGTTCCTCGACAGCGACACCGACATGATGGTGCTGTCGTTCGTGCCGTCGCGGCGCGATGCCGAGCCGCTTACGATCCAGGCCGCCGACGCCGTGCGGCGCATCGTCGACAAGCTCCAGGGCACGCACCGCCTGCTCGTACACGGTCGCGTCAATCCGAATCAGTCCGGCGACGTCGAGGCGATGGACGAGCTCAAGGCGCGCTGGCAAGTCGCCGCATGGAAGACTTACACGCAATGGGGCCCGGACGGCCGCGGCTTCTTTCTCTCCGATGACGTCGGTACGCGGTTCATCGAGAAAGCGCGCGCGCTCGACGTGAGAGTGATCTGCGTCCACAAGGGCTTGCCGTTCGGCAAGCAGTCGTACGAGCACAGCCAGTGCAGCGACATCGGCGTCGTCGCGAAGCGCTTTCCGGACGTCGCGTTTCTCGTCTATCACTCCGGCTTCGTGAGCGGCGTCGCGGAACAGGCGTACGACCACGCCGCACGGCGCGACGGCATCGACACGCTGATCCGCTCGCTGGTCGATAACAACGTGAAGCCGAACAGCAACGTGTATGCGGAGCTCGGCAGCACGTGGCGCTTTCTCATGCGGGATCCGACACAGGCCGCGCACGCGCTCGGGAAGCTGATCCGCTACTGCGGCGAGGACAACGTGCTGTGGGGCACCGATTCGATCTGGTACGGCTCGCCGCAGGATCAGATTCAGGCCTTCCGCACGTTTCAGATCGCGCGCGAGCTGCGCGAAAAGCACGGCTACGCGGAGATCACCCCGTCACTGCGCGCGAGAATTTTCGGGCTCAATGCGGCGCGGGTTTACGGCATCAGCGCCGCGGAGGTGAAGAAATATGCGAGCCGCGACGCGATCGCCAAAACACGCGAGAACTACCTCGAGCGGCAAGACCCGCACTTCCTCACCTACGGCCCGAAAACGCGGCGCGAATTCCTGAATCTGCTCGCGTGGAACGGCGGTACGCAGGCGTAGAGTGGGTCGATGGCCCACCGCGGTCGGTGCGCTGCTAGCGCACCCTACGCCGCTCGCCGAATCACCTCCACCGCGCGTTTGGCTATGGCCATCGGCCGTCCGAAACGGCGCTGGCGCCTAAGCCGGCAGCCTGACGAGCAGTCCCTTTAAGTACTCGCTCTCGGGGAATGACAGCCCCACCGGGTGATCCGGCGCCGCGTGCAGCCACGATTCGATGCGCGCGTCCACACCGGCGTCGAGGGCCGCGCCGGCGACGATCTTCTGAAACAGGTCGGCGGAAACGCCGCCGGAGCACGAGAACGTCACGAGAAAGCCGCCCGGGCGCAGCAGCTTTAACGCGAGCAGGTTGATGTCCTTGTACGCGCGCGAGGCGCGCTCCGCATGCGCCGCGGTCGGCGCGAACTTCGGCGGATCGAGCACGACGACGTCGAACGTGCGTCGCTCGTCGCGCAGGCGCCGCAGCAACTGGAACACGTCGCCTTCGAGCCATTCGGCATCCGGCAGCGCGTTCAATTTCGCATTGGCGCGCGCCATCTCGAGCGCGAGCGCGGAGCTGTCGATCGCGAGCAGCGAGCGTGCGCCGCCTCCGAGCGCATTCATTGCGAACCCGCCGGTATAGGAGAAGCAGTCGAGCACGTCCCTGCCGCGCGTCAACCGGCGCAGCAGCAGGCGGTTGTCGCGCTGGTCGAGGTAGAAACCGGTCTTGTGCCCGGCATCGATCTCGACCTTGAATTGGAGCCCGTGCTCCCGGATCACCGGCGCGCCGGGGAGCGGCGTGCCGCGCACGAGACCGGTTCGCGGTTTGAGTCCTTCGAGCTCGCGCACGTCCGCGTCGGAGCGCTCCCACACCCGCTCGACGCCGTCCAGGCCGCACAACGCGTCGGCGATCGCGTCACGCCAGCGCTCGCCGCCCGCGCTCAGGATCTGCATGACGACCGTCTCGCCGTAGCGGTCTGCGATCACGCCGGGCAGGCCGTCGGACTCGCCGTGAACGAGCCGCCAGGCATCGCTCGCCTCGGCGATGCCAAGCGCTGCCCGCGCCGACGCGGCATCCTCGATCCGCTGCGTGAAAAACCGCGCGTCGATGTCGGACGCCGTCCACGACCACACACGGGCGCGAATCTGTGAGTGCGGGCTATAGGCGGCGAACGCGAGCGTCTCGCCCGCGCCGGATCGTATTTCGACGGTTTCGCCCATGTCCGGCCGGCCTTCGACTTTCGCGATCGCGCCGGAGAACACCCACGGGTGGCGGCGCTTGAGCGATTTTTCGCGGCCGGCTTTGAGGATCAGCTTGTTCATCGTCGGTGGGTGCACCCACCCCTACGACCGGCGCGTCGCGTGTCCGAGGCGCTCGAGCGCCGCCGTCGAGGTACGTTCCACGTCCGCGGCGCGCGAGACCGCGAAGCCCAGGTCGCGCAACAGCCCATCGTGCAGCCCGTATATCCAGCCGTGCACCGCGAGCGGCTGACCGCGGGCCCAGGCATCGCGCACGATCGTCGTCTCGCAGACGTTCGCCGCCTGCTCGAGCACGTTGAGCTCGCACAGCCGGTCCACGCGCGCGCCGTCGTCCACGAGCGCATCCAGCAGCTCGCGATACGCTGCGCGTACGTCCTGCACGTGGCGCAGCCAGTTATCGCTCAACCCGAGCTGCGCGTTGTCGAGCGCCGCGCGCACGCCGCCGCAGCCGTAATGGCCGACGACCATCACGTGCCGCACCTTCAGCACGTCGACCGCGAACTGCAGCACCGAAAGACAATTGAGGTCCGTGTGCACGACGACATTGGCAACGTTGCGGTGGACGAACAGCTCGCCCGGCAGCAGCCCCACGATCTGATTCGCCGGCACCCGGCTGTCGGAGCAGCCGATCCACAGGTACGGAGGTGTCTGCAGCGCCGAGAGCCGCGCGAAAAACTGTGGATCGTCCGCAACGCGTTCGGCCGCCCAGCGCCGGTTATTTTCGAAAAGCTCCGGCAGCAGATTCATCGACAGTTAGCACCGAAAGGAAAGGAGGTTACGGAGGGAAACCATGGGGTTCCCTCTGTTCGTGGTAGCGGCGAAGCCCGAGCCTGCAGGCGAGCGCCGCTACCTCACTGCCCGAGCTCGGCTTTGATCCCGGCAACCATCGTCTGCGTCCAGTCCTGTCCGGTGATCTGCAGCTTGGAGCGCTTTTGACTTTGCACTTCGACGGTGTACGCCGATGCACCGGCGCGTGCGGGCCGGATGAAGATGCCGACGACCTCGCCCAGCGTCGCAAGACCCGCGCGCGATTCCGCCTTGATGGTACCGGTCTCCCTGCTCTGCTCAACGATCGTCAAGCTGCGGCTCGCCGTCGTGACCGCGGCCTTCCAGACCTGATCGTAGCTTCGGCCTTTGACCTGGAAGCTCGTGCCGCTGCCCGGCTCGAGACTGTCGGTGGTGGCGCATCCAGTGGTGAGCGCTACGAGCAGCAACAGGACCTGTCGACGACCGATCATTTTTCCTCCGGGCGGGTTTTGCCACGGCGCGCGTGGCGATTGCGGGAGCGTGCATCCGGTGCGCTCTGGCGCCTCGCGCGCGGGTGGGCTGCGTCGTACACCTTGGCCAGATGCTGAAAATCGAGATGCGTGTAGACCTGCGTCGTGGAGATACTCGCGTGTCCCAGCATTTCCTGCACCGCGCGCAGGTCGCCGCTCGACTGCAGCACGTGAGACGCGAACGAGTGGCGGAGCACGTGGGGATGCACCCGGGTCGACACCCCGCGCTTGAGCGCCCACGTCTTCAGCCGCTGCTGCACGGAGCGCGGCGTCAGTCGCTGCCCGAGCCGGTTCACGAACAGAGCGGCGCGATCGTGGCGCGGGATCTGCGCGCGCGTTTCGAGCCACGCGTCGAGCGCCCGCAACGCGTGCGTGCCGACAGGGACGATGCGCGTTTTGGAGCCTTTGCCGGTAACGCGCACGGTGCCTTCGCCGCGGTTCACGTCCGCGGGCGCAAGGCCGGTCAGCTCCGACAGACGCAGCCCCGAGGAATAGAAGAGCTCGAACATCGCTTTGTCCCGCACCGCGAGCGCGGTATCGGCGTTCGCGTCCAGCAGGCGGTTCGCTTCGTCGGGCGAGAGCGCGTGCGGCAGGCGCTTCGCGGCCTTGGGGGCACGTATGCCGAGGCAGGGATTGTCGGTGTAGCCGTGGTCGCGGGCGAGATAGCGATAGAACCCGCGCCACGCCGACAGCATGCGCGCCAGCGAGCGCGGGCCCAGGCCTTTTGCGTGGAGCTGCGAGACCAGCCTGCGCACGTCGTGAACCTGGAGTTTCGCGAGCGGGGTCTCGCCGGCGCGCGCGATCAGCGTTTCGAGATCGCGCCGGTAATTCGAAAGCGTGTGCGCGCTCAGACGCCGCTCGTGCGCGAGATGGTCCAGGTAGCTGCGCAGAAGCTCGGCCGCGCGCGGCGTCTGCCCGTGCTGGGCTTCGCCCACCCTGGCCATGTCAGACGTATCTCAGCAGCGCGGCCGCCGCGAGCTCGCCGATGCGCTTCAGATAGACCGTGCCCATTTCCGGATAGAACCGGCGCGCGTCCTCGCTCGCGAGCGCCAGCACGCCGAACGGGCCGCCCGCGTCCAGCGCGATCACCGAAAAGGACTGAAGCTGCGGCGCGGCCTCGCCAAAAAGGTCGTTCACGATCTCGGGCGGCACGTGCGCGCCGCAGTACGGCGTGCTCAGTCCCGCGGCATACGCGCGCAGCGTCTCACTCGCGCGCGCCGCTTCGCCGCGCCAGAGCTCGAGCGCGACGTGCGGAATCGCGAAATCCTCGCGCAGGTTGAAGTCGAGCGTCGTCGTAAGCGTCGGCAGGTCGCGCGCGGAAATGAGCGCCAGCGCGAGCCGGTGCACTTTTTCGCCGATCGCGTCGTTTTCCTCGCCGTACTGGATCACCTCGCGGAGCTTCGTCTCGAGCTGCTTGCCGCGCTCGCGCAGCGTGAGGATCTGGCGCTCGCCGATCGGGATCGCCCGCCCGCCGTGGGGATGCGGAATGTAGATGTCGGCGAGCAGGTCGGCGTACTGCTCGAAAAATTCGGGGTGCTCCTGGAGGTACGTGGCTACGGCGTCGGGTGTCATGCGTTGTGCTTTTCGTGTTCTCTGGCGCTTGATTCGATTGTAGTACCAACCCCGCGCTGTCGAAACCCGACGAAATTGGTTGTGAACCTTTCCACGCGGTCGCGCTCGCGCCGCTCGCAAGGCGCGGTGGAGGCGATTCGTCGCGCCTCATGGTGCCGCAAAGCGCGTCATTGCAGCCGGAAACCCGCTTCGCGTTCGACGGACACGCTTTTGCGGCACCAGGAGGGGCGACGGCTCGGCTCTGACGCCGCAACTGCGGCGACCACCCGTCGAACAAGTTGAGACCTACAGCGTGATCTCGCCTTCGAACACCGTCGTCGCGGGGCCCGTCATGTACACGGGCCGACCTTCGCCCGCCCAGCTTATGGTGAGCCCACCGCCGCGTGTTTCGACGGTGACGTGCTCGCCGTCGAGCACGTCGCGCGTGACACCCGCAACGACCGCGGCGCACGCGCCGGTGCCGCAGGCAAGCGTCTCGCCTGCACCGCGTTCGTAGACACGCAGCCTGATCCGGCCGCGATCGATGACTTGCATGAAGCCGGCGTTCACCCGCTGCGGGAAGCGCGGGTGCGATTCGATCAGCGGTCCTTGGGCTGTCACCGGCGCGCTTTCGATCTCGGGCACGATCTGCACGGCGTGTGGATTGCCCATCGAGAGCACGCTCACTTCCACGAGGCTCCCGGCGACGTCGAGGTGATAGGTGAGGCTGCGTGTCGGCGAGTCGAACGGCACCTTCGCCGGCGCGAATTCCGGAACGCCCATGTTCACGGTGACGCGGCCGTCCGATTCGAGCCGGGGCACGATCACGCCCCCGCGCGTGCCGACCCGAATCTCCGTCTTGTCGGTCAGACCGCGGTCGTACACGTAGCGCACGAAGCAGCGCGCGCCGTTTCCGCACTGCTCGACCTCACCGCCGTCGGCGTTGAAGATCCGGTAATAGAAGTCGGTGCCGGGCTCGCGCGGCGGCTCGATCACGAGGATCTGATCGCAACCGATCCCGAAGTGACGGTCGGCGATCGCACGAAGCTGCTCCGATGCGAGCGCGACCGGCTCGCGCGTTGCGTCGAGCACGACGAAATCGTTGCCCAGTCCGTGCATCTTCGTGAACCGCAGCTTCACACGCGCCTTTGCATCACGTAATCGTCCATCACGAAGCCGCCGCCGATGTCTTTCACCACGGCGTCGGCGACCTCGAAACCGTGCTTGCGATAGGCGGCAATGGCAGCACTGTTGTGCTTGTTCACCGCGAGCACGACGCGCTCGCAGCCGAGCCGCCGCGCGCGATCGCAGGTGTGCTCGATGAGTGCAGCACCGTAGCCCATGCGCTGACGGTCGTGACGCACGTACAGCTTGTCGAGCTTGAGCGCGCGCTCGTGTTCCAGCAGGGAAGACGCGAAGGCGACGAACGCATCGTCTTCGGCGAGCGTGTCCCACCATAGATCACCGCGGGCGAGCTCGCCGCGTATGACGTCCGGCACGTAGCGTTGCGCGAGCATGTACTCGGTCTGCGCCGAACCGATGATCGGCGGATAGTGCCGGCGCCAGATCTCGCGCGCGAGCGCGCAGATCGCTTCGGCATCGCGATCGGCAAGCGGCGCGATCGTGAGGATCACGGCCTCGCGGCTCGCCGGGAGAGCCGCTCGAGCCGCTCGTGGATGCCGGCGTTCACTTCCAGCGCGAGCGCGAGAGCGTCGCGGCCGGCGGTGCCGCTGACGATGGACGCCGGCTCGCCGCGCACCGCTGCGACGAAAGCGCCGATCTCGCTCTTCAGCGCATCCGGCTTGTCGTAAGTGCGCGCCGTGGCGGCCTCGCCGTCCGGTCCGGGCTTACGCTCCACGCGCAGCTCCGGAAGCTGGAGATCGGCGGACGCGTAGAAATTCGGGCCGAACACGCGGAGCTTGCGCACCGGCGTGCGGCTCACCCGGCTCGCGGAAAGGTCGGCGACCGCGCCGTCCTCGAACTCGAAGCGCGCGTTCGCGATGTCGACAAGATCGGTGAGCACGCGAAACCCGCACGACGAGACGGACACCACCTTCGAGGGCATGACCGCGAGCATGAGGTCGATGTCGTGGATCATGAGGTCGAGCACGACGTCCACGTCGGTGCCGCGGCCCTTGAAGCCGCCGAGTCGCTCCGCCTCCATGAAGAACGGCCGGTCGAGCATGCCGTCCAGATCCGCGAACGCGGGATTGAACCGTTCGAGGTGACCGACGGCGAGCGTCCGGCTGCGGCGCGCGGCGAGCGCGATGAGCGCATCGGCTTCTTCCAGGGTCCGGGCGATCGGCTTTTCCACCAGCACATGCGCACCGGCCTCGAGACACGCGCTCGCCACCGCGCAATGCGCTTCGGTGGGCACGACCACCGATACGAGGTCCACATCCGGCAGGAGCTCGCGGTAGTCGGTGACGCCGCGGCAGCCGAGCTCGGCCGCGACCGCCGTGGCACGCGCTGCATCGAGATCGGCGACCGCATGGAGCTCGACACCGTCGAGGGCCGCGTATTTTTGCGCGTGATAGCGCCCCAGGGATCCGACGCCGATCACCGCTGCGCGTAGCGTGTGCATGCCGTGATTGTAGGTTGCCTAGTAAATTCTCGGCTCGCCGGCGGGCCGGGTTTTGAAGCGCTTGTGCAGCCAGTGGTACTGCTCCGGCATCTCCAGCACGCGCTCTTCGATGAAGGCGTTCATCCGCCGCGCATCGGCTTCGGTATCCTCGGTCGGGAAATCGCTCCACGCCGGATAGAACCGCACCTCGTAACCGCGGCCGCCCGGCAGTTGCCGCGTGATCACCGGAACGACCGCGGCGCGCGCGAGCTTCGCCAGCCGCGCCAGGCCTGTGATGGTCGCCGCGGGCACGTTGAAAAACGGCACGAATACGGAATCGCGCGGCCCGAAATCCATATCGGGCAGATAGTAGAAAGGCAGCCCCTCACGCATCGCGCGCACGATGGCGCGCAAACCCTCCTGCCGCGAGAAAAGGCGCGGCATCACGAAGCGTGTTCGGCCGTGATAGAGGATTCTCTCGAGCACCGGATTGCGCTGGCGGCTGTACATCGAAGACGCCGCGTATTCGGCCGCGATGCGCGTGCCACCGGCGTCGAGCCCGACGAAGTGCGGCGCAAGCCAGATCACCGGCCGGTCCGCAACGGATCGCCAGTTTTCCAGTCCTTCGATGCGCACCAGCCGCATGATGCGATCCCGGGACGACCACCACACGATGCCGCGCTCGACGATTGCGCGGCCGAACGCCTGGAAATGACGCCGCAGCAGCGCGCGACGCTTACTCTCGGACCAGTCGGGAAAGCACAGGCGCAGGTTCGTGAGGCCCACGCGGCGCCGCTCGAGGATGACGCAATAGAGGAGCAGGCCGAAGCCGCGGCCGATCATCGCCAGGATCGGCAGCGGCAGAAAATGCAGCAGCCAGATCACCGCGAGCACCGCGTGCGTGCCGAGCCGCGCCGCGGCGCGTCCTACACTGCGCAGCATGACGGACGGTCAACCGCGCGGATGAGCAAAGCCGCGTGTCGCGCTGCGGATGAATTCGGCAAGCTCGGCGACGGCCGCGGAATTGTCGGCCGCGAGCCGATCGAGGGCGGCGGCGAGACTGCCTGCGGTACGCAGCGCGTGCAGCGCGCGCTTGAGCGCCGCGATCTCCTCCGCCGGCACGCCGGCGCGACGCAGGCCCACGATATTCAACACGCGCGCACGCGCCGGCGCGCCTTCGCTGATCATGAAAGGCAGGCAATCCTGAATCACGCGCGCGCCGCCGGCCGCCATTGCGAGACGGCCGATTCGGCAAAACTGGTGCACGACGACGTTACCGGAAACGAATGCGGCATCGCCGATTGACACGACGCCGCCCAGCATCGCGCCATTGGCGATGACCACGCGATTGCCCACGGTGCAATCGTGCGCGACGTGCGCAGTCGCCATCAGGAAACAGCCGTCGCCGATGCGTGTCGGTGACTCCGGCGCGCTGCCGCGATGGATCGTCACGCCTTCGCGCACGATGTTGCCGTTGCCGAGCTCGACGAAGCTCGCGCAATCCGTGAACTTGAGATCCTGCGGATCGCCGCCGATGACGACGTGCTCGGCGATTCGATTGTCGCGGCCGATGCGCGTGTACCGCTTGACGACCGAATGGGCGCCGATCGTCGTGCCTGTACCGACCACGGCATTCGCTTCGATGACCGCATAAGGCCCGATCGCGACCTCGCCCAACTCGGCGCTCGAATCGATGATCGCCGTCGGATGAATCGCGCTCATGTCTGCGGCTCGGGGACGGGCTTCTGCACGCCGGAGGGCACTTTATAGCGGTTGTAGCTCCACAGGTACTGCGTGGGGCAGCGCCGCACCAGCGCCTCGACCTGCGCGTTCAACTCGCGTTCGTCGAGCTCGTTGCCGGCGTAACGCTCGTAATGCAGCACGTAACCGGCTCCATCCGGCAGGCGCTCCGCGAACAGGAACACGACCGCGGCGCCGGTCTGCTTCTGAAGGCGCCGCACCAGCGTCATCGTATAGGCAGGGCGCCCGAAAAAATCAGCCCAGACGCCCTCGCCGACCTGGGGCGCCTGATCGGGCAGCAGTCCGACGGATTCGCCGCGCTGGAGCGCCTTGTAAAGCGTGCGCACGCCGCGGAGGTTCGCCGGCGAGGCGCGCGCGTTGCCGCGGTTGCGCCCGGCCATCATCAGGCGCTCGAGCCACGGCTGCCGCGGCGGCCGGTAGAGCGCGGTGAGCGGCAGATGCTGCGCGGTATACAGGCCGGCGATCTCGAAGCAGCCGAGATGCGGCGTCAGGAAGATAACGCCGCGGCCTTCGCGCTGCGCAGTCTCGACGACGTGCCAGGTCTCGCAGTGGGCGAGCTTCAGAACCTCGTCGAGCGCGGCAAACCAGATCTTTGCAAGCTCCAGTGCGCCCTTGCCGGTTTCGGCCACACACGTGCGAATCGCCCGGTCGAGGTCACGCGCGTCGGAATAAATGCCGCTCGCGGCGAGGTTCTCCCTCAAGCGCGATGCATACACCGGCGACGCGAGATACACGATCCAGCCGAGCGCGGCGCCGGCGGCGTGCAGCCACGCGAGCGGCAGTCGCGCGAGCACGCGCAGCAGCGGGAGAAACATGACTAAAAATCAGGGGGTTTTCTGATATTCTATCCGCCCTTTCAACGGCCTACGAAGCGAAATCCCTCCGCGCATGAGTAACTTTCTGTTTACCTCGGAATCGGTTTCCGAAGGACATCCCGACAAAGTCGCCGACGCGATATCCGACGCGGTGCTCGACGCCGTGCTCGCGCAGGACAAACATGGCCGCGTCGCGGCCGAGACACTCGTCGCGACGGGACTCGTCGTCATGGCGGGGCAAATCACGACGAATGCGAACGTGAACTACTCCGAGCTCGCGCGCGACGTGGTGAAGCGCATCGGCTACGACGATTCCTCCATCGGTTTCGATTACAGGTCGTGCGCGGTGCTCACCGCGTTCGACAAGCAGTCCGCCGATATCAAGCAGGGCGTCGACGAAGGCTCGGGCCTCGATCTCGAGCAGGGCGCGGGCGACCAGGGGCTCATGTACGGGTTCGCGTGCGACGAGACGCCGACACTCATGCCGATGCCGATCTATTACGCGCACCGGCTGATGGAGCGCCAGGCCGAGCTGCGCCGCGACGGGCGGCTGCCGTGGCTGCGCCCCGACGCGAAGTCGCAGGTATCCGTGCGCTACGTGGACGGCAAGCCGCACCACATCGACACCGTCGTCATCTCCACCCAACATCGTGAAGACATCTCGCAAGAACCGCTCACCGAGGCGGTGATCGAGGAGATTGTCAAGCCCGTGCTGCCGAAGGAGATGTGCACGAAGGACACCAAGTTTCTGATCAATCCGACCGGCCGGTTCGTGATCGGCGGCCCGCTCGGCGACACCGGGCTCACGGGCCGCAAGATCATCGTCGACAGCTATGGCGGCTACTCCCGCCACGGCGGCGGCGCGTTTTCGGGTAAGGACCCGTCGAAGGTCGACCGCTCCGCTGCGTACGCGGCGCGCTACGTCGCCAAGAACATCGTCGCCGCGGGGCTCGCGAAGAAATGCGAGATCCAGGTCGCGTACGCGATCGGTGTCGCGCGGCCCGTCAGCGTCCTCGTCGAAACCTTCGGCACCGGGCGCATCGCCGACGACAAGATCGCGAAGCTCGTCGAGAAGCATTTCGATCTGCGCCCGAAGGGCATCATCCACTCGCTCAACCTGCTGCGTCCGATCTACGGGAAGACCGCCGCGTACGGCCACTTCGGCCGCGACGAGCCGGAGTTCTCGTGGGAAGCGGCCGACAAGGTTTCCGCGCTGAAAGACGATGCCGGCCCGCTGAAGTAACCGTTAATCGTCATTTCCGCGCAGGCGGGAATCCAGAACGAGCGCAGATCTGGACCCCCGCCTTCGCGGGGGTGACGGTAAATCAGGTAGAATCCGCGCTTCCCGAGGAGCGTTGCGACGGCCTGCCACAGGCCGCCAGGCTCGGGAACCGGTGCCGGCCCGTCGCGGCACCGTCAGCAAACGACGCTCACCGCGTGTGTCCCACGGGTGAGCGCTCCGGTTCTTCCCAGCACGACACACCCGGATTACACGTTGCGCGCTACGCGCATGCGCCTTTCTGAACGAAAGCGCGACGTAGTTTTTTCTGGGAGTGACAGATGAACGCAGTACCGCAGGCAATCAAAGGCGATTACTACGTCGCCGACATCAAGCAGGCCGATTTCGGCCGCAAGGAAATCTCCATCGCCGAGACCGAGATGCCGGGTCTCATGGCGGTGCGCGAGGAATACAAAGGTAAGCAGCCGCTGAAAGGCGCGCGCATCGCGGGGTCGCTCCACATGACGATCCAGACCGCGGTGCTGATCGAGACCCTGGTCGCGCTCGGCGCGCAGGTGCGCTGGGTGTCGTGCAACATCTTCTCGACTCAGGATCACGCCGCTGCCGCCATCGCCGCTTCGGGCGTGCCGGTCTTCGCCTACAAGGGCGAGTCGCTCGAGGAATACTGGGAGTTCACGCATCGTCTCTTCGACTTCGGCGACGGACGGGGACCCAACATGATCCTCGACGACGGCGGCGACGCGACGCTGCTCTGCGTGCTCGGGTCCAAGGCCGAGAAGGACCGCTCGGTCATTGCGAATCCGACCAACGAGGAAGAGCGCGTCCTCTACGCCACCATCGCGAAACGGCTCGAGTCGCAGCCGGGCTGGTATTCGAAGATGCTCGCCGGGATCAAGGGTGTGACCGAGGAGACGACGACCGGCGTACACCGCCTCTACCAGATGGAAAAGGAAGGGCGGCTCCCCTTCCCCGCGATCAACGTCAACGATTCGGTCACGAAGTCGAAGTTCGACAATCTGTACGGCTGCCGCGAGTCGCTGGTCGACGGCATCAAGCGCGCGACCGACGTCATGATCGCCGGCAAGATCGCGCTGATCGCCGGTTACGGCGACGTCGGCAAAGGCTGCGCGCAGTCGCTGCGGGGCCTGGGCGCCAGTGTATGGGTCACCGAGATCGATCCGATCTGCGCCCTGCAGGCGGCGATGGAAGGCTTCCGCGTCGTCACGCTCGACGAAGCGGCCGACAAGGCCGACATCTTCGTGACCGCCACCGGCAACGTGAACGTGATCACCCACGACCACATGATCCGCATGAAGCACAACGCGATCGTGTGCAACATCGGCCACTTCGATTCCGAGATCGATATCGCGAGCCTGAAGCAGTACAAGTGGGACAACATCAAGCCGCAGGTCGATCACGTGATCTTCCCGAGCGGCAAGCGCCTCATCGTGCTCGCGGAAGGGCGTCTGGTGAACCTCGGCTGCGCGACCGGTCACCCCAGCTTCGTCATGTCGAGCTCGTTCACGAATCAGGTGCTGGCGCAGGTCGAGCTCTTCGGCAACAAAGGCAAGTACGAGAACAAGGTATACGTGCTGCCGAAGCAGCTCGACGAGAAAGTCGCGAGCCTGCACCTGAAGAAGCTCGGCGCGCAGTTGACGCGCATGACCGAGGCGCAGGCCAAGTATCTCGGCATCGATATCAACGGTCCCTTTAAGCCGGACCATTACCGTTACTAGGTGTAACGGTAATAGCGTCCGGCTTCGGCGGGACCGAACGGGCGGTAAACGAACAGAGGGGGAACCAAGGTTCCCCCTCCATAACCTCCCCCTCCTTCCGGCAATCGCAAAGTAACCGCGGGCGCGTAGGTCACATGGAATCGCAAAAGAAACACCAGCGCTGCTTCAGCTTCGAGTTCTTCCCGCCGAGTACGCCCGAAGGCGCTGAGAAGCTCGCTCAGACCGCGAAGCAGCTCGCGCAGTTGAAGCCCGAGTTCTTCTCGGTCACGTACGGCGCCGGCGGCTCGACCCGCGAGCGCACGCTGAACGCAGTGCTCGACCTGTGCCGCGCCGGCCACTCCGCCGCGCCGCACATCTCATGTATCGGCTCCTCGCGCGTGAGCGTGCGCGAGATACTCCAGGAGTACAAAAGCCACGGCATCCGCCATCTGGTGGCGCTGCGGGGCGATCTGCCTTCCGGCACGGCGTCGACCGGCGAGTTCCATTACGCCAACGAGCTCGTGGCATTCATCCGGCAGGAGTTCGGCGATCACTTCTTCATCGAAGTCGCGGCCTATCCGGAGTATCACCCTCAGGCGCGCACGGCGCAGGAAGACCTGCAGGCGTTCAAGCGCAAGGTGGAGGCCGGCGCCGACTCGGCGATCACGCAGTATTTCTTCAATGCCGACGCCTACTTTCATTTCGTCGACGAATGCGAAGCGATGCGGCTCGCGCTGCCGATCGTACCGGGCATCATGCCGATCGGGCGCTTTTCGCAGCTCGCGCGCTTTTCCGATGCCTGCGGCGCGGAGATCCCCCGCTGGATCCGCAGGAAGCTCGAAGGCTACGGCGACGACACGGCCTCGATACGCGCATTCGGGCTGGATGTCGTGACCGACCTCTGCGACAACCTGCTGCGGCACGGCGCGCCCGGGCTGCACTTCTACACGCTCAACCAGGCCGGTCTCACCACCACCCTATGGCAGAGACTCGGGCTCTGAGCTATCCGCCCGGCACCATCGGCAGCATGATGGAGCCGCCCGTCGCGGTATTCCATCCCGAAATGACGGTCGCGCAGACGATCGAGCAGCTTCGCACGCTCATCAAGAGCGCATTTATCACCTACGGCTACGTGACCGACACCGCCGGCAGGCTCGTCGGCATCATCACGATGCGCGATCTCCTGTTCGCCGCGCAGGGCGACCGGCTCGACGTGCTCATGCTGCGCGATCCGTTCTGCCTCACGCCGGACATGCCGCTCGCCGAAGCCATGAAGCAGGTGGTGCGCCGTCATTACCCGGTCTATCCGGTGTGCGACACGAACGGCGTTCTGATCGGACTCGTACGCGGCGAAACCATGTTCCAGGAGCAGGCGATCGAGATCACGGCACAGCCCGGCAGCATGGTCGGCGTGGAGAAGGAAGAGCGGCTCGCGACACCGTGGTCGCGCAGCTTCCTGTTCCGGCACCCGTGGCTTCAGTTGAACCTGATCACCGCGTTCGTCGCCGGCGCCGTGGTGAGCTTATTCGAAGGCACGATCGAGAAGCTGGTCGTGCTGGCAGTGTTCCTGCCCGTTCTCGCGGGGCAGTCCGGCAACACCGGCTGTCAGGCGCTGGCCGTCACGCTGCGCGGGCTCACGCTGGGCGAAGTGCAGAGCGGGCGCGAACGCCGCCTCGTCATCAAGGAAGCGTCGCTGGGGTTGCTCAACGGCGCGCTGACGGGGCTGGTCGCAGGCCTCGCGATGTTCGCGTACGCCAGCGCGCAGGGCTCGCCGCACGCGCTCCTCCTCGGTTTCGTCGTGTGGCTCGCGCTGGTCGGCGCGTGCGTCGTGAGCGGGATCTGCGGCGCGATGATCCCGCTCACGCTCAAGCGCTTCGGTGCCGATCCAGCGACCGCGTCGAGCATTTTTCTCACCACCGCGACGGACGTGGTGAGCATGGGGATGCTGCTCGGTCTCGCTGCCCTGCTGATCCGCTGAGCGGTGCGCCATCGGCGCACCCTACGGCGCTGCTCGTCCGCTAGCCCGTGGGCGCTGAGCGGACCCCGGCAGGGAAAGGAGGTTACGGAGGGAAACCTCTGGTTTCCCTCTGTTCGTGCTCGGGAAGACCCGAGTGCAGCGCCCTACGCTACGGCCTTCTGCTTGTCCGATTTCTTTTTCGCCTGCGCGGCCTTCGCGTGCATCGCCGCATATGCCGCATGCGCAGCGGCTTCGGCGTCGCCGACGTGGACCGGATAGCCCATGTCGTCGAGCACGGAGCCGAGCGCCGACAGGCACAGCATCACGTTGTCGGGGCGGCACGAGTAGCCCATGAGGCCGAAGCGCCAGATCTTGCCGGCCAGCGGACCGAGCCCGGCGCCGATCTCGAGGCCGAATTCGTTCAAGAGCGTGCGGCGCACTTCCGCTTCGTTCACGCCGTCGGCGCACATCACCGCGTTCATCTGCGGGATCTGGTGCTGCTCTTTCACCAGGAATTGGAGCCCCATCGCTTCGAGCCCGGCCTTGAGCGCGATGTGATGGCGCTGGTGACGCGCCCAGCAGTTCTCCAGCCCTTCCTCGCGGATGAGCAGCAGCGCTTCGTGCAGCGCGAAGAGCGAATTCGTCGGCGCGGTGTGGTGATAGGTGCGCGCAGGAGTACCACTGGCGCCCCAGTAGCCGAGGAGCAGGTTCATGTCCATGAACCAGGAATGGATCTTCTCCTTGCGCGCCTTCACGTAATCGACCACGCGCTCGCTCAACGACACGGGTGACAGGCCCGGCGTGCACGACAGACACTTCTGGCTCGCCGAATAGACGGCATCGATGCCCCATTCGTCCACGAGCACGGGCGAGCCGCCGAGCGACGTGACGGTATCGACGATCGTCAGCGCGTCGTACTTGTGCGCGATCTCGACCAGCGTCTTCGCGTCCGACAGCACGCCGGTGGAGGTCTCGGCGTGTACGAACGCGACGACCTTCGCGTCACGATTGCCTTTCAGCGTGTCTTCGAGCTTCTGCGGGTCGATCGGGTGGCCCCATTCGGCTTCGACGACGACGGGAATGCCGCCGCAGCGCTCCACGTTTTCGATCATGCGCCCGCCGAACACGCCATTGCGGCAGACCACGACCTTGTCGCCCGGCTGCACGAGGTTGACGAAGCAGTACTCCATGCCGACCGATCCGGGCCCAGACACCGGGAACGTCAGCGGGTTTTTGGTCTGATAGGCGTAGCGCAGCAGCGCCTTGAGCTCTTCCATCATGTCGACGAAAACCGGATCGAGGTAGCCGATGGCGGGCTGGCTCATCGTGGTCAGCACGCGCGGGTGGATCTCCGTCGGGCCCGGCCCCATCAGCGTGCGCTGCGGCGGATGGAAAGAGCTGATGCGCCTGGTCGGCGCGAATTCGTTCATGGCGTCACTCCCTGTGGAGCCGAAAAGGTTTTCGCCGTCCGGGCGGGACTTCAGCCGGATCGGCTTGCGGGCATTGGCTTCGTTCAAGATCTCGACCGCGGCGATTCGCCCGGCGGTCACGTGCTCGACCTCCATCGCCCAGCGCGCCGGCACGTAGCCGGACTTCACCCAGTTGTTCACGACCGCCCGGTCGAGGCGAAAACGGCGGGCCACTTCGGCCTGGCTGCCGAACAGCGCGACGAGACGTTCAGCGCAATTCATTGCCGTAAGGCTAGCATGTCAAATTCACTTTGACAAACTGGCCTCTTCAGGCGGCTTTACGTGCCGGCAGGTATAGAGCAGCAGGATGTCGTAGGCGCCTTTGAGCACCCCGGCAACCACCAGCGGCCAGCCGAACGTCGACAGGCTCAGCAGATAGCCGGCAATCACCGGCCCCGCCGCAGAGGTAAAGCTCCGGGGGACGCTGGTGATGCTGGCCGCCGCGGGCCGCTCACCCGGCGGCACGATCGCCATCACGTACGACGTGCGCGTCGGCACGTCCATTTGCGAGAGCGCGCTGCGCGCCAGCAGCAGCGCAACGGCCCACGACAGCGACGGCATGAACGGTACGAGCACGAGCAGCACGTTCGAGGGCAGATGCGTGAACACCATCGTGTTGACCAGACCGAAGCGGCGCGAGATGCGCACCGCCACGGGGTAGGAAAACGCCGCGAGCAGCGCGCTCCAGAAGAAGATCGTGCCGGCCACGGCGGTCGAAAGCTCGAAGCGATTGAAGAGCCACAGCACCAGCATCGCGTCGGCGACGAGACCGCCGCCGAACGAGTCGATGCAGAAGAGCGCCGCGAGCTTGTAGACCATGATGCGCGAGGCGCCCAGCGGTGCGTGCACGGGCCGATCGTCCGGATGGCTGCGGGTCGGCAGTGTGCGGTAGAGAATCGCCGCCGCGAGGCCGAAGGCGCCGTACGCCACGAACATCACTTGCAGCGCGGCTTTCAGCGTCAGTCCCGTTTGCGCCGCGATGAGGTCTGGCGCGCCCGCGATCAGAGCGCCCAGCGCAGCGACCAGCGAGCCGACGAGGCTGTAGCGCGCGAACGCGGCCGTGCGTTCCGAGTCTTCGACGAAGCGCGAGATCGCCGCGTGCTCGACGGGCAGAAAGACGCTGATGCCGCCGCTCGAGGGATTGAGCGTGCCGAGAAACGCCACCGCGAGCAGCGGCCAGAAATCGGCGACGCTGGCGAAGGAAAGGCCCGTCGCCGCCATCAGCAGGGCGCCGGCGATGAGGAGCGTCCGGTACTCGAAGCGGTGCGCCTGAAGCCCGATGCCGAGCGTCATCACGCCCGACCCGAGCAGCGTCGCGGTCGCGATGATTCCGACGTGCAGCGGACCGAAACCCAGCGCGACGAGGTAGACCGGGAGCAGGATGCTCGCGTAGCCGTCGGCGAAGGCGCGCAGCGCGCGTCCCCAGAGCAGGCGCCGCACGATCGCGTTGCGCTCGCGCCGCCGCACGGCGGTCGTCTCTACTGCAGTGTTAGCGCTTACTTGCATAGCCATCCCGCCTGACAACGCGAATCACGCGAGGGCTCTGCACGAGTGGATCTGGAAAACAGTGCCCGCGCGAGAGCTCGCAGCATCACAGGATTGGGCGGGGCACCGCCTTGGAGGGAATGTAACCCGGGGGCCTGCTTACCCCCGCGCGTAAGCTACACCGACTACGGTGTCGCCGGCAATCACTCGGTATCGAAAGCGGTGTCGCCGTCGGGATCGGCGCGACCGGCGGGCCGGAGGTCCGCGAAATCGAAAAGCTCGCGGTCCAGCAGATGCGACCGGCTCACGCTCTGAAGGCTGCGCATGATGTTCTCGACCCGGCCTGGATGGCGCTTGTGCCACTCGTGCAGCATCGCTTTGACCTGCTTGCGCTGCAGATTCTCCTGCGAGCCGCACAGCGTGCAGGGGATGATCGGGAAATCGCGCAGCTCGGCATACGCCGCGAGGTCGCTTTCTTCGCAGTAGGCGAGCGGCCGGATGACGACGTGGCGGCCGTCGTCCGAGCCGAGCTTGGGCGGCATGGCTTTCAACTTGCCGCCGAAAAACATGTTCAGGAAAAAGGTCTCGAGAATGTCGTCGCGATGGTGGCCCAGTGCAATCTTCGTCGCGCCGAGCTCGCCCGCCACCCGGTACAGCACGCCCCGCCGCAGCCGCGAGCACAGCGAGCACATCGTCTTGCCTGCGGGGATCACACGCTTTACCACGCTGTAGGTGTCCTGCTCGACGATGCGGTACGCGACGCCGCGTGATGCCAGGTACTGCGGGAGCACGTGTTCCGGAAAGCCGGGCTGCTTCTGGTCGAGGTTCACCGCGACGAGGTCGAAAGCGACCGGCGCGCGCTCTTTCAGATGCAGCAGGATGTCGA
The DNA here is from genome assembly GCA_035626595.1 of Burkholderiales bacterium. Classification (GTDB taxonomy): domain Bacteria; phylum Pseudomonadota; class Gammaproteobacteria; order Burkholderiales; family SG8-41; genus JAQGMV01. Next base: position 43,765 of record DASPNJ010000056.1, read on the forward strand.
GCAGCGCGTAGCTGTCCTTGCCCCCGGACAGGCAGACCATGACCTTGTCCCCCGCGGCGATCATCTTGTAGTCGCCGATCGCCTGCCCCACGAGGCGGCGGAGCCGCTTCGCGAGCTTGTTCGCTTCGTAGATCTCTTTCGGTTTCTGGATTACCGCCGCTTCAGTCACGCTTCACCTTGTCTTCGTGGTGGGCTATCAGCCCACGCTACGATACTTCGTCACCTCGTCACTTCGTCACCGCCGTCAGCCGATGACGACGCTGCGGCCGCCGTCGACCGCCAGCACCTGCCCCGTGATGTACGGCGCCGACGTCAGCAGGAACTCGACGGTCTTGGCTATGTCGTCGGGTTCGCCGATACGCTTCAACGCCGTCTGATTGATGATGCGCTGGCGTCCGAGCTCGTCTTTCCAGGTATCGTCGTCGGGCCACAGGATCGCACCCGGGGCGACTCCGTTGACCCGGACCTCGGGCCCGAGTTCCCGCGCCAGCGAGCGTGTCAGCGCCACGAGACCGCCTTTCGCGATGGTGTAGACCACGTAGTTCTTCATCGGGAAGTCGGCATGGATATCGATGATATTGACGATCGAGCCGTGCGTTTTCCTGAGCTCGCGCGCCGCGGTCTGGGACAGAAACAGCGGCGCCTTCAGATTCGTGCCGACGAGATCGTCCCAGTCTTTGTCGCGGATCTCGCCGAGCGGCGTCGCGTAAAAGCTCGACGCATTGTTCACGAGTGCATCGAGCTGGCCGAACGCTTTCACTGCGTCTTCGACGAGGCCGGTGAGGCACGCCGGCTTCAGCAGATCGCCCTGCACCAGCACGACCGAACCCGCGCGCGCATCACTCAACTCATTGGCGAGCGTGCGCGCTTCGGTCGCGGAGGAGCGGTAATGCACGACGACGTTCGCGCCGGCGCCATGCAGACGCCGCACGATCGCGGCGCCGACGCGCCGCGCGCCGCCGGTCACCAGCGCGACCTTGCCTTCGAGGGCGCCACCCATATGTTGAGAATTGTAGCCCCTTGAATCATCATCGGCCGGCATGCTGCCGCCGTCGCTCGCTCACCTGCCGTCGCCGCCGCCCGAAGCGCAGGCGCTCAGCTCGCGGCTGCGTGACGCGATCCGCGACGAAATCGACGCACGCGGCGGCTGGATCTCCTTCGCGCGCTTCATGGAGCTCGCGCTGTACGCCCCGGCGCTCGGCTACTACAGCGCGGGCAGCACGAAGCTCGGAGCAGCCGGCGATTTCGTCACCGCGCCCGAGCTCTCGCCGCTCTTCGCGCAGTGTCTTGCGCGCCAGATCGCGCAGCTTCGCGACGCGGATCTTCCGGACGTGATCGAGCTCGGCGCGGGCAGCGGCGCGCTCGCGGCGGATCTGCTGAACGCGCTCGCCGCGCTCGACCGCGCGCCCGAGCGCTACCTGATACTCGAAGTGAGCGCGGAGCTCCGCGAGCGGCAGCGAACCCGCATCGCGGCACGCGCAGCGGGACTGGTCGAACGCGTGCAGTGGCTCGACGTGCTGCCGGCAAAGCTCGAGGCGACGCTGGTCGCGAACGAAGTGCTCGACGCGGTGCCGACCCACGTCGTGCGCACGCGCGCAGGCGCAGTCGACGAGGTGGGTGTCACCGTCACCGACGGCGCCTTCGAGCGTGCGCTGCGGCCCGCGACGGGCGAGCTGCTCGACCACGCGCTCGCGCTCGGTCTGCCCGGGCACGACTACCAGACCGAGATCAATCTTGCGGCGCCCGCGCTCGTGAAAAGCCTCGCGCGCGTGATCGCGCGCGGCGCCCTGATCTTCGTCGATTACGGCTTTCCGGCGCGCGAGTATTACCATTCGCAGCGCTCGCGCGGCACGCTCATGTGCCACTATCGCCAGCATGCGCACGACGACCCCTTCGCGCTGGTCGGATTGCAGGACATCACCGCGCACGTGGACTTCACTGCGATCGGCTCCGCCGCGCTTGACGCGGGACTGCGCGTTCTCGGCTACGCGACTCAGGCGCAATTCCTGGTGAACTGCGGGCTGCTCGATATCGTCGGCCGCACCGCGCCGGACGACGTGAACGCCTACGCGCCGCTCGCGAGCGCCGCGCACAAGCTCACCTCGCCCGCCGAGATGGGTGAGCTCTTCAAGGTGCTGGCGCTCGGCAAAGCCCTCACGGGACCGCTCATCGGATTCGCGCGCGGCGACCGTGCGCACACGCTGTAGCACGAGAGGACGCGGCAATCGAAACGGATCTCGCGCTCACACCGGGTCTCTGGGCCGGTGTCGTCATCGTCATGTTCACGGCGGGGCTCACACAGGGCGCGATCGGCTTCGGATTTCCCGCCGTCTCCACGCCGATACTCGTGCTGATGACGGACGTCAAGACGGCGATCATCCTGAACCTGCTGCCGAACTTCACGGTGAACTGCATCCACATCCTGAAGGGCGGGAACTACCGTGCGAGTCTCGGCCGCTACTGGCCGGTCGCTGCGTGGGTGCTGGCGGGGTCGTTTCTCGGCGCGCAGTTCCTGATCCGCGCGCCGCAGGAGCCGATACGCCTGCTCCTCGGGCTTGCGATCTTCGCGTACCTGTACCAGCACGTGCTCGCGCGGCTCGACTGGTCGTGGCTGTCGCGAAAACGAAGGCTTTCGGCTATGGTGTTCGGGCTTGCCGGCGGATTTTTTTCCGGCACGGTCAATCAGGCGCTGCCCCCGCTCCTCATCTATTTCACGCTGCTCAATCTCGAGACGCTGGTGATGACGCAGATCCTCAATCTCTGCTTTCTCGGCGGCAAGGCGGTGCAGGCCGCGACCCTGGGCGCCGCCGGCGAGATCGCGATGTCACAGGTACTGGCAAACGTGCCGCTCACGGTGGTCGGCGTCACCGGCCTCTACACCGGGATGGCCGTTCAGAAACGCGTCAGCGCCGAGACCTACCGGCGCCTGTTGCGCTACCTGCTGTTCGTGATCGCGCTGATCCTGCTGTGGCAGGGCTCACGGTGGTTCTGGTGAGACGAAAGAACCTGCGACGCGCCGGCGCTACACGCCGCCGCAAAAAATCGCTTGGTGCGGCAGCCGCCGCGCTCTCGAGAAATGGCGTATTTGCAGCGGCGTGCGTCGCGCTGCTGCTGCTGATCGTGCTGCCGGCGCACGCCGCCGAAAGCGAGGTGGAGCAGGCGCAGCGGCTGTGGGCGAAAAGCCCGCACGGCGCGATGCTCGCGCGCATCCTGCCGCCGGCCATGCAGCCGCGCGACCTGCCGGAAGGCGAGTCCGAGGGTGCGCGGCTCACCGTGCGCTACTGCGTGCAGTGCCACCACCTCGTGAACCCGGCGATGCATACCCCCGAGCGCTGGAAAGGCATCGTCGACCGGATGGTGTGGCGTATGCGCGGCAACGGCAACATGGGCGAGCTCATGAAGGAAATGATGGCGCAGGTGAAAGCCCCCGCCGACGCCGAGGTCGAGACGCTCACGCGCTATCTCCAGCGCCACGCGCAGGCCGGCATCGAACCGCAGCATCCGGCGCTGAAGACCCGCGCCGGGGAAGCGTTTGCGATCGCCTGCTCGCAATGCCATGCCCTGCCCGACCCGCGCCGTCACACCGCGCACGAATGGCCGCGTGTTGTCGAACGCATGAAGCGTCACATGGCGTGGACCAACGTCGTTGTCGGCAGTCCAGAGCTCAGGACGAATCCGGAGCTCAATACGCAGGAGATCGTGGCGCTGCTGCAGCGGTACGCCCGGAAGTAAGTCGACCCTCACCAAAATCCCGGTCGCCGGGAGGGGGAGACAGCCTGGCCTCGCCCCGCACCAGCGGGGAGAGGGTTAGGGTGAGGGACTAACCAGGGATTCTCATGCCACGCTCCACCGCCGGCCGCGCCGAGATCCCGTCGTACCAGCGCTTCACGTTCGGGAAATCCTCGAGCCGCGTCTTGTGCCACTCGTAGCGCGCAACCCACGGGTACGTGGCGATATCGGCAATCGAGTACTCGTCGGCGAGATACTCGTGATCCTTCAGCCGCGCATCGAGCACCCCGTACAACCGCCGCGTCTCGTTGGTATAGCGCTCGATCGCATACGGCACCGGCTGCTTCGCCGCGCGCAGGAAATGGTGGACCTGCCCGAACATCGGTCCGACGCCGCCCATCTGGAACATGAGCCACTGGAGCGCGACGTAGCGGCCGCGCTTCGAATCCGGCAGGAGCTTTCCGGTCTTGTCGGCGAGGTAGATCAGGATGGCGCCCGATTCCATCATCGAGATCGGCCGGCCTTCGGGGCCTTCGGGGTCGACGATTGCGGGAATCTTGCTGTTCGGATTGATCGCGATGAACTCGGGTTTGAATTGATCGTCCTTGCCGATGTTCACCGCATGCACGTTGTACGGCAGCCCCAGCTCTTCAAGCACGATGGACACCTTGCGTCCGTTCGGCGTGCTCCACGTGTACAGCTCGATCATTTTTCCTCCGTTGGTTCCAATGCCTGGCGGATTGCAGCGAGGCGCGCCAGGCCGACGCGTTCCTTGATGTCGTCTTTGGGCCCTGCTTTCGCGACCGCGCCGGCATCGACTGCCGCCGCCGCTTCGCGCGCGCGCCTCAGCCGTGCCAGCGCGCGCTCGGTGCCTTTCTCGCCGGCCGCCGCGGCGCTCAGCAGTTGTTCGAAGCGGTCCGGACGGCGCCACGCGTCCGCCGCATTCAGCAGATCCAGCATCGCTTCGGCGTCGAGCTCCTGCGCATCGACGATCGTGTTGGCGTGGCGCGCGGCGAGCACCGCGAGCTCGCGCACGCTTGCCGGCACCTTCAGTCTGTCCGCCAGCGCCTCGACCGCATAAGGATCGAGCGTTCGCGAGAGCGTCGCCAAGCGCACTTCCAGCGCAGCGCGCGCCTGCGCCGCCGCATCGAGCGCATCGAGCGCCGCCTGACCGCGCGCCGCGTCCTCGAACAGCGCAGCCAGCTCGGGGGCAACGCGGGCGAGCGCGCCGCACTCCTGCAGCACTTCGAGCATGCGCGACGGGCGTTTTTCCATGAGGCCGCGCGCGAGCTCCTGCCACACGCGCTCGGCGACGAGCGCATCGGCTTCCCCCGTCTCGACCATCTCGCGCATGAGCGCGTGCGTCTCCGGCGCGATATCGAAGCCGAAGCGCGCGGCGAACCGCGCCACGCGCAGAATGCGCACCGGATCTTCGGCGAAGGCGGGGCTCACGTGCCGCAGGATGCCGGCGCTCAGGTCTTCCGCGCCGTTGAACGGGTCGATCAGCGTGCCGTCCTCGTCTTTCGCCATCGCGTTGATCGTGAGATCGCGGCGCGCGAGGTCCTCTTCCAGCGTGACGTCGGGGTTCGCCTGAAACTCGAAGCCGTGATAGCCGCGCGCAGTCTTGCGCTCGGTGCGCGCGAGCGCGTGCTCTTCGTGCGTGTCCGGATGCAGAAAAACGGGGAAATCGCGGCCGACGGGTTTGAAACCGAGATCGATCATCTGCTCGGGTGTAGCGCCGACGACGACGTAGTCGCGGTCCTCCACGGGGAGCCCGAGCAGCTCGTCACGGACCGCACCGCCCACTTCGTAGATTTTCACCGCGCGCCGTGGCTGCGGTCGCGAAAGAGGTTGTAGCGGCTGCGGGGTGTGCGCTGCGCGAGCCAGACGGGTGCGACGGCTTCGAGCGCGGTCGGCTCGATGCCGAACGGAAGCCGCGCGTCCGAGACGGTCGCGAGCTTCATGGAATTCACGTTATCGCGCGTCAGCAGCTTCACCGGCAAGAGCTCCATGAGCCCAGCCTGAAGGTACGACAGGCTCGGGCCCAGACCGACGATCGGCCTGCGGTGTCCGGTCAGCTCGCCGGTGTACGCGACCAGCTCGCGCAGCGTATACGTCTTCGGGCCGGCGAGATCGTAGCTCTTGCCGAAACTCTCGAGCCGCGGCAGGCACTCGGCGAAAGCCTGCGCGACGTTCACGACGTACACGGGCTGAAAGCGCGCATCAGGACTGCCGAGAAACAGCACCGGGAGCCAGCGCTGGAGCTGCGCGAACAGATTGAGAAAACGGTCTTCCGGACCGAAGATGACCGACGGCCTGAAGATCGTGAAATCGAGGCCCGACTCGCGCACGATGCGCTCGCCTTCGCCCTTGGTCCTGAGGTAATTGCTCGGCGCGTCGGGCGCGGCGTTGAGCGCGCTCATGTGCACGAGACGCCGGATACCGTTTCGGCGGCACGCGTCGACGACCCTGCGCGCGAGCTCGACGTGCGCCTGCCCGAAGCCCGCCTTGCCGCGGCCGCCGTGCAGCACGCCGACGAGGTTGATGACGGCATCGCAGCCGCGCGTGACGCGGGCGAGCGCTTCCGGATCGTGCACGTCGGCGGTCACCACGTCGACAGTCGGCAGCAGAATCAGCGCCTTGGCGCGCTCGCGGTCGCGCGTCGGCACCGTCACGCGCAGACCCTTTTCGACGAGGTGCTCGCACAGGTGGCGACCGACGAATCCGGAACCGCCCAGCACGCACACGTCGTTCAGGATCATGGCGTGTCGCCGAGACTCGCCTCGCGCGCGCGGTAGCGCGGCGCAACCACGCCGAGCCGATGCTTCAGCGACTGGAGCTGCTGGCTGAAGGCATGCGCGTAATAGCTCGCGTTCGACATCACTTTTTTCACGTAGTCGCGCGTTTCGTTGAACGGGATGGTCTCAGCATAAATCGCGCCTTCCATCGGGCTGTCCGGGCGCCACGCCCGCGCGCGGCCGGGGCCCGCGTTATAGGCGGCGGACGCGAGCACCGGGTGACCGTCGAGCGTATCGAGCACGTGCTTCAGGTAATAGGTGCCGAGGCTCACGTTCGTGTCGATCTCGGTCACGTCCGCGATATTGCGCCAACCCATTTTCTTGGCGACCCATTTCGCGGTGGCCGGCATGAGCTGCATGAGGCCGGAGGCGCCGGCGCGCGAGCGCGCATCGACGATGAAGCGGCTCTCCTGCCGGATCAGCCCGTAGACCCACGCTTCGTCGAGGTTCATCTGCGCGGCGCGCACTTTGAGGACGTCCCTGAACGGCGCCATGTAGCGCAGCGAGAAATCATGGAGACTCTCGGTCTTGTCGGCCGTATTGATCGCGCGGTCGTACAACTCGTTGCGGCGAGCGAGCTCGGAGGCCGTCAGGAGCTGGCGGTCGTCGAATTTGCGGATCGCGAATATCCACTCGCGCACACCTTCCACGCGCAGGTTGAGGCGGTAGAGCTCGAACGCACGGCGGATCGACGGGTTCTCGCCCATCGCGCGCAGGTCACCCGGTCCCGGCTTGAACGCGACGGGCGGGGTCGCGATACGCTCCCCGAGGTCTTCGAGCGCGAGCTGGCCGTAGAAGTTGTATTCACGAGCGAGCGGCTTGAGCAGCGCGAGTGCCTCGTCGCTGCGGCCGGTCGCGGTCAGCGCGCGCGCCTTCCAGTAGCGCCAGGCGGATTGCTCGCGCTCCTTCTCCGTCATCGCGTCAATCGCCGCCAGCACCTCGCGCCAATCGCGGGCACGCAGCGCCGCGCGCGCTTTCCACGCGAGCTGGGTATCCGAGAGATCGCGGGCCTTGCCGAACCACGTCAGCGCCTCGGAATCGTGGCGCCATGCGCCCCAGTACGCGATCTGGCCCCAGACGTACGCGCGCTCCTCGGCGGAGAACCGCGGCTCCAGCCGCGCCCAGTGCGCCGCCGCCTGCTGTGGAGCGCTGCGGGCGAGACGATAAACCGCGTACATCGCGGTCTCGCGGCCGGCGCGGGTGCGCAGATCGAACTGCTGCTTGTCGAGGTACCCGCCGGGATTGGACGTGATCAGCGTGAGCGCCCGGTAATCGGGCCCCTGTCCCGCCCCGAGGTACTGCGCCGCGCGGTTCGCCATTGCGACCTGACCTGCTTCCAGCGCGACTCGCACCCGCAGCCAGACGTCGTCCACCGTCAGTTTCTGCTCCTGCGCGAGGACGTTCATGAGCGCCGTGCAGCTCTCGGGCAGCTCGCGGGAAACGAACCACAGCGGCCGCGCCTCGGTGAGCGCTTCGCTCTGCCCGGCGCGGATGCGCGACTGCAGCCCGTAGCACGTGATGTCGAGGTCTTCACCGGTGTAGCGCGGATACTCGGCGTCGAAGAGCTCCCACTGGCCGGTGCGCCCGAGCAGTCTCAGCCAGTCCGCGAGCAAGCGCGCGGCGAGCGGCGTGTCGGCGTACGCGGAGATGAAGCGGCGGACTTCGGCCGGGCTCGCCTCTTCCAGCCGCAGACGCAACTGGTAGTAGGCGACATACGGCTCGAGGATGTAGTTGTTCAGCCGCCGCGCGTACAGATCGAGCTTGCGCGCGTCGCCCGCGCGGAACGCCTCGCGCGCGCTGATGAAGTCGTCCTCGGCGCCGGCGCTCGCGGCGTTCGGCGCGATCAGCACGGCTGCTATGAGCAGCGGCCGCACGAGACGTACGAATGAATGCATAGCCATCGCGTTGCGCTCGATTCTAGCGTTTTTCGATTCGGACTTAACGTTCGATACCAGGGTCGGAGTACCGCTTCGCAGCATGAGCGAAGAAGCTACTCCGATCCCGACTCAGCGCAGGAACAATCGGTATGCCGGGTTGCGGCTTTCGTCACAGTACGGGTAGCCCAGCTCCGCGAGAAAGGCCTCGAACTTCTTCTTGTCCTGCGCAGGCACCTGCATGCCGACGAGCACCCGGCCGTAATCGGCGCCGTGGTTGCGGTAATGAAAGAGGCTGATGTTCCAGCCCCGGCTCATGGCGTTAAGGAACCGCATGAGCGCGCCGGGTCGTTCCGGAAACTCGAATCGATACAGCATCTCGTCGGCGATACCGGTCGGGGCGTGGCCGCCCACCAGATGCCGCACGTGGAGCTTCGCAAGCTCGTTGTCGGTGAAGTCGAGCGCGTCCAGACCTTCGCCGCGCAGCGCGCGCACCAGCGTCTCGGTCTCGGCGCGATCATGGACCTGCACACCCACGAACACGTGAGCCGCCGAAGCGTCGGCGTACCGGTAATTGAACTCGGTGATATTGCGGGCGCCGATGAGCGCGCAGAACGCCTTGAAGCTTCCGGGACGCTCCGGAATCGTCACGGCCAGCACCGCCTCGCGGGCTTCGCCGAGCTCCGCCTCTTCCGCCACGAAGCGCAGGCGGTCGAAGTTCATGTTCGCCCCTGACGTGACCGCAACGAGGTTCCTGCCCTCGATTCCGGTGCGCTCGACGTACGCCTTCGCACCGGCGACCGCCAGCGCACCCGCGGGCTCCAGGATCGCCCGCGTGTCCTCGAACACGTCCTTGATCGCGGCGCACATGGCGTCGGTGTCGGCGAGGATCACCTCGTCCACCAGCTTGCGGCAGAGCGCGAACGTTTCCTCGCCCACCTGCTTCACCGCGACGCCATCGGCAAAAAGGCCGACCTGCTCGAGCGTGACGCGGCGTCCCGCCTGCAGCGAGCGGCGCATCGCATCGGCGTCCACGGGCTCGACGCCGATCAGCCGGATCTCGGGACGCAGGCGCTTCACGTACGCGCCGATGCCCGAAATGAGGCCCCCGCCGCCGATCGGCACGAAGATCGCGTGTATCGGCGTCGGACGCTGGCGCAGGATCTCGAGCCCGATCGTGCCCTGCCCGGCGATCACGTCCGGATCGTCGTAAGGATGGACGAAGGTCAATCGTCGCTTGCGCCCGAGCGTGCGCGCATGCTCGTAGGCTTCGTCGTACGAGTCGCCGTGGAGTATGACCTTCGCGCCGCGTGCCCGCACCGCGTCCACCTTGATCTGCGGCGTGGTGACCGGCATCACGATCGTCGCGCTGCACCGGAGCCGCTGGGCCGAGAGCGCGACACCCTGCGCGTGATTGCCCGCCGATGCGGCGATGACGCCGCGCTCGAGCGCCGCGGGCGTGAGCTGCGACATCTTGTTGTACGCGCCGCGCACCTTGAACGAGAACACTTCATGCGTGTCCTCGCGTTTCAGCCACACGTTGTTCGCGAGGCGCCGCGTGAGATTCGGCGCGAGCTCGAGCGGCGTTTCGCTTGCGACGTCGTAGACGCGGGCGGTGAGAATGCGCTCGAGATAGTCCCGCTTTTTCATGCGGCGTGAGCGTAGCAGGAACGCCTCTCTGTTACCATGCGCGCCATGACGCAAGACGAATTAAAACAGGCAGTTGCGCGTGCAGCGATCGAGCACGTCCCGGTCGGCGGCGTGATCGGCGTCGGCACCGGCTCGACCGCGAATTTCTTCATCGCGGAGCTCGGGCGCGTGAAGCACAAGTTCGATGCCGCCGTGGCGAGCTCGGAAGCCACCGCGCAGCGGTTGAAGGCGCTCGGCGTCGACGTGGTCGATCTCAACGACGTGATCGAGATCGGCGTGTACGTCGACGGCGCCGACGAGGTGACGCGCTCGCTCGCGATGGTGAAGGGCGGCGGCGGCGCGCTCACGCGCGAGAAGATCGTCGCGGCGGTCGCCCGCACGTTCGTGTGCATCGCCGACGCTTCGAAGCTCGTCGACGTGCTCGGGCGTTTCCCGCTGCCGATCGAGGTCATTCCCATGGCGCGCTCCTACGTCGCGCGCGAGCTGGTCAAGATCGGCGGACAGCCGGAGTGGCGTCAGAACTTCGTCACCGACAACGGCAACGTGATCCTCGACGTCTACAACCTCGAGATCACGAAGCCCATCGAGCTCGAGGAGCGGCTCAATCAGATTCCCGGCGTCGTCACGAACGGGCTCTTCGCCCGCCGCGGCGCCGACGTGCTCCTGCTCGGCACGAGATCCGGTGTTCAAACCTTGAAACGCTAATGTGTGACGAGGTGACGCAGTGACGAACTAGCTGCACTGCACCACGCGTCACTGCGTCACCGCGTCACCGCGTCACCGCGTCACCGCGTCACCGCTATGAAAGGCATCGGCAATGGCACGCACCGTCAAATGCATCAAATTGGGGAAGGAAGCGGAGGGCCTGGACTTTCCGCCGTATCCCGGCGAGCTGGGCAAGCGCATCTACGACAACGTCTCGAAGCAAGCGTGGAAGCAGTGGCTCGAGCTCCAGAAGATGCTGGTGAACGAGAACCGGCTCAATCTCGCGGACAAGAAAGCGCGTGACTATCTCGCGCAGCAGATGGAGCGCCACTTCTTCGGCGAAGGGGCTGAACGCGCCGCCGGCTACGTGCCGCCGAAGCCGTAGGGTGCGCCGGTGGCGCACTGGCCGGTGCGCCATTGGCGCACCCTACGAAAAAGGCCGCTTCCTACGAAACCGTCGTGCCGACCGGCAGTGAATCCACGTGCAGCGGGATCGTCGCGATGTGCGGGTGATCCGCGCGCGGTCTCTCGAGGTGATAGCCCTGCGCCGCGTCGACGCCGAAGCTCTTCAGCATGTCCAGCGTCGCCTGGTCTTCGACGCACTCGGCGATCGTCGTCTTGTGCAGGCCCTTCGCCACGGACACGATCGCTTTGACGAAAAGCTGGTTGTCGTGCTCCTGCGGGAGGTTCCGGATGAAGAGCCCGTCGATCTTCACCGCGTCCGCCTGCAGGTGTTTCAGATAGGCGAACGACGAGAAGCCGGTGCCGAAATCGTCCAGGCACACGATGCAGCCGGTGTGACGCAGCGCCTCGATGAAGCGCTGTGCATCGTGCAGATCGGACACCGCTGAGGTTTCCGTCAGCTCGACGAGCAGCCGCCGCGGCGCGACGGCGGCGCGTTTCAGTTGCTCCGCGATGTACTGCGGCAGCGTCGGCTCGTCGAAGGACCGACCCGAGATGTTGACGGCGAGCGCCGGGATCGCCCGGTTCTCGGACAGCATCCGGATCGACTCGCGCAGCACCCACTTGTCGATTTCGACGATCTTGCCGGACTTCTCCGCCATCGGGATGAACTGCCCCGGCATGAGCAGCCGCGACGGATCGTCCTTGTCGCGCATGCGCACCAGCACCTCGAAATGCGAGAGCGACTGATCGGCGGTCGAATAGATGCCCTGGTACTGCAGCGTCATCAGCCGGTTTTCCAGCGCGTGCAGGATGCGGTCGTTCCACGACATGCGCGAGACCATCTGCATCGAGGTGTCGAGATCGCTGCGGTAGACGCGCCATGCGTTCTTGCCGGCTTCCTTTGCCATGTACATCGCCATGTCCGCCCGCGCGATCAGGTCTTCGGGGTTGTCGGCGTGGTCCGGATAGACGGCGATCCCGAGGCTCGTCGTGAGCCGCAGGCTTTCGCCCTCGAACTGAAAGCGCACTGTCGCGATCGAGCGCGTGATGCGTTCGGCGAGCGCGCGCAGCATCTCCTCCGAGATGTCCGGCACCAGTATCGCGAACTCGTCACCGCCGAGTCGACAGAAGAGCTCGTTGCGCCGCACCTGCCCCGCGACCTCGCCCGCCACTCTGATCAGCATCGCATCGCCGGCGCGATGACCGAAGGTATCGTTGATGTACTTGAAGTCGTCGAGATCGAAAAAGAGCAGCGCCAGGCTCGAACCATGGCGCTGCGCTTCCGCGATCATGCGCGCGAGCTCTTCGTTGAAGCGGTGACGGTTGTAAAGGCCCGTCAGCGCGTCGCGCTCGGCGAGATAGATCAACTGCTCCGCGGTCTGGCGCTCATGCGTGATGTCCTCGAACAGCCACAGATACCCGACCGGCCGGCCCTTCACGTCCTTCACCGCATGGCCCTGCTGCATGACCACGCGGCCGTCCGACATGTGCACTTCGTACGCGCCGGAGAGCTCCGCGCCGCGGGGTTGCGCGAGGATGTGGTGGGCCTGCTCGTCCGCACGCGCGAGCAGATCGAGCGAGAGTCCGACGAGCTCTTCCGGCGTGCGGCCGATGATCCGGGTATTCGGTGGCAGCGGCCAGATGCGGCTGAAGGCCGGGTTCGCGTAGACGACGCGGTTGTCGTTCGAGACGAACACGATTCCCATGTCCATGGCGGCGAGCAGCGCCGAGAGGCGGGCGTGCTCGTCCTGCGCGCGGCCGAGGTATTCCTGCTGCACCGTCTGCGAATCCTGCAGCTCGACGACCGTCGTTTCGAGCTGTTGCTCCGCTTCCTTGCGCTTGGTGATATCGCGGATGCTGATCCGGATGCCACGATAGGCGCCGCTCTGGTCGTGGATCGGACGCCAGTCGGCGGCCGCCCAGAACTCGCTACGATCTTTACGGCAGGCGCGGAACTCGTAGTCCTGGCCCATGTTCCCGCGCAGGGCGCGCCGGATCTGCCGCAGGGTGCGCTTGGCCTCGGGCCCGGTGATGAAGGGCGCGGGGAAGTTCTCCATCCTCAGGCACTGCTCCGGCGTGTAGCCGAACATGTCCGTGACGCGCGGGTTGATCCACAGGAGCTTGCCTTCGGGACTGATCCACAGCTCGCAGTCGTAGCTGTAGTCGGCGATGGTCGTGAACTTCGCCTCGCTCTCCGCGAGCGCCTTGATGCGGCTCGCCAGTGCCTCGGCCATGGTGTTGAACGCTCGCGTGAGCTGCGCCACCTCGTCGCTGCCGCGCACCGGCACCCGCACGTTGAGATCTCCGGCCGCGAGCTGCGCGCTGGCGACCGAGAGCTTCGTGAGGTTGCGCGTGAGCCAGTAGGCGAGCGCGATCATGAGCGCGGTCGAAAGGATGAGCGCGATCACGCCGATCACCAGGTTGTCGCGTATGAGCTGGACCCGCGCGCGCTTGAGGAACCCGGTTTCCAGTCCGAGCGCGAGCCTGCCGTACTGCTGGCCCGCGATGCGCACGTCCACTTCGGTGTGGAACACGTCTCCGGCTTCGCGCGCGGAGAGCAGCACCTGACGCGGCGGGAGCGCCCGACGTTTGTCCCAACCGCTCGCCGCGACGATGCGTCCCTTGCGATCGAACAGCACGAGGTACGAGATCGCCTGCTCGCGTCGCGCACGCTCCAGCACTTCGTTCACCTTGCCGCGCTCGGAGTGGGCGAGCGGGCCCGCGAGGGCCGCGGAGAGCAGCTGCTTCTGCTCCTCCAGATGGATGCGCGTGCGCTCGAGCAGCTTCTCGTCCATCACGCTGATGCTGTTGTAGATGAGGAGCGCGATCATGGCCGCCTGCACGAGCGCGCTCGCGAGGAGCAGCCGCGCGCGCAGCGGCAGCGCGTTGCGCAGCGCGGCCGGCGCCGCTTTCGCCGCCGTTGCCATCAGAGGCGCTTCACCAGGACGACCGAGCGCCGCTGGTAGTTGTAGAGCTCGCGCTTGGGTGCCGGCAGCGCGTCGATGTCGGCCTCGGTGAATCCGCGCTCGACGAACCACTGCTCAGCCCGCGTGGTCAGCACGACGAGCTTCTTCAGCTTCATGCGCCGCGCGCGCCGTTCGATCTCCTTGACCAGCCGCTCGCCCGCGCCCTGGTTGCGGAAATCGGGCCGAACGGCGAGACCCGCGAGCTCGCCGGCGCCCTCCTCGGGAAACGGATACAGCGCGGCGCACGCGATCACCACGCGGTCGTGCTCGAGCACGACGAAGCGGGTGATCTCGCTTTCGAGCAGGCCGCGGTTGCGCTTGACCAGGATACCCTCGGCTTCGAGGGGCTCGATCAACTGCAGGATGCCGCCGATATCGTCGGGCCGCGCCGAGCGCAGCGTCTCGATCGGATCGGGCGTGATCAGCGTGCCGACGCCCTTGTGCGTGAAAAGCTCCAGCAGCAGCGCATCATCGATGTGGCTCGAGATGAGGTGCGCGCGCTTCACACCGCCTTCGCAGGCTCGCACCGCCGCGGGCAGATAGAGATCCACATCGGTCTCGGCCTCGGCCGCACGCGCGATACGCGCTTTGGCCTGCTTCACCGTGAGCTCGCGCAGGAGCTCGCCGCGCTTGCCGGTGACGCCCGGGGTGTCCATCATGAAGATGAGCTTCTCGGCGCCGAGCGCGATCGCCGTCGAGCCGGCGACGTCCTCCAGCGCGACGTTGAACACCTCTCCGGTCGGTGAATAGCCGAGCGGCGACAGCAGCACGAGCTCGTTGTCGGCAAGACGCCGCCGGATCGCCGTCGCGTCGACCTTGCGGACCTCACCGGTGTGCATGTAATCGACGCCCGACAGCACGCCGAGCGGCTTTGCCGTGATGAAGTTTCCGCTCGCCACGCGGATATCGGCGCCGGCCATCGGTGAATTCGGGAGCCCCATCGAGAGCAGCGCCTCGATCTCCACGCGCAGCCGCCCACTCGCCTCCTTCGCCACCGCGAGCGCCACGTCGTCGGTCACCCGCAGCCCCTCGTGGAAGCGGCTCTTGTGGCCGAGCTCCCGCAGGCGCGTTTCGATCTGCGGCCGCGCGCCATGCACGAGCACGAGTTGCACCCCGAGCGCCGCCAGCAGGTTGAGATCGTGCGTGAGATCGAAGAAGCGGCCGTCGGCAACGACGTCGCCGCCGAAGCCGATCACGAACACCTTGCCGCGAAAGGCGTGGATATACGGGGCCACCGACTGGAACCAGTCGATGAAGCGGTCCTGGCTCGACAGGCGCTGGCGCCGCGCGGGCTGCGCGGGCGCTCCCCTCGAATCGCCGCCCGGCTCGTTCTCGTCAGTGTTGGATATGGCCCGCTCCTGCTTGCGCGCCCGCTGTACCGGCAGGCGTTTCAGCAGGCGTCCATATTATGCGAAAAGTCTTGTGAGGAAAAGCCTTACAAGGTTTTCTTAAAGCAACACAATAAAGCGAAGGAAAGGACGTCTAGGAGGAAACACGACGCGCCGAACTGCGCGTCATGCATGGGTTTTCCTCTGAGGCGTTATTGCGCCGCGGCTGCGAGCGAAGCTCACGAGGGTTCTTGCCGCGTGCAGCCCGTCAGAAGTCTCCCCAGAGCGTTTGCATCGCGGAAAGCGCAGCCACGGCGGCCGTTTCGGTGCGCAGCACGCGCGGACCCAGGCGGATCGCGGAGAACCCCGCAGCCGCCGCGGTTTCGCGCTCGCGCGGCGAGAGTCCGCCTTCGGGGCCCACGAGGAGCACGACACCGCCGGCAGGCCGCTCGAGCTGCCGCAGGCTGACGGATGCATCGGGGGCGAGCGTCAGCCGCACGGCGCCGCGACCGAGCGACGCGAGCCATACGTTGAGCGCCGCCGTTGGCCGGATCTCCGGCACGACATTCCGGCCGCATTGCGCGCACGCGCCGATCGCGACGCTCTGCCAATGCGCCACGCGCTTGGCGCTCCGCGCTTCGTCCAGCCGCACGATGCTGCGCTCGGTCGACAGCGGCTGGATCGCCGTGACGCCGAGCTCGACCGCCTTCTGCACGGTGTAATCCATGCGCTCTCCGCTCGAGATGCCCTGCGCGAGCACCACCTCGACCGGCGATTCGCGATCGACCGCCCGGCTTTCGGCGGCCCGGATCGTGACCGCGTGCTTACCGATGCGCGTGATCACGGCATCGTATTCACGACCACGGCCGTCGAACGCGACGAGGACATCGCCGGCAGCGAGCCGCAATACGTGGACGAGGTGGTGTGCCTGATCGGGCGGCAGCTCCCGCACGCCATGCTCCGGCACCGGGTCCGGCAGGTAGACGCGTGGCGGAGACTTGGCTCGGCTGCCCATCGGCCGATTATCGCGCTTCCAGCGCGGCTAGCCTGCCCCCGGGCCGAAGACTAGAATCGCGGTTTCCGCGAGAGCAGCAAAGAAAAACTCTACTTTGCGAATCGTCATCCTCGGCGCCGGCCAGGTGGGCTCTTCCGTCGCGGAAAGCCTGGTGTCCGAAGCGAACGACATCACCGTTGTCGATGTGAACGCGGAGCGGCTGAAGACGCTGCAGGACCGGTTCGATCTGCGCACCGTCAGCGGCAACGCCGCGCATCCGGCAGTGCTCGAGCAGGCCGGCGCGCGCGACGCCGACATGATCCTCGCGGTCACCAAGAGCGACGAGACGAACATGGTCGCCTGCAAGCTCGCGGCGACGATGTTCAACATCCCGACCAAGATCGCGCGCATCCGCTCGGCGGATTACCTGTCGCATCCGGAGATCTTCTCTCACGAGAATTTCGCGGTCGATTCGGCGATCTGTCCGGAGCAGGTCCTCACCGATTACATCTCGAAGCTGCTCGAATTCCCCGAAGCGCTCCAGGTGCTCGAGTTCGCGGACGGGCGCGTGAGCCTCGTCGCGGTCAAGGCTTTCCAGGGCGGTCCGCTCGTGGATCACCCGATCTCGCATCTGCGCAGCCACATGCCGCAGATCGACGCGCGGGTCGCGGCCATTTTCCGCGGCGACAGCCCGATCATCCCGGAAGGCAGCACGGTGGTGGAAGCGGGCGACGAGGTGTTCTTCATCGCCGACACGCGCAACATCCGCGGCGTGCTGCGCGAGTTGCGGCGCATGGACAAGGCGGTCAAGCGCGTGATGATCGGCGGCGGCGGCAACATCGGACGCCGGCTGGCGCAGCAGATCGAGCACCGTTACGACGTCAAGATCATCGAATTCAACAAGGCCGCCGCGCAGCAGCTCGCGGCCGACCTCGACCGCACGCTCGTGCTCTCCGGCGACGTCACCGACGAGGAGCTGCTGCGCGAGGAGAACATCGACGAGATGGACGTCTACTGCGCGCTGACGAACGACGACGAGAACAACATCATGAGCTCCCTGCTCGCGAAGCGCATGGGTGCGCGCAAGGTGATCGCGCTCATCAACAGGAGCTCGTACGTGAACCTCGTCCAGGCCGGCACGATCGATATCGCGATCTCGCCCGCGCAGGCGACGATCGGCACGCTGCTCGCGCGCGTGCGGCGCGGCGACTGCGCCGCGGTGCATTCGCTGCGCCGCGGCGCCGCCGAAGCGCTCGAGCTCGTGGCCCACGGCGATGCGTCGTCGTCCAAGGTCGTCGGCCGCCGCATCGACCAGCTCGATCTGCCCAAGGGCGCGACGATCGGCGCGATCGTGCGGCGCCGCAGGCGCGAGACGCGGCGCGACGGCGAAAACGCGCCGGTGTTCGACTACGAGGTGCTGATGGCGCACCACGATGTGGTGATCGAACCCGACGACCACGTGATCGTCTTCGTGGTCAATAAACGCATCGTTCCGAAGGTCGAGAAGCTGTTCCAGGTTGCGGTGAGCTTCCTGTAGTCGTGACCTCGCCCGTCACCTCTTTCTTGTCACCTCTTTTTCGTCACCCCTTTCCGTCACCTGTTCCAGCCTGAACGTGGCCTGGCTGCTGCCGATCATGCCGGTGCTCGGGCTCATCGCGATGGCGATGAGCCTCTCGCACCTGCTGCCGATCGCGGTCTCGCTCGGGCTGCGGGACGGCATGGCGGGCGTGTTCGCCGTATCGATGACCCTCAACATGCTGGTCGGATTCGTCGTCTGGTTCGCCAGCCGCCGGCGCCGTGAGCGCGAGCTGCAGTTGCGCGAGGGCATACTCTTCATCGTGCTGGTGTGGCTGGGCGGCGCGCTGTTCGCCTCGGTGCCGCTCCTCTTCGGCATCGGCCTTTCCTTCACCGATGCGTACTTCGAATCGATGTCCGCGCTCACGGCAACCGGCGCGACGCTGCTCTCCGGCCTCGATTACCTGCCGCCCTCGGTCAACGTCTGGCGCGCCGAGCTGCAGTGGCTCGGTGGCATGGGCGTCATCGTGCTGGTGGTCGCGGTGCTGCCGATGATCGGCGTGGGCGGGCGGCAGATCAGCAAGGCCGAGATCCCCGGTCCGATGAAGGACGATCAGCTCACGCCGCGCATGACGCAGACGGCCAAAGGCCTGTGGATGGTGTACTTCGTGCTCACGATCGCGTGCTTCGTCGCGTACCGGCTTGCCGGTATGGACTGGATCGACGCGCTCATCCACAGCTTCACGACGCTGTCGCTGGGCGGCTTTTCCTCCCACGATGCGAGCATGGCGCATTTCGATTCGCTGGCCGTCGAGCTCGTGGCGATGCTCTTCATGATTCTGGCGGGCATCAATTTCGCAACCCACTTCCGCATATGGCAAGCCCGCAGTTTCGCGCCGTCGCGCCTCGACACCGAGCTCCCGTATTACCTCGCAGTGATGGCCGCGAGCGTGCTCTTCATCGCCGCGTTCCTCTGGCTGAAGGGCGCCTATCCGGACTTCGGCACCGCGTTGCGCTACGCGGCTTTCAATACGGTATCCGTCGCGACGAACACGGGCTATTCGACGGTGGACTATGCGCAGTGGCCGGTCTTCGCGCCGCTGTGGGTGATGTTCCTCGGGACGTTCGTCGCGTGCTCGGGCTCTGCGGGCGGCGGCATCAAGATGATTCGCGCCCTGATCCTGATCAGACAGCTCTATCGCGAGTTCAACACGCTCACGCATCCGCGCGCGGTCTCGCCGCTCAAGATCGACGACCGCGTCGTGCCCAATCAGGTCGTATTCGCGGTGCTCGCGTTTCTCTTCGCGTGGCTTGCGACGCTCGTGGGCGTGACGCTGCTGCTGACGCTCTCGGGGCTCGACGTGCTCACCGCGTTCTCGGCGAGCGTCGCATCGCTCAACAATATCGGTCCGGGGCTGCACGAAGTCGGCCCTGCCTCCAATTTCGCGATCCTCTCGAATTTCCAGACATGGGTGTGCTCCGTTACGATGCTGCTCGGCAGGCTCGAGCTCATCACCGTGCTTGCGATCCTGACACCGGCTTTCTGGCGGAAGTAGGCATACAATCAGGCGTATGCAGAAGGTGAATCTCACGCAGCACTTCCTGATCGCGATGCCGGCCATGGTCGATCCGCATTTCGCGAAGTCGTTGACGCTCGTGTGCGAGCACAACGAGCAGGGCGCGTTGGGCCTGGTGGTGAACCGGCCGACCGAGATGAACCTGCACGCGTTGCTGGAACAGGTGAGCATCGAGCCGCAGACGGAGATCTTCAAATCCGTACCCGTGCACTTCGGCGGGCCGGTACAGATCGATCGCGGGTTCGTGCTGCACACGCCGGTGGGCGACTGGCAGTCGACGCTCGCCGTCGGTTCCGAGATCGGGCTCACCACGTCCAAGGACATCCTGCAGGCCGTGGCGCGCGGGGAAGGTCCGCGCCAGATGCTGGTCACCCTCGGGTACGCCGGGTGGGCGCCGGGACAGCTCGAGCACGAGCTTGCGCAGAACGCATGGCTCACGGTTGCGGCGAAGCGCGAGATCATCTTCGATCTCGCAGCGGAAGAGCGGCTTGCCGCAGCCATGAGTCTCCTGGGCGTCGATTTCGCGAAGCTCTCGGAAGTCGCCGGCCACGCGTAGCCGCGGCACCTCGCGTGCGCTCGGCAGCCTACCGGCGAAGCCGCGGGCCAGTAAACGAACAGAGGGAAACCGATGGTTTCCCTCCGTTACCTCCTTTCGTTCAAAACCGTTAGCGCTTGCACCTGCACGCATGACCGCAACAACGGTTCTAGCGTTTGATTTCGGGGAGAAGCGGATTGGGGTCGCCGTCGGCGACACGCATGTGCGCATTGCGCACCCGCTCACGACGATCGCAGCCGAAGACAACGCAACGCGCTTTGGCGAGATCGCGAAGCTGATCGCAGAATGGCAGCCGGTACAGCTCGTCGTCGGGCTCCCCATGCACGCCGACGGCACGGAGCACGCCGTGAGCCGGCTTGCGCGGCGCTTCGCGAATCGCCTCGAAGGGCGCTTCGGCCTCGCGGTCGAGCTCGTGGACGAGCGCCTCACTTCGCGCGCGGCGGAGAGTCGGCTGCGTGACAGCGGCGCCGGCGCCGAGGCGATTCGAAAGCAGCTCCACGCGCAGTCGGCGCGCGAGATTCTCGAAGCGTGGTTCGCGAGCGAGCCCTCCTCACCCTGACCCCGCCCGCGACGGACGAGCGCCGCTCGTCAATCGCAACCCCGGCGCGGGGCCGAGGGGTTTAACCTTTGTGGTACCCTTTTGCGCCAGATAACCATGCCGGGCCAGCCGCTACCCGACGCCGAGCAGCTCCTGCAGGCGCTCACCGAAAAATTGCGGCCCGATGTCGGGCCCGACACCGCATTGATCGGCATACACACCGGCGGCGTCTGGCTCGCCGAGCGCCTGCATGCCGCGCTGGACGTAAAGGTCCCGCTCGGATCGCTCGACGTCTCCTTCTATCGCGACGACTTCGAGCGCATCGGCCTCCATCGCGACGTCAAGCGCTCCAACATCCCGTTCGAGGTCGAAGGCCGTCCGCTCGTGCTGGTGGACGACGTGCTCTATACCGGGCGCACCATCCGCGCTGCGATGAACGAGCTCTTCGACTACGGACGCCCGGCAAGCATCCGCCTCGCGGCGCTGGTCGATCGCGGCGGTCGCGAGCTTCCGATCGCCGCGCAATACGTCGGGGCCACGATGGAGGTGCCTCACGAGCAGGGCGTGGAACTGAAGCGCGACGAAAAGGGGCGTCTACAGCTCGCCTTGTACAGCCAGAGCGCGCCGGATGTGGCTTAACGCGTCGAACCCGCAGCTCAACAAAAACGGCGAGCTGCATCACCTGCTCACGCTCGAGGGGCTGCCCGCCGGGATCCTGTGGCAGATCCTCGATACCGCGAAGTCGTTCGTCGGCGTGACGCAGCGCGAGGTGAAGAAGGTGCCGCTGCTGCGCGGCAAGGCGGTCTTCAACCTGTTCTTCGAGCCGTCCACGCGCACGCGCACGACGTTCGAGATCGCGGCGAAACGGCTGTCCGCCGATGTGATCAACCTCGCGATCAACATCTCCTCGCAGACCAAGGGCGAGTCGGTGCTCGACACCGTCGCGAACCTCGCCGCGATGCAAGCCGACATGTTCATCGTGCGGCATGCCGCGAGCGGCGCGCCGTACCTGATCGCGAAGCACGTCGCGCCCGAGATCCACGTGATCAACGCCGGCGACGGCCGGCACGCGCATCCCACGCAGGGCCTGCTCGACATGTTCACGATCCGGCACTTCAAGCAGGACTTCTCGAGCCTGCGCGTGGCCGTGGTCGGCGACGTCCTGCACTCGCGCGTCGCACGCTCCCACATTCACGCGCTCACCACGCTCGGCTGCCCCGAGATCCGCGTGATCGGCCCGAAGACGCTGCTGCCGCGGCACGTGGAGACGCTCGGTGTACACGTGTATCACGACATGCGCGCCGGCCTGAAGGACGTCGACGTCGTAATGATGCTGCGGCTCCAGAACGAGCGCATGCAAAGCGCCCTGCTCGCTTCCGCGCAGGAGTTCTACAAGTACTACGGGCTCACCGAGGACAAGCTCGCGCTCGCGAAGCCCGACGCGATCGTGCTGCATCCGGGCCCGATGAACCGCGGGGTCGAAATAGATTCCAGCGTTGCCGACGGTGCGAAGTCGGTGATCCTGCCGCAGGTCACGTTCGGCATCGCGATCCGCATGGCCGTCATGAGCATCCTCGCCGGCAACTGATGAAGATTCACATCAAAGGCGGGCGGCTGATCGATCCGAAGAACGGAATCGATCGCGTGCAGGACGTATACATCGCGGCGGGCAAGATCGCCGCTGTCGGCGAGCCGCCGAAAGGCTGGAGCGCGAACCGCACGCTGCACGCGACCGACCAGATCGTGTGTCCCGGCCTCGTCGACCTGTCGGCGCGGCTGCGCGAGCCGGGCTTCGAATACATGGCGACGCTCGAGTCCGAAATGGATGCCGCGATCGCCGGCGGCGTGACGAGTCTCGCGTGCCCGCCGGACACCGATCCGCCGCTCGACGAGCCCGGGCTCGTGGAAATGCTCAGGTTCCGCGCGAAGACGCTCAATCGCGCGCGCGTCTATCCGATCGGCGCGCTGACGGTGGGCCTGCAGGGCGAGCGCCTGACCGAGATGGCCGAGCTGCGCGATTCGGGGTGTGTCGCGTTCTCGCAAGCGGACGCCCCGCTCGCCGACAACCACGTGCTGTACCTGGCAATGCAGTACGCGGCGACGTTCGGGCTGCCGGTGTGGCTGCGTCCGCAGGATCCGGCGCTCGCGGCCAAAGGCGTCGCGCACGAAGGTCAGGTCGCGGCACGCCTCGGGCTGCCGCCGATTCCGGTGTTCGCCGAGACCGCGGCGCTCGCGGTCATCCTGCTCCTCGCGCGCGAAACCGGCGCGCGCATACACCTGTGCCGCATCTCAAGCGCAGAGGGACTGAACATGCTGCGCCGGGCGCGGCACGAAGGCGTCGCCGCCACCTGTGACGTCGCGATCCACCACGTCCACCTCTCCGAGATGGACATCGGCTACTTCGACGCGAACTGCCGCGTGATGCCGCCGTTCCGCAGCGAGCGCGACCGCGAAGCGCTGCGCCGCGGGCTCGCGGAGGGACTGGTCGACGCCGTGTGTTCCGATCACTCGCCCGTGGACGAGGATGCAAAGCAACTCCCGTTCAGCGAGGCCGAGGAAGGCACGACCGGACTCGAGCTCCTGCTCCCGCTCACGCTCAAATGGGCGGCCGAATGCGACGTGCCGCTCTCCAAGGCGATCGGACGCATCACGACCGATCCGGCGCGCGTCATGGAAATCGACGCCGGCCACCTCTCGCCCGGCGCCGCGGCCGATGTGTGCATCTTCGATCCGAACCGCTACTGGAAAGTGGAGCCCGCGGCATTGAAAAGCCAGGGCAAGAACACGCCCTACGTCGGGTATGAAGTCGCCGGCCGCGTGACGTGCACGATCATCGAAGGCCAGGTCGTGTACGAAAGCGGTACCGCCAAACGCTAGTCAATCAGCCATTTAGCGCTGCGGCCGCGGCGGCTTGAACACCGCAGTCGGCGGCCCCATATTTGCTCAAGGCCGGTACGCGTGCACATTCGGGCGCGCGACGTCCGATTTTCCGAAATGCGAACCATGAATCCCCTGCTCGATTTTTCCGGCCTGCCCCGCTTTTCCGATTTCGCTGTCGAACACGTCACGCCCGCCGTCGACGAGCTGCTCGCGGAAAACCGCGCGCTCATCGCGCGTGTGGCGAGCCCCGACGTGCCGCCCACGTGGGACGATTTCGTCGAGCCGCTCGAAGACGCGAACGAGCGGCTCGGCCGTGCCTGGGGCCAGGTGGGCCATCTGAACGCGGTGATGAACAGCCCCGAGCTGCGCGAGGTCTACAACGCGAACCTGCCGAAGATCACGCAGTTCTACACGGAGCTCTCACAGCACCAGGGTTTGTACGCGAAGTTCAAGGCGCTGCGTGACTCGGCCGGGTTCGAGGCGCTCACCCCGGCGCAGCGGCGTATCGTCGAGAACGAGCTGCGCGACTTTCGCCTCGGCGGCGCCGAGCTCGCGGCCGCGGACAAGGCGCGCTTCATGCAGATTCGCGAGCGTTTGTCGCAGCTCTCCTCGCGCTTCAGCGACAACCTGCTCGATGCCACGAACGCGTTCGCGCATTACGTGACCGACCGGGCCGAGCTCGCCGGCATACCCGAGGACGTGCTGCAGGCGGCGCGCGAGGCGGCTCAGGCCGACGATCGCGACGGCTGGAAATTCACCCTGCACGCGCCTTCGTACATCCCGGTGCTGCAGTACGCGGAGAATCGGGCGCTCCGCGAGCTCATGTATCGCGAATACGTCACGCGCGCGGCCGAGTTCGGTAAGCCGGAATGGAACAACACGCCGCTCATCGGCGAAATACTCACCCTGCGGCGCGAGCTGGCCCGACTCCTCGGCTTCGCGAATTTCGCCGAATATTCACTCATGCCGAAGATGGCCGACTCGCCGCAGCAGGTCCTCGCGTTCCTCACCGAGCTCGCCGATCGGGCGAAGCCGTACGCGAAGCGCGACCTCGAGGAAGTCACGGCGTTCGCGCGCAAGGAGCTCGGCCTCGACACGATCGAGACCTGGGATCTCGCGTTCGCGTCCGAGAAGCTGCGCGTCGCGCGCTATGCGTTCTCCGATCAGGAAGTGAAGCAGTACTTCCCGGAGACGACGGTGCTGCCGGGCATGTTCCGGCTGATCGAGACGCTGTACGGGTTGACCATCACGCCGGCGCAAGCCCCGGTGTGGAACCCCGACGTGCGCTTCTACGCGATCCACGACCGCGCCGGAACGTCCGTCGGCCAGTTTTACGTCGACCTCTATGCGCGTCCGAGCAAGCGGGGCGGGGCGTGGATGGACGAAGCGATCACGCGCAGACGCAAGGCCGGTGACGTCCAGGTGCCGGTCGCCTATCTCAACTGCAATTTTTCGCCGCCGGTCGGCGGCAAGCCCGCCGTGTTCACGCACGACGAGGTGATCACGCTGTTCCACGAGTTCGGCCATGGTCTGCATCACCTGCTGACCCGCGTCGATTACCTCGGCGTTTCCGGCATCAACGGCGTCGAATGGGACGCGGTGGAGCTCCCGAGTCAGTTCATGGAGAACTTCTGCTGGGAGTGGGACGTCGTCGAGCCGATGACGCGTCACGTCGAGACCGGCGCACGGCTGCCGCGCGCGCTGTTCGACAAGATGCTGGCGGCGAAGAACTTCCAGAGCGGGCTGCAGACCGTGCGCCAGCTCGAGTTCGCGCTGTTCGATCTGCATCTGCACTACGACTTCGATCCCGAGGGCGTGCAGACGCCGCTCGAGCTGCTCCACAGCGTGAGAGAGCGCGTCGCGGTCGTGGTCCCGCCGCCCTACAACCGGTTCCCGAACAACTTCTCGCATATTTTCGCCGGGGGTTACGCGGCGGGCTACTACAGCTACAAGTGGGCCGAAGTGCTTTCCGCCGACGCGTACAGCGCGTTTGAAGAGATGAGCGAATCACGGGGCGTTCTCGACCCTGGCACCGGTGCGCGCTTCCGTGACGAAATCCTCGGCGTGGGCGGCAGCCGCCCGGCGGCGGAGTCGTTCAAGGCGTTCCGCGGGCGCGAGCCGCAGGTCGAGGCGCTGCTTAGGCACAGTGGTATGATTTCCGCATGATGCGTGCGCGCACTTTTCTCGCCGTAGCGCTGGCACTTGCAGCCGGCGTGGCAAGTGCACAGCTCTACCGCTGGACTGACGAGCAGGGCAAGGTCCACATCACCGACACTCCGCCGCCGGCCGGCGCGAAGAACGTGCAGAAAAGAG
>DASPNJ010000057.1:0-3242 GCA_035626595.1 Burkholderiales bacterium
CTGATGCGAGCGTCAACGTAGGTCCGCGATCGCATTCGCGCAAGCTTTTTCGGTGTTACATTTTCAGCCGATTTCCACAAGCTTCCACAACCGCCGTGCAACGAGAGATGGGCATCGCGGGCGAACGCGCTTTGGGTGCAAGGAGATCGCGACGGGGGCGGGTGTGGAGGTTTTGCGGAGTCTCAGAGTCGCAGAGTCTCAGAGTCTCAGAGAGGTCCCAGGTCACGCCAGCGCGATCGGACCGTTCGAGACTCTGAGACTCTGAGACTCATTTCGCCGCAATGATGCGATCAACCAAGGTCTGATCGTCCGGAAGAAGACCGGAGCGAACCAGACGCGGCGTCAGCTCGCGCCAGGACGGCTCGAGCGCGAACGCGCGCGCGAAGAGCGGCACGGCTTCGTCGACGCGCTGCATGTTTGCGAGCGCCACGGCGTGCCAGTAGATCATCTCCGCGTGGCGGCTCGGCGGAATGCCGGTGGTGGTCAACGCGATCTTCTCCGCCGCGCTGTACTCGCGCAACGCCGCCTCGTTATCCTTGTGCTCGACCGCGAGGTCACCCGCGTTCATGTGGTTGTACGCGCGCTGCAGCGCGACGAGACGGCGCAGCTCGGCAAGCGGCTGCGGATGATCGTCGACGCGCAGATCGAAGACGCGGTCCTGCCACGCGCGTCCAGTGGTCTTCGCGTTGACGACGATCAGCGCCGCCGACTGCTTGCCGCGGATGTCGCCTCCGGCGGCCTGAGCGGCATCGAGCGCCGCGAGCATGCGCGTGGCGAGATCACCTTTCGTCTCCGCGTACGCCTTCGCCATCGCGGGCCAAACTTTGTCGTTGGCCATGAGATTGGCCTGCACGGCGAAGTCGCGGCCGACGCTCACGGTTCCGCCGGCACTGCCGCATTTCACCTCGTCGCTCGATATCGCGTTGCCGGCGATGCCGCCCGCCGCGACGATGTCGCGCGCGCCGGTGAAGCTGGCCACGACGCCGCTCGCGTCGATGACGCCGACCTGCCGCACCTCGCATGAAGGATCGCCGCCGAGGAGAGCGCGCAGCGTGGCGGGAGCAGTCTTGCCCGCGCGCAGCAGATCGAGTCCGAGCTTGCCGTACGACGGATCGACGAAGCTCTGCGTCGCCACCGCGCCCACTCCCGCCTCGGCCCACGGCACGATCTGTCCGACCGCGAACCAGTGCGACTGCACGGCCACGCCGATCTGTCCCGTTTCGGGATCGCGGGCCACGATCGAAAACGTAGCGAATGCGGGAGCGGCGACGAGCAGGAGCAGCGCGCAGAGCAGTGTCTTCATGGCGCCCGAGTGTACGATGCGGGCGATTCGATGACGACACGCAAGCGCGCGAACGACTGGGAAGCGCTCCCCGATGCGGAGCTGCTCGACGTGCGCATCTGTAATCTGAACGTGCGCATTGAGGACACGTGGATCGAGGAGTCGCTCGCCGATCTCCACGAAGATCTCGAGCGCCGCGAGATCCCGTTCCGTCCGCACGCGTGGCTCTCGACGGACTGGTTCGTGCCTGATCACGTCCCGGGCATCGCCATCCCCTTCTATCTCGCGCATCCACGGCTGATGGCGCTGGAGCGGAAGCAGATGCTCGACGTGGAAGGCGGCACGCGGCAGGAGATGATCAAGATCCTCCGACACGAATGCGGCCACGCGCTCGACAACGCCTACGGCCTCGGCAGCGATCCTGTGCGCCGGCAGGTCTTCGGCGACCACGCGAAGCGCTATCCCGAGCACTACCGGCCGAATCCGGCCAGCCGGCGTTTCGTGCAGCACCTGCGGCTGTACTACGCGCAGAGTCATCCGGCTGAAGATTTCGCGGAGACGTTCGCGGTGGTGATCGGCTCGCGCGGTGACGGCTGGCGCAAGCGCTACGCGGACTGGCCCGCGCTGCAGAAGCTCGAGTACGTCGATTCGATGCTGGAGAAACTGCGCGGAAAAATGCCGCGCCGTCGCAGCCGCAACAAGCCGGAATCCGTGCCGACGCTGCGCATGACCTTGCGCGAGTACTACGCGGACAAACGCGAGCGCTATCTCGTCAGCTATCCCGATATCTACGACCGCGATCTGCGACGCCTCTTCTCGGACGATCCGAAACATCAGCGCCACGAGCTCGCATCGCGCTTTCTGCGGCGCAACAGCGCGGAGATCCGCCGCCTCGTCTCGAACTGGACGGGCGAGTATCAGTTCACTCTCGAGCAGGTGCTAAAGGACATGATCGGCCGCAGCCGCGAATTGAAACTGCGCGCGGCCGGGCCGGAGCGGCGCCTGAAGATGGAGTTCGCGATCCTGCTCACGGTCAAGACGATGGACTTTCACTACAGCCGGAGGAACTGGTTCGCCCTATGAAGCGCCTGCGCGTCGTGGTCCTGATGCATCCGTCGATGGTGCCGCCCGACAGTCTGGAGGGCTACACGGAGCAGGAGGCGTACGAATGGAAGACGGAGTACGACGTCGTCACCACGCTGCGCGAGCTTGGCCATGACGTCAAGCCGCTCGGCGTCTTCGACGAGCTGGGACCGATCCGCGCGCTCATCGAGGAGTGGAAAGCCGACATCGTCTTCAATCTCCTCGAGGAGTTCCTCGGCCGCCAGGACTTCGATCATCACGTGGTCAGCTTCCTGGAGTTGATGCAGGTGCCGTACACCGGTTGTCATCCGCGTGGGCTGATGCTCGCGCGCGACAAGGCGTTGTCGAAGAAGCTGCTCGCCTATCACCATCTCGCTGTGCCGAAGTTCGCGGTATTCCCGCGCGGGCGCCGCGTGCGCCGGCCGAAGGGGCTCGAGTTTCCGCTGATCGTGAAGAGCCTCATTCACGAGGCGTCGCTCGGCATCTCGCAGGCCTCGATCGTCGACTCGGACGAGAAGCTGCGCGAGCGCGTGACGTTCATCCATCAGCGTCACGGCTCGGACGCGATCGCGGAACAGTTCGTCGAAGGGCGCGAGTTCTACGTCGGCATCATCGGCAATACGCGCACCGAGGTATTGCCGGTGTGGGAGCTGGTGTTCGAGAACATGCCGCCCGGCGCGAGCTCGATCGCCACGGCGCACGTGAAACACAACACCGACTACCAGCGCCGCCGCGGCATCTACCAGCAGCACGCCGACGATCTCGAGCCTGCATTCGTCGAGCACATCCGACGCACCACACGCCGCATCGCGCACACGCTCGACCTCGACGGCTACAACCGCATCGACTACCGTCTCGGCGCCGACGGCAAGTTGTA
>DASPNJ010000058.1:0-18202 GCA_035626595.1 Burkholderiales bacterium
TCGGTCGCGATCATCGGCTACGGCTCGCAGGGGCACGCGCACGCGAACAACCTCCAGGATTCCGGCGTCAAGGTCACGGTCGGCCTGCGCAAGGGCGGCTCGTCCTGGAAGAAGGCGGAGAACGCCGGCATTGCGGTGAAAGAGGTCGGCGAGGCCGTGAAAGGCGCGGATCTCGTGATGATCCTGCTGCCGGACGAGCACCACCAGCAGGTCTATCAGGACGAGATCGAGCCCAACATCAAGAAAGGCGCGACGCTCGCGTTCGCCCACGGCTTCAACATCCATTTCAAGCAGATCGAGCCGCGCGCGGACCTCGACGTGATCATGATCGCGCCGAAGGGCCCCGGTCATCTCGTGCGCTCGACCTACACGCAAGGTGGCGGCGTGCCCTCGCTCATCGCCGTGCACCAGGACGCGTCCCAGAAAGCGCGCGACGTGGCGCTGTCGTACGCCGCCGCGATCGGCGCGGCGCGCGCCGGCGTGATCGAGACCACGTTCAAGGAAGAATGCGAGACCGATCTCTTCGGCGAGCAGGTCGTGCTCTGCGGCGGTCTCACGGCGCTCATCCAGGCGGGCTTCGATACGCTGGTGGAAGCGGGCTACGCGCCGGAGATGGCGTATTTCGAATGCCTGCACGAAGTGAAGCTGATCGTCGACCTGATCTACGAGGGCGGCATCGCCAACATGCGCTACTCGGTTTCGAACACCGCCGAGTACGGCGACTTCACGCGCGGACCGCGCATCGTCAACGAGCAGACCAAGGCCGAGATGAAGCGCATCCTGCACGAGATCCAGACCGGCCAGTTCGCGCGCGAGTTCATCCTGGAGAACCGGGCCGGCGCGCCGACGTTGAAAGCGATGCGCCGCATGGGCGCCGAGCAGGAAGTCGAAAAGGT
This sequence comes from Burkholderiales bacterium, assembly GCA_035626595.1. GTDB lineage: Bacteria > Pseudomonadota > Gammaproteobacteria > Burkholderiales > SG8-41 > JAQGMV01. The sequence goes on from DASPNJ010000058.1 coordinate 897, forward strand.
CGGCGCGAAGCTCCGCGACATGATGCCGTGGATCAAGAAGAACCGGCTCGTGGACCAGTCGAAGAACTAGCCCTGCCGCGGCTGAAGATGTCGCGCTGGTGTGGAGGAAAGGAGGTTACGGAGGGAAACCTCGGTTTCCCTCTGTTCATTTACCGGACCCGCGACGGCTGGCTGATCGGTGCGTGGGCGCGGGACTTGCCCACGCGCCGATAAAGGAGGCCGTCGACATGTCTTACCCCCACCCCATCATCGCGCGTGAAGGCTGGCCGTTCCTGGCCGGCTCGATTGCCGCCGCCGCGCTCGTCAATGTGTTCGCCGGCTTCTGGTGGGCGCTGCCGCTGTGGATCGCAGCGCTCTTCGTGCTGCAGTTCTTCCGCGACCCGCCCCGAACGGTGCCGTCCGATCCGAATACGGTGGTTTCTCCCGCGGACGGGCGCGTGGTCGTGGTCGAGCGCACGCGCGACCCCTATCTCGAGCGCGATGCGATCAAGATCAGCGTCTTCATGAACGTGTTCAACGCGCACTCCAACCGCAGTCCCGTCGACGGTGAAGTGCGCCGGAAGTGGTATCACGCCGGCAGCTTTCTCAACGCCTCGCTCGCCAAAGCCTCGCTCGAGAACGAGCGCGCAGCGCTGTGGTTTGCAACGTCGATGGGCGACGTCACGTGCGTCCAGGTCGCCGGCCTCATCGCGCGCCGCATCTTGAATTACGCCAAGGAAGGCGAGCGCTACGCACGCGGCGAGCGCTTCGGCTTCATCCGCTTCGGCTCGCGCGTCGACGTTTACTTACCGCTCACCGCCACGCCAAAGGCGAGCGTCGGCGACAAGGTGTACGCCACATCGACCGTGCTCGCGACGCTCGCCTAGCGTTCCGGCATGCTCGAACCGCGCGACAGCAAGCTCTTCATCAAATCGCGCTTCGCGCGCAGGGGAATCTACTGGCTCCCCAATCTTTTCACGATCATGGCGCTCTTTGCGGGCTTCTACGCAATCGTGCAGGCCATGGGCGGGCGCTACCAGTTCGCGGCGATCGCGATCTTCGTCGCGATGGTGCTCGACGGCATGGACGGGCGCATCGCCCGGCTCACCCGCACGCAGAGCGCGTTCGGCGCGGAGCTCGACAGCCTGTCCGACATGGTCTCTTTCGGCGTCGCGCCGGCGCTGGTCGTGTACCACTGGGCGCTCACCGATTTCGCCGGCTCGCCCGTCGCGAAAATCGACCCCTGGGTCGCGACGAAGCTCGGTTGGGTTGCGGCGTTCGTCTATTGTGCGTGCGCGGCGCTGAGGCTCGCCCGTTTCAACACGAATATCGACGTCGTCGACAAGCGCTACTTCCAGGGACTGCCGAGTCCGGCCGCCGCGGGTCTCGTGGCGGGTCTGGTGTGGGCGATGGAGCACAACGGAGTGCGCGGCGTCGAGGTGCGCTGGCTCGCATGGGGCGTCACCATGTTCGCTGGGCTCACGATGGTGAGCAATTTCCGGTTCTACAGCGGCAAGGACATCAATCTGCGCAAAAGCGTGTCGTTCTCCGTCGTCGTCGGCATCGCTATGGGCCTCGTCTTCCTGATCGCCTTCGAACGCGCGCTCCCCGAGATCCTGTTCCTCCTCATGAGCGGTTACGCGCTGTCCGGGTACGTGCTCTGGGGGTTGTCCGCCTTCGGCCGCAGCGGCACGCGGACACCGAGTCAGTAGAGCGGCTGTTGCGCGGGCATTCCGATATCGCTTATAGTCGGCCACTCATGAGCATCCTCCTTCAGGCCTACGCACTTCCCCTCGCCAGCCTCCTGCTGGCAGGCCTGCTGCTGCGCGTTCGCGCGCGCTAAACTCCTACCCCACTTTTTGCAGCACCCCTGACCGGCGCGGAAGATCCGCTCCGGATGAATGTCTTTCCGCCGTGCGGTTGAGCGCGGCGCAATGGAGAAGCCATCATGGCTAAAGAACGACTGATCATATTCGACACCACGATGCGCGACGGCGAGCAGAGCCCCGGCGCGTCGATGACCCGCGAAGAGAAGATCCGCATCGGGCGCCAGCTCGAGCGCATGCGCGTGGACGTGATCGAGGCCGGATTTCCCGCGGCCAGCGACGGCGATTTCGCCGCCGTGCAGGCGGTGGCGCGGGCGGTGAAGGAGAGCGTCGTATGCGGGCTCGCGCGCGCCAACGAGAGCGATATCCGCCGCTGCGGCGAAGCCGTGCGCGTCGCGGCGCAACCGCGCGTGCACACGTTCATCGCGACCTCGCCGATACACATGGAGAAGAAGCTGCGCATGGAGCCGTCGCAGGTGATCGAGCAAGCCGTTCGTGCGGTGCGTTGGGCGCGCGAGTACACCGACAACGTCGAGTTCTCGCCGGAGGACGCCGGCCGCTCCGACATCGATTTCCTCTGCCGCATCCTGGAGCGCGTGATCGACGCCGGAGCGACGACGATCAACGTGCCGGACACGGTGGGCTACACGCTGCCGGACACGTTCGGACACCTCATCCGTACGTTGCGCGAGCGCGTCCCGAACGCCGACAAGGTGATCTGGTCGGTGCATTGCCACAACGATCTCGGGCTCGCGGTCGCGAATTCCCTGTCAGCGGTGCTGAACGGTGCACGGCAGGTCGAATGCACGATCAATGGTCTTGGCGAGCGCGCCGGCAACGCGGCGCTCGAGGAGATCGTCATGGCCGTGCAGACGCGCCAGGACATGTTTCCGTGTGAGACGGGCATCGACACGACGCAGATCGTGCCGGCGAGCCGGCTCGTCGCCGGCATCACCGGCTTTCCCGTGCAGCCGAACAAGGCCATCGTCGGTGCAAACGCCTTCGCCCACGAGTCCGGCATACACCAGGACGGGGTGCTGAAAAGCCGCGACACCTACGAGATCATGCGTGCGCAGGACGTCGGCTGGAATGCGAACAAGCTCGTGCTCGGCAAGCACAGCGGGCGCAACGCGTTCAGGACGCGGCTCTCCGAGCTCGGCATCGAGATCGCGTCGGAAGAGGCGCTCAACGCCGCGTTCAAGCGGTTCAAGGATCTCGCGGACAAGAAGCACGAGATCTTCGACGAGGACCTGCAGGCGCTGATCTCGGAGACCGAAGCCGAGGAAGAGGCGGCCGAGCACTATCGGCTCGTTGCGCTCACCGCCCATTCCGAGACCGGCGAGCAGCCGTACGCGAACATCGTGCTCGCCGACGGCGGGCGCGAGATGCGCACCGAGTCACAGGGCAGCGGCCCGGTCGATGCGTCGTTCAAGGCGATCGAGAGCGTGGTCAAAAGCGGCGCGGAGCTGCTGCTCTACTCGGTGAACAGCATTACCACGGGCACCGATGCACAGGGTGAGGTCACGGTACGGCTCTCGAAAGGCGGCCGCATCGTGAACGGCCAGGGCGCCGACACCGACATCGTCGTTGCCTCGGCCAAGGCGTACATCGACGCGCTCAACAAGCTCCACACGAAGCTCGACCGCGTCAATCCGCAGGTATAGGCCGCCTGCAGCGGCCCAGCCCTGCGGGCAGCAGTAACGAACAGAGGGAAACCGGTGGTGCATGGCGCCTGATTGGCGCCAGGTTCCCTCCGTTACCTCCCTTCCTTCGGTTAAGTTGAGAGCTTGACGGCGATGGTGGCGAGGCGGCGGCCGAGGGCGAAGCACAGCCGGCGCTCCGTCTCGCTGATCGGCGCGTCGTCAGAAACGCCGGCGGTGTGACTCGCGCCGTACGGCGTGCCGCCGGTCGTGGTCGTGACGAGCTCGTGCTCGGTGTAAGGCAGGCCCATGAGCAGCATGCCGTGGTGCAGGAGCGGCAGCGCGAGCGAAAGCAGCGTCGTTTCCTGTCCGCCGTGCAGCGTCGCCGTCGAGGTGAATACGGCAGCGGGTTTGCCGGCGAGGGCGCCGTTCATCCAGAGCTCCGAGGTCGTGTCCCAAAACGATTTGAGCGGCGCCGCCATATTGCCGAAGCGCGTAGGAGAGCCCAGTGCGACGCCGGCGCAGTCGATCAGGTCGGCGTGCTCGACATACGGTGCGCCGGATTCGGGCACCGGAGGCGCCGCGGTTTGCGTGATCGGCGCCACCGGTGGCACCGTGCGTATGCGCACGGCTGCGCCGGGCACCTGCTCGATGCCGCGCGCGACGAGCTGCGCCATCTGCCGGACCGAGCCGTGACGGCTGTAGTAGAGAACGAGGATTTCGCAGGGCATCGTCGCGCGGCGCGTATTATATAAAAACGCGCGTCGACTATCAGGCAAACGGATTGACTCCACGCACGCCACGCCTTCCCGATCTCGCGAAGATCGTCTTGCGGCGCTTCTACGAAGATCGCTGCATGCAGATCGCATCGAGTCTCACGTATACGTCGCTCCTCGCGCTGGTGCCGGTGATCACCGTCGCACTCACGCTCATCACGGCGTTTCCGGTGTTCGCGGAAATGACGGACGCGCTGCAGGAGTTCCTGCTGGAGAACATGATGCCGGCCTCCGCCGATACCGTGGCGAGCTACGCCGAGCAGTTCACGCGCAATGCGGCAAAGCTCACCGCGGTCGGCATCGGATTCCTGTTCGTGACCTCGGTCATGCTGCTGCTCACGATAGACCGCGCGTTCAACGACATCTGGCGCGTGAAACGGCCGCGGCCGATCGTGCAGCGCGTTCTCGTGTACTGGACACTGATTACGATCGGGCCGGTGCTGATCGGAGCGAGCCTCTCGCTCACGTCATGGCTGGTGGGGCAGGCGGTCGGGCTCGTGCGGGACGTCCCCGGAGCCGGCGTGGCGCTGCTCTCGATCGTGCCGGTCGTGCTCACGTCCATCGCGTTCTCGCTGCTGTACGTCGCCATGCCCAATCGGCGCATTCGGCTGAAGGACGCGGTGATCGGCGGCGTCCTGGCAGCCGTCGGTTTCGAAGCGATGAAACGCGGCTTCGCTTTATACGTCGCCCAGTTTCCGACCTACACCCTGGTATACGGCGCATTCGCGACCGTCCCGATTTTTCTGTTGTGGATCTACATCTCGTGGCTGGTCGTGATCTTCGGCGCCGTCGTCGTCGCATCGCTTCCGGACTGGCGCGACGGCGCCGGTGCGGCCGTGCCGGTTCCGGGCAGCGATTTCTTCGACGCACTCCAGATACTGAAGGTCCTGTGGCGGGCGCACGGCAGCGGCGCGGTGGTCACGATGCCTGAGATCGTGGCGGTCACCGCCGTGCGGATCGAGCAGGTCGAGAACATCCTCGAGACCATGGTCGGAGCCGGCTGGGTCACGCGCACCGCTCCGGCAGGATGGGTGCTCCAGCGCGATCCGGAAACGATCACGATCGGGGACGTATACCGCCGCTTCGTGTTCCAGGCCGAAGCGCGGCGCCCCGCACGCGGCGCGGATGCCGATCTCGAATCGCGTGTGCACGAGCTCGGCACGCGCATGGCCGAGAACCTGAAGGCGACACTCGACGAGTTCTTTCGCGAGGCCGACGAAGACGAGGCGGCGCTACGTCCGGCGCGCGTCGCCGGCGGTACCTGAGCGCGGCGGCTGCCGCACCACGCGATTTTTTGTTACGAGCGATGCAGGCGCGAGTCGCGCCATCGGTTTCAGACAGGAGTCGACGGCGGGTCGCTCCACAGCGCTGCACCCTTGTCGCAACTGATGATGTGATCGTCGACGCTGAAGCCGTTCAGCTCGGCATCACGCATGCAATGGGCGAGGAACGCGAACTCAGGAGATTCGGATACGACGACGCCCGCGGCGCCGAGCTGGCGCCACTTCCACTTGACGGAACGCGTCTGGAGAAATTCCCATTGGCCCATGACGTGAGTAAAGCACCCACCGTACCCGGACCAGAACCTACGACGCGACTCGCGGTTACACCGCTCGTCGCAAAAAATCGCTTAGCGCGGCGGTAGCCGCGCTCGTTCACATCGAAGAGGTTGGTTTGCGGGCTTCCTGCGCCATGTCCGCCGCGCGGTAGCCCCAGTTCCCGGTCCACGCGTGCAGCACCATGTTCGGATACTCCGCGCGGCCGAGGCTGCCGTTGTAGCGGCCGAGCGCGCGGAACAGATCGCCGTTCTCGATATCGAGGTAGTGGCGCAGGATCGTGCAGCCGTAGCGCAGGTTGATGCGCAGATGAAAGAGATTGTGATCGGTGCCGGCGCCGATCAGCTTCACCCAGAAGGGCATGACTTGCATGTAACCGCGCGCGCCGGCGCTGGAGACGGCGTACTTGCGGAAACCGCTTTCCACCTGGATCAGCCCGAGCACGAGCTGCGGATCGAGCCCGGCGCGTTTCGCCTCATAGTGGACGGTTACCAGGAATTCCTCGCGCGCCACCTGGTCCGGCATGCGCTTCGCAAGCCGCGAAGACATGACGGTTAGCCATGCGCGCGCTTCGGCGACATCCTTGAACGCAAGGTACGGCACGGCGTGGTCGGACACCGCCTTGTGCAGCGCCGCCCGCACGCTCGCCGACAGCGGCTCGTAGATCTGGGCGCCGGCGAACGCGGCCGGTGCTGACAGCGTGAGCAGCGTAGCGAGTGCGACTGCGGTGAGTCTGGAGGTGCTCATGTGACCGGCGCGAGCTTCGACACCATGAACTTTATCGCCTCCGCGAGCGCGACCGGGCGGGCTTTTGTCTCAGTCCGCGCCTGGTATTCGACATTGCCGTCTTTGAGGCCCCGCTCTCCGATCACGATGCGGTGCGGTATGCCGATCAGCTCCATGTCCGCGAACATGATACCCGGACGCTCGTCCCGATCGTCAAGCAGCGTCTCCACGCCGGCGGCGAGCAACTCTGCGTGCAGGCGCTCGGCGGCTTCGCGCACCCGCGCGCTCTTGCTCATGCCGATCGGCACGATCACGACCTGGAACGGAGCCATCGGCGACGGAAACACGATGCCGCGCTCGTCGTGATTCTGCTCGATGGCCGCGGCGACGATGCGGGTGACGCCGATGCCGTAGCAGCCCATTTCCATGACCCGCGATTTGCCGGTCTCGTCCAGAACGGTGAGGTTCATCGCGCTCGAATACTTGGTGCGAAGCTGGAAGATGTGTCCGACCTCGATGCCGCGGCAGATTTCGAGGCGTCCTTTGCCGTCGGGGCTCGGGTCGCCCGGCACGACGTTGCGGATGTCCTCGAAAAGCGGCTGCGGAAAATCGCGGCCCACGTTGACGCCGGTGTAGTGGTAAGCGTCCTGGTTCGCCCCCGTCACGAAATCGGAGACCCCCGCAAGCGCGCGATCGGCGATGACGCGGCCCTTGAAGCCGACCGGCCCCAGTGACCCCGGCCCGGCCCCGAACGCGGAGCGAATCGATTCCGGCGTGGCGAAACGCACGGGGCTCGCGATGCCGGCGAGCTTTCCAGCCTTGATGAGATTCAGCTCGTGGTCGCCGCGCAGCAGCAGCAGCACGGGCGCGCCGCCATTGTTGCTGTCGCCCTCGACCACTATGGCCTTCGCCGTGCGCTCGGCGGGAATTTTGAGGAATTCACACAGGCCCGCGATGGTCTTGACGCCGGGCGTGTGCACCCGCGCCATGGTTTCGCGCGGCGTCGCCGCTGGGGCTGCCGGCGCAACCGCTTCGGCGAGCTCGACGTTCGCGGCGTAATCGGACTGCGTTGAATACGCGATCGCATCCTCGCCGGAATCGGCGAGCACATGGAATTCGTGCGAGCCCGTGCCGCCGATGCTGCCGGTGTCCGCCGCGACCGGACGGAACCTGAGCTCGAGTCGCGTGAAGATGCGCGAGTAGCAGTCGTACATTTCGCGATACGTCGCGTCGAGGCTTTCCTTATCGACGTGAAACGAGTACGCGTCCTTCATCAGGAACTCGCGGCCCCGCATGACACCGAAGCGCGGCCGCGGCTCGTCCCTGAACTTGGTCTGGATCTGGTACAGATTGAGCGGGAGCTGCCGGTAGCTCTTCACTTCGCGCCGCACGATGTCGCTCACTACTTCCTCGTGCGTGGGACCCAGGCAGAAGTCACGCTCGTTACGGTCCTTGAAACGCAGGAGCTCCGCGCCGTACTGCTCCCAGCGCCCCGATTCCTGCCAGAGCTCGGCGGGCTGGACGACGGGCATGACGAGCTCGATCGCGCCGCTGCGATTCATCTCCTCGCGCACGATCGCCTCGACTTTGCGCAGCACGCGCAGGCCCAGCGGCAGCCACGTGTAGACACCGCTCGCCAGCCGCCGGATGAGGCCGGCGCGCAGCATGAGCTTGTGGCTCACGACCTCCGCTTCCGAAGGCGGCTCTTTCAACGTGGCGAGGAAGAGCTGAGAAACCCTCATGTCTTCTGAAGATGCAAAAAAGGCCTTATTCTACCGAAGCTTGTAACTCCTTCCGCAGCGGCAGCATGAAATTCATGGCGAAATGGCGCGTGCGCAAACCGGCGGACGACGCGCAGACCGCCTACGTGAGCGAGCGCTTCGGCGTGCGCACACTTCACATCGGCAGCGACACGGTTCAGAGCGCGATGCGCATCGCGCGGCCCTACGATCTCGAGCTCTCGTATACGCGCAGCATGATGGCATTCCTGCTGTTCATGCCACGGCGTCCGCGCGAGGTGCTACTGATCGGTCTCGGCGGCGGCTCGCTCGCGAAGTTCATCTACCGCGCGCTGCCCGCCGCCCGTGTGCGGGCGGTCGAGCTCTCCGCGCAGGTCGTGGCGATCGCACGACATTACTTCCACGTTCCGGCGAACGAGCCGCGATTGCAGGTGATCGTCGGCGACGGCGCGGAGTACATGACGCGCGAGGACGTATCGGCGGACCTCGTGGTGGTGGACGGCTATGGCGCCGATGCGCACGCCGAGGAGCTCGGGCGCCGCGAGTTCTACCGCGCGTGCAATCAGCGGCTCACCGCGAACGGCATGCTCGTCGTCAATCTCTGGGGCGGCGACAGGGAATTCACGGCGCTGCTACGCCGCATCGAAGATGCGTTTCCCGAAGGGACGCTCTGTCTGCCCGCCGAGCGCCCCGGCAACGTGATCGTGTTCGGCTTCAAGAAGAATCCGGGCGCCGTTGCGTGGAAGGACATTACCAAGCGCGCCGATGCGCTGGAAAACGAGATCGGCCTCGAGTACGGTCGCTTCGCTGAAGCCTTACGCAAAATGAACCGTCACGACAAAGAACATCTCTATCCTTAAAGAGGCTCCAGCGCGGCCGGGACGAGGCTTTTCACGCCCCGGTAACTGTGGAAAAATCGTGCTAAGTGACGAACTTACGGGGTAGAACATGATCGACCGCGACGGTTACCGCCCCAACGTTGGCATCGTGCTCTGCAACAACAAGAACGAGGTTTTCTGGGGCAAACGGGTGCGCGAGCACTCGTGGCAGTTTCCGCAGGGCGGGATCAAGGTCGGTGAAACGCCCGAGACCGCGATGTATCGGGAATTGCGCGAAGAAGTCGGCCTTGCGCCGGAGCACGTCAGGATTCTCGGTCGCACCCGCGACTGGCTGCGCTACGACGTCCCCGATCAGTGGATCAAGCGCGACTGGCGCGGCAACTACCGGGGGCAGAAGCAGATCTGGTTTCTGCTGCGCCTCGTGGGTCGCGATTGCGACGTGTGTCTGCGCGCCTCGGCCAAGCCTGAATTCGACGCATGGCGCTGGAGTGATTACTGGGTGCCGATGGAATCGGTGATCGATTTCAAACGCGACGTCTATCAGAAAGCGCTCTCTGAGCTCTCGCGGTACCTGCGCCGCCGCACGGGCGCGAGGCCACCGTTCGCGCCGGTGCATCATCAGGCAGCCGCGCTCACGCGCAACTGACCGCCTCGTCTTTCAACGCAAGTCCGCCGGGCAACACGTGCTCCGAGACTACGCTCCGCTGCCTTTTCTTTCGCTGAACGCCGGCGTCGCGTACGCACAGCCGACGCAATTCGTGCCGGAACGCGTGGGGCCCGATGACCCGGCGCTCGGCGTGATGACCGATTTGAAGGCCGTCACCGCCGTGATCATCCTTTCCGGGGATACACTCGACGAAGCGCACCGGCGCATGATCCAGCGCGGCGTTCGCCTGCTGCTCGTGGTCGATCAGGACCGGCGCGTGGTCGGCGTCATCACGGCGAACGACATCCTCGGCGAGCAGCCGATGCGCCTCATCGTGGAGCGTGGCGTGCGCCGCGAAGAGCTCCTCGTGCGCGATGTGATGACGCCGCAGGAGCGGCTCGAAGTGCTGGACCTCGCGGAGGTGCGCGCGGCCAAGGTCGGCCACATCGTGGCGACGCTTAAACAGAGCGGACGGCAGCACGCGCTCGTGATCGAGCACGACCCGCATGGCCGCCAAATCGTACGCGGCGTGTTTTCCGCGACGCAGATCGCGCGACAGCTCGGTGTCGCCATACCGACGAGCGAAGTCGCTCGCACGTTTTCGGAGATCGAGGCGCAGCTCGCGCGCTGAAGCGATACGTCAACCCAGAAAGGAGACGACATGCAACTCAAGGGAACCAAAACCCAGGCCAATTTGAAGGCGGCATTTGCCGGTGAATCGCAGGCGAACCGCCGCTATCTGTACTTCGCGTCCAAAGCCGACGTCGAAGGCCAGAATGACGTTGCCGCGGTGTTCCGCTCCACCGCCGAAGGCGAGACGGGCCACGCGCACGGCCATCTCGAGTACCTCGAGACGTGCGGCGATCCCGCAACCGATCTGCCGTTCGGCCGCACGCGCGAGAACCTGAAGTGCGCCATCGCCGGTGAAACGCACGAGTACACCGACATGTATCCGGGCATGGCCAAGACGGCGCGCGAAGAAGGCTTCGACGAGATCGCGGACTGGTTCGAGACGCTGGCGAAAGCCGAGCGCTCGCACGCCAACCGCTTCCAGAAAGCGCTGGACGCGCTGGCCGATTAGCCGGCGGGCCGCAGCGCGAGCCGCGCTTCGGCCTGCCAGCAGTCCCCTAACCGATGAACGTCAAAGAGGGCAGCCTTCAGGCGCCCACGCGGCACGCGCTCGACTGGCGCTCGCCGGATTTCTACGACGAAGCGAAGCTCTTCGCGGAGCTCGAGCGCGTCTACGACATCTGCCACGGCTGCCGGCGCTGCGTGAATCTCTGCACGGCGTTTCCTACGCTCTTCGATCTGATCGACGAAAGCGCCACGGGCGAGCTGGACGGTGTCGAGAAGCGCCGGTACTGGGAGGTTGTGGACCGGTGCTACCTGTGCGACATGTGCTACATGTCGAAATGTCCTTACGTGCCGCCGCACCCTTGGAACGTCGACTTTCCCCACCTTCAGCTTCGCGCGAAGGCCTTCAAGTTCCGCAAAGGCGCGAAGCTGCGCGACCGGCTGTTGTCGAACACCGACGCGGTGGGCAAGCTCGCGACGATTCCCATCGTGTCGGCGGCGGTCAACGCGTTCAACAAGTCGGCGCCGGCGCGGGCGGTCCTCGAGAAGACGCTGGGTGTGCATCGCGAGCGCGTGCTGCCGGAGTATCGCAGCCCGCGTTTCCGGAGCCGCGCCGAGCCGAAAGCAGACCAGCCGGTCGTCGACGGCAGCCGCGCGCCGGGCAAGGTGGCGCTGTTCTCGACGTGTTACGTGAATTACAACGAGCCGGGCATCGGTCACGACCTGCTCGCGGTGCTCGCGCACAACGCCATTCCCGCCGTGCTCGTGGAGAGCGAGGCGTGCTGCGGCATGCCCAAGCTCGAGCTCGGCGACCTCGAGTCCGCCGCCGCGGCCAAAGCGCGCAACGTACCGGCGCTCGCGAAGCTGGCCCGAGAGGGCTACGCGCTGGTGACGCCGGTGCCCTCGTGCACGCTCATGTTCAAGCAGGAATTTCCGCTGATGTTTCCCGAGGACGTCGACGTTGCTGCGGTGGCGCAGGCGATGTTCGATCCGCTCGAATATCTCGCCGCACGCCACCGCGACGGGCTGCTCAAGACCGATTTTCGCAATGCGCTCGGACGCGTGTCGTACCACATCCCCTGCCATCTGCGCGTCCAGAACGTGGGGCAGAAGACGCGCGAGCTGCTCGAGATGATCCCCGGCACCGCGGTGACGACCGTCGAGCGCTGCGCGGGACATGACGGCACCTGGGGTGTGAAGGTCGAATACTTCGAGCAGTCGATGAAGATCGGGCGGCCGGTGTTCCGCCAGATGGCCGCGAACGAGCCACAGCACGTCTCCTCCGATTGCCCGATAGCGGCAAGGCACATCGAGCAGGGGATGGGCGTCACGGAGTCGCGCAGGCGGCACCCTATCAGCCTGCTCCGGCTCGCCTACGGGATTTAGGAGTCGTAGCGTGCCGAAGATCACCCGCGACAGCCTCCTCACGCTCGAAGCGTACGCGCGCGGCCGCAACGAGTTCCGCGCGCGCGTGATGGCGCACAAGAAAATGCGCACGGTCCACGTCGGGGATCACGTCATGCTGATCTTCGAAGACGAGCTCACGATGCGCTACCAGGTGCAGGAGATGCTTCGGGCCGAGCGCATTTTCGAGGACCAAGGCATACAGGACGAGCTCGACGCCTACAATCCGCTCGTGCCGGATGGCCGCAACTGGAAGGCGACGATGATGATCGAGTACGCCGATCCTGCCGAGCGCGCGGACATGCTCGCGAAGCTGATCGGCGTCGAGTCGCGCGTATGGGTGCAGGTGCAGGGGTTTTCGCGCGTTTACGCGATCGCCGACGAAGACCTCGAACGCGAGACGGCGGAGAAAACCGCGTCGGTTCATTTCCTGCGCTTCGAGCTCGAGACGCCGATGGTCGCGGCGCTCAAATCGGGCGCAGCGCTTGCGATCGGCGTGGATCACCCGCGCTACACGGCGAAAGTCACGCCGGTCAGCGTGGAGGTGACGGCCTCGCTCACGCGGGATCTTACGGGTTAGGGGAGAGCGCGATGCCGGTGAAAGACGCAATGTTGGGACGCATCGAAGAGCGGCTCCGCCAGCTTGGCGTGCCGCTTGCGATCACGCTCTGGGACGGCAAGCGCGTCACTGCCGCGGAACCGCCGCGCGTGAACGTGACCGTGCGATCACCGGCGGCGCTGGCTTCGCTCGCTCAGCCGACGATGGGCAAGCTCGCGCGCCACTACGTGGAGGAGCAGCTCGACGTCGACGGCGAGGCGCGGCAGATCATCCGCGTCAGCGAAGCGCTGTCCGATTCACCGACCGCCTCCCACGCCCGCGGCTCCAGGCTGCGCAAGTGGATCGGGCACTCTCGGCTTTTCGACAGCAAGGCGATCCGCTACCACTACGACGTGAGCGACGACTTTTTCGGTTTGTGGCTCGACCCGCGGCGGGTGTACTCCTGCGGGTATTTCCGGCGCGCCGACGACACGCTCGCGATCGCTCAGGAGCAGAAGCTCGACCATATCTGCAGAAAGCTCATGCTGAAACCGGGAGATCGCTTTCTGGATATCGGTTGCGGCTGGGGCGCGCTCATCCTGTGGGCCGCGGAGCGCTACAAGGTGCACGCGACGGGCATCACGCTCTCGCAGAACCAGTACGACTACGCGCGGCAGCGCATCGCGCAAGCCGGTCTTTCGGACCGCTGCGAAGTGCGGCTGCTCGATTATCGCGACGTGCCGGAGGACGCGCCGTACGACCGCATCGCGAGCGTCGGCATGTTCGAGCACGTGGGCCGCAAGAACCTGCCGGTGTATTTCGGCAAGATATACCGGCTGCTCAAACCGGGCGGCCTGGTGATGAACCACGGCATCACGCTCAATTCCGTCGACGGGCAGGAGCTCGGCAGTGATATCGGTTCGTTCATCGACGAATACGTGTTTCCCGGCGGGGAGCTCACGCACGTCTCGAAAGTGATAGCCGAGATGTCGCAGCAGGGTCTCGAGAGCTGGGACGTCGAGAGCCTGCGGCCCCACTACGCGCGCACGTTGTGGAGCTGGGTGGAGAACCTCGAAGCGAACCGCGCCGCGGCGCTCCAGACGGTGACCGAAAAGATCTACCGCATCTGGCGCATCTACATGGCAGGCTCGGCGCACGCGTTCGAGCGCGGCTGGATGTCCATCTACCAGATCCTTGGAGGGCGGGCGCTGCCCGACGGGCGTCTGGCGGTGCCCTCATCGCGCGACTATATCTATGCACCTTAGCGTCATCCGCGCGATCTTCTGCGCGCTCGCATTCACGCTGCCGGCCGCCGCGTTCGCTGCCCTCGCGACCACGTTCGAAGCGGACTACGAGGACGAGTCGAAGTCCTGGAAAGAGATCGAGGCGCAGCTTCCCGGCTATCCGCGCTCCGAGAATCTCATCGAGGTGGTTGCTGGCTCCGAAACGCCTCACCGCTTCTACATCGATGCCACCTCGGTTTCGCTCGGCGCCGACGGCGTCCTGCGCTACGCGTCCGTCGTGAAAACCGCGGGCGGCGCGCTCAACGTGTCCTTCGAAGGGATGCGCTGCCAGACCCGCGAGCTCAAGGTGTACGCGTTGGGCCGCAAGGACGGCACCTGGGCTCGCGCACGCAAGCCGGAGTGGAAGCGCATCCTGATGCGCGATCTGACGCCCCAGCACTGGGTCCTCTATCGGCAGTATTTCTGCCCGTCTCCCGCGCTGCCCACGCCGCCGCGCACCGCGCTCGATGCGCTCCGGCGCGGCGAGGGGCTCGCCCCGGCGGGCGAAATGGATTAACCGCGGGGCAGTCGCCGAGCCGACGGCGCCCACGCCGCTTCAGAGCAGGACGAGGTTGTCGCGGTGAATGAGCTCGGCTTCGTCGACGTAGCCGAGCTTCGCCTCGATCTCGCCTGACGGCGTACGCAGGATGCGGCGCGTTTCGGCGGCGTTGTAGTTCACCAGTCCGCGGGCGATTTCGCGGCCCGACTCGTCGAGGCAGCTCACGGCCTCCCCGCGTTCGAAATCGCCCAGCGCTTCGTGCACGCCGATCGGAAGCAGGCTCTTGCCGTGCACCTTGAGCGCCGTCGCCGCTCCGGCGTCGAGCACGAGCTGGCCGCGCACCTGCAGATGATCGGCGAGCCACTGCTTGCGCGCGGCGAGCGTCGCCCGCTCGGCCGTGAGATGGGTGCCGAGCGCCTCGCCGGACGCGAGCCTCACCAGAACCTGGGCCTCGCGTCCTGACGCGATCACCGTGTGGGCCCCGCTGCGCGCGGCGCGTTTCGCCGCGAGCACTTTCGTGAGCATGCCGCCCAGGCCGATCCCGGTGCCGGCGCCGCCGGCCATCGCTTCCAGCGCCGGGTCACCCGCGCGCGCCGCCGCGACCGGCTGCGCGTCAGCATGTTTGCGGGGATCGCGGTCGTAGAGCGCGTTTTGATCGGTGAGGATCACGAGCACGTCGGCTTCGATGAGATTGGTGACGAGCGCCGCAAGCGTGTCGTTGTCGCCGAACCGAATTTCGTCGATTGCGACCGTGTCGTTCTCGTTGATGATCGGGATGACGCCGAGCGCAAGCAGCGTGCGCAGCGTCGAGCGGGCATTCAGGTAGCGTTTGCGGTCGGCGAGATCTTCGTGCGTGAGCAGGATCTGCGAGGTGACGAGGGCGTGCTCGCGAAAGCACGACTCGTACACCTGTATGAGGCCCATCTGACCGACGGCCGCCGCGGCCTGCAACTCGTGCAGCGCGTGGGGCCGGCGTTTCCAGCCCAGGCGCTGCATGCCCTCGGCGATCGCGCCGCTGGAGACGAGCACGATCTCGCGGCCTGCGCTGCGCAACGCGGCGATCTGATGGGCCCAGTTCGCGAGCGCGGCGCGGTCGAGTCCCTGGCCGTCGTTGGTCACGAGGCTGCTGCCGACTTTGACGACGAGACGTCGCGCCTCACGAACGAGCGAAGCCATCTCAGGCGCTCGCGGCGGTCTCCCGCTGCTCCTCTTCCAGATGCTCCATGATCGCGTACGTGAGTGCCCGGCAACCCTCGCCGGTGAGCGCAGAGATGGTGAACGTCTTGCCCTTCCAACCGAGCTTGCGCAGAAACGCGCGAATCGTCTTCTCGCGTGTCTCGGCCGGCAGCAGGTCGGCCTTGTTCAGCACGAGCCAGCGCGGTTTCTTGTAGAGCGCCGGATCGTATTTCTTCAGCTCCCGCACGATTGCCTTCGCGTCCGCGACGGGGTCGCGCGCTTCGTCCGCCGGCGCGATGTCGACGATATGCAGCAGCAGTCGCGTGCGTTGCAGGTGGCGCAGAAACTGGTGCCCGAGCCCGGCCCCTTCGGCGGCGCCCTCGATGAGACCCGGAATGTCCGCAATGACGAAGCTGCGGTGAGCGTCGGCGCGCACGACACCGAGATTGGGGTGGAGCGTCGTGAACGGGTAGTCGGCGACTTTGGGCCGCGCAGCCGAGACCGCGCGAATGAAGGTGGACTTGCCCGCGTTCGGCATGCCGAGCAGCCCCACGTCCGCGAGCACCTTCAGCTCGAGCTTGAGCTTGCGGCTTTCGCCGGGCTCCCCGCGCGTGAACTCGCGGGGTGCGCGGTTTACGCTCGACTTGAAGTGGAGGTTACCGAGTCCCCCTTTGCCGCCCTTGGCGAGCAGTGCGCGCGCGCCGTGTTGCGCGAGATCGGCGAGAACGTCACCGGATTCGACTTCGGAGATCACGGTGCCGACCGGCACGCGCAGCTCGATATCGTCGGCCGAGCGGCCGTAGCAGTCGGCCCCCTGTCCTTTTTCGCCGTTCTTCGCGCGATGGATGCGCGCGTAGCGGTAGTCGATGAGCGTGTTGATGTTGCGCTCCGCGACCGCGTAGATGCTGCCGCCGCGTCCGCCATCGCCGCCGTCGGGGCCGCCGCGGGGCACGAACTTCTCGCGCCGAAAGCTGGCGACGCCGTCGCCGCCCTTGCCGGCGTGCACTTCGATTACGGCTTCGTCTACGAATTTCATGGGTTCACGGTGGCACAAACAAAAAAGCCCTGTCCGAAAACAGGGCTTTCGGCTCGCGCGTCGGCGATGTCAGGCCGGGATGACGCTCACTGTCTTGCGGTTGGCCGGGCCCTGCTGGCCGAACTCGACGCGGCCGGTGACCTTTGCGAACAGCGTGTGATCGCGGCCGATTCCGACGTTGTCGCCCGCGTGCACCTGCGTGCCGCGCTGGCGCACGATGATGCTGCCGGCCGGAACCAGCTCGCCGCCGAATGCTTTGACTCCGAGCCGCTTCGCCTGCGAATCGCGGCCGTTGCGCGAGCTGCCGCCCGCCTTCTTGTGTGCCATGCTTGTGTGCTCCTCGAATCCTAGCTCGAGATCCCGACGATCTCGATTTCGGTGTAATTCTGCCGATGGCCCTGCGTCTTGCGGTAGTGCTTGCGGCGCCGCATCTTGAATATGCGCACCTTCTCCCCGCGACCATGTGATACGACTTTCGCCGTAACCGAGGCGCCCGATACGAGCGGCGTGCCCATGGTCACGTCGTCGCCGTTCGCCACGCACAGCACCTCGGCGAGCACGACCTCGGC
>DASPNJ010000059.1:0-3386 GCA_035626595.1 Burkholderiales bacterium
TTAGAATTGCTGCCCGAGAAGAAGCGAGAACGCGCTGTCGCCACGACTGGCGATGCCGTATGCGAAATACAGCCCGCCAAAGTTCGTATCGGCTACGGCGGCGAGCGTTGCCGTCGTGATCCAGTCCTGGCCGATCTGCTCGCGATTCCAAACGTTCCCAGCCTCCAGCCACGATCCGAGATAGATACCTCGTCCCAGCATGAACGGCAGCTCGCCGATCTGGTAGAAGTCGCCCGCGCGGATCACCGCAAAATGCTGGCCGCGTAGCTCGCCGACGCTATAGCCGGAGAGCGAGAAGAGACCGCCGAGCGTGAACTCTGCGTAGGTCGGCAGCTTGCTACTGAAACTCGTACCCGCCGCCACGCCACCAAAAAAGATATGTCGCCCCGCTCTCGCGAAGCGGTGGTGGGATCCTGAAAGAACCTGATAATCAAGGTCGGAACCGAGCGGGGTCGCGGCGTGAAACCATTCGATGTTCAAGTCGAATCCGTCAGTCGGCAAGCCTCTCGTGTCCAGGTCATCAACGACGAAAGAGCCGCGCACTCCGCCGATGTTCGCTTCAAGGGGCGGGAACGCGACAGGGCCGATGTCCGACTCTGCGTCGACCGCAGCGAACGACAAGCCGACGCGTACTTCGGCGGCGTGCCCAAATGTCATGCCGAGATCGAGTCCAGCGCTGGATGTGTCGACCTGATATTCGGTCTGCTTGCGTCCATCCGCGAAGACGTCGAGACGGTCTTTCCGGTCCGCCAGCCTCGCCGAGACGAACGATCGTCCCTCGAACGTGAGCGGCTGATAGAACTCGGTCGCGATACCTCTGGAGGTCCCGGCCTGCATCTCGGTGCGCCACTCCGCTCCCCGCGCGTTGAGGCTCGTGCGCGTGACGCGGACGAGCAGATCGAAGTCGCTGTTGCCCCGCATGTCATCGCGAAGTCGGAGACCGGTCCGGATGTACACCGGGCCCATCGCGTTGTCGCTGGGGACGAGCGTCAGGTCGACGTCTTCGCCGTCCAGAACGATGTTCAGCTTGATCCGATCGAACTCGCCGAATTCGTAGATTCGTGCGATATCGCGCTCGAGCTGCTCGAAATCGAGTAATGCGCCTTCACGGCTCTCAATCGCAGCCTGCACGCGTCGTTCATCGACGCGTGCCGTGCCCGATGCCGTCACGCGTCTCAGACGCAGCGGCTCGGGAGCGGCGCGGCGGCGTCTCACCAATCCGGGAATCGCGAACGCGCGAAGTTGAGCCGCCACCTCGTGGGCTGCGGTCTCGCCGCTGGCAATCACCTCGGGAAGCTTCGAGAAATCGAGCATCGCGATTCCGGAGAGTTGCGGCGTGATCACCACCGTCGCCTTCGCTTGCTGCTCACGGATGCGCTGCTCTGAAGCGAGCGACAGCGCCTGGTATGCGATCGCCAGCGTGGAGCCCAAATTGTCACGATCCATCAAAGGAGTCCCGACGTTGACCGCGATTACGACGTCCGCGCCCATCTGCAGCGCCGCATCGACAGGCAGATTGTTGAGAACTCCGCCATCCACGAGCAAGCGGCCGCCGATCTCCATAGGCGGGAAAACGCCCGGTAAGCTCATGCTCGCTCGAACGGCCTCACTCAGGTCGCCGCCTGAAAGCACAACCTCCTCCCCCTTCACGAGATCGGCGGCTACCACGCGCAACGGCACGTACAGCTGATCGAAATCGGAGACCGCAACGGTATTGATGAGCTTCGTCCGCAGCAAGTATTCGAGCCTCGTACTCTTCAAAGCACTATTCGCTGTGATCAGAAGGCGCCCGCGGATGCCGGCTTCCAGGGGAAGGTAACGCGTATCTTCCTGTCTGCGCCGAAAGCTGCGCGACCGACGCGGCTGGCCGCCGACAATGACCTCGTTCCAGTTGATGGAGCGAAGCTCGGCCTCTATTTCATCGGGAGAGAAGCCGGCCGCATAGAAGGCGCCGACGACGGCGCCCATGCTGGTCCCCGCGATACAGTCAATTGGCACCTGTAGATCCTCGAGGACGCGCAAAACGCCGACATGAGCGGCGCCGCGTGCGCCTCCTCCTGACAAGACCAACGCGACGGACGGCCGCGAAACGTCAGCCCGGCAGGGCGGCGGCGCAGCATCGACGCAAGCGGCCGCCGTCACGGTCAGCATGAAGGAAACAACGTGACGCGTCATCGCCGCTCGCATCGTTCTTCTCGCTGCAGCGACTGCGCATTCCATGGCAGGTTCTCCTCGCCGATTGATGCGGTCGGCGAGCGAACTACTGCGTGAAAACCATCTCGTCCGCCGCGGCGCCGGCCTTACGGAGCGAGATCACCATCTTCCCGTCGAGGGTGCGCTCGAGGCGGCAGTCCCAACCGGGCTCCGCGCCGACCAGCGCCTTCATCGCGGCGTTCCGATTGCTGATGCTCACCATCGGCGGGCCGCTCACCGCTGGCTTCGGGGTTCCGGGTTGCAGCATGTTCGCGAGCAGATACTCCTCAGAGATCGCGCCGTCCCGCCACTTCGCCACGGTGACCATCTTCATGTTCGCCGGTGGTGCGGAGATGCCGACCATGCACGTCCACTCGCCTTCGGCGACGATCGGCGCGTGGTTCGTCAGCGAACCAGGGCTCTGCCACATCCCGCGCAGCGCTTCGACGTGCGCATCGATGCCATGGGTTACGGCGCCCGCAAAGTCCACCTTGACGTCCGCGGTGTGCAACCGCCGGAACATGTCCATATCGCGATTGTTCCAGGCGACGAAATCGAGCATGTGAAAGTTCGTTGCGTTGGTCACCGCCTGATCCGTCGGCCCCGTTGCTGCAACGGACGCGCGCGCGTTCGGTGTCGCGTCAGCACCCCGATTGTCGCCCGATGTCGCACAGGCCACGGCTCCCAGCAGCAGCGCGAGCGCGCAGGTTGCGACGCCGATGCGTAGTCGTCCATGGCCGATGATCTTTTTGCTGTTGAGGCTCATGCGTCTGTTCTCCAATTCACGGCTTTTACCGGATCCCAGGGCAGTTGCATGATCAGGACCCGCGCGACGTCGGGTCAACCGGTTACCTTCTGGTAAGCGGTGGCGCCATGAGCCTAGTCTCACGGCCGGCTTGTGGCGACGCCGCGGATCTCGACCTCGTATTCGAGGCTCCACGTCGCCAGAGCCTGAAGTGGAGCGCGCAGCGCGTCACCCGCCGGCGTCAGCCGGTACAGCCCTTTGAGTCCGGCCCTCTCCGGGGCCTCGCGAATCACCAGCCCGTGGTCGCACATGCGGACCAACGCATTGGCGAGCACCTTCGCTGACAGTCCCACCTCGCGCTGCAGCTCGCCGAAATGCGTCGGTTGCACGCACAGCCTGAGCAGGATTGGAATCGTCCATCGGCCCTTGACCAGATCGATAGCGAACC
>DASPNJ010000060.1:0-41038 GCA_035626595.1 Burkholderiales bacterium
GCTGCCGTGGAGCGACGAATTGGCGTAGGCGCCGCTGTCTTCATCCATGAAATAGAGGTCGACGCCGCCCGAGGGGGGCGAGCTGTCATGGATGAAGCTGATGTTCAGCAGCTCGCCGATGTAATCGAGCGCGTCATCGACGAGCGCTTTGCGCGCGGCAGTAAGGCCGTTGCTGTTGGTGACGTCCCCGACCGTTCCGGTAAAGCCGTCGTAGTCGTAATAGATGATGCCGCTGTTGGCGCCGGTGCCGCTCGCGCTCATGTTGAACGAGCGGTAGTTGCGGCCGCCGAACCAGTCCCAGAAGTCCTCCTTGAGGTAATCGGCGATCTGGTTGATCGTGTAGCTTGGCAGCGGCGCAGCAAGCTCGCCTGCCAGTGCAGACGCGACTGCGGCCGACGTCTCTTCTCCCGGCTGTTCAGCCGACGAATGGGCATCCGACAACGCCGCAGCCGCAGCGGCGTACAACGCGCCGGACGTGACATTCGCCGGAGCGTCGGGACCCTCCGAAGCGGGACTCAACCAGGAAGCATCGCTGCGAGCGCTATCGTCGGAAACCTCGCGCGAAGACAGCGTCAGCGAATCGCGGGTACGGTCGTTGGCTTGTGCCATGATGTGACTCCCTTGATGAGGCAGCTACGAGTCCCTGGTCGACGGCTTCAGTAGTTGTTCTGGTTCGAGCTGGCGTCGTCACGGCCAGCGCGGCGGGGGCCGCGTTTTATGAAGGCTGTGAGCGGCAATCACCGGAAGATGACTGCTTGCGATGCACTGCGCAGAAGACCGCGCGAGTTCCATCACCGCACTCCTTTCGACGGGATTATTTTTGCTTTGCACACTGCTTTGCGCCTGGAAATGCTATTCCTCAATCGGCCATATGGCTACGGCCGTTTGGGCTCGCGTCTAAAGCTCGGACTATTCGTATAAAGTTGGCCGCGCCGGAGATCTCGCTTCACGGACGAGACCGCGCATCATCATCCGGTACGAGAGTCACGCTGTTGGCGCAATGCCGGCAACATCACGATGACGCCGCCATGCTGTTCATCGTCCGATCGCGACGACAAAGCCATCCGCTCGAGGCAGAACGAGGAGCGCTAACAGAGCGCACCCATAACGGGTCGCTCTGTGCTGGTAAACGAAGGAAACGAGCTATCAGAGAGCAACCAGCATGGGTTGCTCTCTGTTCAAACCGAAGGAGGAAGAGGTAACGGAGAGGAACCATCATCGGTTCCTCTCTGTTCGTATTTAGGGTGGCTGCAGCCACCCATCGACGCGCACGTGCTCGGCACGTGCGCAGATGATCGAGGGGTGGCTGATGGGACTCGAACCCACGACAACCGGAATCACAATCCGGGACTCTACCAGCTGAGCTACAGCCACCATCGGGCAATGCATTGGGCGCGTCAGAACTGGCACGCCCGGCGGGACTCGAACCCACAACCCCCGGCTTAGAAGGCCGGTGCTCTATCCGGTTGAGCTACGGGCGCTGCGGGCCTGATCCGTCGTGCCCCGACGGACCTCCGGAGAGGCTCGCAATCATATCTTCTCCGGGTTCGACTGGCAATCGGGCCGAACCGGAAAACATTTGTAAATTCATGGGGGTGAGTTCGCTTGCCCCCCCTATGGATTTACTATATAAAAGCGCTCTTTTGATTAATGGATAAGCAGCCAATGCCCTCCGAACTGCACAAGGCGATACCTCCTTACAAGCCCAAGGGGAAGGAGGAATACATGAATGCCCGGCAGCTCACCTACTTCCGCAAAATGCTGGAAGAAATGAAGCGCGAGCTGTCACAGGACATCGACCGCACCGTCCATACGATGCAGGACGAGGCGACGATTTTCGCGGATCCCAACGACCGCGCGAGCCAGGAATCGGACATGTCCCTCGAGCTGCGCAACCGCGATCGCGAGCGCAAGCTCATCAAGAAGATCGACGAGACGATCGGCCGCATCGATGCGGGCGAATACGGTTATTGCGATTCGTGCGGCGTCGAAATCGGGCTGAAGCGCCTCGAAGCCCGGCCGACCGCGACGCTCTGCATCGACTGCAAGACGCTCGACGAGCTGCGCGAAAGACAGGTCGCCAAGTAGCACCGCCCCGGAGGGCGCAAAAAGGGCAGCCGAGGCTGCCCTTTTTGTTTTTGCGGTGCGCTGGCCGCGCGCCGTATGCCTTACTGCACCGGTTGGGGCTGAGGCTGCTCCGCCGGTTGCTGTTGCGGCTGTTGCTGCTGCTGCGCTTCCTGCGCCGCCGCTTTCATGGACAGACGCAGCCGGCCCTTGTCATCGGCCTCGAGCACCTTCACGCGGACCTGCTGGCCTTCCTTCAGGTGGTCGGAGACGGCGTTCACACGCTCGTTCGCGATCTGCGAGATGTGCAGCAGTCCGTCGCGGCCGGGCAGCACGCTCACGATCGCGCCGAAGTCCAGGAGCTTCAACACGGTGCCGTCGTAGATCTTGCCGACTTCAACGTCCGCGGTCAGCTCCTCGATGCGCTTCTTCGCCGCGGCGCCGCCTTCCGACGAAACGCACGCGATGGTGACGGTGCCGTCGTCCTGGATATCGATCGTGGTGCCGGTCTCTTCGGTGATCGAGCGGATCACCGCGCCCCCTTTGCCGATCACGTCGCGGATCTTCTGCGGATT
The DNA here is from genome assembly GCA_035626595.1 of Burkholderiales bacterium. Classification (GTDB taxonomy): domain Bacteria; phylum Pseudomonadota; class Gammaproteobacteria; order Burkholderiales; family SG8-41; genus JAQGMV01. The sequence continues at coordinate 2,640 of DASPNJ010000060.1, forward strand.
GATCTTCATCGTGATCATGCGCGGCGCGTACGCCGAGAGCTCGGTACGCGGGCTGTCCACCACTTCTTTCATCTTCGACAGGATGTGCATGCGGCCTTCCTTCGCCTGCTCGAGGGCACGCTGCATGATCTCCGGGGTGATGCCCTGGATCTTGATGTCCATCTGGAGCGCGGTCACGCCGCGCTCGGTGCCCGCCACCTTGAAATCCATGTCGCCGAGGTGATCCTCGTCACCGAGGATATCGGTCAGCACGGCGAAGCGGTTGCCTTCCTTGATGAGTCCCATCGCGATGCCCGCTACGTGTGCCTTCAGCGGCACGCCCGCATCCATCAGCGCGAGACATCCGCCGCACACCGACGCCATGGAGCTCGAGCCGTTCGATTCAGTGATCTCGGACACGACGCGCAGCGAATAGGCGAATTCCTCCGGCGTCGGCAGCACCGCGAGCAGCGCGCGCTTGGCGAGCCGGCCGTGGCCGATCTCCCGCCGTTTCGGCGAGCCCACACGGCCCGTCTCGCCCGTCGAATACGGCGGAAAGTTGTAATGCATCATGAAGCGCTCGCGGTATTCGCCCTGCAGCGCGTCGATGATCTGCTCGTCGCGGGAGGTGCCGAGCGTCGCCGACACCAGCGCCTGCGTCTCACCGCGGGTGAAGAGCGCGGTGCCGTGCGCGCGCGGGAGCACGCCGGTGCGGATGCTGATCGGCCGCACGGTGCGCGTGTCGCGGCCGTCGATGCGCGGCTCGCCGTCGAGAATCTGGTAACGCACGATCTTCGCTTCGAGATTGCTGAACTCGGCCTGCAGCACCGTGAGCTGCTCGGGCGTGGAGGCTTCGGACGCGAGCTCGAGCATTACGCGGTTGCGGATCTCGTCGATCTTGCTGCGGCGCTCCGCTTTACCGCTCAACTGGTAGGCCTGCCGCAGATCGCTTTCGGCGATCTGCGCAAGACGCTCGATGAGCGCCTGATCTTTCGCGGGTGGCGTCCAGTCCCACGACGCCTTGCCGGCCTCGTCGGCGAGCTCGTTGATTACGTTGATGACCGCCTGCATCTGCTCGTGACCGAACACGACCGAGCCGAGCATCACGTCCTCCGGAAGCTCGTGCGCTTCCGACTCGACCATGAGCACCGCCTGCTGCGTGCCGGCAACGACGAGGTCGAGCTGGGAAGTCTTGAGCTCGGTCGCGGTCGGATTGAGGATGTACTGGCCGTTCGCGTAGCCTACCCGCGCGGCGCCGATCGGGCCGTCGAAGGGTATCCCGGCGATCGCGAGGGCCGCCGACGCACCGATCATCGCGGGAATGTCCGAATCGACCTCGTTGTTCGAGGACATCACCGTCGCGATGATCTGCACCTCGTTGAAGAAGCCTTCCGGAAAGAGCGGCCGGATCGGACGATCGATCAGGCGAGATGTGAGGATCTCCTTCTCGGAGGGACGCCCCTCGCGCTTGAAGAACCCGCCCGGGATTTTGCCGGCGGCGTAGGTCCGCTCCTGGTAATCGACCGTCAGCGGGAACCAGTCCTGCCCCGGCTTCGCCTCGCGTGCCGCCACCACCGTGACCAGCACGACCGTGTCTTCCATGTTGACCAGCACGGCTCCGGTCGCCTGCCGCGCGATCTCGCCCGTCTCGAGCGTGAGGCTGCGGCCGCCCCAGTTCAACGTCTTGGTTACTCTTTTCATCGTGTCCTTGAAAAACGAAAAAGACCGCGCGCGCGGTCTCGGGTTGTGAGGTTTGAGCGGCGGGATGTCGCGAGCGGGGCGCGTTCAGAACGCTTCAGCGCGGCCCCGCGGGCGCTGGCCATGCCGGGATTCGAGACTACTTGCGCAGCCCGAGCCGATCGATGAGAGCCTTGTACTTATCGGCATTGGTGCGCTTCAGGTAGTCGAGGAGCTTCCGGCGGCGGCTCACCATGCGCAGCAGCCCCCGCCGCGAATGGTGATCTTTCACGTGCGTCTTGAAGTGTTCCGTGAGATCGGCGATGCGCGCAGTCAAGAGCGCAATCTGGACCTCCGGGGAGCCAGTATCGCCCTGCGCCCGCTGGTAATCCTTCACCAGTTGGGCTTTCTGCGTAGTGTTGACGGCCATTGTTACTTCTCCGGCTGAAAATCCGACCATTTTACTCTGTAAGTGCTCGTTTTCTCAAGGTTACGCGCCATCGGACGCGATCATGCGGCGCGGCTGGAGCCGCCCCTCGGCGGCGTGCCCCAAGCCGAGAAAAATGCCCCCTGAACTGTAGATGCGCACCAATCCGTGCAGTTCGCGCGCTTCGATCGGAACGCTCATGCCCTGGCCCACACGCCGCGTACCCGCGTCGTCGAGCGTATGTGCGGGAAGCTGCGAAACCATGGCGTCGACCGGAAGCAGCCGGGCCTCCCGCATGGCCATGGACAGGCCTTCGAGCGCCTCCAGCGCGACCGCACCGGATATATCGACGTGGCCTGCGCGCGTGCGTCGCAGCGCCGCAAGGCACGCGCCGCATGCGAGCGCGCTGCCGATATCTTCCGCCAGCACCCGGATGTAAGTTCCCTTGCTGCAGGACACGGTGATCTTCAAGTCCGCGCCCGCGCGTGTGTCGAGCGTGAGCGACGAGATCGTCACCTGCCGCGGCGCCCGTTCTATCTCAACGCCCTTGCGTGCGTATTCGTACATGGGCTTGCCTGCATGCTTGAGCGCGCTGTACATCGGCGGCATCTGCACGATGTCGCCGCGGAAGCGGTGGAGGACGCGTTCGACCGCGCCCGAATCGATCTCGCCCGGCGCGCAGGTCCGGACGATCGCGCCTTCCAGGTCCCCGGTCGTGGTCGTGACGCCGAGCCTGATCGTCGCCTCGTAGGTCTTTTCCGCGTCCAGCAGCGCGCCTGAGAACTTCGTGGCCTCGCCGAGTGCGATCGGGAGCAGCCCGGTCGCCATCGGATCGAGCGTGCCGGTATGGCCGGCCTTCTGCGCGTTGTAAAGCCGCTTCACGCGCGTCACGGCGGCCTGCGAGGTGATGCCCTGCGGCTTGTCGAGGAGCAGGACGCCGTCGACCCGCCGCCGCGGCGCACCGGGACCCGTCACTCGTCCGGCTGCGGCTTGGATCCGCCGACGGCTTCGTCGATCAGGTGCGACAACCTGACGCCGCGTTCGACCGATGCGTCGTAGCGAAAGTCGAGCTGCGGAATCGTGCGCAGCTTCATGCGACGCGCAAGCTGGGTGCGCAGAAATCCGGCGGCGCGATTGAGGCCCTCGCTCGCATCGGCGATCAGACGCTCGTCGCCCATCAACGTGAAGAAAACCTTCGCGTGCGATTGATCCGGGCTCACTTCGACGTCGGTGATCGTCACGAGCGCAGGAACGCGCGGGTCCTTGAGCTCCAGCCGGATCAGATCGGCGAGCTCGCGCTGGATCTGCTCGGCGATGCGGCGGGTGCGGGGATAGTCCTTCGGCATGGGCTGGTGGGTGAAAGCTTGCCTCCACCCACGCTGCGGCTATTGCAGCGTGCGCGCCACTTCGACGACTTCGTAGACCTCGAGCTGGTCGCCGACCTTGATGTCGTTGTAGCCCTTCAGCGACAACCCGCACTCGAAGCCGGCCTTCACCTCGCGCACGTCGTCCTTGAAGCGTTTCAAGGAGTCGAGCTCGCCGTCGTGAATCACGACGTTGTCGCGCAGCAGCCTCACCTTCGCGCCGCGGCGGATGAGCCCATCCACGACATAGCAGCCGGCGACGGTGCCGATCTTCGAGATCTTGAAGACCTGCCTGATCTCGACCAGGCCGAGCGTGTTCTCCTTGCGCTCCGGTGCGAGCATGCCGGAGAGCGCCGCTTTGATCTCGTCGACCGCCTCGTAAATGATGTTGTAGTAGCGGATCTGCACGCCAGCGGATTCCGCGAGCTTGCGGGCCGCCGCGTCGGCGCGCGTGTTGAAGCCGATCACCACCGCTTTCGATGCGAGCGCGAGGTTGATGTCGGACTCCGTAATGCCGCCGACCGCGGCATGCACGATGTTGACCTTGACTTCGTCGGTCGAGAGCTTGCCCAGCGCATGCGCGAGACCTTCGTACGAGCCTTGCACATCCGCCTTGATGATGAGCGTGAGCGTGCGTTTCTCGCCCTCGCCGATCTGATTGAACATGTTCTCCAGGTTCGTCGCCTGCTGCTTCGCGAGCTTGACGTCGCGATACTTGCCCTGGCGGAAGAGCGCGATCTCGCGTGCCTTGCGCTCGTCGCCGAGCGCAATGACCTCGGAGCCGGCGGCGGGCACGTCGGAGAGGCCCAGCACCTCGACCGGCAGCGAAGGCCCGCCGGATTCGATCGTCTGGCCGTTTTCATCGAGCAGCGCACGCACGCGGCCGAACACCGCTCCGGCGAGCAGCACGTCGCCGCGCTTGAGCGTGCCCGACTGCACCAGCACGGTCGCGACAGGACCTCGCCCCTTGTCCAGGCGCGATTCGATCACGATCCCTTTCGCGAACGCCTCTTTCGGCGCCTGCAGCTCCAGCACCTCTGCCTGCAGCAGCAGGCGCTCGAGCAGATTGTCGATACCCTGCCCGGTCTTCGCCGATACCTGCACGAACTGCGTGTCGCCGCCCCATTCCTCGGGCACGACCTCGCGAGATGCGAGCTCCTGCATCACGCGCTCCGGATTGGCTTCGGGTTTGTCGATCTTGTTCAGCGCGACGACGATCGGCACGTTACCCGCTTTCGCGTGTGCGATCGCTTCTTCGGTCTGCGGCATCACGCCGTCGTCGGCCGCAACGACCAGAATCACGATGTCGGTCACTTTCGCGCCGCGGGCACGCATGGCGGTGAACGCCTCGTGGCCCGGAGTGTCGAGGAACGTGATCATTCCCCGCGGCGTTTCAACGTGGTACGCGCCGATGTGTTGGGTAATACCGCCCGCCTCGCCGCTCGCTACGCGCGTGCGACGCACGTAGTCGAGGAGCGATGTCTTGCCGTGGTCGACGTGGCCCATCACCGTCACGACCGGCGCGCGCGGTTCGAGCTTCAGCTCGGTGTGCGTGGCCGCATGTTCCTCCGCGAGGAACGCGTCGGGGTCGTCGAGCTTGGCGCGCACCGCTTTGTGGCCCATCTCTTCGACCACGATCATGGCGGTGTCCTGATCGATGACCTGGTTGATGGTCGCCATCGTGCCGAGCTTCATCATCGCCTTGATGACCTCGGCAGCTTTCACGCTCATCTTGTGCGCGAGGTCGGCCACGGTGATCGTCTCGGGCACGACGATCTCGCGCGTGATGGGCTCCGTCGGAGCGGAGAATGCGTGCTGGCCTTCACCTTCCTCATGCACGACGCCATGGCGTCCCGCCTTGCGCGCGCGCCAGCCGGAGACGCCACCGGCGTCTCCGCGGGTCTTGATCGTGCGCCGCTTCGCCGCCTCGTCGCGCCAGACGACCTGCCTCGGCGCTTTCTTCGCGGGTTTCTTTTCGCCGCCCGGCTTCGCGGCAGGCTTGTGGAGCGTACCTTCGACCGGAGTTGCGGCGGGTGCGGCAGGCGCTGCGGCCGCCGGCGCCGGCTGCTGCGCAGCCTCGGCTTTCGCCGCCGCAGCCTGGGCCTCTTCCTGCGCCTCCGCAGCTTCTTTCTTGCGGCGCTCCGCTTCGGCCTTGCGCTCGACTTCCTCGGCTTGACGCGCGGCGAGCTCGGCCTGCTGTTTGGCTTCGGCCTCGCGGAGCGCGACCTGTTCGGCGTCGAGCACGACCTTCGGCGTCTCGGCGACCTCGGGCTCGGCCGCCTCACGCTTCACCAGCACACGCTTCTTGCGCACCTCCACCTGGATCGTGCGGGATTTGCCGGTCGCGTCGGACTTCTTGATCTCGGTCGTCTGCTTGCGCGTGAGCGTGATCTTCTGCTTCGCTTCGCTGGCGCCGTGCGCACGCCTCAGATGGTCGAGAAGCTGCGTCTTGTCTTTTTCGGTGAGCGAAGTGTCGGCAGTCAGGGCGCGCGTGACACCGGCGGCCTGGAGCTGCTCGATCAGCAGCGCGGGCGGCAGCCCGAGCTCTTTCGCGAATTGCGTTACGTTGATTTGCGCCATCTAGTGTCTTGACCCTGCTCTATCTAATCTATATAGCGCCGCAAGGCGCATAAGCGATTTGTTGCGCCCGACGGGCGCGTCGTAGGTTTTTAAGCGCCGCAATGCGCATCGTAGGTTTTCAGGCGTTGTCCTCAGCGAACCACGGCGCCCGGGCAGCCATGATCAGCGCTTTAGCGCGCTCTTCGTCGAGCCCGGTCGCCTCCACCAGATCGTCCGTCGCAAAATCGGCCAGCTCTTCCTGCGTGCTCACGCCCTTCGAAGCGAGCAGCCGCGCGGTATCGTTGTCCATGCCTTCGACCTTCATGAGGTCCTCGATATCGTGCTCGACCTTTTCCTCGCTGGCGATGGCCTGCGTGAGCAGCGCGTTGCGGGCCCGGCTGCGCAGCTCGTTGACCGTCGCTTCATCGAAAGCCTCGATCTCGAGCATCTCCGAGAGCGGCACGTAGGCCACCTCTTCCAGGGTGGAAAAGCCTTCTTCGACGAGAATTCCGGCAACTTCCTCGTCGACGTCGAGCTTCTCGATAAAGATCGACCGGATGCGGGTCGTCTCTTCCTCGGTTTTCTTTTCCGACTCTTCGAGCGTCATGATGTTGAGCTCCCAGCCGGTGAGCTCTGCGGCGAGACGCACGTTCTGGCCGTTGCGGCCGATCGCCTGAGCGAGGTTCTCCTCCTCCACGACGATGTCCATGCTGTGCTTTTCCTCGTCGACGGTGATGCGGCTCACTTCCGCCGGCGCCAACGCGTTGATCACGAACTGCGCCGGGTCCTGGTTCCACAGCACGATGTCCACGCGCTCGCCCGCGAGCTCGGAAGTCACCGCCTGCACGCGCGAGCCGCGCATGCCGACGCAGGTGCCGATCGGGTCGATCCGCGGGTCCTTGGAATGCACGGCAATCTTCGCGCGCGAGCCCGGATCGCGCGCCGCCGCCTTGATTTCGAGCAGGCCGTCTTCGAGCTCGGGCACTTCCAGCTCGAAGAGCTTCACGATGAATTCCGGCGCGGTGCGCGACAGAATGAGCTGCGGTCCACGCGCGGCGCGGTCGATTTTCCAGATGAGCGCGCGCACGCGGTCACCGACGCGAAGGTTCTCTTTCGGAATCATCTGGTCACGCGGCAGCACCGATTCCAGCCGCCCCGATTCGATAAGCGCATTGCCGCGCTCCATGCGCTTGATGACGCCGGTGACGAGGGACTCCTTGCGCGCCAGAAAATCGTTCAGGATCTGCTCGCGCTCGGCATCGCGGATCTTCTGCAGAATCACCTGCTTCGCGGTCTGCGCGCCGATGCGGCCGACTTCCATCCCGGAAAGCGGCTCCTCGAGGTACTCGCCCAATTGGATGCCGGGTCTCTCTTCCTGCGCCTCGTGCAGCATGTACTGACGAGAGGGCACTTCGAATTCCTCGTCCGGCACGACATGCCAGCGGCGGAAGAACGAGAAGTCGCCGGTCTGGCGGTCGACATGAGCGCGGATCTCCACGTCTTCGGTGAATTTTTTCTTCGTGGCCGAAGCGAGCGCGAGCTCGAGCGCGCCGAACACGGTTTCCTTGTCGACGTTCTTCTCGCGCCCCAGCGCGTCAACCAGCAGCAGTATTTCCCGGCTCATCTCGACTCCTTAACCCGCGTGACGACCTGCGTAAGGCAGCTCGTCACGCTCCTCTTAAAGCGCGGGCACCAGCCGCGCGCGGTCCAGGTTCGAAAGATCGAGCGACACCGTCTTACCGTCGACATCGATCTCCACCTTTCCGCCGCGGGTCTCCCGCAGCACCCCTACGAAATTCCTTTGCCCTTCCACCGGCATGCGCGTCTTGATCCGCGCCTTGTGGCCGGCGTACTTCACGAAATCCTGTTCCTTCTTCAGCGCGCGATCGAGCCCCGGCGAGGAGACCTCGAGCCTGTCGTAGTCGATGCCCTCGACCGGCAGTACGCGCGACAGGTGGTTGCTCACGGCGGCGCAATCATCCACGTTGATGCCGCCCGGCTTGTCGATGAACACGCGCAGGAGCTTGCCCTTGCCCGAGCGCTCGAAATCGACGAGCTCGTAACCCAGGCCGGCCAAAGTGGCTCCAAGCATTTGCTCCAGGTCCATGTTCTTCGCTAAACCTTCGACTGCCGCGTTCCTTACATGCCTCAGTTGCGTCTCGATCGCGTCGATTTCCGCGCCACAAACAAAAAATGGGCTGGCCGCCCATTGCATCGTTACGTGTCCTACGGACTTGCTTCTCCTACAGAGCCTTGAAGTGTAACAAAAAAATCGCGACTGGAGAAGAGCGGAGCGTGCTTGAAAGGACTTGCTCCGGCACGTTTACTGTATATAATTACAGCCAAGGAGGCGCGCCATGGACGAGCTCACTGCACGGCAGGCGGAGATACTGAAACTGATCGAGCAGTACACCGAAAAGTCGGGATATCCCCCGACGCGCAACGAAATCTGCCAGGCGATGGGCTTTCGATCGCCCAATGCAGCCGAGGAGCACCTGAAAGCGCTCGCGCGCAAAGGCGTCATCGAGATGATCCCCGGCGCCTCGCGTGGTATCCGGCTGAAGCAGGAGCCGGGCGTCCCCGTTGTCGGCCGGGTCGCTGCCGGAGCGCCGATTCTCGCCGCCGAGCATATAGAAGCACGCTACCAGCTCGATCCGGCGCTGTTCAGCCCGAGCGTCGATTACCTGTTGAAGGTGCGGGGCCTGAGCATGCGCGACGCCGGTATTCTCGAAGGCGATCTGCTCGCCGTGCATCGCACGACCGAATGCCGCTCGGGCCAGATCGTCGTCGCACGCCTGCATGACGAAGTGACCGTCAAGCGCATTCGCAAGCACCGCGACAAGGTCGAGCTCATCGCGGAGAACCCCGATTTCAGGACGCGCGTCGTCGATCTGAAGCGCGAATCGCTCGCGATCGAAGGCATCGCCGTCGGCGTCATACGCAACGGACGTGCGCTGTGAGTGCGCTCGCGGTGTCCTCCATTGACGCGGTGCTGAACCACCCGGCGATCTGGCGCGGCGGTGAATGCGCGCGCGCTGCGAACGGTGTCAGCACCGGCTACGCGGAGCTCGACGCGCAGCTTCCAGGGGGCGGCTGGCCGAGCGGCGCGATCACCGAAATTTACGCCGAACGTTCCGGCGTCGGCGAAGTGCAGCTCACGATGCCGGCGGCTGCGCGCATGACGCAGGCCGGACGCTGGATCACGCTCGTCGCGCCGCTGCACGTGCCGTACGCACCGGCGTTCGCGGATCATGGCGTCCGACTCGAGCGACTGCTGCTCGTGGAGACGCGCAACGTCGAAGACAACGTGTGGGCGTGCGAGCAGGCGCTGCGCGCGAGCTCGACCGGTGCCGTGCTGCTGTGGCAAGACCACGTGCCGGAGCGCGCGCTCAGGAGACTCCATCTCGCTGCCGAGAGCGCCTCGACGTTGCTTTTCCTGTTTCGCTCCGCGCGCGTCGCGCCGGCTTCGCCCGCCGCGTTGCGGCTGCATGTTTCACGCGCCGAAGGCCGCACCATCGTGCGGATTCTCAAGCGCCGCGGCGGGGGATTGCCGCCGCCGATCGCGCTCGATCTGCATGGCTTTTCGCTGCGTCGCGCGAAACCCGCGCGTGAAATTCACGCGCGCGAGGCGCTGCTCGCCGCCGTTTAGCTCCCCGCCCGCGTAATCCCTTTCTTCCGCCGGATCGGCCATGCTGTGGTTGGCGCTGCGCTTTGCTTCGTTGCCGCTGGAAGTTTTCACGCGCGCCGCGCGCGGCTCGACTCCGCTCGCGGTATCGGACGCGCACGCCGGCATCATCGCGTGCAACCCGGCCGCGCGCGCCATCGGCGTCGGTCCAGGCATGCCGCTCGCCGCGGCCTTCGCCCTGGCGGGCGAGCTGAACGTCGTTCCGCGCGACAGCGCCGCTGAAGAAGCGGCATTGAAACGCATCGCGGCGTGGGCAATCCAGTTCACACCGGCGGTAAGCATCGCCGGGCCCTGCGAAGTGCTGCTCGAAATCGCCGGCTCGCTCGGCATCTTCGGCGGCTTGAACGCGCTGTGGAACGAGATCGAGCGGGGTTTACGTGGGCTCGGGTTTACCGCATCGATGGCGTGCGCGCCGACGCCGCTTGCGGCGCAGTGGTTCGCGCGTGCCGGTCTTGCCGTACGGTTGCGCCATGCCGACGCGCTGCGCTCGAGTCTTCCCGATCTGCCGCTCGCGGTGATGCAGCCGGAGCCGGAAGCGCTCGCGCTGCTGAAAAACATCGGCGCGAGAACCGTGAGCGACTGTCTTGCGCTGCCGCGCGACGGTCTCGCGCGGCGTCTCGGACCGCATCTCATCGACGATCTCGACCGCGCGCTCGGCACGAGCCCCGATCCGCGGGGTTTTTTCACGCCGCCGACGACATTCACGGCCGCCCAGCCGCTGCCGGCACCGGCGCAGGAAGCCGAGATGCTGCTTTTCGCAGCGCGCAGGCTGCTCATCGAGCTCTGCGGTTTTCTCGCGGCCACCGCGAACGGCGTGCAGCGCCTGACGTTCACCTTCAACCATCACGCGCACGCGCCGACGCACATCGCGCTCTCGCTCGTCGCAGCGACGCGCGACGCCGATCACCTGACGAACGTGCTGCGGGAGAAGCTCGAGCGCACGACCCTGCCCTGTCCCGCGACCGCGCTCGCATTGCAAAGCGAGCTCACGCTGCCGCTTGCGTCACGCAATCTCACGTTCCTGCCGGAAGCGCGTGAGCAGGAGGAAGCGGCGGCGCAGCTGATCGAACGGCTGCGCGCCCGACTCGGAGACGACGCGGTGGCGGGGCTCCAGCGCTGCGCGGACCACAGGCCGGAACGCGCGTGGGCGAAATGCGAGCCCGGCGCCGGGGATCGCGTCACAGCGTGCATCGCAGGGCGGCCGCTGTGGCTGCTGCCGCAGCCGCGGGCGCTGACGGAAATCGGCGAAGCTCCGTGCTACGACGGGCGGCTCACGCTGCTTGCGGGGCCCGAACGCATCGAATCGGGCTGGTGGGATGGCGACGACGTCATGCGCGATTACTTCGTCGCCGCCAGTCCGGCGGAAGCGCTGCTGTGGATTTACCGCGAGCGCAGCGCAGGCGCCGGCTGGTTTCTCCACGGCTTCTTTGCCTGAACCGGTGCGCCACCGGCGCACCCTACCTCCGCCATCGCAATGCTTCCTGACTACGCAGAGCTCCACTGCCTTTCGAACTTTTCGTTTCTGCGCGGTGCGTCCCATCCGGAGGAGCTCGCCGAGCGCGCGTTCGTGCTCGGCTACTCGGCGATCGCGATCACCGACGAATGCTCGATCGCCGGCGTGGTGCGCGCGCACATCGCCGTCAAGACGCTGAACGAGAAGAACAAGGACCCGAGCAAGCCACCGCTCAGGCTCATCGTCGGCACCGAAGTCACGCTCGAAGACGGACCGAAGCTCGTGCTGCTCGCGGCCGACCGCGCAGGCTACGGCGCGATGTGCGCGCTGATCACCCGCGCGCGCATGCGCACGCAGAAAGGCCAGTACCGGCTCGAGCGCGCTGACTTCGACGCCGGTGTGCCCGGCTGTCTCGTCCTACTCGTGCCGGGAGCATCGCCCGATGCCGATCATGCGCGTTTCGTCGCGCAGCGCTTTCCCGGGCGCGCCTGGATCGCAACCGAGCTCGTTTACGGCGAGAACGACGCAGCGCGTCTCGCTGCACTGCGTGAGCTTTCACGAACGAGCGGGCTTCCGCTCGTCGCAGCCGGCGACGTGCACATGCACGTGCGCTCGCGGCGGCCGGTGCAGGACGTGCTGACCGCGATCCGCCTCGGCGTGACGGTGCAGACCGCGGGCACTGCGCTGCACCCGAACGCCGAACGGCACCTGCGCACACGCCTGCGGCTCGCGCAGATCTATCCGCCGGAGCTCGTCGCGGAAACCGCGCACATCGCCGAGCGCTGCACGTTCGATCTCGACACGCTGCGCTACGAATATCCCGCCGAGCTCGTGCCCCAAGGCGAAACGGCCGCGAGCCACCTGCGCAAGCTCACGCAAGCGGGGCTTACGCGCCGTTTTCCGCAGGGCGCGCCGGAAGAGCTCCGCCGCCTCGTCGATCACGAGCTCGAGCTGATCGCGTCGCTTCAGTACGAGCATTTCTTTCTCACGGTGAACGACGTAGTCGCTTACGCGCGTGACCACGACATCCTGTGTCAGGGCCGCGGCTCGGCGGCGAATTCGGCGGTGTGCTACTGCCTCGGCATCACCGAGATTGACCCTGCGCGCATGCACGGATTGTTCGAGCGGTTCATCTCGCGCGAGCGCAACGAGCCGCCCGATATCGACGTCGATTTCGAGCACCAGCGGCGCGAGGAAGTGATCCAGTACGTCTACAGGAAGTACGGCCGCGACCGCGCCGCGATCGCCGCGACCGTGATCTGCTACCGGCCGCGCAGTGCCGTGCGCGACGTCGGCAAAGCGCTCGGGCTCGCGCTCGTGCAGGTCGATCGCCTGGCCAAATCGCTCGCCTGGTGGGACAGCCGGCATGCGGTCCCCGAGCGTCTGCGCGAAGCCGGTTTCGATCCCGAGAGCCTCGTCATGCGTCAGCTCGTGGAGATCGTCGGCACGATCATCGGCTTTCCGCGCCACCTCTCGCAGCACACCGGCGGTTTCGTGATCTCGCGCGGAGCGCTCGCCGAGCTCGTGCCCATCGAGAACGCGGCCATGCCGGAGCGCAGCGTGATCCAGTGGGACAAGGACGATCTGGAGGCGCTGAAGCTCCTCAAGGTGGACGTGCTCGCGCTCGGGATGCTGTCGGTGATCCGCCGCGCGCTCGAATTCATCGATCCGCTCAAGAAACCCGCGCAGACGATGCCGGACATCATCAACCGCGGGGACGATCCGCACGTGTTCGCGGCAATCCGCGCCGCCGACACGATCGGCGTGTTCCAGATCGAGTCGCGCGCGCAGATGTCGATGCTGCCGCGGCTCAAACCCGAGCGCTTCTACGACCTCGTGATCGAGATCGCCATCGTGCGTCCGGGTCCGATCCAGGGCGGCATGGTGCATCCCTATCTCAAACGCAGACAGGGCCTGGAGCCGGTCAGTTATCCCACACCGCAGGTAAAGCAAGTGCTCGAGCGCACGCTCGGCGTGCCGATCTTCCAGGAGCAGGTCATGCAGCTCGCGATGGTCGCGGCGAACTTCAGTGCGGGTGAAGCGGATCAGCTCCGCCGCGCGATGGCCGCGTGGAAAAGGAAGGGTGGCCTCGAGCCGTTCGAAGCGCGGCTGCGTGAAGGCATGCTCGCGAACGGTTACACCGAGGAATTCGCGGAGCGCGTTTTCCAGCAGATCTGCGGCTTCGGCGAGTACGGCTTTCCCGAATCGCATTCCGCGAGCTTTGCGCTCCTCGCCTACGTCTCGGCGTGGATCAAGCATTACGAGCCCGCGGCGTTCCTCGCGGCGCTCTTGAACAGCCAGCCGATGGGTTTCTATCCGCCTTCCGTGCTCGTGCAGGACGCGCAGCGCCACGGCGTCGAAGTACGTCCGCCGGACGTCACCGTGAGCGCGTGGGATTGCACGCTCGAGCGCGATTCACCCGGTGCGAAGCCGGCGGTTCGGCTCGGCCTCGGGATACTCAAGGGACTCTCCGAAGCCGGCGCGAAACGCATCGTCTCGGCACGTGAGACGGCGCAGTTCGAAACCGTGTCCGATCTCGCGCGCCGTGCGGCATTGAACCGCGGCGACCTCGCGAAGCTCGCCGCATCGGGCGCGCTCGCGACGCTTGCGGGCCACCGCCGCAACGCGCACTGGCTGATAGCGGCGCCGGCGGCCGAGCCGCATCTCTTACGCGACGCGCCGGTGCAGGAACGGCTCCCGTTTTTTGCGCAGCCCACCGAAGCCGACGACATCGTCGCCGACTACCGCAGTCTCGGGCTCACGCTCGGCCGGCACCCGCTCGCGCTCTTGCGCGGGCGACTCACGCAGATGCGGCTCGCGAGCGCCGCAGAGCTGAAAGCGCTGCCGGATGGAAAACCGGCGAAGACCGCCGGCATCGTCACGTGCCGGCAGCGACCCGGCACCGCCCAGGGCGTGATCTTCGTGACGCTGGAAGACGAGACCGGCTACACCAACGTCGTCGTGTGGAACGATCTCGTCGAGCGCCAGCGCCGCGAGCTCCTCGGCGCGCGGCTGCTCGGCGTCGAAGGCTATATGCAGAAGGAAGGCGGCGTGATCCACCTCGTCGCGCGGCGGCTGGTCGACCACAGCCGCCTCCTCGGCCGCCTCGTCACCGAATCCCGCGACTTTCACTAAGACCTACGACGCGCCTCGAGCCTCCGGCTCCCGGCGCAGAAAATCGCCTAGCGCGGCAGCCGCCGCGTATTTTGTGCGAGTCGAGTCAGTCGCTGCCAATGTCTTCGCCGGGAAACAGTTCTTCCGTAAAACCGAAGTTGCGCATGTCGTCGATGCGCATGGGATAGAGAATGCCGAGCAGGTGGTCGACCTCGTGCTGCACGACCCGCGCGTGGAAGTCGCTCACGCTGCGATCGATCGGCTCGCCGAATTGATCGAGGCCGCGGTAGCGCAGATGCTTGTAGCGCGGCACGAGCCCGCGCATGCCGGGCACAGAGAGGCAACCTTCCCAGCCCTCCTCGATCTCCTCGCCGAGCGGCTCGAGCTCGGGATTCACGAGTACCGTGTGCGGCACCGGCTCGGCGTCCGGATAACGGGGATTCGCGTCCATGCCGAAGATCACGACCTGGAGATCCACGCCGATCTGCGGTGCCGCAAGGCCCGCGCCGTTCAGCGCCTTCATCGTGTCCTGCATGTCGGCGATCAGCGCGTGCAGCTCGGGTGTGTCGAGCGTTTCCACGCGCCGCGCTTCGCGCAGCAACCGCGGATCGCCCATGCGCAGCACCGGCCTAACGGGCATCGAGTGTCACCAGGTGATCGATGATCTTGAGCACGCGCGCGAGCGACTCGCGCAGCACGGCATTGATGTCCGAAAGCTTGATCCCGTCGGCGCTGTCCGCACGCCCGGCGGCATGGTTGACGATCACGGCAACCGCGGCGTAGCAGAGCCCCAGCTCGCGCGCGAGCCCCGCTTCCGGCATGCCGGTCATCCCGACCATATCCGCGCCGTCGCGCTCGAACCGGTCGATCTCCGCGGCGGTCTCGAGCCGCGGCCCCTGCGTCGCGGCGTACGTGCCGCCGGCCACGATGGGCTCGCCCGCGAGCGCCGCCGCCTTCAGCACGCGCTCGCGCAACGCGCTGCAGTATGGCTGCGTGAAATCCACGTGCACGACACTGCGATCATCCCCGTGGAAATACGTGAATTCGCGCCCATACGTGTAATCGATGATCTGGTCCGGCACGGCGAGCTTGCCGGGACCGAGGTCGGGCCGTATGCCGCCGACCGACGCGATGCCCAGCACGTACTCCACCTTGTACTGTGCAAGCGCCCACAGGTTCGCGCGGTAGTTCACCTTGTGCGGCGGTATCGTGTGTCCGTAACCATGGCGCGCGAGAAACGCGACCGTCTCGCCGCGTATCGTGCCGAAGGTGATCGCGCCGGACGGGTCGCCGTACGGCGTGCGCATCACCTCGCGCTTGACTACCTGGAGACTGGCGAGCTCGGTGAGGCCGCTTCCGCCGATGATCGCGAGCATCAGGAATCGCGCACGGCGTAAATGGCGGGGAGATTGCGCCACGCGCCCCGTACGTCCATGCCGAACCCGAATACGTACCGGTTGGGCACCGTGATGCCCGTGAAGTCGGCGCGGATCGGCTTCGCACGGCCGGTGTCTTTCTCCGCGAACACGGCGGAATGGAATTCCGCGGCGCCCGCTTCGAGGAGCTTTTCGCGTATCGCCGCGAGCGTGTGACCCTCGTCGAGGATGTCGTCGATGACGAGCACGATGCGGCCGTCGACGGCGGTGCCCGGGCTCACTTTCCACGTGATGTCGCCGCCCGTGGTCTTCGAGCCGTAGCGCGTCACGTCGAGATAGTCGAAGTGCAGCGGGAACCTGAGCTGCGGCAGGAGCTTTCCCGCGAACATGACGCTACCGCGCATCACCGCGAGCACGACCGGATGGCGCTTGCCGAGCCGCTCGCCCACCTCACGCGCGATGCGCGCGACCTCTACGGCGATGCATTCCTCGGAGCAGATCTCCTCCGCGGACTCGAGGATGCGCCACGCCTCTTCAGGCGTTGCATTCAACGCGTGAGCCTCGCAGCGCTAGTCCGGAACACGGCATCCCATCGATTTCAGATAGCCGCGGAACTCGCCGCCGATCTCCGGATGCTTCACTGCGAACGCGAGATTGGCCTTGAGATAGTCGAGCTTGCTCCCGCAGTCGTAGCGCACGCCTTCGAACTCGTACGCGAACACGTCCTCGTCCTGCATCAGCGCCGCGATCGCGTCCGTCAACTGGATCTCGCCGCCCGCGCCGGGCGTCTGGTGCTGGAGATGATGGAAGATGCGCGGCGTCAAAATGTAGCGGCCCACGACGGCGAGCGTCGAAGGCGCTTTCTCGGGCGCCGGTTTTTCCACTATGCCGCCGATGCGGTGCGGCGACTTCGACACCTCCTCGGTGCGCACCACGCCGTAGCGGCTGGTTTCCTCACGCGGGATGTTCTGCACGGCGATGACCGAACGCCCGCAGCGTCCGTAGATCCCGGCCATCTGCGAAAGCACCGGCGTGTTCGCATCGATCAGGTCGTCGGCCAGCACGATGGCGAACGGATTGTCTCCGACGACCGGCAATGCGCAGAGCACGGCATGCCCGAGCCCGAGCGCCTGGGGCTGCCGCACGTACACGCAGGAGACGTTCCGCGGCAGGATGCCCTGTACGATCTGCAGGAGGTCCTCTTTTCCGCGCTGGGAGAGCTCCGCTTCGAGCTCGCTCGCGCGGTCGAAATGGTCCTCGATCGCGCGTTTTCCGCGCCCGGTGATGAAGATCATCTCGGTCATTCCGGCCGCGACCGCCTCCTCGACGGCGTACTGGATGAGCGGCTTGTCCACGACCGGCATCATCTCTTTCGCGCTCGCCTTCGTCGCCGGAAGGAAACGCGTGCCCATACCGGCGACGGGAAATACGGCTTTGGTGATTCTGTTCATCGTGAAGGGTCAGTTTTTCGAACCGAGCAAGTTTAGCAAGTCCTGTTCCTCGAGCAGCGTAATCCCGAGCTCGCGCGCCTTGTCGTACTTGCTGCCGGCATCGGCGCCGACCACGACGTAATCGGTTTTCTTCGATACGCTGCCGGTCACACGCCCGCCTTGCGCGGCGATACGTGCCGCCGCGTCCTCGCGCGTGAGCGTAGGCAGCGTGCCCGTCAGCACGAACGTCTTTCCCGCGAGCCGCCCGCCGGTGCGCGGCTGTGACGGCAGGCCCTGCGGCTCGACGCCGTTCGCGAACAGCGCCTCGATCACCTCGCGGTTGTGCGGCTGCTCGAGGAAATTCGCGACGCCCCGCAGTATCTCAGGCCCGATACCCGGCAACACGGGTTCGAGCAGCGCCTCCCCCCGGTTTCTGCGGCGCGCATTCTCCTTCTGCACGCTTTCCTTTTCGGTGATGAGCGCGTCCCAGTCGCGCGGCTCCAGCAGCGCTTTCGCCGATCCGAAATACTGCGCGAGGATTTTCGCGACCTCCTCGCCGACGTGGTGCATACCCAGCGCGTAGATGAACCGCGCGAGCGTGCGGCGGCGGCTGGCATCGATCGCGGCGACCACGTTCGCAGCCGATTTTTCGCCCATGCGCTCGAGGTTCTCGAGCGTCGGCGCGTCCAGCCGGTACAGATCGGCCGGCGTGCGCACGATCGCGCTCTCGACGAGCTGATCGACGAGCTTCTCGCCGAGCCCTTCGATGTCCATCGCGCGCCGCGACGCATAGTGCAGGATCGCCTGCTTGCGCTGCGCGCCGCAATAAAGCCCCCCGGTGCAGCGAAACACCGCCTCGCTTTCGATGCGTTCGACCTTCGACTTGCAGATGGGGCATTCCCGCGGCATGTCCCATTCCGCCGCCTCCGGCGTCCGTTTCTCCCGCAGCACGCGCACCACTTCGGGAATGACATCGCCCGCGCGGCGCACCACGACGGTATCCCCGATGCGCACGTCCTTCGCGCGAACCTGGTCGAGGTTGTGCAACGTCGCGCTGGTGACGGTGACGCCCCCGACGAAGACCGGCGTGAGCCGCGCAACCGGCGTGAGCGCGCCGGTACGGCCCACCTGAACGTCGATCGTCTCCACGCGGCTCACCGCCTCCTCGGCCGCGAACTTGTGGGCGACTGCGAAGCGGGGCGCACGCGCGACGTATCCGAGCCGCTCCTGCGCCGCGAGGGCGTTCACTTTGTAGACCACCCCGTCGATATCGAACGGCAGACCCTCGCGTCTTGCGCCGATCCGGCCGTAGTAATCCAGCATGCCCTCGACGCCGCGCACGACATCGCGCTCGCCAGCTACCCGGAATCGGCTCTCGGCGAGGTAGTCGAGCAGCGCGCTGTGCGTTGTCAGGCGCGGCGCGTCCTCGGCCGCACCGACGCCGTATGCGAAGAACGTGAGCCGCCGACTCTCGGTGATGCGCACGTCGAGCTGTCGCAGCGCGCCTGCCGCAGCGTTGCGCGGATTGACGAACTCGCGTTCGCCGCGCTCCCGCTGCGCCTGGTTGAGCGCGAGAAAGTCGCGCTTGAGCATCAGGACTTCTCCGCGCACCTCGATCAGGGCCGGCGGCCTCTTCTGCCCGAGCTTGAGCGGGATCGCCCGTATCGTTCGAAGATTGGCGGTGACGTCCTCGCCGACGGAGCCGTCGCCGCGGGTCGCGCCCGAAACGAGCACGCCGTCGACATAGGTCAAATTGATCGCGAGCCCGTCGAACTTGGGCTCTGCGGCGTATTCCACGATGTCGGCGCGGAGGCTCTCGCGTGCGCGCCGGTCGAACGCCTGCACCTCCTCGGGTTCGAACGCGTTCTGCAGCGACAGCATCGGGACGCGGTGCGTAATCTGGCCGAACTCGGTCTGCGGCGCGCCGCCGACGCGCTGCGTCGGCGACTCCGGCGTGACGAGCTCCGGATACTGCGATTCGAGCGTCTGGAGCTCGCGGAACAGCCGGTCGTATTCAGCGTCGGCGATGACCGGCGCATCGAGCGCGTAGTACAGATGGTTGTGCCGCTCGATCTCCTCGCGCAGCTCGGCCGCGCGAGCCCGCGCGTCCTGCGGCGTCATGAGAACAGCCGCAGTGCCCGCGCGCTGCCCGGCGGCAAGCCGCGGGCGGCCATCCTCTCGTAGATCGCCTTCAACTGCTGCCGAATCGCCCGCACCGATGCATCCGAGAGCGGCACCTTGTTGTCGTCGACGAGCGTGCCGCCCAGACCGCGCGCGAGGTCGGCGCCCACCGTGATCATGCGATCGAGCGCCGTATAGCCGTCGCCCACGCGCGGCACGTCGAGCAGCAGCGTGACCCCCGTCGTGGACAGATGCTTGATCTGCTCGGGCAGGAAAGGCGCGGGCTCGTGATTATCGAGCGTGAAGAGCGTCTCGCGGTTCTCGTCCTGATAATGGAACACGCCCTGCGGCTCGAGCTTGAAACCCGCGGCCTCGGCCAGCGCGCGTATGCGCGTGCCGGCGAGCTTGCCCGTGGACGAAACGATGTTCACTCCGATCGCCACGTCCACCTCGGCGCAAAACGCATCGAGATCGCGGGCGCGTGCGAGCGCCGCCTCGATGTCAGCGCAGCTCGCGCGCGCCGAGAAGCGCTCGGCGCATTCCTGCGCGGCCGCACAGAAGCTCGTGAGCGCGCCGAGATCCACCGGGCCGGTCCGGTTGACGAGCTGGAGGGCGAGCTTCAGATGCGCGTAGCGCCCACCCGAGAGCCGCGCGGCTTCTTCCCATTCGCGCGCGGCGAAGCTGTAGCCGACGACGCGAAAACGCCGGCCGCATGCCGCGGCCTTGGTGTGCAGCTCCGCGAGTCCGGCGGCGCTGATCGGCTCGGCGGCGTCGAGCGCGACGATGTAATCGATCTCGGGATCGAACGTAGGGACCGGCGGCAGCGACGCCGCGAGATCCTGATCGCCCGAAGGCGCCGCGCTCGCCGCAGGCTCGAACGTCGGCTCGACACGTCCCGCATCGAGCTGCGGCTCCACGCGCGCAGGCGCCGCAGCCGGTGCTTCCTCGCGCAGCAGCACGTCTTCGTGTTTCTCGCCGAAGGCGTTCTCGAGCCGGCGCCGCAGGCGCCACTGCTGAAACCAGTTGAATGCGGTGACCCCGCCCACCACAACAGCGCCGATGATCAGCAGGCTGACCTGTAAATCAGACACGGGCCTGCGCTCGCCTTCGGCTCGGGCCTCGCAGGCCTACGAACGGAGGGAAACCCATGGTCTTCCTCCGTAACCTCCTTTCCTTCGTGCCGCGCCTCATCGATGAGCGCAGCCGTTACGCGGCGACCTCTTCGGTGAGCTTCATGGCTTCCTCGATGTCCACCGCCACCACGCGCGAAACGCCCGGTTCCTGCATCGTGATGCCGAGGAGCTGGTTCGCGATCTCCATGGTGATTTTGTTGTGGCTGATGAAGAGGAATTGCGAGCTCTCGGACATCCTGCGCACGAGGTCGCAGAAGCGGCCGGTGTTGTGGTCGTCGAGCGGCGCGTCGACCTCATCGAGCAGACAGAACGGCGCCGGGTTCAACTGGAACATCGAAAAGACGAGCGAGAGCGCCGTCAGCGCCTTTTCGCCGCCCGACAGAAGATGGATCGAGCTGTTCTTCTTGCCTGGGGGCTGCGCGATCACCTGCACGCCGCTGTCGAGAATCTCCTCGCCGGTCAGCACGAGCTTCGCGTGTCCGCCGCCGAAAAGCGCCGGGAACATCCGGCTGAAATGCGCATTTACTTCGTCGAAGGTCTGCTGGAGCCGCTCGCGCGTCTCCCGGTCGATGCGGCGGATCGCGTCTTCCAGCGTCTGCATCGCCTCGGTCAGATCCTGCGACTGCGCGTCGAGGTACGTCTTGCGCTCCTGCGCGGCCTGGAGCTCCTCGAGCGCCGCGAGATTGACCGCGCCGAGCGCTTTCACCTCCTCGGTGAGGCGCGCAATCTCGGCCTGCAGGGCGCCGGAACGCGTGCCTTTCGCCAGAACCGCCCTCAGTGCCTCCTCGTCGGCGCGCGAATCCGCGAGCTGCTGCGCGTACTGCTCTTCGGTGAGCCGCGCTTCCTGCTCCTTCAGCCGCACGTCGTTGACACGCTCGCGCAGGGGATCGAGACGCTGCTCGGCCGTGAGCCGCTCCTGCTCCACTTCCTTCAGGCGGGTCTCGATGCTTTCCACCGCGTCCCGCGCCTGGGCGAGCGCCTGCTCGCGCTCGCTGCGGACGCTGAGCGCGGTCTGCAATTGGGCTTGCCACGGGCTTTCGTCGCAGCCGGCCAGCGCTCGCTCCTCCGTTTCGAGGCTCCTCTGGAGCGCGAGCGCCTGCTCCGCCAGCATCCGGATTGCCGTTTCGGCCTCGTGAATCTTCGCAGCGGCGGCCTGCGACTCGTATACGGCTTCGCGGTGCGCGTGTTGCGCCTTCTGTAAAGCGTCGCGCTGCAGCGTAAGCACGCCGTCGGCACGGCGATAGAGCTCGACTGCGAGCTCGAGTTGTCCGCGGACCTCGGCACTTTCTCGAGCAAGGCGCGCTTCTTTCGCCGCCGACTCTTCGCGCACCGCGGTCTCTGCTGCGACGTGTTCGTCGATCTCCGCGAGCTCGAGCGCGATCTGCTCGCCGCGTTGTGTCAGCCGCTGCGCTTCGGCGGAGAGGCGCACCGCTTCGACCTGGAGCGCGTGCTGACGCTGCTGGTTTTCCGCAGCCTGTTCGCGCAGGTCCGCGAGCTCCTCGCGCTGCGCGGCGATCGCGTGCTCGGCTGCCGCGACGGCATCCTGCGCCGGCACGAGCGCCTGCCGCTGCGCGGCGAGCTCCGAGTCCAGCGCCTCGATCTCGCGCTGGCGCGACAGCACGCCGTGCAGCTCCGTATCGGGCGCGTGAAAGCTCACGCTGTGGCGCGTATAGATATGGCCTTCGCGCGTGACGAGCAGGACACCCGGCGGCAGCCCGCGGCGCAGCTCGAATCCCGCGGCGGCGTCGGCGATGACGTACACCCGGTGCAGCCATTCGCGCAGCACCGGCTGGAGCCGCGAATCACGGCAGGTGACGTAGCGCTCAAGCGGCTGCGCACCCGCAAGCTCGGGGATCGCCGTCTCGGCGGCCTCGGCCGCGGCTTCGACGAGCGTCATTTTTCCGGGTGGCGCGGCGGCGACCCATTCGCCGGCGATCGCGACGTCGTCGACCGCGATGCCGTTCAGCCGCTCGCGCAGCACCGCTTCCAGCGCGTCTTCCCAGCCCGATTCGATCGAAATGCCCTGCCACAGGCGCGGCGCGTGCTCGAGACCTCGCGCGGCGAGCCAGTCCTGAAGACCGGCGCCGCGGGCGATGCGCTCCTGAAGCTGCGTAAGCGCATGAACGCGGGCTTCGAGCGCCGTGAGCTTCTGATTCACGCCATCGAGCGACTCGACGCGGCACTTCAGATCCTGCTCGAGATCGGGGATGCGCGCGTCGAGTGCTGCGAGCATTTCCCGCTGGGCTTCGCGTACGCGCTCCAGCGCTTCGCTGTCCTCGCGCAGACGCGCCAGCGCCGCTTCGTCGGGCGCGGGGAGTGACGCCTGTTCCTCGCGCAGGCGCTCGGCCCGTTGGGTGAGCTGATCCAGTACGCGGGCGGCGTGCTCGAGCTTGGTGCGTTCGACGCCGAGGCTCTGTTCCGCCGCCGCGAGCGCCCGCTGCAGCTCGTCCCGGCGATTCTGGCTCGCGCGATAAGCTTCTTCGGCAACCGGAAGCTTTTCGGCCTCGCGATCGACACTGGCCTGCTCGGTAGCGAGCCGCTCCTGCGTTTCGGCGCTGCGCGCCTGCCACTCGTTCAGTGTCGCCTGCGCGCCCTCCGATTGCGTCGCCGTATTCGAGAGCTGCGTGCGTAACTGGGCAATCTGCTGCTCGATGCGCTCGCGGTTCTCGCGCACGTGCGCGATCTGCTGCTCGAGCCGCGCCACCTCGGCGTTGGATTCATACAAGGCGCCCTGCGCCGCGTGCAGGGTATCGCCGGAGCGGTAGTGCTCGTCCCGCAGCGCTTCGAGGCGCTTCTCGGCTTCGCGGAGCTTCGCCGTCTCGGCTTCCAGCTCGACGCCGAGGCGCTCGATCTCGCGCGCGTGCCGCGCGCGCGCCGAAGCGGATTCCTGGCGCCGGGTTAGCCACAGCAGGCCCTGCGTGGTGGTGAGCTCGCCCTGGAGCTCGTGATAGCGCTTCGCCACCTCGGCCTGTGCCTGGAGATGCTCGAGCTGCTTTTCGAGCTCCTGTCGGATGTCGTCCACGCGCAGCAGGTTCTCGCGCGTGTCCTTCAATCTGAGCTCGGTCTCGCGGCGGCGTTCCCGGTATTTGGAGACGCCGGCGGCTTCTTCCAGAAAAACCCGCAGCTCCTCGGGCTTCGCCTCGATGACACGCGAGATCATGCCCTGCTCGATAATGGCGTAGGCGCGGGCGCCCAGGCCGGTGCCGAGGAAAATGTCGGCGATGTCGCGCCGGCGCACGTGAATATTGTTGATGTAGTACGACGAGTCGCCATCGCGCTGAAGGACGCGTTTGATCGAGATTTCGGCGTACTGCGACCACTGCCCGGCGGCCTTGCCGAGGCTGTTGTCGAAAATGAGCTCGACGCTCGCGCGGTTCACCGGCTTACGCTCGCCCGAGCCGTTGAAGAGCACGTCCTGCATCGTCTCGCCGCGCAGATGCTTGGCGGAGGTCTCGCCGAGCACCCAGCGCACGGCGTCGATGATGTTGGATTTACCGCAGCCGTTCGGGCCGACGATGCCGACGAGCTGGCCGGGGATGGGGATGCGGGTGGGATCTACGAAGGATTTGAAACCGGCGAGGTTGATCTGGGTGAGCCGCACTGTTTCCGCTACCGGTGAAAGTTATAATTTCCGCGCTGGATTCTAACTGATTTCCCTCCCGCAAATGGCCGCGAAACCGAGTGCAGCGCTCGAAACTTTTCCCAATCCGACGCCGCGGCGCGACTACCGCATCCACATGGAAATTCCGGAGTTCACGTGCCTGTGTCCGAAGACCGGACAGCCGGATTTCGCGCTGCTCGTGCTCGACTACGTGCCGGACAAGCTGTGCGTGGAATTGAAAAGCCTGAAGCTCTACATCTGGTCTTACCGTAACGAAGGCGCGTTTCACGAAGCGGTGACCAATCGCATCCTCGACGATCTCGTGGCGGCGACACGTCCGCGCTTCATGCGGCTCACGGCGCGGTTCTACGTACGCGGCGGTATTTTCACGACCGTCGTCGCGCAGCATGCGAAAGCGGGCTGGAAGACGAGCGCTCTGCCGGAGCTCGACGACGCGCCGGCGCCCGGCAGCGTGCGGTGAGCGCGGCTCTCAATCTATAATTTCGCGTGAATCCCCGTCTCGATCGTCTCCAGACCTATCCTTTCGAGAAGCTCACCGCGCTTCTCGCCGGCGCAAAGCCCAAGGCGGGCCTGCGCGAAATCCCGCTGTACATCGGCGAGCCCAAGCACGACACGCCCGAATTCATCAAACGCGCACTGTGCGAGAACCTGTCCGGGCTCGCGGCCTATCCGGCAACGCTCGGCACGCCGGCATTGAGAGAGGCCATCGCGGCCTGGCTCGAGCGGCGTTACGGGCTCGACCCGTTGGATCCCGCGGCGCAGGTGATTCCGGTGAACGGGAGCCGCGAGGCGCTGTTCGCCATCGCGCAGGCCGTGATCGATACCGAGCGCGACGCGCGGCCGGTGGTCGTCTCGCCGAACCCGTTCTATCAAATTTACGAAGGGGCAGCGATCCTCGCCGGCGCGGAGCCGGTGTATCTGAACAGTCTGCCGGAACGCCATTACGCGTTCGACTGGGAGTCGCTGCCGAAATCGGTGTGGCAGCGCGTGCAGCTCGTGTACGTCTGCTCGCCGGCGAACCCCACCGGCCACGTGATGTCGCTGGACGAGTGGCGAGAGCTCTTCCGGCTCTCCGACCAGCACGGTTTCGTGATCGCGTCGGACGAGTGCTACTCCGAGATCTATTTCGACGAGGCGAACCCTCCGCTGGGCGGCTTGCAGGCCGCGAAGCGCCTCGGGCGAACGGGGTATCCGCGCCTCATCTCGTTTTCGAGCCTGTCCAAGCGCTCGAACGTGCCGGGCATGCGGACCGGTTTCGTCGCGGGCGACGCGGCCGTCCTGAAGAAATTCTGGCTGTACCGCACGTATCAGGGTTGCGCGATGAGCGTATCGATCCAGGCGGCGAGCGTCGCGGCCTGGAAGGACGAAGCGCACGTCGTCGAGAACCGGCGCCTCTACCGTGAGAAGTTCGACACCGCCCTGGGCATCCTCGGCGAATCGCTGGAAGTCGAGCGGCCCGACGCGGCGTTTTACCTGTGGGCGCGCACGCCCGGTTCAGACACCGAGTTCACGCGCGGCCTGTACGAAGCCCAGGCGGTATCGGTGCTCCCCGGAAGCTACCTCGCGCGCGAGGCGCATGGGACGAACCCCGGCGCCGGACGCGTTCGCATCGCGCTGGTGTCATCAACACCGGAGTGCGCCGAATCCGCCACGCGGATCCGCGACTACGCAGCCGCGCTGCGCAGTCGCTGACCCAACCAAAGAACAGAGGGAATTCGGGTTCCCTACCTCCTTCCCGGGGCGATCTGCCGATCGCCGCGAGACGCTAGGCCCGTATGAGAGGACACCTATGGAACAACTCAAGCTCGTCATCGATCCCGCGTGGGAAAATCGCGCCGCACTCACGCCGCAAAGCGCCAAACCCGAAGTACGCGAAGCCATACGCGAGACGATCGCGCTGCTCGACGCCGGGCGCCTGCGCGTCGCGGAGAAAATCGGCGCGGACTGGGTCACGCACCAGTGGGCGAAAAAAGCGGTGCTGCTCTCGTTCCGACTGCAGGACAACCAGGTGCTCTCCGACGGCTACTCGCGCTATTTCGACAAAGTCCCCTCCAAATTCGCCGCGTACGGCGCGTCGGACTTCGAATCGCGCGGCTTTCGCGTGGTGCCGCCCGCAGCGGTGAGACAGGGCGCGTACATCGCGAAAAACGTGGTGCTGATGCCCTCGTTCGTGAACATCGGGGCCTACGTCGACGAAGGCACGATGGTGGACACGTGGGCGACCGTCGGATCGTGCGCGCAGATCGGCAGGAACGTGCACCTCTCGGGCGGCGTCGGTATCGGCGGCGTGCTCGAGCCGCTGCAGGCGAACCCGACGATCATCGAGGACAACTGCTTCGTCGGCGCCCGCTCCGAGATCGTAGAGGGCGTGGTGGTCGAGGAAGGCAGCGTCATCTCGATGGGCGTTTTCATCGGCGCCAGCACCAAGATCTATTGCCGCGACACCGGCGAAGTCATCTACGGCAAAGTGCCGGCGGGCTCGGTGGTCGTGCCGGGGTCGCTCCCGTCGCCCACAGGCGAGTGCAGCCTGTACTGCGCGGTCATCGTGAAGCAGGTGGACGCGAAAACGCGCGCGAAAACCAGCATCAACGAGCTTCTGCGCAGCGATTAGCGGCTCTTTCACGGTGATTCTTAAGCCTTTTCTGGCACAATAGCCTCGCCGCATCCGCGGGGAGGAAGCCCATGTTCGTCAGACAGTACTTCAAGCTGATGGCCGACACGCACGCGTCGGATCTTTTCGTCACGGCGGGCTCGCCGGTTCAGATCAAGATCAAGGGCGAAGTCGTCCCGGTGGACCAGAACAGGCTCGACCCGGCCAAGATCAAGGAGATCGTGTACGAGACGCTCAGCGAAGCGCAGATCGCTCAGTTCGAGCGCGATCTCGAATTGAACTATTCGCTGGTCGAACCGGGCATCGGCAGCTTCCGCGTGAACATCTTCAAGCAGCGCGGTGCGACCGGGATGGTCATACGGCACATCAAGCATGGCATTCCGACGATCGAGCAGCTCGGGGTGCCCGCCGCGCTGAAAGACCTCGTGATGGAAAAGCGCGGCCTCATCCTCGTGGTCGGCGCGACGGGCTCGGGCAAGTCGAGCACCCTCGCCGCGATGATCAACCACCGCAACATGAACGCCTCGGGACACATCCTCACGATCGAGGATCCGATCGAGTTCATGTACAAGCACGCGAAGAGCATTGTCAACCAGCGCGAGGTCGGCATCGACACGCGCAACTATCACAACGCGCTGGTGTCCGCGATGCGCGAAGCGCCGGACGTGATCCTGATCGGGGAGTGCCGCGACCGCGAGACCTTCCAGGCGGCGCTGCAGTACGCGCAGACGGGGCACCTGTGCCTCTCGACGCTGCACTCGAACAACAGCTACTACGCGCTGAACCGCATCATGAACATGTTCCCGCACGACCAGCGCGACAGTCTGCTCATGGACCTTTCGGTGAGCCTGAAAGCGATCGTTTCGCAGCGCCTGATCCACGACGTGAACGGCGACATCGTCCCAGCCGTGGAGCTCATGCTCAATACCAAGCACGTCCAGGAGCTCATCAAGAAAGGCGACATCGACCAGATCAAGGACGCGATGGAGCAGAGCCTCGCGCCGGGATCGCAGACGTTCGAGCAGGCGCTCTTCAACTTCATTCAGGAAGGGCGGGTATCGCTCGACGAAGCCATGCTCAATGCCGATTCGCCGACGAACCTCCACTGGCTCATCAACAACGCGAAGAAAGCCCCGCCGCCCCCGCCCACCACTCCGGGTTCGCCGCCGAGCGCGCCGGCACGCGCCCCCGCAGGCCAGGAAGACCTCTCGAGCATCAAGCTCAATCTGGACGCTCTCGGCTGAGCGCGCGGCGCTCGTCTCCGACCGTAAGCTCGGCGCTGCGCGACACCGCGCGGCGCCTGCGGGAAGCCGGCGTCGCTTTCGGACACGGGACGACGAACGCGCGCGACGAAGCGGCGTGGCTCGTGCTTTCCGCGCTGCGCCTCCCGCTCGATCGCCTCGATCCGCATCTCGAGCGCGTGCTGACGCCGCGTGAAACGCAGCGCATCGGCGAGCTCGTGGCGAAGCGAATCCGCACGCGCAAACCCACGGCGTATCTCACGCGCGAGGCGTGGCTCGGCGAGCACCGCTTCTATGTCGACGAGCGCACGATCGTGCCGCGCTCGTTCATCGCCGAGCTCCTGCGCGATCGGCTCGAGCCGTGGCTGCCGCCGCATGCGCGCGTGCGCACGGCGCTCGATCTGTGCACCGGTTCCGGCTGTCTCGCGATACTCGTCGCGCTCGCGTTTCCACGCGTACGCGTGGACGCCGCGGACGTCTCGCGCGATGCGCTGGAGGTCGCGCGCCGCAACGTCCGCGATTACGGGCTGGCAGCCCGTGTGACGCTCTTCGAGTCCGACCTGTACTCCACGCTCGCCGGCCGGCGCTACGACCTGATCGTGACCAATCCGCCGTACGTGCGCGCG
The DNA here is from genome assembly GCA_035626595.1 of Burkholderiales bacterium. Taxonomy (GTDB): domain Bacteria; phylum Pseudomonadota; class Gammaproteobacteria; order Burkholderiales; family SG8-41; genus JAQGMV01. Next base: position 31,058 of record DASPNJ010000060.1, read on the forward strand.
GCCGTCATGCGCACGCTGCCCGCGGAGTACCGGAGAGAGCCGGTGCTGGCGCTCGCCGGCGGCCGCGACGGGCTCGACTTCGTGCGCACCATCGTGCGGCGGGCGCCGGAGCATCTGCATGAACGCGGAGTGCTGGTCGTCGAAGTCGGACACGCGCGCGAGCGCGTCGAGCGCGCATTTCCCGAGCTGCCGCTCGCGTGGCCGCAGACGAGCGGCGGCGACGACTGCGTGTTCGTGATTACGCGCGAGGCGTTGACTGCGGCGAGGGCGCCGTCTCGTCGAGCCATGCGAGGAGCCGCTTCACCTCGGCAGCCGGCAGCGCGCTCACCTGCCCCCGCTTCAGCCTCGGCGGCAGCGCGATCACGCCGAAACGCACGCGGATCAGGCGGCTGACGGTCAATCCGAGCGCTTCGAACATCCGCCGTACCACGCGGTTGCGGCCTTCCCGCAGCATGATGCGATACCAGTGGTTGGTGCCCTCGCCGCCCTGGTCCTCGACCGACAGGCATGCCGCGGGACCGTCCGCGAGCTCGATCCCGTTCGTCAGCCGCGCGATCTGCGCGGACGTGAGCTGTCCCACGATGCGCACTGCGTACTCGCGCTCGACCGCGAAGCGCGGATGCATCATGCGGTTAGCGAGCTCGCCGGACGTGGTGAAGATCAGCAGTCCGGAGGTGTTGTAGTCGAGACGGCCGACGGCGAGCCATTTCGCGCCGCGCAGCGCCGGGAGGCGCTCGAACACGCTGGTACGGCCTTGCGGGTCCTCGCGCGAGACGATCTCGCCCTCCGGCTTGTGGTACAGCAGCACGCGCGGCAGGCGCTGCGTCATCGGCCAGCGCACGACCTTGTGCCCGACGCGTATGAGATCGTCGGGCTTCACCCGCGTGCCGATCGCCGCGACCTCTCCGTTGACCGTGATCTTGCCTTCGCGGATCCACTCCTCCATCGTGCGCCGCGAGCCCAGTCCGCTCTGGGCGAGCACCTTGTGGAGCTTCTGTGACGGCTCAGCGGCAACCGGTACCGGCAGATCGCGGCCGCGCGCTCGTGCGCCCGTCGGAGCTGCGCGTCCACGCTCCGCGGTCTTGCGCGCCGGCGGGCGCAGCGGCCCTCTCTTGCGGCCGCGCGTGCGCTGCGCGGAAGTCCGTGCGGCCATTTTCGTAGCCCTTTGAGTCAAGTTTCGCGGCGCTCGAGCACGGCCTGCGCGAGCGTGCCGCTGTCCACGTGCTCGAGCTCGCCGCCGACGGGAAGCCCGCGCGCGATGCGGCTCACCTTGATGCTCTTCGCGCGCAGGAGCTCGCCGACATAGTGCGCTGTCGCTTCGCCTTCGACGGTGAAGTTCGTCGCGAGTATCGCTTCACGCACGATACCGTCGGACGCGCGCTTCACCAGCCGGTCGAGATGTATCTCACGCGGGCCGATGCCGTCCAGCGGCGAAAGTGCGCCCATCAGCACGAAATAGAGGCCCTGGTAGCACTGCGCCTGCTCCATCATGAGGAGATCCGCCGGCGTCTCCACGATGCACAGCAGCGCCGGATCGCGCCGGGGCGAGCGGCACAGCGTGCACACCGCTTCCTCTGCAAAGCTGTTGCACTTCTCGCAATGGCGGATGCGCTCGAGCGCAAGGCCGAGCGCCAGCGCGAGGCGCTGCGCGCCCGGCTTGTCGCGCTGGAGCAGGTGGTAGGCCATGCGCTGCGCGGACTTGGGGCCTACGCCGGGCAGGCAGCGCAGCGCGGCGATGAGCTCGTCGAGGGCGGCGGGTGCTTTCATCCTTCAAATCAAAAACGGGGTCAGATCCCATTTTCGCCTTGCTTCGAAAACGAGGTCAGACCCCAATGATGCGACCGCCCTGCTTGCGAGCCGGCCGCGAATCAAAACGGCATTTTGAAACCCGGCGGCAGCGGTAAACCCGCGGTCACGCCCGCCATCTTCTCCTGCACTGTCGTTTCGACCCGTCTCACCGCATCGTTCACCGCGGCCGCGATCAGGTCCTCCAGCATGTCCTTATCATCCTTGAGCAGGCTTTCGTCGATCGTCACACGCCTGACGTCGTGACGGCACGTCATGACGACCTTCACCATGCCGGCGCCGGACTGCCCCTCCACCTCGGTGCCGGCGAGCTGCTCCTGCACCTTCTTCATGTTCTCCTGCATCTGCTGCGCCTGTTTCATCAGGCCTGCAAGCTGTCCTTTCATGGCCGCCCCGCTACTGGATGGGTTTGATGGAGTTCACGCGCGCGTCGAAGTTCTCGACGAGATCGCGCACGAACGGATCCTGCTCGATATCGGCAACCGCGCGCGCCTCGCGCCGCTGGCGCTCGCGATCCGCGATCTCGGCCGGTGAGTTGCCGGTGGACTCACCGAGGCGTATCGCGAGCTGAACATTGCCCCCGTAGCGCTTCTGAAGCGCCGCCTTGAGCCGCTCCTGATACTCCTTGCTCAGGAAGCGCTCGTGCGCGCGCGCAAGCTTCAACTCGACGCGCCCGCCCTCCATCGATGCGAGCTCGCAGCGGTCCGCGAGCTGGCGCGCCATGCCGGTCAGGCCGAGCCCGGCCACGATGTCGCTCCACTGCGCGGACGCACCGGGCAACGCGGCCGCGCCGGCTTCGGGCTCCCGCGCCACTGCTACCGGCGCAGCCGGGGGCGCGGATGCGCTCGCCGCTTTGTCCGGCGCGCGTGGCGCAGCCCGAGCAGGGCGCGAGGCCTTCGGCTCGGCCGCGCTGCCGGAAGGCGTAAAAGCGAGCATGCGTAAGAGCGCCATGGTGAAACCGGCGTACTCGTCGGGCGCGAGGCCGATCTCGCTGCGCGCCTGCACCGCGATCTGATAACAGAGCTGGAGATCCTCGGCGGCGAACAAGCCTGCGAGCTCCCGCAGCGTCTGGCGATCAGGATCGTCTTCGGCGGCCGCATCCGGCACGATCTGGATCAGCGCGAGCCGGTGCAGGAGCGTGCCCAGCTCCTGCAGCGCCATCTCGAACGAGAGGCTGCGCTCGGCCATCCGATCGGCCTCCGCGAGCAGCTGCGCGCCGTCGCCCGCCGCGAGCGCGCGCAGGATCGCGTGCAGGTAGGTCTGATCGACCGCGCCCAGCATCGCGCGCGTGGCAGCCGTCTCGACCTTCCCGGCGCCGTGCGCGATCGCCTGATCGAGCAGCGACAGCGCGTCGCGCAGGCTCCCCTGCGCCGCACGCGCGACGAGCGCAAGCGCTGCGGGCTCCGAGGCGACGCCTTCCGCTTCCAGGATTTTCGTAAGCCGCGCCTGAATCTGCGCCTGCGGGATCTGCTTCAGGTTGAACTGCAGGCAGCGCGACAACACCGTCACGGGTATCTTCTGCGGGTCGGTCGTCGCCAGCACGAACTTCACGTGCTCCGGAGGCTCTTCGAGCGTCTTGAGCATCGCGTTGAACGCATTGCGCGAGAGCATGTGGACTTCGTCGATGATGTAGACCTTGTAGCGGCCTGCGGTCGGCGCGTACATCGCGTTCTCGAGCAGCTCGCGCATGTTGTCGACCTGCGTGTTCGACGCCGCGTCGAGCTCGATCAGATCGACGAAACGGCCGCTGTCGATCTCGACGCAGGCCGCGCACTTGCCGCAAGGCTCGTCCGTCGGACCCTGCTCGCAGTTCAGCGCTTTCGCGATGATGCGCGCGAGCGTGGTCTTGCCTACGCCGCGCGTGCCGGTGAAGAGATACGCGTGATGCAGTCGCCGGCCGCGCAGGGCATTCGTGAGCGCGCGCACCACATGCTCCTGTCCGACGAGCTCCGCGAAGGTGCGGGGCCGCCACTTGCGGGCAAGAACCTGGGTCACGGACGTTCGGCGCGTTTAGAACCAGTACTGCAGCCGGACCTGGTGAAAATTGATGCCGCCGTTCGGCCGCTTGATGCTGGCGTTGGACAGATGCTGGAAGCGGTAGCTCAGGTCGTAGTGCGACCGGGCGCCGAAGCGGTAACCGAGGCCGACGTGATTGCCGAACTGGAACGCGGTGCTCATGCGCGTCTCGCCGATCGTGGTGTGGGAGAGGAGGTGCGCGCCGAGCCCGACCTCCGCGTACGGCCCGACACGGCCGTTGCCCTGGAGGCGCAGCACCGGTGTGAAGCCCAGATCCAGAATGTCCTCGTTGCGGCCGGGATTGACGTCGCTCTGGTGCCAGTAGCCGACGGCGAGATCGAAGTACGTGCCGAGCTGCCAGTTCTGGAACTGAAGCAGCGGCTTTTTGAGCTCCCACTGCACGCCGATCCGGCCCATGTTGACGTCATCGCCGCGGCCGAGCTCGAGCGACAGACCGTCCAGCGCGTGCGCCGGCGCGCACGTGAACGCCGCAACAACGATCGTGGCAGCGGCGAGCGCGCGCGGCTTCATCGATAAAAGGGGTGGCGAGCCGTACCCCCGGCACTTGCAGAGAATAGCTGTGGCTGCTTCCTTCCGGACCTGACCAGGTTCACTACCATGCAATGCGGGGCGGCCCGCCATAGAAGAGTTTTTCGAAGGCGTGATTATGCCGTTCGCGCGCCATGCGCGCCAGCGCCGCGACGCTCCAACTGCTTGATTCGGCCGCCTTTACAACACAGGTGTTTAGTGCTTCCATTTGCCGCAATCACTCGTTGTCGCCCGGAGGCGCCACATGTCCACGATCGAGACCGTCCTGCAGGAAAACCGCGTCTTCCCTCCGTCGCGCGAGTTCGTTGCGCAGGCGAACATCTCCGGCATGGACGCGTATCGAACGCTTTGCGCGGAAGCCGAGCGCGATTTCCAGGGCTTCTGGGCGCGACTCGCACGCGAGGAACTGCTGTGGCACAAGCCTTTCACCAAAGTACTCAATGAGTCCGACGCGCCGTTTTTCAAGTGGTTCGAGGATGGCGAGCTGAACGCGTCGTACAACTGCCTGGACCGGCATCTCACGACCCAGCCGGACAAGACTGCGATCATTTTCGAGGCCGACGACGGCAAGCTGAGCCGAATCACGTACCGGGAGCTCCACCGCCGCGTCTGCACGATGGCGAACGGCCTTAAATCGCTCGGTATACGTAAGAGCGACCGCGTGCTCATCTATATGCCGATGTCGATCGAAGTGGTCGCCGCGATGCTGGCGTGCGCGCGCATCGGCGCGATCCATTCGGTCGTGTTCGGCGGATTTTCTGCGAAGAGCATCCACGAGCGGATCATCGATGCCGGCGCCGTCGCCGTCATCACCGCAGACGAACAGATGCGCGGCGGACGCGTGATCCCGCTCAAGGCGGCTGTGGACGAGGCGCTGGGCATGGGCGGCTGCGAATCCATCAAGAAAGTGGTGGTCTACCAGCGCACCGGCGGCAAAGTCGCGTTCGACGCCAGGCGCGATATATGGCTGCACGACCTCCTGCAGGGTCAGGCCGAAACGTGCGAGCCCGAGTGGGTCGGCGCGGAACATCCGCTTTTCATCCTGTACACCTCGGGCTCCACCGGAAAGCCCAAGGGGATACAGCATTCCACGGGCGGCTATCTCCTGTGGAACATCCTCACCATGAAGTGGGTCTTCGACTACAAGCCGAAGGTCGTCTTCTGGTGCACGGCGGACGTGGGCTGGGTCACGGGTCACTCATACGTATGCTACGGCCCGCTCGCCTGCGGCGCGACCGAGATCATGTTCGAAGGCGTGCCGACCTATCCGGACGCCGGCCGCTTCTGGAAAATGATCCAGGACCACAAGGTGAGCGTGTTCTATACGGCGCCCACGGCGATCCGCTCGCTCATCAAGGCCGGCGGCGACCTGCCGAAGAAATACGATCTCAGCAGTTTGCGCATCCTCGGCACGGTAGGCGAGCCGATCAATCCGGAAGCGTGGATGTGGTACCACGAAACGGTCGGCGGCGGCCGCTGCCCGATCGTGGACACGTGGTGGCAGACGGAGACCGGCGGACACATGATCACGCCGCTGCCCGGCGCGACGCCGACCAAGCCCGGGTCGGCCACGTTCCCGCTGCCGGGCATCATTGTCGACATCGTCGATGAGGCCGGTCACTCCGTCGGCCGCGGCAAAGGCGGCGTCCTCGTGATCAAGCGGCCGTGGCCGAGCATGCTGCGCACGATCTGGGGCGATCCCGAACGCTTCAGGAAGACCTACTACCCCACAGAGTACCAGGGGCGCTATTACCTCGCCGGCGACGGCGCGTCGTACGACGAGGACGGGTACATCCGCATCGTCGGCCGCATCGACGACGTGCTGAACGTCGCCGGCCACCGCCTCGGCACGATGGAAATCGAGTCGGCGCTCGTGGCGAATCCGAAAGTCGCCGAAGCGGCCGTCGTAGGCCGTCCGGACGATGTCACCGGCGAGGCCGTCGTGGCCTTCGTGGTGCTGAAGCAGGTGCGCCCGGAAGGCGAGCAGGCGCACGCGCTCGTCAAGGAGCTCCAGGACTGGGTCGGCAAGGAGATCGGACCGATCGCCAAGCCCAGGGACATCCGTTTCGGCGAGAACCTGCCGAAGACGCGCTCGGGCAAGATCATGCGGCGGCTGCTGCGCTCGCTCGCCAAAGGCGAAGCGATCACGCAGGACGTGACGACGCTCGAGAATCCGGCGATCCTGGAGCAGCTCAAGCAGACGGCGTGACATGGAGCGCTCGAGCCTGAAGGGACAGCGCCTCACCGCGCTCTTCCTGCTGGGCGGTCTGCTGCTCAACTATCCGCTGTTCTCCCTCTTCACCGGAGCGGCGCACCTTTTCGGCGTGCCGCTGCTGTACGTGTATGTGTTCTTCGCGTGGGCGCTCGTGATCGCGCTCATGGCGTTCGTGGTCGAACGCTCGGCGGACTAGGTGGGACTCGCCTCTCGGCTCTGCGCACCTGACGGACAGAGAGAAACCTTCCACGCAAGGCGCGGGCACTTGGCCGCACTGTGTTCCCTCCGTAACCTCCCTGCGCCCATGCTGTTCGCATGTTGACGGCGACCGTCATCGTCCTCGCGTCGTTCCTGTACGTAGGGCTGCTCTTCGCCATCGCCTATTACGGCGACAAGCGTGCCGACGCCGGCCGCAGCATCATCGCAAACCCGTACATCTACGCACTCTCGCTCGCGGTCTACTGCACGTCGTGGACCTTCTACGGCAGCGTCGGGCGCGCGGCGACCAGCGGCATCGGCTTCCTGCCGATCTATCTCGGACCGACGCTCATGGCCGCGTTGTGGTGGTACGTGCTGGTGAAAATCGTGCGCATCAGCAAGGCCCACCGCATCACATCGATCGCCGATTTCATCGCCTCGCGCTACGGCAAGAGCCAGCTTCTCGGGGGGCTGGTCACGATCATCGCCGTCCTCGGCGTCGTCCCCTACATCGCGCTCCAGTTGAAGGCGATCTCCACGAGCTTCTCGATCATCCTCAAGTATCCGGACGTGGTGATGCCCAGCCAGCAGGGCGCGCCGCTGTTCCTCGGCGACAACACGTTTTACATCGCCATGCTGCTGGCGGCATTCACGATCCTGTTCGGCACCCGGCACCTGGACGCGACCGAGCGCCACGAGGGCCTCGTCGCCGCCGTCGCCTTCGAGTCGCTCGTGAAGCTGCTCGCGTTCGTCGCGGTCGGTATCTTCGTCACGTTCGGGATGTACAACGGCTTCGGCGATATCTTTGAGCGAGCGCACGCGAACGCGGCGCTCGCGGGGCTGCTCATGCTGGGCGGCGCGGCGGGCAACTACATGACGTGGGCGTCTCTCATGTTCGTTTCGATGCTCGCGATCATGTTCCTGCCGCGCCAGTTCCAGGTGGCCGTCGTGGAGAACGTCGACGAGCGCCACATCGCCAAGGCGATCTGGCTCTTTCCGCTCTATCTCCTGGCCATCAACATCTTCGTGCTGCCGATCGCGCTCGGCGGGCTCATGCACTTTCCGGCCGGGCGTGTCGACGCGGATACCTTCGTGCTCACGCTGCCCATGGCCGAGCAGCAACCGGCGCTCGCCCTGCTCGCGTTCATCGGCGGCCTTTCCGCCGCGACGGGCATGGTGATCGTGGAAACGATCGCGCTCTCGACGATGGTGTGCAACGACCTCGTCATGCCGGTGCTGCTGCGCTGGAAGCTCCTGGGGCTCACCGGGCGCCGCGATCTCTCCGCGCTGCTGCTCGCGATCCGGCGCGGTGCGATCGTGATGATCCTCATGCTGGGCTATCTGTACTTCTATCTCGCCGGGGAAGCGTACGCGCTCGTGTCGATCGGGCTGATCTCCTTCACGGCCGTCGCCCAGTTCGCGCCCGCGATCATCGGCGGCATCTACTGGAAAGGCGGCACGCGTCTCGGGGCGGCCTGGGGCCTCGCCGCCGGTTTCACGGTCTGGCTCTACACGCTGCTCCTGCCCTCCTTCGCGAAATCCGGCTGGTTACCCATCACCTTTCTTGCGGAAGGTCTGTTCGGCACCGAGCTCCTGCGGCCGCAGAACCTGTTCGGTCTCGGCGGCTTCGACGAGATCAGTCATTGCCTCTTCTGGAGCCTCTCCCTGAACGTCGGGCTGTATGCCGGCATCTCGCTCGCGCGCAGGCCCGGCGCGGCCGAGCACAGCCAGGCGACACTGTTCGTCGACGCGCTGGAGCAGCGCTCGGGCGCAGCCTCGCAGTTCTGGCGCGGCAGCGCGTCCGTGCAGGAGCTCGCCGAGCTTCTCGGCCGCTTTCTCGGTCCGGAGCGGGCCGCCGAAGCGCTGCAGGCGTATGCGCTCGCGCGGGGCCTGCGCTCGAGCGATCAGCTCCCTGCGAACGCAGCGCTCGTGCACCACGTCGAGTCGCTGCTCGCCGGCGCGATCGGCAGCGCCTCGGCGCGCGTCATGGTCGCCTCGGTCGTGGAGGAAGAACCGCTTAAGCTGGACGAGGTGCTCCACATCATCGACGAGGCTTCGCAGGCCCTCGCCCACAGCCGCGAGCTCGAGCAGAAATCACGCGAGCTCGAAGCGGCGACGAACGAGCTGCGCGCGGCGAACCGCCGGCTCCAGGAGCTCGACCGGTTGAAGGACGATTTCATCTCGACCGTCACGCACGAGCTGCGTACGCCGCTCACGTCGATCCGCGCGTTCTCGGAAATCCTCCACGACAATCCGCAGCTCGACGCCGAGCAGCGTGCGAAGTTCCTCGGCGTCGTCATCAAGGAATCCGAGCGCCTCACGCGGCTCATCAACCAGGTGCTCGATCTTGCCAAGATCGAGTCGGGCAACGCCGAGTGGCAGACCGGCGAGATCGACGTCGCCCAAGTCATCGACGACGCGGTGAGCTCCGTGAGCCAGCTCTTCAAGGACCATGCGGTCGCGCTGGAGATCGACGTCGCCGCCGCCCTTCCGCCGGTCTCGGCGGATCGTGACCGGCTGCTCCAGGTCCTGCTCAACCTGCTCTCGAATGCAGAAAAATTCTCCGCGCGCCCCGACGGCCGCGTCAGGATACGGGCGCGCCGCGTGGGGGCGGAGGTCAGGGTGGACGTCACCGACAACGGCGGCGGCATCACGCCCGAAGACCAGCACGTCATTTTCGAAAAGTTCAGACAGGCGGGCGATACGCTCACGCAGAAACCCGCCGGCAGCGGCCTCGGCCTCGCGATTTCCAGGCAGATCATCGATCACTTCGGCGGGCGGCTCTGGGTAACGAGCCCGCCAGGCGCCGGCGCGACGTTCTCCTTCACCCTGCCCGCGGCACGGCTTGCGCCGGCGGCTTTGGCGGAACGGCACGTCGTGCTGGGCGCGTGAGCCGTGAAGCGCGTGCTGATCGCCGAAGACGAGGCGAGCATCGTGATGTCGCTGGAGTTTCTCTTTGGGCGCGCCGGATACGAAGTGTTCACCGCCGTCAACGGCGCGCAAGCGCTCGCGCTGGCCGAAGCACGCACGCCGGACCTGATCGTACTCGACATCATGCTGCCGGTAGTCGACGGGTTCGCGGTGTGCCGCGCGATCCGGGCCAATCCGGCGCTCGCGGCGACACGCATCCTGATGCTGACGGCGCGCGGCCGCGAGCACGAAGCCGCGCGCGGCCTCGCGCTGGGCGCGAACGCCTA
>DASPNJ010000061.1:0-48688 GCA_035626595.1 Burkholderiales bacterium
GATGTCGTCGCCGTCCCGGTAATTGCGGCAGAGAAACGTGTAGAGATCGATCACGTTGCGCTTCAGGCCCCATCCGAACGCACCGCCAAGCAGGGCGAGAGGCCTGAACGACGACGACCCCACGCCGTCGTCGTAGTACGCAATCTGCTCCGGTCGGCCCGGCGTGTCGGGCGGCGTCAGATCGAGCGCTTGATACAGCCGCCAGACATTCGTCTTGAAGAGCTTGCCGGCGCTATTGCCGGTACCGTCCGACAGGAGAACGATGTTCTTGGGGGCGTGTGCCGCGGGCATGAGATCAGTCTTGGCTCGGAAGGCTAGACGGCCTGCGAACGTTCAGCGCTTCAGCCGTAACGACGAGCTCATTCCCTGCCATGTGCTGCCCCCCTTTTGCTGACCGACCGTGCAACCGAAACAGCGATCTGCTTGAAGCACGATTCTTCTGTTTGTATTCGTTCGCTGCATCAGCAAGATTACTGATACGCAATGCCCTTCGATGTCAGGCGGAGCCCTACTTGAAATCAACTACGCGGCTTCGTCAGCTACCGTACATGCAAGGTGCTTGCGGCACGCAGCGGTCATACGTAACCTACGCGCTCGCGCGCGAGCACCATTCCACGCGTGCCATCCGCAGCACCTCTGTTTTTCTCCGCAACAAACTCGAGGAAGGTCCGTTTTGAGCCATCGCATTACATCCACTGTTGCTTCATCCGTTCTCGCGCTGTCGGCACTCGGCAGCACCGCCGCTTACTCGGCCCAGCCCGCTGCCGGTCCTGGTATGCAGGAAACCGGCTTCTATGTCGGCGCAGGCGTGGGTCGTTCACGCGCCGAGGGCTGCGACCGTCTTTTCGCGGTCGGCTTCGCCGGCAACTGCGACAACAAGGACACGGCTTACCACCTCTTCGGGGGTTATCAGTTCAGCCGCCATTTCGCCGCGGAAGTGGGCTACGGCTCCGGCGAGCTGAAGGTCAACGGCAGCCTTGGTCCGGTGCCGTTCACGGCGAAGGTCGAATCGGACATCTACGAGTTGACCGGGCTCGCGATGCTGCCGCTTCCGCCGATGCCGCAGCTCTCCCTGTATGCGAAAGCCGGCGTGTTCTACTGGGACACGGACGCCGAAGGCAATTTCGGTGGCGCTGTAACCAGCGGCCACGACAGCGGCGCGGATCTCACTTATGGACTGGGCGCGCAGTACAGCTTCACGCGCAACTGGTCGGCGCGGGCGGAGTGGCAGCGCTACAACGACATCGGCAGCGCGAGCGCGCTGGGGAAAGCCAATGCAAACGTCGCGCGTGTGAGCGTGCGGTTCAAGTTCTAATCGCCACCCCCCGCTCACCGGTCGGTGCGCCATCGGCGCACCCTACGCAGCCGGAGGGGCGGGCTACTTCACCCCGATCGGGCTGATCTTTCCCGGCAACAGGCAGCCCTTGCGCGCGCGCCGCACGATGTGCTTCTGAAGGTCCTCGCCGGAGACGCGCACCGTCTTCTCGTTGCCCGAGCGGTTGGTGCCGACGACGGTGACGGACTTCGCGTCGCCGAATCCTACGGCGACCATCTTCTCGCCGTCGTCGAGCCCCATCAGCGTGATCCCGCGTCCGCGCGCGAGCTCCTTCAATTCGTCCGCGTCGAACAGGAGCATGCGGCCGTTGCCGGAGAGCGTCACCGCCATCTCGGGTTTGTCCGGCACGAGCGCCGGCCGCAGCACCGTCTCGTCGTCCTGCACCGTCATGAAGCCCTTACCGGCGCGGATGCGCGTGATGAGCTCTTCCGCCTTGGCGATGAAGCCGTAGCCGCCGGAGTTCGCGAAGAGGTAGCGCTTACCTGGTGACGCGTCGACGACCTGTGCGAGCCGCGCGCCGGGCGCCAGCTCGACGAGCGACGTGAACGGCACGCCGTCGCCCTTGCCGCCGGGGATGTCCCCCGCCAGCACGCTGAACGCGCGGCCTGTGGAGTCGATCGCGACAACGTAATTCACCGAGCGCGTCTCGAACACGGCGTACTCGGCGTCGCCGGTTTTGTAGGTGATGCCCGAGAGGTCGAGGCCGTGGCCCTGCCGCGAGCGCACCCACATGTTGCGCGAGACGATGATCGTGAGCGGCTCGTCCACGACCTGCCGCTCGAACGTTGCGCGGCCGGCCTCCTCGATCGTGGTGCGGCGCTCGTCGCCGTAGTTCTTCGCGTCGTCCTTGATCTCCTTCGCGACGAGCTTCTTCATCTCGGTGTCGCTTGCGAGCAGCGCTTTCAGCGCCTTGCGCTCGACCCTGAGCTCCTTCAGCTCGTTCTGGATCTTGATGCCTTCAAGCCGCGCGAGCTGCCGCAGCCGGATTTCGAGGATGTCCTCCGCCTGGATCTCGGTGAGATCGAAGCGCTTCATGAGCTCGGGCTTGGGCTCGTCCGACTCGCGGATCGTCCTGATCACCTTGTCGATATTCAGGAAGACGATGTTGCGGCCTTCGAGAATATGGATGCGGCGCTCGACCTGCGTGAGCCTGAAGTTGGTCCGGCGCGTGACGGTGAGAATGCGGAACGCGACCCATTCGTCGAGCATCTCGCGGATGTTCTTGCGGCCCGGCCGTCCGTCGAGGCCGAGCACGACGAGGTTCACCGAGAAGTTCTCTTCGAGGCTCGTGTGCGCGAGCATGAGCCGCATGAACTCGTCGGGATCCTGACGCGAGGAGCGCGGCTCGAGCACGAGCCGCACCTTGTTCTCCTTGTCGGACTCGTCGTTGACCTTCTCGAGGCTGCCCAAGATGAGCTGCTTCAAGTTCGTCTGCGTCGCGCTGACCTTGCCGCCCTTTTCCTTGGGCTTGGGATTGGTGAGCTCTTCGATCTCGGCCATGACGCGCTTGGCCGACGTGGTCGGCGGCAATTGCTCCACGATCACCTGCCACTGGCCGCGCGCGAGGTTCTCCACTTTCCACTTGCAGCGCGCGCGCAAGCTTCCGCGGCCGCTCGTGTACGCATCGAGGATCGCCTGCCGCGGGCTGATGATCTGGCCGCCGCCCGGAAAGTCCGGACCCTGGATGATCTTCATCAGGTCTTCGGCCGTGGCCTTGGGATGCCGGATGAGCTGAATCGCCGCCTCGGCGACCTCGCACATGTTGTGCGGCGGCAGCTCGCAGGCCATGCCGACGGCGACGCCGGAGGCGCCATTGAGCAGCAGCATCGGGAGCCGCGCAGGCAGCAGCTCGGGCTCGCGCAGCCGCCCGTCGTAGTTCGGCAGGAAGTCCACCGTGTCCTGGTCGATCTCGGAGAGCAGCAGATCGGCGATCGGCGTGAGCCGCGCTTCGGTATACCGATACGCTGCGGCGGAATCGCCGTCCGCGGTGCCGAAGTTGCCCTGGCCGTCGATCAGCGGGTAGCGCAGCGAGAAATCCTGCGCCATGCGCACGAGCGCGTCGTACGTCGAAGCGTCTCCGTGCGGGTGGTACTTGCCGAGCACCTCGCCGACGATGCGCGCAGATTTCGAATGTGCGATGCCGGGCCGCAGCCCGAGCTCGTGCATGGCGTAGAGGATGCGCCGCTGCACCGGCTTCTGACCGTCCTCGACGTTCGGGATCGCGCGGCCGCGCACCACGCTCATCGCGTAGGTGAGGTAGCTGCGCTCCGCGAACGCCGCCATGTCGATGAAATCATCGCCGCCGATCGCGGTCGGATTCGGTGGCGCCGCGCCGCCGCTGCCGCCGACGCCGGCTTCGGCGAACAAGTCGCCGCTCAGGTCTTCGGCTTTGGGATGTTTGGTTTTCGTGTCCATCGTTCCTTGCGGTGCGCCACAGGCGCACCCTACGTCACCGCGTCACCGCGTCACCGCGTCACACATCCGCCTCGACGGTGTCGCCCTTTTCTTCCATCCACGCGCAGCGTTTGTCCGCCTCACGCTTGGACATGAGCATGTTGAATATCGCGTAGGTCCTGTCGCGATCCTCGATCCGCACCCTGAGGAGCCGCCGCGTATCGGGACAGAGCGCGGTCTCCCAGAGCTGCTCGGGATTCATCTCGCCGAGGCCCTTGAAGCGCTGGATCCTGATGGACTCCACCTTGATGCCGTCGTCGCGCGCACGATCGAGGATCGATTTGCGCTCCTCCTCGTCGAGCGCATAGAGCTTGCGCATCGCGCGCTTGCCCTGCGCCGGGATGTCGATCTTGTAGAGCGGCGGGCTCGCGACGTAGATGTGGCCGCGCTCGATCAGCTTCGGAAAGTGCCGATAGAAGAGTGTAAGCAGCAGCACGGAAATGTGCGCACCGTCCACGTCGGCGTCGGTCATCGAAGCGATCTTGCCGTAGCGCAGGCCCGAGAGATCCGGCTCGTCCGCGTTGCCGTGCGGATCGACGCCGATCGCGACGGCGATATCGTGGATCTCGGCGTTCGAGAACAGGAGCTCGCGCTTCACCTCCCACGAGTTGAGCGCCTTGCCCCGCATCTTGTAGATCGCCTGGAAGCGCTTGTCGCGCGCCTGCTTGGCCGAGCCCCCCGCCGAATCGCCTTCGACCAGGAAGAGCTCGTTCTCGTTGATGTCGGTCGATTCGCAGTCGGTGAGCTTCTCCGGCAGGATCACGACGCTGGAAGATTTCTTGCGTTCGACTTTCTGCACCGAGCGCGAGCGCTCGACCGCCTGGCGGATCGCGAGGTCCGCGATCTTGCGTCCCCAATCGACGTGGCTGTTCATCCACAGCTCGAAGGGGTCGCGCACCATGCTCGAGACGAGCTTGATCGCGTCGCGGTTCGAGAGCTTCTCCTTGGTCTGCCCGTGGAACTGCGGCTCGAGCACTTTCGCCGACAGGAAATACACCGTGCGCGACCACACGTCGTCGGCCATCAGCTTGATGCCGCGCGGCATCATGCTGTGGTGCTCCGCGAACGCCTTCACCGCCTCGAACACGCCATCGCGTAAGCCCGCTTCGTGGGTGCCGCCCGCGGGCGTCGGGATGAGGTTCGCGTACGACTCTCCGTAGCCTTTGCCGTCCTCGACGAACGCGAACGCCCAGCCGGCTCCCTCGCCCACGGCGAACCCGTTCGCCTCGGTTACGTATTTCTCGCCGTCGAAGATCGGCGCGACCACCTGCATTTCCGCGAGCAGCTCGGACAGGTAACCCTTCATCCCTTCCGGATAGCTCCAGGTCCGGGTCTCGGTCTCTTTCGCGCCCTCGATATTGAGCGAGACCTTCACGCCCGGCAGCAGCACCGCCTTCGAGCGCACGATGCGCTCCAGGTCCGGCAGCAGGATCTTCGGGCTGTCGAAGTATTTCTTGTTGGGCCAGATGCGCAGTTGCGTGCCGGTGTCGCGCGGCCCGCAGCTCCTCACTTTTTTCAGCTTCTCGCGCACGACGCCGTTCTCGAACACGATGCGGTGACACGCGCCCTCGCGCTTCACCTCGACTTCGAGGCGCTCCGACAGCGCGTTGGTGACCGACACGCCGACACCATGCAGGCCTCCGGAGAACTTGTACGCAGCGTCGGCCTCGCTCTTCGAGAACTTGGCGCCGGCGTGAAGCTCCGTGAACACGAGCTCCACCGTCGGAATCTTCTCTTCCGGGTGCAGGCCGACGGGGATGCCGCGGCCGTTGTCGGCGACGCTCACCGAGCCGTCGCGATGCAGCGTGACGTCGATCTTGTCGGCGTGCTCGCCGAACGCCTCGTCCGCGGCATTGTCGATCGCTTCCTGGATGATGTGCGTGGGATCGCTCGTCCGGGTATACATCCCCGGAAGGCGTTGCACCGGCTCGATGCCGCGAAGCTTCCTGACCGAGCTTTCGTCGTATTTTTTCGTTGCCATCCGCGAATTGTACCGACTGCAAAATGGGGGCGGCGTACGATTTTTGGTTACCATGTCCAAAACTCGTACCTGGACCCATTTAGTACATGGCACACGTCGTTGCTCTGTACCGTTATCCCGTCAAAGGCTTCACGCCTGAATCGTGCGAAGCCCTGACGGTGCTCGAGTCCGGCCGCGTCGCGGGCGATCGCGCGCTCGCGTTCCGCTTCGCCGATTCGGGTCTGCCGGAAGACGCATGGAGCAGAAAGTACGGCTTCTCGGTGCTCGCAAACACGCCGGGCGTCGCGCGGCTCACGACGCGCTTCGATCCGGACACGCGGCGACTGCGCATCACGCTCGAAAAAGAAGTACTCGCCGATCACGCGATCGACGGCGAGGGACGCAAAGCGCTCGCGCTGGCGGTCGAGCAGTACGTCATGACGCTGCCGGAGAACCCATTCTGGACGCACCCGGAGCGCCGGCCGCTGCAGCTCATCGGCGACGGCGCGACTCCGCGCTATCAGGACAGCCAGGCCGGCGAGATCACGCTCCACAGCCGCGAGAGCCTCGCGCAGGTCGCGGCGGCGCTTCGACAGTCCGACCTCGAGGAAAGCCGCTTTCGCTCGAACATCGCGATCGACGGCGTCGCGGCATGGGCGGAGCAGGACTGGCTGGGCCGCACGCTTCGCATCGGCACGGTCGAGCTGGACGTGGTGCGGCCAAAGACGCGGTGTCTGGCGACGCACGCGAACCCCCGCACCGGCGAGCGCGATCTCGCGGTGATGCAGGTGCTCGTCCGCGCATTCGCGCAGCAGCAGCCGACGTTCGCGATCGCGCTCACGACGAGAGGCCGCGGCGGCGTGATCCGCCTCGGCGACGAGATCACGGTCCTCGAGTAAGCGTTCGGCGCGAGGAACGGAGGAGTCGCGGCTGCGAGCGAAGCTCGCAACGATTCTTGCCGCGACTACGCCAGGGCGGCACCCAACGCGCGGAGGTAATTGCCGCCGAGCACGCCGCGCGCTTCATCGGGCTTGAGGCCGCGCTTGAGCAGCACCTCCTCGAGCTGCGGGAACTGCTCGTAACCCGGAATTACGGTTGATCCGCCGAGGCCGAAGAGATCGGTGCCGACGCCGACATGCGCGATACCGACCGTTTGCGCCGTGTCGATGAGCGCCGACGCGTAGCCGTCCAGCGATCCATACTGACGTCCCAGCGGCCAGATGCCGATCACGCCGCCCTTCGCCGCGATCGCGCGCGCCTGGCTCGACGAGATCGCCCGCGCGCGTATCCCGCTCTGCGTCCAGTGCGGCGTCGTCGACACCATGTGGCCGTGTGAATAGACCATCGGCTTGCGGGACGCTTCCAGAGCGTGCGCGATGCCGTCCGGTGTGCAGTGCGCGACATCGACCAGGATGCCGAGCCGATCGCACATCGCGACCGTTTCCTTGCCCAGTGCGGTGAGACCGTTGTGCACGGGCCGATCGGTCGAGTGGTCGCCGATGTCGGAGACGCGATAGTGCACGAGCTGCAGATGCACCAGACCCTGTTGCCGCGCCGCCTCGAGCCGCTTCAGATCGCCGTCTATGAAGTCCGCGCCTTCCGAGGCGAGTACGACAGCCGGCTCGCTTCCGCCGACGACACGTTTCAGCGTCGCCGCATCGACGATCTCGATCAGGTTCGCGGATGCGTGCTCCGCTTTCATCTGCGCAAGCACGCGCCCGAAGCGCGACGCGAGCTCGCCTGGCGCCGGCTCGCGCACCTGCTGCACGCCCTTCCCGGGAAAACGCTTGATGACCGGACCATCCGTGACGATCTTGCGCGAGACGACGAGCATGCCGTTCGCGACCATGGCCTCGCGGACGTCGGCGCGGCCGCCGAGCAGCCCGATGTGGCTGTGCATGTCGGCGTAGACGAGCGGCCGCGCCTGCGCGCGCGCAAGGTACGGCGACAGCGCCGCGTACAGACCGGCAGCGGCGCAGGTCCGCAGAAACGCGCGTCGGCTCATCGCAATCCTGCCGTCATGTCGAGGCCGTAAAATGCGTTCGTCATCCGGAGAATCGAATGCGATCACTTTTTCATGCAGCTCTGCTGGCGATGTTAGCAGCGCCCGCCGTCGCGCAGAGCTATCCCGAGAAACCGGTCACGATGGTGGCGCCGTTCCCCGCCGGCGGCTCGGTCGACCTCGTCGCGCGCGCGGTGGCTCAGCAGATGAGCGAGATCTGGAAGCAACCGGTGATCGTTTCGAACCGACCGGGCGCAAGCGGCAACATCGGCGCCGAGCAGGTGGTGCGCGCCGCGCCTGACGGGTACACACTGCTCATGGGCACGACGGCGCTCTCCAGCAGCCCGGCGGTCTATCCCCGGCTCGGTTACGACGTCACGCGGGATCTCGCACCGGTGAGCCTCGTCGTCACGATGACCAACGTGCTGGTGCTGCATCCGTCGATTCCGGCGAAGACAGTGAAAGAGCTGATCGCGCTGGCGAAAGCGCGGCCGGGGACGCTCAATTCGGGGTCCGCGGGCGTCGGAAGCTCGAACCACCTCGCGCTCGTGCTCTTCAACATGATGTCCGGGGCGAACGTCGATCACGTGCCGTACAAGGGTGCGGCGCCCGCGGTCGCGGCGGTGATGGGCGGCGAGGTGGCGATGACATTCGTGCCGATCGCCGCGGCACTGCCGCCGGTGCGCGCAGGCCGATTGCGCGCGATCGCCGTTACCGCGGGCAGGCGTTCGGCCGAGCTTCCGAATCTCCCCACGATCGCCGAGGCCGGCGTGCCCGGCTACGACGCCTCGGGCTGGAACGCGTTACTCGCGCCACGCGCAACGCCACGCGACATCATCATGAAAGTGAACGCGGCGGTGACCGAGAGCCTCAACGCGCCGAAGGTGAAGGAGATGCTGACGGCCTCGGGTGCCGAAGCCGCGGGCACGTCGCCGGACGGGCTTGCCCGCTTCCTTCAGAGCGAAATTGCGAAGTGGGGCAAGGTCGTGAGAGCCGCCGGAATCAAGGCGGACTGAATCGACGGCGTTCGTGGTTCGACAGGCTCACCACGAACGTTCTTTCGCGCGCCGGTGCTAGTCGCCGGGCGCTTCGTCGATCTTCCAGTATTCGGCGTTCTCGTCGGTTCGCGCCGATACGAAAAACGTACTGCCGGTCCCGCTCGCGTCCGATGTACGTCCAATCGGTTCCCGCGGCGCGGCTTCCGATACTGCAACACTGAGCGGTGGGGACTCGCTGACCGAGGAGGGCATCTCCACGACGTAAGACTGTGTGTTCTCGACCGCAGCGGGCATGGGCCCGGTACCCATACTCGACGCAATCGCCGCTGCCAGTAAGCTCAACATTGCGATACTCCTCGGACGCTGTATCCGGAGAAGGGGCAAGCGCTGTACCCGTTCGGCGACGCATTTGCGCCGAGGTATGCGCAAATTTTCATTCGCCTCATGAGCGTTCTTCACGGGCCGCGCGCGCCGCACTCCGCTTCGCCCGCGCGATTTCGTCGAATATCGCCAGCAATGCGGGCCGATGCACGGGCTTCACAAGGTAATGGTCGAAGCCGGCAGCCGCCGCCCGACGTTTGTCATCGTCGGAGGCGTAGCCGGTGAGCGCGACCAGCACGGTCGCCGCGCCGAGCGCGCCGCGACTTCGCAACCGTCCACGTCCGGCAGGCCGAGATCGATGAGAGCGACATCCGGGCGCGCGTCGAGCGCGGCCTGCACACCGCTCGCGCCGTCGGCAGCTTCGTGCACGGCGTAGCCATGTGCCATCGTGAGCAGCAGGCGCATCGTTGTGCGCGCATCGCGATTGTCTTCGACGATCAGGACTCGCAGCGGGACCGATGTGCCGGCATTGGCGGACATGGCAGGGAGGTTATCAAACGCCGTTCCAGGGCTCGCCGGCACCGGGTACGGCGGCTGCAGGAGAACAGTCGTTTCGAGAATTCGGCGGAGGTTTCATGAACAAGGATCAGGTCAAAGGAAAAGTGAAAGAACTCGGCGGTGAAGTACAGGAAAAGGCCGGCGAGCTGACGGGCAGCGAAAAGCAGCAGGTCAAAGGCATGAAGAACCAGTTGAAGGGTTCGGTGCAAAAAGGCGTCGGCGACGTGAAGGAAGCGTTCGACGAAGCGAACGAGCCGAAAGAGAGGTAGCCATGCTCACGCGATTTCTTGAACGGCGCGGGTTCAAAGGCCCGCACGACCAGCAGGGCGCAATTGGCTGGATCTTGCTGTGGCTGATCGGTATTCCCATACCCATACTGCTGGTGCTGTTCCTGGTGCGCGGCTGCACCTGAACGAGACGCCAACGAAAAAAGCGGCTGCCGAGGCAGCCGCTTTTTTTTTACCCCGAGGACGCGGAGCTATTCGCCCGTGTCTTCGGCCGAGCCGAACGAGTAGCTCGCCGTCATGTCGTCGTAGCTGATCGGTGTCAGCACGACGTCATAGACGACCTCGTCCGACGAGCTCGGAATCAGCGCGAGCTCGTGCGTCGGCAGTATCGCGAACGCCTCGTCGTTCGAGGCGATCTGGTCGGCGTCGATCAGGTACACGTCCCAGGTCTCGACCGCCACCGGAGTCCAGCTCACCAGGTAGTAGTCGCTGTAGATGCCCTGATCGGCCGCTGCGAGGCTTTCGTCCATGCTCAACGACGCGGTCTCGTTGGCGCTCGACGGAAAACCGCTGCTCCCCATGAAGTCGCTCGAGAGCGCATGGCTTTCGCTGAACGACCCGCCGATCTCGCCACTGCCGTAATCCGACGTGGCGCCCAGAGCGGTCATGTCATCCTGCTGGCCGCTGAATCCGATATGGCTCGGATCCTGGGCCAGGACCTCACCCGATTCGTTCACGGATAGCGGTGTTACAACCTCATGGCCGGATCCCGCGAAAGCGCTCGCGGACCAGCCGAACGTACTCGCTACCGCCACTGCAACCAGTGTTTTCGTTTTCATCGAAGACTCCTTTCCAGTAAGTTGCGCCTCATTGCCAGGCATATCTGATAGGTCGCAACGCGCGTGCCGCTGGAGATTTGTCTTGTAATTCCACGACTTATGACCGAATGGCGCCTGCCAACGCCGAGAAAAGTGTCGCCGGACAGAGACAAAGCCTCCGCCTGACGGTGCAAGTTCTTGCCCACACAGCTATCTGGCTGTCGGTCTGCACCTACAGTTATGCGCTTTCCACTTGGGGGCCCACGCTGCGCTAGCATCGACAGGATTCGACCCGTCCGCGAGGTCGGGCTGATCCAGAAGCACAACGACAGGGAGGAGATCCATGCGACAACTGATCGGCGCCGTCATCGCGTGTGCCGTGGTCGGCAGCGCTGCCGCGCAGAGCTATCCCACGCGTCCGGTGCGCGTGGTCGTGCCGTTCCCGCCGGGAGGCAACGTCGAGACGCTGGGACGCGTGCTGTACAAGTATGTCGAGCAGGAGCTCGGCCAACCGATCGTGATCGACAGCCGCGGCGGCGCGAACAGCATCCTGGGGTCGGATATCGTGGCCAAGTCGAACCCGGACGGTTACACGTTTCTGCACACGTCTTTCGGCTTCGCAGTGAATCCGGCGATCGTCAAAAAGCTTCCGTTCGACGTGCAGAAGGATTTCGTGCCGGTCACCAACGCCGCGCTGGGCACCGGCTACCTGATGGTGATCAACCCGAGCGTGCCGGCAAAGTCAGTGAAAGAGCTGATCGCGGTCGCGAAGAAGAAGCCGCTGCGCTACAGCACCGCCGGCATCGGCAACGGCCAGCATCTGGCCGGCGCGCTGTTCGCCGAGCGCGCCGGTGTGGAGATGCTGCACGTGCCGTACAAAGGCGGCGGCCCGGCGGTCACCGCCGTCCTGGGCGGCGAAGTCGATGTCCATTACCCGGGGGCGGCGGTCGGCATGCCGCACGTGAAATCGGGCAAGCTTCGCGCGATCGGGTTCACCGGCGCGAAGCGCCTGGTTTCGTTGCCCGACGTACCGACGATCGCCGAAGCCGGGCTGCCGAGCTACGTGGCCGACGCCGGCTGGCACGGCGTGTTCGCGCCGGCGAAAACACCGGCCGCATTCGTGAACCGCATGCACGCGGCGATTCAGAAGGCGCTCCAGGTGCCGCAGGTGCGCGACCACTACGTGAACGGCGGCTACGAGCCGCAAGGGCTGCCGCCCGCCGAATGGGCGAAAGTCTTCCGCGAGGATCTCAAGCGTTACGCCGAGATCTGCCGCATCGCAAAGATCGATCCACAATGACGCAAAACATCATGCTCAAAACCATCGGCGCGCTCGCGCTTTCCGCAGTCACGGCAGTCGCTTCCGCACAGGGTTGGGCGCCGCAGAAAAACGTCGAGCTCGTCGTGCCGAATCCGCCCGGCGGGAGCAACGACAAGACCGCGCGTACGGTCGAGCGCATCGTGGTCGCGATGAAGCTCATCCCGTCTACGCTGTCGATCGTCAACAAGCCGGGGGGCGGCGGCAGCATCGCGTACACGTACGTGCAGCAGCGCGCCGGCGATCCGCATTACCTCGTTGTCTCCGGACCGGCGCTGCTCACGAACCACATCACCGGCGCGAGCACGCTGCGCCACAGCGACCTCACGCCGATTGCTTCGCTGTTCGACGACTACACCGTGTTCGCCGTGAATGCCGGCGGCAGCCTCAAAGCAGGCACCGATCTCGTCGAGCGTCTGCGCAAGGATGCGAAGTCGGTGACGATCGGTTTCTCACCGCTCGTCGGCAGCCACAATCACATCGCGGCGGGCCTCATGATGAAGGCGGCGGGCGGCAACGCGAAGGACCTCAAGGTCGTCGCGTACAAGGGCTCCGCCGACGCGATCCCGAACCTCATGGGCGGCCACATCGACCTCGTGACCACGGCCGCCGGCAACGTCGCGCCGCACATCGCGTCGGGAAAGCTGCGGGCGATCGCGATCACCGCGCCACAACGCCTGCCGGGCGCCTACGCCGACGTGCCGACGTGGACCGAACAGGGTCTGAAGTTCACGTTCGGGGCGTGGCGCGCGATCTTCGCGCCGAAAGGCATCACGGCCCAGCAGGCGGCGTACTGGCACGGCGTGCTGCGCAAGGCGACCGAAGCGCGCGAATGGAAAGACGATCTCGCGAAGAACTACTGGGCCAACGTGTTCGTGACGGGTGAAGGCTTCGCCAGGGAGCTCGAGCACGACTACGCCGCGATGCGCGCGATCCTCGTCGAGCTCGGCTTGGCAAAGTAACGAGCTAACGAACGGCGCCGGTCTAGGTAGCGGCGCGAGCGGCGCGACGCTGCCACATGAGCCACATCGTCGCCACCGCGGCGAGCAGCAGGAACGGAACCGAGCCGTAGTTGACCGCGTGCCAGCCGCTCTTGTTGAGCAGCAGGCCGGAAGACGCGGACGAAATCGCCATGGTCAGAAAGATCAGGAAGTCGTTCGCGGCCTGAGTCTTGGCGCGCTCCGCCGGCGCGTGCACTTCGGTGAGCAATGCGGAGGCTCCGACGAACATGAAGTTCCAGCCCACGCCGAGCATGGACATCGCCAGCCAGAAGTTGAGGAGCTCGGTACCCGTGAGCGCGGCGACGATGCAGACCAGCATCAACATGCAGCCGGTCAGGATGACGTTGAGGACGCCGAAGCGCGCGATCAGCGAGCCGGTGAAGAACGACGGCGCGTACATGCCGATCATGTGCCACTGGAGAACGAACGCAGCGTCATTGAAATGATGCTCGTGCGCGAGCATGGCGAGCGGCGTGGACGTCATCATCAGGTTCATGATCCCGTAGGAAAGCATGCCTGCGAGCGCGGCCACGATGAAGACGGGCTGCGTCATGATCTGCGCGAGCGGGCGCCCGGACTCCTTGCGTTCGTGCGCGGTCGGTTTGGGAATATCCAGTTGCGTGAGCAGAACCATGGCAACGAGCGCCACACCCATCAGCGAGAGGTACGGCGCGAGATAGGTGAGTCCGCCCTCGAACGCGCCGGTCGTGAGCTTCGCCATCTCCGGACCGAAAAAACCGCCGATGAGGCCCCCGGCGAGCGTGAGCGAGATCGCTTTCGCGCGGAAGCTCACCTCGGCCGCGTCGGCGGCGGCGAACCGGTAGTACTTCCCGAACGCCGTGAAGAAACCCATCACCATCATGCCCGCGCACAGCAGCCAGAAGCTCGCGAGATAGATCGCGAGCGCGCAGATCGCGCCGCCGGCCACGCCGAAAGCGGCGCCGACCTGGAAACCGGCGCGGCGGCCGATCGCGTTCATCAGGAGCGAGGCCGGCACGGTGGAGATCGCCGAGCCGATGACGTAGCTCGTGAGCGGCACGGTCGAGAGCGACTTGTCCGCCGCGATCGCGTAGCCGGCGAGGCCCGTCACCGCGACCAGGGTCACGCCGGTGACCTGCAGCGTCGACTGGCAACAGGCCAATACGAGAACGTTCCGGGATTGGCTCTGCATGGTGCCGTTATGCTCCAGCCGCACCCGCGCCGAAGCCGGTGAAACCGACGCGCAGCGGCTCAGTCATAGTGAAACGGGAGGATGGAACCGTGAATGAAGACGCAGAATTATAGTCGGCTCTGCGCGCGATTCCTGATCGCGCTCGCCGCCGCGCTGCCGCTCGACCTGCACGCGCAGCGGGAATCGTTCAACGAGCAGGTGCGCGAGCGCGTGGCCGCGCTGGTGAACGAGCTGCGCACGCAGCACGGCGCGCGACCGCTCGAACGCGAAGCGCGGCTCGAGGAGGCCGCCGGCTATCTCGCCGATTACATGGCACGCACCGATCGGCTCGATCACCGCGCGGACGGGACCTCGCCGCGCGAGCGCGTGAAGCAGCGCGGCTACGCGTATTGCGACGTGTCCGAGAATATCGCCGTCGAATACAGCTCGCGCGGTTTCACGATCGAAGGCCTCGCGCGCAATTTCATCCGCGGCTGGCACGATTCGCCCACGCACCGCGCGAACATGCTGGACCCGATCGTCACCCAGACCGGCCTCGGCGTTGCGCGCAGCGCCAGAGGCGAATACTTCGTGGCGCAGGTGTTCGCACGGCCGATGACGCCTGGCACGGCCGGCCGCGCAACCTGTCCACGCTGACTTCAAAAACAGGGACGCATGCAGTTTCACCCGCAGAAAAAGGTGTGCGTCCCGGTTTTCGCTATCTGAGTTTTACTTCGACGCGCCGGTTGCGCTCTTCCGGCTTGCCGTCCGCCGTCTGCACGAGCGGCTCACGCTCGCCGCGGCCGACGATCTCGATCGCGTCGCGCGCGATGCCCAGCGCGACGAGCATGTCGCGTATCGCGGCCGCGCGCTTGAGCGAGAGCAGGTCGTTCGCTTCCGGCGTCCCCACGCGGTCGGTGTGGCCGATCACGCTGACCTGCGCCGCGGGAAAGCCGCGGATCTTCTCCCGCACCTGTGCAAGCTCCGCCTTCGACTGCGCCGTGAGATCGGTGCGGCCGGTGACGAAGAAGAGCGTCAGGGTGAGCGGGCGCGCGGGCTGCGCTTCGAGCACCTGGCCGTAACGCCCGATCACTTCGGATTCGCTCGCCTGCACACGCTGCTCGCGGCCGCCGGCGAGCTCGACGGACTCGTACGGACGCGAAAGCTCCTGCGCCCCGGTCGCGCGGTTCACCACGACCGCCGACGGACGTCCGTCGCGGCTCGGCAGCAGCGTGATGCGTTCGGTGTATTGCGGCGTGCGCGGCGGCGGCGGCTTGGGGGGTTGGGCGCAGCCGCCGATGGCGAGCGCCAGCACTATCGCGAAAAACGGGGATGCATGCCATTTGCGTAACGCAAAAATGGTGTGCGTCCGCATTTCAGATCTCGCCGGCCTCGACGATGAATTCGGTGCCGCGCACGCCCATCGTCGAGATCGGTGTCTTCACCGCGAACGCATCCGGCGAGCGGCGCGCGATGAGACCCGTAACGACCGACAGTACGCCTTTGGTGAGCGAAGCCAGGAAACTGCCTTCGTGCGTCTTCGCGTCGAACGCGTAGCTGTCCAGCGAGAGCACGCCGTTGGGACCCAGCGTGAGCAGCGTGTCGTCGCGCAGGGTGGCGCCGATGTAGCCGGTGGCGCCGGTGACGATGCGATCGCCCTGCTGCAGGCGCGTGCCCGGCGCCGCCGGTAAGCGGGCGCCCGCGCGCTCGATCGCCACGGTGCCGCGCACCGTCTTCACGACACCTGCGTAATCGTCGGACGCGGCAGCCGCAGCGAACGCGGCCCAGAACAATCCCAGGACCAACGTCAGAGCTCTCATCAGGTGGTCTCTCCTCGCGCCGTGATGGCCGGTCTTAACCGGCGGCCAGTCTAGCCGCCCGTGCGCGATATTTGCGGGGCCGGTGCAGATTTTCCGATCGACACCGTGAAGCAGTGCACAGCGCCGAGCGTCGAACCGGCGCGGCAACGCGATCGACGCGGCACAAAAAAGACGCGGCCACCCTTGCGAGTAGCCGCGTCCCTCACTGCACGTTACGTTCGAACCGCTCTCGCGCCTGCCGAAAGATCAGGACGAACGGCTGCTGAAGCTGTTAGCGGCCGGAGAAGCCCCCGCCCCCACGACCCTGGTCACGCGTCGCGCCGATGTTGTCGTACTCGGAGCGCAGCGGCGCGTTCGCCACCCACACCTGTTCGCGATGCGAGTTCACTTCGGCGACGTGCAGCTGATGCTCGCGCTGCTCGTCGAGCTGCGCCAGCGGCTTGCTCTCGTCGGTCGAAGACGGGCCCATGAAATTCGCCATCGGCCCCCAGCCTTTGTAACCGCCATGGACCGCGTCGAACGACGTGACGGTGGTCATCGACGGCGGTACTTCAGGGGCCGCCGACGGACCGTCGACGCTGTAACCCGCCGAGTTGTACGTGATCATCGGCTGGTTCGCCGCAGCGCCCAGCGACCAGAGCGTCCCCGCAACCGCCATCGCGATAATGGATTTCGATTTCATGTGATCTCCTGAATGAGTTTGCCCGCTGTCGCCGGCAACACCGGAACCTGAGCAATGGCCGTGCCAAACGCGTTAATCGGTAGGAATCAACGATCTAACACGGCCGCCTCCGCGGGCGGCGCAGCCGGTTTCGTCGTTCCGAAACGACATGAAGACCGGCGCGATTCGCGTAACTGCCCGCCGCACAACGATCAAGCACCTGTCGGCAATCGCCAACACGCGACCGGTCAGCGTTCGGCCTTGATACCGGCGCTGCGAATGATGTTCGCGTACTTCACGATGTCTGTTTTGATTGTGGTCGCGAACTGCTCGGGTGTGCCGCCGATCGGCTCGTAACCGAGCGCTTCCAGGCGCTCGCGCACGTCGCCGGACTTGAGCGCCGCCGCGATGATGCCGTTCAACCGCGTAGCGATGTCCCGCGGTATGCCCGCGGGGCCGACCACGCCGAACCACGTCGTCACTTCGTAGCCCGGCAGACCCGATTCGCGGATCGTCGGAATATCGGCGCGGCCGCCGAGCGCTTTGCGGTCGAAACACCCAGTAGGCGCAGCCGCCGTGCTTTCGCGTGCGCCTGCGCGATGCCGAGATCGGCGAACATCATCTCGATCTGCCCCGTGATGACGTCGGTGAGCGCCGGCGCGGTGCCCTTGTACGGCACGTGCACGATGTCGGTCTTCGAGTGGTGCTTGAAGATTTCGGCCGAGAGGCTCGACATGCTGCCGGCGCCGGACGACGCGTAGCTCAGCGATTTCGGTTTGCGTGACGCGATCGCGATCAGCTCTTTCACGTTGCGCGCCGGCACCGTCGGATTGATCGCCAGAACGTACGGCACGGCCGCGACGTTCGCTATCGGCGTGAAGTCCTTGAGGGAGTCGTAGCCGAGCTTCTGGTAGAAGCTCGGCGCCACCGTGAGATGGCTCGAGCCGCCCATACCGAGGGCGTAGCCGTCGCCGGGCAGCTTCGAGAGCGCGTCCATGCCGATCGTGCCGGCCGCGCCGCCGCGGTTCTCCACCACGACCGCCGTGCCGCCGAACGCTTCGGTGATCTTCGGCGTGATGAGACGTGCCAGGATGTCGTTCGGCCCGCCGGGCGCGAACGGCACGATGAAGCGGATCGCTTTCGCCGGATATGTCTGTGCGACGGCGCCGCCGGACAGCAGCGCGCCTGCCGCAGCGAGCGGCAGCAGCGACGAACGAAGGCGGAACATGCGTCTTCTCCTCGGGTTATCGTTTCGGCGATTTCAGACTTTGCCGATCGCGCGCAGTATGGCGGAGGCAAATGGCGGCTTTCACGCGCGGCGCGGCAGTGGCTCCGGCGACTGTAGCAACAAAAAAAGGGCGCCGCGGCGCCCTCCTGGCGGTCCGACGCGCGTAGCGCGTTAATAGCCGCCGCCACCGCCCGGCTGGATCTGCGCGCGGATCTCGCCACCCTTGAACTTCGCGCTGTGGAAGTTCACGTACAGGCGCCCCTGCTTGTAGCTCTGCATCTGCGCCGGCGTGAGCTTGGCGCCTGCCGGCACCGTCCACTCCGTATCGTTCACTTTCTGAAGCGGAATGATGACGGGGCCGTTCGCGCCTTTCGCACCTTCGTGGATGTGCGCCGCCGTGAAGCTCGCGCCCTGTGTCTTGAAGTTGCCGCTCACCGCGCCATCGTCGCTCACGCGCACGGTGCCGCTGCCCGAGGCGCTCGTGCTGACCGGCGGCACTTCCTCGGCGCCCGTCAGACGCAGCGAAACGCCGTCACTTCCACCCATGCCGGCGCAGCCGGCCAGCAGCGCGGCGGCGAACACGACCGCGGCGCGTTTCGGAATACTGCGGCTCCAGTTCATGATTACCTCCCAGTTGGTCGTAGGACTTCAGATAACACGCCCCTCACCCGGCGTATTCCGCACGCAGTATATATAGATGGCGATCGAGCGATGCATGGAGCATAAAATGAGCGCATCCCCGGAAGGAAATGCATGAAAATACGACGAGTTCAGTGCTGGCTGTTGCGCATCCCGTTCACGTTTCCGCTGGTGGAGGAGCAGCAGCACGCCCTCGCCAACTTCATCGAGATCGAGACCGACGAAGGCCATAAGGGCCACGCGCTGTCGACGTATCCGCTGAAGCACGGCATCCGCGAATTCGTCAATCGCGAAGCGGCGCCGGTGCTGGAAGGGCTCGATGCGATGCGTCCGGAGGAGGTGCGCAAGCGCCTGTTCTGGGCGACTGCGCGCAAGTATTTCATGGGCGCGTGGAACAACGCCGCGAGCTTGATCGACGTCGCGCTGTGGGACATCAGGGGCAAGGCGCTCGGTCAGCCGATCTGGAAGCTACTCGGCGGCGCGCATGCGAAGTTGCCCGCGTACATCACCTTTGGTTTGCCGCGTTATTCGACCGAGGAGCTGATCGAGGTCGCGAAGACATTGATCGCACAGGGCCAGACGCGACTCAAGATGGTGGCCGCCGCCGGCACCGACCGCACCGACGAGATCCTCGGCGAGCCGACGGACGAAGACATCATCCGCGACGCTGAGCGCGTCGCGGCGCTGCGTGAAGCGGTCGGCCCCCGGATCGAGCTCATGATGGACGCGAACAAGGGCGCGACGTTCGCGCAGGCGCTCAAGCTCGCGAAGCTGTGCGAGCCGTACAACCTCACGTGGTTCGAGGACCCGGTGCTACAGGGCGACGTGCGGCTGATGGCACGGCTGCGCTCGCAGACCACGATTCCGATCGCCGCGGGCAGCACGGCGACCTCCGATCTCGTGTACCTCCGCGAGTACCTGGTGCGCGAAGCCGTCGATTACCTGCAGCCGAACGTGCGCGACATCGGCGGCTTCACGCAGGCGCTCAAAGCCGCGGCGCTCGCGCAGGCGTTCAACATCCCGCTCGCGATGGGCGGCAACTATCCGCATCTCAACATGCACCTGCACGGGGGCGTGCCGAACGGCGGCCGCGTCGAGTTCCACTGGCAGGGCTGGAAATGCGTCGAGTCTCTCTTCGACAACGTCGCGCAGCCGGTCAACGGTTACGTCACGCTGCCGAGCGGGCCCGGACTTGGCTTCACCCCGAAGACCGGAATCCTCGAGCTCGCGATCGATTAGATGTCAGAGAAAAAGTCGGCGGGAGACGACTCCCTCGACTTCACGCATCTCGGCGACGAAGCACAATCCCCTCCCGCTGAACGCGGGAGGGATAAGGTGGGGGTGGAACGGCCGCGCGCGGCCACAGCGCGCAAGCCCAAACCCAAGCCTGCCGTAAAGCAGGAAAAGACTCGCCGAAGCGCCGCAGTACCGCTGGTGATCGTGACGGCAATCGCCATCGCGGTCGCGGTTGCGGTCACCGACCGCACGGCACAGGAGGTCGCGACGCCGAAAGCGAAGCCGGCGCCCTTTCAAACGCCGCGGCAGCCTGCACAGGCGTATGCGCCGCCATCGAAGCCGCCCGTCAGCCAACCCGTACCGCCGACGAAGCCCGCCGCACCGACGCAGCCGCCGGCGCTGCCCCCCGAATTCCTGAAAGAGCTGCAGGACTACAAGACACGCACGGGCGTAAAAGCTCTCGCGCTCGCGCTCGACCCCGACGGCCGATACGCCTTTGCCACCGTCGCCGGCGTGGAGAAACAGGCGACCGCGAACGAAGAAGCGCTCTCCGACTGCGCACGTTATCGCGCGCAATCCGGCATCAAGACGAGCTGCCGGCTCTACGCGGTCGCAGACAAGGTGGTGTGGTAGGCCGTTCGCCCTGCGACAGGCTCAGGGCGAACGGTTTAGGCGCGACCGCTTCAGGGCGAATGGAGGCTTACGCGAACCCGTAGAGCCGCGCGGCGTTCTCGCACACGACCTTGCGCCGTATGTCCGCAGGCAACTGGCCGAGCTCGCGCTCGATGTATTCCTGCGAGTCCGGCCATACGCCGTCCGGATGCGGAAAATCCGAGCCCCACATGATCTTCTCCGCGCCGAGCTCGTCGATCAGCTTCACGCCGATCGGATCGGTCTGGTACGTCGCCCAGCACTGGCGCTTCCAGTAATCGCTCGGCGGCATCTTGAGCGTGAGGTCCTTGAACTGGTCCTCCCACTCGCCGTCCATGCGCCACAGGACGTACGGGATCCAGCCGATGCCCGATTCGCCGAGCACGAGCCTGATCTTCGGATACTTCTCCAGCACGCCAGCGTAGATGATCGAGGTGAGCACGTTCGCCATGTTCACCTGGAACTGCGTGATGTGGCTCGCGAACGCCGCGCGCGCGACCGGCAGATCGACTTCGGGCATGCCCGGAAGCTGCGCGCGCGTCGGGTCGGAGCCGATCATCTGGATCTTCTTGATGTGATCGGGCACGTAGCCGCCGACGGTATGGAAGTGCAAAGGCAGCCCGCACTCGTTGATCACTTCCCACAGCGGGTTCCAGTACGGATCCCATAGCGGCTTCAAGTCGGTCGAGTTCGCGATATCGAGACCGCGCAGCCCGCCGCGTTTCGCCACGCGCTTCACTTCCGCGATCGCAGCATCGATCGGATTGTTCGGAATCGACGCGAGCCCCGCGAAGCGCTCCGGATGCACCGAGCAGAAGTCCGCGAGCCACTCGTTATAGATGCGCATCACCTCCACGGCCGCTTCGGGATCGTTCAGCCGCCCCGTCGCGCCGAGCACCCCGTAGAGCACTTCGGCCTGCACGCCGTCGCGGTCCTGGTCCTTGATGCGCAGATCCGGATCGGTCAGCCGCCGGATACCGCGCTTCCCGTCCTCGTAGAGCCCGGTCTCGGCCATCCGGTCGGAGCGATGGATCTTTCCCGGGACGTACTGCCGACCCGCCGAGCCCATGCCGTTCACGTGGCCGAGATTCGCGCCCTTCTTCGTTTTCCACATGGGACCGCTGGGCGTGTCTTCCACGTACGGCATGCGCTCGCGCAGCGCGGCCGTTGCGTTGGTCGTGAAGAGATCCGGCGGCAGCCAGCACAGATCGATGTGGCAATCGGCGGAGATGACTTCGTAGCGCATGGCGGTTTCCTCCGGTGAAGGTTCGCGAAAATCCTGCGGCAACTGGTCGTTCGGCATATTCTCACGCCGGACGGCCTGCCACGCATCGAATTCCACTATCTGATCGACCCAAGGAGATTCGCCATGATCGAGCTGCACTCTTCGCCCACCCCCAACGGCCAGAAGGTCATGATCATGCTGGAGGAGACCGGGCTCGCCTGGAAGCACTTCGACATCAATATCCGGCTGGGCGACCAGTTCACGGCCGATTACCTGAAGCTTTCCCCGAACAACAAGATCCCGGCGATCGTGGATACCGAGGGACCGGGGGGCGGCCGCTACACGATGATGGAATCGGGCGCGATCCTGTTCTATCTGGCGGAGAAGACGGGCAAGTTCCTGCCGAAGGACGCGCGTAAGCGCTACGACACGATGCAGTGGCTCATCTTCCAGATGGCGCACGTCGGCCCGATGTTCGGGCAGGCCAACCACTTCAACAATTACGCGAAGGACAAGATCCAGTACGCAATCGACCGCTACAACAACGAGTCGATACGTCTCTACCGGGTGCTGGACAACCGCGCGCGGGAAAGCGAGTGGATGGGCTGCGACGAATACACGATCGCGGACATGGCGATCTATCCGTGGACCAAAGGTCACAAGGACCGCGGCGTCGACAAGGCGGGTTATCCAAACTTCATGCGCTGGTATGAAGCGGTGGAGGCGCGCCCCGCCGTGCAGCGGAACAACAAGATGGCCGCGGAGATCCGCGAGCGCATGACGAAGGCCGCCGAGGGCAAGGCCGCCATCAACATGTTCGATACCAAGGACAACGCCGAGCGCCTCGCGCGCGCAACGAAGGCCTGATCCGATATTTTCGCGCGGCGGGAATCGAGTGACTTGGTGCCCGCCTGCGCGGGACCCAGTTACCTCGTCATTGCGGCGCAGGCCGGAATCCAGGCTCGCAGCTCGTAAGGTGCGCTGGTAGCGCACCGCGCGTTGCGCCGAAGCCAACTCGTCATGCGGAGCCGACGCCAAGCTCGCGATAGAGCTCCGGCCGGCGGTCGCGCCACCACGGCAGGCTGACCTGAGCCGTTGCGACATGCTCCAGATCGAGCGTCGCGACCAGTAACTCCGCGGTTTCGCTGGACGCAATGGCCATGATCTCGGCCCCGATCGGGTCGATGATCATGCTGCGGCCGATGTGGTTACGCCCGCGCTCGTCGCCGGCGCGGTTCACGCCGACCACGTACACGCCGTTCTCGTACGCGCGCGCCTGTAGCGGCAGCTCCCACGTGTTCCCGCGCAGCTTGGTCTCACCGTAAGTTGCGGCGCAGATCGGCATGAAGATGATTTCGGCGCCCTTCAGGGCGAGCAGCCGCGAGCCCTCCGGATACTTGCGGTCGTAGCAGATCTGGATGCCGACCTTGACCCCGTGCAGATCGAACACGGGAAACTCGGTTCCAGGCGAGAAGTAGAACTTCTCGTAGCTGCCGGTCCCGCCCG
Source organism: Burkholderiales bacterium (assembly GCA_035626595.1). Lineage (GTDB taxonomy): Bacteria > Pseudomonadota > Gammaproteobacteria > Burkholderiales > SG8-41 > JAQGMV01. The sequence goes on from DASPNJ010000061.1 coordinate 23,110, forward strand.
GCGCATCCGACGGCAGGATCGCGGGAATGTGGGTCTTGCGATAGATACCCAGATGCCGGCCATCCTTGTCGGCGACGAGACATGCGTTGTAGTAGTGGGCGCCGTTCTTCTCGCCGAAGGGGAAGACGAGCGCGATGTGATTGTCGGCGGCGGAATCGAATACGGGTTTCAGACCGGGATCCGACGGCGTCGCGAAATACCGATCGAAGTCGTGCGTCAGCGTGTTCGGAAAAAACGGCGTCATGAAAAGCTCGCTGAAGCACACGACGTCCGCGCCGGCGCGCGCCGCCTTCTCGATCATGGCGCACGCGCCGCGCACGCTGTCGCGCCAGTCGTCCGAAAGCACCGGCCCCGTCTGAGCGGCGGCCACTTTGATCTTGCGTTCCATATATCGGTCAGTCTCAGCGTGGTCTGTCGGCCGATGGTAGGGTTAGACTCGACACGGTTCAACCATCTGGGGCGAGGCATCATGGCTGGCTGGGACGATTTTCTGACTGCACGCGACAAGCAACTGCTCGCAGTGTGGGGCAAGCAGGGGCACGACGAGCTGGGCAGGAAGCCCGTGCTGCTCGTGATCGATGTGTACTACGGCGCGGTGGGACACGAGCGCAAGCCCATCCTGGAATCGGTGAAGGACTGGCCGATGAGCTGCGGCCTCGAAGGCTGGGCCGCGATCGATCGCATGGTTCCGCTGATCGCCTCAGCGCGCGAGAACGGCATTCCCGTGATCTACGCACGCGCGCTGCCGGGCTTCCCGACCGATCCGTCGCGCGTGACCGAGCGCGGCGGAAAAAGCCGCGGAGTCGATCATCTGCCGGCCGACGTGCGTGCGCTCGCGAACGAGATCGTCGCGGAGGTCGCGCCGCAGCCGGGCGATCTCATGATCGAGAAGACGTGCCCGAGCGCGTTCAACGGAACGCCGCTCGCTCACTACCTGCGCCAGATCGGCGCGGATACCGTGATCGTCTGCGGCGAATCGACCAGCGGCTGCGTGCGCGCGGCGGTGCTCGATGCACAGGCGTTGCGCTACAAGGTCGGAATCGTGGGCGAATGCTGTTTCGATCGCCTGGAAGCCTCGCACTGGATCAACCTTCTCGACATGAATCAGAAGTACGGACAGGTGATCGACGTGGCGAGCGCGAAGAGCTACTTCGCAGCGGTCGGCGGCAACGCGGCCGGCAAGCAACTGCGCGTCGCCGCGGGCGGCTCCAGCCGCATTCCTCACTGAAAGATCAGCCATGCTTCGTTCGGTAATAACGCTGGCGTCCATCGCGGCATCGATGCTGCCCGCGGCCGGCCACGCCGCGGACAGCGCGCAGTATCCCAATCGGCCGGTGCGCATGATCGTGACCTACCCGCCCGGCGGCGGCGTCGACCTCGCCGCGCGCGTGATCGGGCAGAAGTTCTCCGAAGCATTCGCGCAGCAGATCATCATCGATAACCGCGGCGGTGGCGGCGGCAACATCGCCATGGAGCTCGGCGCGCGCGCGGCGCCCGACGGCTATACGCTGACCATGACCGCGGCGGGTCCGATGACCATCAACGTATCGCTCTACAGCAGGATTCCGTTCGACCCCGTGCGCGATTTCGAGCCCATTGCCCTGGTCGCTTCGACGATCTATGCGCTGGTCGTGCACCCGGGCGTCCAGGCGAAATCGCTGAAAGAGCTCATCGCGCTCGCCAAGGCGAATCCCGGGAAGCTCACGTTCGGGACGGCCGGGATCGGCGCGCCGCCGCACCTCGCGACGGAGCTGCTCAAGATGATGACGGGCACGGACATGATCCACGTGCCTTACAAGGGCACCGGTCCCGCGGTCGCGGATCTCATGGGCGGCCAGCTCACCTTCATGTTCGCCGATGCGCTCGCGGCCGGACCGCAGATCAAGGCCGGCAAGCTGCGCGGGCTCGCGGTGAGCAGCCCGCGGCGGTTTGCCTTCGTGCCCGATCTGCCGACGGTCGCCGAAGCGGGCGTGCCGGGCTTCTCAGCAAGCGGATGGACGGGACTCGTCGCGCCCGCCGGCACACCTCAGGCGGTCATCAGGAAGCTCAATGCGGAAGTCGTCCGCGTGCTGCCGCTGCCGGACGTGAAGGAAAAGCTAGCCGGCGACGGCAGCGAGTTCGGCAAGAACACCCCGGCCGAGTTTCGCGCCTTCATCAAGGCCGAAATCGCCAAGTGGGCGAAGGTCGTCAAGGCGTCGGGCGCGCGGGTGGAGTAACAGCGCCGCCCCTCACGCCCACGCCGTTGCGGGGAGCAAGGAAGAGCAGCCGACAAAAACGACACGCCCGCCGATCCGGCGGGCGTGTTCGTTTACGCGATCAGCCTCGCGTGGCGCGCGGGGCGCGTCTCGGCCGGGTCGCGGGCTTGGGCGCCGGCGCGGGGGCTGGCGCAACCGCAGGTGCTGGCGGCGCGATCACCGCAGGCGCCGGGGCCGGTGTGGGAGCCGGCGCGGCGGGCACGGCCGGCGCGGGCGTGGTTTGAGCGACTGGCACGACGCGGGCGGGCATGTTCCATATCGCGGTCCACGGGTGACCGACGTGCACCGGGCCCGTGCCGACTGCGCCCTGACCTGCCGTCCAGGGATGTCCCGTGTGGACCGTCCATTCGCCGCCCGATGCGGCGCCTGCGCTCGGTTTCGGCGCCGGGGCCGCCGCAGCGCTGCCGGCCATCGCTTCCGACGCCTGCTCGCCCTGCGTTGCGCAACCGGCACTGAGCACTACCACCGCCGCCAAAGCGGCCACCCACACGTTCTTCATCTAACACCTCTCCATGTAAGCGGAAATCCCCGGCCTAACTTCTGCTCGCGCCCGGCGCGGGTCCGGGCGCTATTCTGACATTCCGTTGGCATTAGCAATAGATACGCCTGCCGCCGGGAAATTCTTCGCCTACTGCTTCGGAATCTTCGCGTCCCGGATCACCTGCGCCCAGCGTGCGATCTCCGCCCGCATGAATTTGTCGAACTCCTCGCGAGTGGTCGGCGCGGGCGGCATCCCCAGCTCGGTCAGGCGCTGTTCGACCTCGGGTATGCGCATCACCGCGTGTACATCGGCGTTCAACTTGTCGAGCAATGCAGTGGGCACGCCGGCCGGCGCGCACACGCCGTACCAGGAATTCACCTCGAAGTCGGGCACACCCGATTCCCGCATCGTCGGCACGTCCGGCAGCTGCGGCACACGCTGCGCGCTCGCAACCGCGAGCGCGCGCAGGCGTCCGGCCTGAACCGGTGCGACGAGGAACGGAAGGTTCGTAATATTGACCGGAAGCTGGCCGGCGATGACATCGCTCGTCCCCTGCGAGGCGTTCTTGTAAGGAACGTGCACGATGTCGAACTTCAGCCGCAACTTGAGCCACTCCATCGTCAGGTGCGGCGACGTGCCGACCGTCCCGGCGGCGTAACTCAGCTTGCCCGGACTCGCCTTCGCGTGAGCGACGAGGTCCTTGATCGTTCTGAACGGCGTCGACGGGTGCACGACGATCACGTTAGGCGGCATGCCGATGCGCGTGATCGGCGCGAAATCGCGATGCTGGTAGGGGATGTTCGCGATCATCGACAGCGAAATTGCATTCGGGGCGATATTGCAATGGAGCAGCGTGTATCCGTCGGGCGCCGCCTTCGCGACGAACGCCGCACCGATCGAGCCGGAGGCGCCGCCCCGATTGTCGACGATCACCTGCTGGCCCCACAGGCGCGTCAATCGTTCAGCGATGAGGCGTCCGACAATGTCGTTGCCGGTGCCCGCGGGAAATGGGACGACGTAACGGACGGGCTTCGTTGGATAGGTCTGCGCCCACGACCCGGCAGGGCACATCAACACCGCAGCCGCAATTGCACACTGCACTGCTCGAGTTGCACCGGTCACAGCACGCATCACGCACCTCCCTTGGAAAGACGATGCAAAGCCTGCGTAAACGTTGCTTCGGACAGTATGGCACCTGAACGTCTGCAACGCACTCCCGCGCTCTGCACGAGGGGCGCCAAGCATGGCGAGGGCACGCTGAAACCGCCGCGGGCCGACTTTCCTCCGGGAACGGATGCGCCATCGCGCGTCAGCGCCGCGAGCGAACGCGCGGCGCGCAGGACATCACCCGTTTATCGGGCGGTTCCGGAGCGGTCCAGCCACTGGTTGATCGCCGCCAGGTCGTCCTCGGTGAGCTCCCCAATGGCGGCTTCGAGCCGCAGCAAGGAGAGCACATAGTTGTACTTGGCCTGAGCGAGATCGCGGCGCGAGCTGAAGAGCTGCTGCTGCGCGTTCAGCACGTCGAGCTGAGTGCGCACACCGACCTCGCGGCCCCGACGGGTGCTCGTAAGCTGACTTTCCGTGGAGGCGAGCGCCGCTTCGAGCGCGTGCACCTGCGAGATGCCGTGTGCTATGCCGAGAAAGGACTGGCGCGCGGCGAACTCCGCCGTGCGCTGAGCATTTCTCAGGTCGTGCCGCGCCCGCTCTTGGTTTGCAATCGCCTCACGTACTCTCGAATTCAGCGCACCACCCTGGTAGATCGGCACGGCGAGCTGCACGCCGATCGCGGCCGAGCGGGTATCGCTGCGCACCGTGCTCAGCGTCGTCACGGGCGTGCCTCCGCTGTGGGAGGCCGTGGCGAACGCGTCGAACGACGGATAGTGCGCACTGCGGTTGCGATCGATTTCCTGGGACGCCACTTCGAGCGCGGCATGCGCAACCCTCACCTGCGCGTTGTTGTGTCGCGCGAGAGCGATCCATGGATCCACGGTCGCCGGTTCCGCCGGTCGCGGCTGGAAGCGTGCGCCGAGCGGCGCGAGCCGAGGGGCAGTGCGTTCGATCAACTGCTCCAGCGCACGACGACGCAGCTCGAGCTCGTTGCGTGCCGCGAGCTCCTGTGAGTTGGTGATGTCGTATCGCGCCTGCGCTTCATGCACGTCGGTGATCGGCGCCGTGCCGATCTCGTAAGTGCGCCGCGCGTGCTGCAGCTGCTGGTCTATCGCTCGCTTCTGGGCTTCGGCGAACGATACGTTGTCCTGCGCAAGCAGCACGTCGAAATAAGCCTGTGCCACGCGCATGATGAGGTCTTGCGCCGCGACATCGAGTTGCGCGTCGGCCTGCGTGACCTGACTGCGCGCCTGCTCGTACAGCACGATGTTCTGTCGCCGGTACAACGGCTGCGTGACCGAGAGCGTAAGCGCCGTGGAGCCGAAATCCAGCGTGGAGCGGGGGGCCTGTCCGTCCTCCACCGTTGTTACCCGGTGGTTTTGCTGCGCCGAGGCCGACAGCGATACGACGGGCAGCAGGCCGGCGCGGCCCTGCGGTAGACGCTCCTGCGCTGCGGCCCAGGCCGCACGCGCGGACGCATACGATGGATCCACGCCCTGCGCCTGGCGAAAGATCTCCAGCAGATCGGCGGCATACGCCGGCAAGCTCAGGAGTGCCACGGCTGCAAGAACAAAGGCACGCATTTCGACTCCTCTTGTATGCGTCGCGCGAAGCGTCGGCGCCGTATCAGTGCGGCTTCGCGCGAGCGGGCTGTGGGGAGCCCTCGATCCCCTCTATCTGCGCAGTGCAGCGCACGCCTCCCGCAACGGCGTGCTTCGGATTCGGCAGATCGACGCGCGCGACAAAAGTGCCGCTCGCCGCGTCCATGACGCGGTCGATGAATCGTATCGGCGCGGTGTAGCGGGTGGCGCTGCCCTGCGCGGTGATCGTCGCTTTCATGCCCGGCCTCACCTGGCCGAACAGCGGCCCCGGCAGCACGATGTCGACCTTCAACGGATCGATTTGCGCGAGCTTGAGCACGGGCTTGCGCCCGGCACCCGATTCGGCCAGATCCCCGGGATTGAGCAGCCGGTCCATGACCACGCCATTGAGCGGGCTGGTGAGCGTGCGCAGCGCCAACTGCTCGACTGCGCGGCGATGCTCGATGTGCGCGAGGTCACGGCTTTCGATTGCGGCTTTGAGCTCCGCCTCTGCGAGGCGACGTTCGGCCTCGGCCTCATCACGCGCCTGCGCCGAGACGAAGCTCTCCGCGTGCAGTTCCCGGATTCGCGCGAGCTTCTTCGTGGCGTAGTCGACGCGGCTGCGCGCGGCGAAGATCTGTCCATCCATCTGCGCCCGGAACCGCGCCGACTCCGCGGCCGCCCGTTCCACTTCCGACGCGAGCTCTACCAGCACCTGGCCCCTTCTCACCATCTGCCCGCGCTGCACGTGGACTTTGGCGATTACACCCTCGACCGGCGAGCGGATCTCGACCACCTGCGCCGCCTCGATGAGACATTCGAAGTTTGCAGCGGCAACCGAAGGCAGCACGAGCACGCCCACAGCGACTAACACGCGCCAGTTCATTCGCCTCTCCCGGAAAAGGCCAGGACCTGCGCCAGCCGACGGTCCAGCTTCAGCGCACTTTCGCGCGCTTCGCGGTTGCGGCGCTCCGCGCGCCGCTGCGCCACGCGGCGCAATACAGCGATTTCCAGCCGCGACAGCGCGATACCCGTTCCCGCCCGCTGAGCAAGCCAGCGAGTGAGCGCAGGCGCCTGCGCGACGAACAGATCGTCATCGAGCGCGACGATGCACTCGCAGCTCCCCGGATCGCCCTGACGGGCGCTGCGGCCGAAGAGTTGCCGGTCCACGCGCGGGGATTCGTTGAACTCCGTGAGGATCACATGCAGCCCGCCGCGTTCCGCGACGTCCGGCGCGAGCCTGATATCCGTACCGCGGCCGGCCATGTTCGTCGCGACGGTGATCCGCCCTGGAAGACCCGCGCTGCCGATGATGCTCGCCTCCTCGCGATCCTGCTTCGCGTTCAGCACGACGTGCGCGAGGCCGCGCACGCGCAACATCTCGCTCACCTGCTCGGACGCGCTTACGGTGCGCGTTCCGATCAGCACGGGACGCTGCTGCTCGATCGCCACGCGCGCCGCCGCCTCCGCGACCGCCTGCCATTTCTCGCGCTGCGTGCGAAAGCAGCGCACCGCTCCGGCGCTTCGTCGAGAAGGTTTGTGCAGCGGCACGCGCGCGACGCGAAGGCCGTAAGTTCGTCCGATCTCGGCAGCGACCTCGGTCGCCGTGCCCGTCATACCCGAGAGTCGCAGGTAACGCCGGAACAGGCGCTGGTAGGTGATGCGCGCCAGCGTCTCGTGCTGTCCGGTCAACGCGGCACCTTCCTTGGTCTCGATCATCTGGTGCAGGCCGCGCTCCCACGAGCGGTCCGGCATGATGCGTCCGGTAGAGCCGTCCACGATCTGCACCTTGCCGTCGATCAGCACGTAATGTTTGTCGCGTTCGTAGAGCCACAACGCGACGAGCGCGCGCTGCACGTATTCGTCGCGTTCGCGCGAGGAAGCGAACATGCCCACAGCCTCGCGCCCCGCCTCCTCTTCGCGGCGATCGAGCTCGTCGCGGCCGGTGTCGGTAAGGAGCACGCGGTGCTGCCCCAGATCGAGAGAGAAGTGCCGATCTCGAACAAGGGTCCGCGCAAAAGCGAGCGCCGCCTCACACGTTTCGCGCCGGTATTGCCCGTCCACCACTGTGGACAGTATGAGCGGCGTGCGCGCTTCGTCGATGAACACGCTGTCGGCTTCATCGACGATTGCGTAGGCAAGTCCCCGCAGCACGACCTGCTCGTCGCGTCTGCGCGCCGCCCGCAAGCCTTCGACCGCCAGGTGCAGTGGACTTGCGCGGTCGCCGAGTGCGACGCGGTCGCGCAGATAATCGAAGGCGAGCTCCTTGTTGCTGGCATAAGCGACATGCGCGGCGTAAGCGGCGCGGCGCTGCTGTCGAGTGAGGCCATGCACGATCGCGGCGCACTCCAGCCCGAAGAAGCGATAAAGCGGTCCCATCGCTTCCGCGTCACGTTCCGCGAGGTAGTCGTTCACCGTGATTACGTGCACGGGCGCGCCTGCCAGCGCCGCAGCGCACGCCGGAAGCGTCGCGGCGAAAGTCTTTCCCTCGCCCGTCGCCATCTCCACCAGCGTCCCGCGCAGCAGCCACCAGCCCGCCAGCACCTGCGTGTCGAAGTGCCGCTGCCCGAGGACGCGGCTCGCCGCTTCACGCACGAGCGCAAAGCATCGCGCCGCGGGCGCGACATCGAAGCCCGCCCGCCGCAGCTCGGCGCGAAGCTCATTCATCTGCGTGCGCAATTGCGTGTCGTCGGCCGATGCAAGCCCGGCGGCATGGCTGTTCACGAGCGCGACGAATCGGCTTGCTTCGCGCCGGTCGGCGTCTTTCACCGGCGATGTGAGCGGCACGATCGTCTCGTGCCACAACCATGCGGCGACCCGGTCATGCCATGGTGGCTCCCTTTCGTCGCGCTCCGGATAGGGCCGGCCGCGCGCGAGGTCGGCGGGCGAGACGTGGAGCAGCGCGGCGGTCGTCACGGTTACACGCTGAAGTGCGTGAGGAAGAGCCGTCGCAGCGCGCGATAGCCCTGCACCCCGAGCGGCTCGGGAATCAGATCGAAGCGCACGAACACGCGCTGACCGTAGAGGTTCGGTGGGCCGATCGGCCCGTCCGTCGCCACGTCGATCTGAAAAATGCGTTCCAGCGCGCGGCGTCCCTGGGGATCTCGCGGGTCGGCGGCCATCCGGCCCCCGCCGCCGGATAGGAGCGCCCGACTCGGCGCCTCGTCGGCCCCGGCGGGAACCTGCCGGACGATACGGCCCGGGACGACCCGGTCGACATCGGTGGCGGGCCGCAGCTCGACGCGCCTGGTGGAAAGCGCCACCTCATCGATGAGCGCCTGCTCGACCACAACGCGCACCACCGGCTCCACCTCGCCGAGGACATAGCCGAGCACCTCGCCCTTGCGATGGTAGCGGCCGTTCATGTCCTCGGCGTGGGCCACGGTGAAGACGCCTGCGCTCGCCGCCGCGGCGGTGAGCGCGCGCGCCCGTTCCCGCGTGAGCATGAGCGCCTCGCGTTCGTGCTCGAGCTGCTCGCGCACGACCTGCGCGCGCGCACGATCCTCGACGAACGCGCTGTTGTAGGTCGCCTCGAGCTCCGCCACGCGGGCCTGCAGCACCCGCAGCCTGGCGTCGAGCGCGGGATCGTAGCTCACGATCAGTCGCTCGCCGGCACCGACGGTGCTGCCGGGCCGCGTCAGGAAATGGCTGAAGAAGCCGTTCTCGCCGGCGCGCAGCAGCGCCTGCTCCGGCAGCCACACGACACCCTCGGTCTGCGTGCGGTGAGGCACGGGTACGAACAGCACGACGAGAGCTGACGCTGCGGCAACCGCGCCACCCCAGAACAGGGTGGCCGCCCGCTTCTCGCGCAACGATGGCCGCGCCTGCAGATGCCGCACCGCCTTCACGACCGGCACGACCACCATCATCACCAACGCCCAGATCGCGAGGATCACGCCGAAAAAGAAGAACTGCGCGCCGATGAAGAGCGCGATCACGATGGTGATGAACACGCGATAGATCGTCGAAGCCAGCCCGTAGCAGAAAAACCATGCGCGTTCGGAGCGGCTGTGCGCAGGCGAGGCGGCATCGTGCACGCGCAGCAGGTAACGCTCCGCGAGATAGCCCCAGTAGCGCGCCGACTGCTGCGCGAGGTTCGGCAACTCGATCAGATCGGCGAGTATGTAGTAAGCGTCGAAGCGCAGGAGAGGATTGCCGTTGAAGATCAACGCGGAGACTCCGGCGATGATCATCACGTTGAAGCACACCGCGCGCGCGACGCCCGGCTCCACCGCGAGCCAGATGTAGAACGCCAGCGCTGCGATGAAAACCTCCACGAGCATGCCCGCCGCCCCCACGAGCGCGCGCGACCAGCGTGAATGCATGACGCTGGCAGCCGAAGCGTCGACGTACGGAACCGGCATCAGCACGAGGATCATCACACCGAGGTCGTGGACCTCACCGCCCCCGGCGCGCGTAGCGGTGGCATGCCCCAGCTCATGCAGGACCTTCACCACCGGAAAAACCAGCGCAAGCAGCAGCAGGTTCTCGGTCTGGAGCACCCGGTCCGAGAGATTGCCCGTGAGCTCGGGCCACTGCGCGGGCACCAGGATCAGCGCCGGCACGACGACGAGCAACCACAGCACCGCGCCGAACGGTCCCCACAGAGTACGCCACAAGGCCAGATGGCGATCGAGAAACGCGCCGGGATCGACCAGCGGAATCCGCACCGCCATCGGGTTCATCCACGAGCGCCTGCGCTTCTGCGCGGCCTGACGCTCGCCGCGTTCGAAGAGCTCCAGTGCGTCGGGCGGCACGTCCGTATGCAGCAGGTCGCTCGCGTGCAACTGCCCGAGCAGCTGGATGACGTCGTCCTGCGAAGGGGCGTCCTCACCGAGGTGGCGCTGCGCGATGCGCCAGAGCTCGTCCACCGAGCGCCGTCCGTTCATCGTTGCAAGGATCAGCCGCGCTGCGGGCGTGAAGCGGTGCACCCGTCCGGACGCGGGATCCTGAAGGAGGTACCACAGCTCGCCGCGATAGCGATGCCGGTGCAGTCGCGCATGGGCGCGCAGGCGCGGCCGCAGCCCTGCTACGCGATACCACACGTTACTGAGCAGGGGTGCTTCAGCCACGGCGTGCCGCGCTCCCGATCACGGTGTCCAGTCCCAAATGGTGAGCTTCAGCCAGTCGACGAACCGGTGCGTCCAGATCCACAGCAGGCTGCGCTCCCCGACCTCGACTTTGCCGATACCCTCCATCCCGGGCCGCAGCCGCGCCGCATCGCCGCCGGTGAGCTGCGCTTCGACGCGGAACACGTTGCGTCCATCGTGCTGCGTCGCGACCGGTGTGACAGTGCCGACGACGATCGGCAGCGACTGCTCCGGCAGGCTTGACAGCACCAGTGTCCCGGTCTGTCCTGTCGCGATGCGCGCGATATCCCGATCGTCGACCTGCACGATCACGCGAAACCCGTCCTTCGGCGCCACTTCGAAGAGAAGCTTGCCTTGTTCGACCGGCGTACCGATCATGTGGCGGAGATCTCCGGCCACCACAAGCCCGTCAAACGGGGCCACGATCATCGAGCGCGCGAGCTTCTCCTCGGCGAGGGCGAGTTGCGCTTCAGTCTGGTTGATCTGCGCGGCCAGCACGCCCATGGTCGCTCGGTCGGCGCTTGCCATGGCGACCTGGTACTTGCGCTGAAGCTGCTGGCGTTCCGCACTCCATCGCGCGCGCTCCAGCTTGAGATCGCGATCGTCCAGCAGGGCGAGCGGCTGGCCTTTCTTGACAGTGTCGCCGGCGCTTACCAGGGCTTGCGCAATGTAACCGTCGAATGGTGCGACCGCCGCCGCTTGCACCGATCCTTCGATAACCGTGCGCGCCGAAACACGATACTCGGTACGAACGAATGTGAGCGCGAGTGTGACGGCAAGGCCAAGCGTCAGGAGGAGCTTCAGGCCCGGGTGGCCCGGCCCGAACGTCGCCTGGAGAGCGGAGCGCCCCCCCTCCCGCGCGCGGGCGATGAACCCACGCTCGTTCTCCCGCTGTACCGCCCAGACCGGACCAAGCATGACGCCGATCGCGCGCACGAGCCGCTGCTCTGCCGCGTCGAACGGCGGTCCGGCGTTGCGCTCCAGCGTGAGCACCCCGAAGGTCGCGCCATTTGCGGTGAGCGGCGCCGAGAGCAGCGCCTGCACCTGCAGGCGTCGGGCAGCGTCGGCGTGTGCGATCGTCCCCAGCTCGTCCTCGGCCGGCGAGGGCCATGCGACGGCAACGCCGAGATCCAGCACCTCCTCCATTGCGTCGGTGAGGGTGCGCACGAGATCGGACTTCTCGTCGAAGCTCGCCGTATGCGATATCGCCGCGGGCACGATACGCCCTGCCCGCTCGAAACCGATGCTCACGCGGTCGCAGCGAAGCCGCGACGCGAGGTCGTTGGCGATCGCCAGCGCGGCCGGCTGCGACTGGTGGTGCTGAAGTGCCGTCGCCATGAGCTCGTTGAGCGTCGCCACACGCTGCAGCTCGGCTTCGCGAGTCGCGAGCAGGCGCTGCCGGAAGAAGTCGACGAGCCAGGCGGCGGCCCAGTGGATCTGCCGGAGGATCCACTGGAGCTCGGTCGCGCTGCCGGCTGCGATGTCGAGCACGACAACGCCCCGGAGCTGGCCCGACACCTCGACCGGGTAGCCGACATGCGCTCCGCTTTCGACTCTGGCCCCGTCTGCGGGGGTCACCACGCCGCTGCGCTCGGACAGCACGCGCTGTGCGGCGGCGCCGAGATACTGCAGGTCGCGCTGCGGGTCCGGCCACGCCGCCGCGAAGGCGAACGTGCCCTGCCCCTCGTCATCCGACACGAGCAACAGCGCGGCGCGCGCGCGTTCCACACGGCCGCATAGCAGCGCGAGCCAAGCCGCAAAGAACTCCGCGCTATCGCGCGGCGCCGTGAACCGCGACCACGTGGCGGCCTCGGCGCGCGCGCCGTGCTCGTCGGCGATCGAATAGATCGGTGCTGGACCTTGCATGCGTCAAACGCGCTTTAAAGGACCGGTACGCGCTAATGCGGCAGCGCGTGCGTGGGCCGCGCCGCCGACGTGCCGCATGGTCCGGAAGATCAGCCTATGGCGGCCGCAGCCTCTTCCGGGGCGCGGGATGCCGCAGTGACCAGGCGCTCCTTCACCTCGTTGAAGTTGCGCATCGAGTAGAGATGCAGGTACAGGAGCTCGAGCTCATCGGTCTTCGCGAGCGATGCGAGCGTATCGCCGGAGAGCGCACGCAGCTTCTGGCGGCTCACCGCCATAAATCCGCCGAGCGAGAATTTCTCTCCTTTGGGCGTGGTCACCTGTGCTTCCATGGGCTCGAGCAGGCCCGCCTCCTTCACGCGCTTGCCGAACGCGCGCGTGCGCTGGAAGCTCGCCTGGTATTCCTGCAGGAACTTCAACACCTGGTCTGCATAGGGCGAAGGTTTGCGCTCGTCGGTGAACAGGCGTTCCCCACGCCCCTCGTTATTGAGCCCCGGGTACGACTCGTCGATGCAGAGCGTCAGCGTCGCGGAGTCCGCGCTGGTCGAAAATACGAACGGATAACGCCGGATGAACGCCGGAACGTACTTCGCCTGCCACTGCGCGTCGGCCGTGAGGTACAGGTTCTGATCGTTACGGATACCGAGTACCACGGCCGGCATGATCTCGTCGCCGGCAGGCGTGAAAACGATGGCGTACTCGGCGGCAGCGCGCAGAAACTCCACCGCCATCAGGGGAACAGCATTGACCCCGGCGCTGAACGCGTAGCTGTGGGTCGTCTCGATCGACGCGGTGGCATGCCGCGCCGACGACAGCGGCACGACGGAGTCGTAGATCAGCAACTGTTTGGCCATCGTTCCTCCTCGATATCTTGTTCAGGGATGATTTCGAAACTATAGCGAAGCCGCGCGAGGCGCAACCGGCAGGTGCAGCTTCAAGCCGGCGTTGGCCTGCAGCCGTTCGGGCGTAGCCCCGAGATGGTTGACGAACCTCGTCTGCCAGGCGTCGGCCTTGATCGCCGGCACCTCCGGCGCCAAGGCTGCCGCCACCGCTGCCGGACGCAATTCGCGTACGGGCGCGGCATTCCAGTCGATGGCCGGTGGCGCGGCGGGCGGCATATCGAACTCGAGCCCGGCACGCTGGCGCTCGGCACCAGACTCCGTGGCCGCGGTGCGATACCACAGGTCCGGCGTCGCGCGCTGACCGGCAAGCAGCTGTTCTTCCATGACGCCCGAATCGCTGTGGCCGAGGCCGATGGCGTGCCCCATCTCGTGGCTCAGCACCGACAGCAGATCGATCCCCTCGGCGGCACCGCCGTGGGCAGTGGCGCGGAGCACGCGGCCGTCGCCCGCGAATTCGGCGTCGTCCGATGGCGTGGGGTCAATAAACCAGCCATGGCCGGCCGCGTCGAAGTCGATCGTAATTCGGCCATCGGCGTACTCACCCAGCGCATCGCCCGGTAAATCGCCCACGACTACGTCTATGCCGTGCAGCGCCGCCACGTGTGAAGCATCTTCCACGAGCGACCAGCGCCGGATGGCTTCGGTGACGAACGTGTCGAACTGCTCGTGCGTAAGCGTCGCCGACGCCGGCACCGCAATCGTGGCGTTGGGGCCTGCCGCCGCGGTCTGGGCGGCCGGGACCGAAGGATCATTGGTCTTGACCGTGACAGTATCGAACGATGCCTGACCGCCTTTGGCGAACAGTCCGAATCGTCCGTCCGCCGCAATGGCGTTGAAAACCGTCGCGACGACCGGGCTTGCGTTCAGCGTTACGCTGACCGTCGCGCCCTTGATCGTGACGCCGAGCGTGTAATCCGTGCCCGCCGTTATGGTCTTGGCCACCGCCGCGTCGGTTACCCAGCCGCTACGCGTCGTGTAATGCCCGATCAGCACCTGCTTCGTCTGCGCATCGATCGCCGCCCACTTGAAGTCGGTGTCGCTATAGCGGTCGAACACGATGCCGGCGCGCGTGGATGTTGAAAGCTTCGCAGACAGCTCGAGCAGAGACGTCGTCGAGACCTGCGTCGCGCCCGAGATGTTCATGAGCGACAGTGCGTACCCTCCCGAAGGCGGTGTGCCGGCATAGCGGCCGCTCGCAGCCGTCCATGTGCCGGTGTTCGGACCGCTGAACATCGGCGCCGCACCACTCGAGAAGTCGTTGGTCTTCGTCACCGTTGCCGAGGGCGGCACAACCTGCACGGCGATGTTGTCCATCGCGCCGCGGGAATTGTTCGAGCCGAAGCCCACCAGGCCCCAGTTCAGGCCGTAGCTGATGCCGTGGTCGACACGTGCCGCGTACGTGGCAGAAAGGCTCGCCTTGCCGACGATCATGGTGGCAGTGAGCCCGTTCACGGAGAGCATGATGTCGTACCAGGTGTCGGCCTTGACGCTTCCCGGCATGGCCGCCTGCTTGTCGACGATCCAGCCGTTCGAGTTTCGATGCCCGATCACCAGCTTGTTGGTGGACACATCCAGACCTGCGAACTTGAAGTCCTGCGGACCGACGTAATCGAAGATGACGTAACTGTTCGCGCTCCAGCCGCCGGTCGGCTTGACTGTCTTGATACGCGCCACGAGCTCGAAGTAGCTCGGTAACGCATCGCCGATCTGGTACACCGACACCGCGTCGCCATGTTGGGACGTCGCGGCGACTTGCAGCACACCACCCGTTGCCTGCCAGGTCCCGCTGTCGGCGTGCAGGTTCTCCGGCTTGTTGTTGTCGAAGGTCGCCGAGCGCAGGACGTCGCGCTTGCCGCCGGGGATGTTGCCCGCCTGCGGATCCGCGGGCGCACCGGTCTGCGAATGGAAGTCGGCGCCGAAGCTCTTGAGCAGCGCATCCTTGTCTTCCTGGCGCAGCAATCCGAGCTCACCGTACGGCTCGCCATTGCGCGCGGTCTCGGCACCGGTGTCGGTGTCGCGTGTCATGTCGACGCCGTCGCTGCCGCTCAACGCGTACAGGAACTCGGCGAGCTGCGGCTGAAGCGTCCGGCTGACGGTCGCAGTGCCGAAGGGCGCGAACGGTACCAGGAAGGTATTGAACTCGCCGACCCAGTCGATCAGGCGATCGCCGCCGGTGTTGCCGATGATGACATCACGCCCGGCCCCGCCGTACGCGCGATCTTCGAAGAACGGCTGGGTATCGGGGACCTCGTTATCGAACGGTGAGTTGACGCTGTCCTTGTTGTTCCGCTCGTCGCTTTCGGTGTCGTGATAGTCGTCCGCGTTCAGCAGGTCGTTGCCGTATCCACCATACAGATCATCCTTGCCCGTGCCGCCCACCAGCCAGTCGTTGCCGAGGTCGCCGAAGATGAAGTCGACACCGTCGTCTTTGGTCGCGAGGTAAGGCACGCCATCCGGTGTCACGCCACCGGCACGCGCGATCCCTTCACCGATGCCGGCCGCGCCGTATTGGGCGTTGAAGTTGAGCAGGAAGTTGCCTCTGGCCGTCACGCCTGCCTGATCTTCATACGCTTCGCCGATCAGCGCCGGATTTGTCGCGCTGAGGATGAGCTCGATCTTGCGGCGCGGGTCGTACTCGTCATAGAGATAGAACTCACCCGAGCGTCCGGTGCGATCGCGATGCCAGCCGGTCGGATCGTCGGGATTGAAGCGCAGCGCATCGCCGTTGTTATACGGCCGTGCGAAGTCGCTGCGGGCAACGCCCACGAGGACCGGCTCACCCACCACGCTATCGTCCCAGCGCTGGGTATACGACACCGGAAGCGCCTCGGCGCCGGAGAGCGCATCGTCGCCGGAGCCGCCATGCAGCCAATCGTCGCCGAGGCCGCCGAAGACGATGTCGTTTACATGGCGCGGCACGAACAGCGGGTTTTGCGCATCGCCCGATGCGCCCACCGGGTCCACGTTGAAGGGTGTCAGATCGACCGTCTTCTTCAACTGGCCTGCGACGTTGATCGTCGCCGTCTGCACGTTCCCCGGGGTGTAGATGAACTCGTTCAGCACGTTGCCGTGGATGATCCGGGTATCGGGGTCGCTGTTCAGCAGGAAGCGCACGCCGTAGAGCGGCTCGGCGAAGCTCGCCTGCGTCGCGGCGCCTGCGTTGCGGCTCGTGAGGATGCGGCCGTCGTCGCCGAGGATGCCGTCCTGACCCGTGCCGCCGGAGATCCAGTCAGACCCCCAGCCGCCGATCAAGTCATCGTCTTCGGCGTCGCCGAATGCGATGTCGTTACCGCCCTGCAGATAGACGGTGTCGTCGCCCATTTCGCCGTGGACTTCGTCGTTGCCGCCGATATCCACTTGGGTCATGAACCCGAACTCGCTGTGGGAACCACCGCTGAACAACGCAGGCTGGAAGTCGGGCCCGCCCGGCGTGTAGTCGAGCAGCGTCACGCCCCGCACCACGATCTTCGTGGAGTCGTAGTTGTCGTAGTTGAAGCTCAGGAAGAGCGGGAGTGCGGCACTACCCTGCGGGTTGATGTCGACATGATTGGTACCGACGATGCGAACGATGTCGGCGTTATCCGCGCCGATCGTGTCGGCGTCCTGCGCGTGCCGCGGCGTGAGCGAAGCGAGCGAACCGTCGGCATTGAGCGCGTTGTTGCGCGTGATCTGCGTACCTGCGCCGCCGAAGATGATGTCGTCGCCGTCGGGACGGTGCTCCGGCGTCGCCAGGCTGAAGAACGTCGAGCTGCCGCCGACGATATCGTCCTGCCCGAGGCCGCCGAAAATGACGTCGTTGCCGCCGCCGCCTTCGATGTAGTCCTGCCCGTCAGTGGCCAGCCGCTCGACAGACGCGACCACGCTGAGCGGACCGACCGGATCCGTGACAGGCCCGCTGGTGCGGGATGCGCCGACATGGGACGTAGCTGCGAACGCAAGCTCGATGCCGCCATCGCCCTGGACGACGTCGCTGCCGAGCTGACCGAACAGGAGGTCGTGCTTTTCACTGCCGGCCACGTAATCGTTGCCGAAGCTGCCGGCACCGGTGTGACCCAGGTCGAACGAATAGTTGTGAAGCGCAGCGTAGTCGACCGTGTACTCCGCCCACCACGGCGCGCCGTCCGGATCGCGGTAGTTGCGTGCGACGCCATCGACGAGCAGCTGGCCGCTGCCGTTCGCGGTCGCGCCGAACTCGCTGCTCGAATAGAGCAGCGTGCCCGCGAGCGTCTGGAAGCGCAGGCTGGCGGTGTCGTCGCCGACGTTGCCGTCGGCGCCGCCCATGCGCGTGAGCGCCGTCACGTTGTCGCCGAACACCATGTCGTCGGCTTCGTCGCCGTCCGCCATGTCGTGTCCGGCGCCCGCGACGATGATGTCGCGGCCGAGATTGCCGAAGATGACGTCGTCGCCGCCGCGCTGCAGGTTGCGCGACTGAATGGACAGGATCGAGTCGAGCGCGGTCGTCTGGATCTTCTGCAGCTTCTCGTTCGGAACGTTCGGATCCGCGACGTTCTGCATCACCGCGCCGTGGTCGCCGAAGATCACGTCGTCATACGCAAACTCGGGTCCGTCGACCAGACCCGTCGTGTGGACGCCGTCACCGTAGATGACGTCGCGACCGGCGACGAGCATCTCGTCGACCACCTGCGAATCCGCCGGCGTAACGGTGGTGCCGTTCGGCGTGAAGCTGATGAGATCGAGATCGATCGTCGGCTTCGGGCTCTGGTTCTGCGTGCTGATGTGGAGCGCGCGGCTGAAGATATCGACGTTGATGCCGGAGTCGCCGTAGATATGGTCGACACCGCGGTTGCCGTGGATCTCGTCGTCGCCGGAGCCGCCCGCGAGATGGTCGCCTGCCTGGCTGCCGTAGATGAGGTCGTCGCCCTCGCCACCGTAGGCGGTGAAGCCTACTGTCGGCAAATCCACGGCTGCGACCGTCGCGAACAACTGCCGCGCGTCGATCACGTCGTTACCGGCGTTGTCGTATGCATCGGCGAGCGCGAACACCCACTCATCGTTCTCGTTATCGCCATCGGGCAGGTGCGTGAACGGGTCGAACGGTTTGTTGCCGAACTCGTAGCCGCGGACATCGCCGGCCACGCCGCTGTACCAGACGCCGTCCTGCGAGGTATCGCCATAGACGACCAGCGGTGAATCGGGCCCGGCGCCGCCGGTGACGGTAATCGTGTCGCCGCCCATGCGGGTGGTGCCTGTAGCGCGCACGCCTGCGCCCCGCGTGTCGTAGCCGAACACCGTGAGATCCGCGTTCGCAACCGGCGTAAGCGCCACGTTCTGCAGGCGCATGCCGGTAGCGGTGAGATTGCTCACCGTGAATGCACCGGCGAGGCCACTGACGTAGACCTGCTGGCCGACGTAGAAGCCGTCCGCGATCCAATTACCGCTGGCACGCGTGATCTCGCTGTAAGCGGATTCGAACGTGGATTCATCCGCCTGCACGGTCGCGATGCTCATGGCGCCGTCGGCTTCGACGCGCTTCGCGTCGACCACCGAGATCGCGGTTGCGACGACGTTCGTCTGCGCGCCGATCGGCGCGCCGGTCAGCACCATGCGGCTGTTGGTGCCGGCGCCCTCGAACGGATTGCTGACGATATCGGCGCTGAGGCTCGCGAGCGCGGCGTCATCGAATCCGGCGATCTGCCACACGCCGGAGAGGCCCTCGATCGTGATGAACTGGCCGACGGCATAACCATCGTCCTGCCAGTCGAGACCGTCGCGGCGCTCGACGAAGTTGGACCCGAGGTTGATATCGGGCTCGAGCTCGAGCGCGAAGTTGCCGCCGCCGTGGACCACCGTGAGGCCGCCGTGCGTGCCGGCGACGGACAGGGTCCGCTGCGAGGCACCGTCCGGCAACTTGTTGCCGCGCACGCTCAGCACCGTCGCCGTGACGTCGGTGATGCGCCAGCTCCCCGGCATGCCGTCGATCAGGAGCAACTGGCCTTTCTCGAAACCATCATCGGCCCAGCTCCCGCCGACGCGCGTGATGGTGCCGCCTTCTTCATCGACGTCGGTCGCTGCGTTGTCGTCCGTACCGGCCAACGTGACCGGCAGCGTGACCACGACGAGATCGTCTTCGGCCTCGATCCGCACCAGGCGCTCGCCGAGCGGCAGCGCCGCGCCGGTGAGTTGTTGCAGCTGGAGCTCGGTGTTGTTGAAGGTATCGAGCGGGTCGTCGTCGCTGATCGCGACGACTTCGAACGTGCCGAGAACCGCACCCTTCGTATTGCCGGCGTAGTCGAACACCGTGACCTTCTGGCCCGGCAGGAAGCCCTGCGCGCGCCAGTCCCATGCCGCCTTGCTGAGGACCACATCGGTGTCGGCGTCGAACCGCGGATCGGCGCCCGGTGCTGCCGCTTCGAACGTGCCCGTGCCCTTCACCGCGACATCGGGGTCGAGCGTGCCTTCGATCAGGAGATCGTCGTTGCCGGAGCCGCCCAGGAAGTTCACGACCTCGATCGAGCTCTTCGCGCCGTCGGTGGCGAACTGGCCGTCGACGACCGCGACGCTGCCGAAGCTCACGCCACCCGGGAAGATCGTGGGCTCGCCGAAATGCTGCGGATTGTTCGGATCGAGGCTTGGACCGAAATCGAGATCCTCGGCCATGCCCAGCCCGCGCAGCGTCGTCTGCGTCATCGTGCCGGACAGGTCTTCCTGGCTCGAATCGTTGAACAGGTTCAGCACATCGATCTGGCGGCTCTCCGGCGGCTGCGGCCCGATCTCGATCAGCGGCGCGTCGGCTTCGCCCGGCAGCTTGAGCCCGGTCTGCAACGACCGGTCGGCTCCCGTCGGTCCGCCTTCGACGGCCAGCGGGCCGCGTAACCGCGACAACAGGTGCATCGACGAGGGGAAGTTCTTCACCCCTTCGCGCGTCAGCGGCACCTCGAAGAACGGATCCGCCTGCAGCACCACGTCCTGCTGCTTGTACCAGTCGCTCGCCGTGAAGTGCGCCAGCGCGGCAGTGCGCTTGACGGTGACCAGCTGGTCGGCGCCGGCAGCGCCCACGTTGGCGAACGGGGTCTCGAGCGTGAGCTCGATCGTGTTGTCCTTGCTCTCGTTGTCGCCGCGGATGATGGCGATCTTGTAATCGCCCGCGTTGACACCCTGCGTGATACGGAAACGCTGACCTTCCAGGAACCCGTCTGCGAGCCAGCCTGAGCCGTCCTGGCGGGTCATGCGGTAGTAATCGGTACCGTCGACGTTGACCTTTGTGAAGTCGACCACGCCGGTCCATTCGCCGCGCGAGGCCAGCCGCGCGATGCTCGAAAGCTCGTAGCCGCCGCCATCGGCATCCGCGATCAGGCCGCTGATCGAATCGGACAGCGTCATCGACAAGCCATCGCTGCTGATGTGCGTGATGGTGAGCTTCGTCGAACCATCGGTCTCGGTGTCGTAGGCCGTGTACGTCTCGCCCTCGTCCGCCGTGAGCGCGACGCGCACGAGCTGCCCGACCTGGAAGCCTTCCTCGATGAAGCTGCCGAGGTCGGAACCGGCGCCGCGCGTAATGACTGCGCCGCCGGCGGCGTTGTTGATCGTGATCGTTCCGCCGAAAGCCTGCGTGGCCACGTAGCCGCCGATGACGCCGTAGTCGGTCAGCGGATTGATGGCGACGCCGCCGATGCTCACGATGTCCGCGAGGCCGTCGGTCAGGACGGCGACGTCGACCGCCGCACCGGGCTGGCGCGTGAGCCGGATCGTGTACTGGTCGTCCTGGGATTCGTCGATAACGGTCGAGAGGTCATCGACGACGAGCTGGGTGTTCGTGCCTGTCTCGAGCGAAACCAGACCGGCCGAATCGTTGTCGATGACTTCCACGTCGACCAACCCGTTGCCCGAGCGCAGGTTCGGGAACACGAAGAGGTCGTTCGCGGGATCCGCATCGTCGGCGCCATCCACCGGATCGAACGTGACGCCGGCGAAGGTGAAGTCCTCGCGGTGCTGAACGAAGTTGATGACCGCGGTGCCCGGATCTTCGCGCGGCGAATCGTCGCGCGCCTCGATGCCGACGCGCACGGGATCGTCCCAGTTGCTCGCGTCGAACGTCGCGAAGTAGCGGGTGACGTCGCCATCGACCAGGATCTGGAAGCGGCTGTCGACCGGCTGGCCGACCGGGTGAACGAGGTACATCTCGCGCTCGCTGGCGGCATCCAGGTCGAGCTCGACCACGATCACGTCGCCGGCTTGCGGCGCCTTCGCCAGCTCGACGAGGATCTCGTCGCGCAGGCCCGTGAAATCGGTCGTATCGGCGCCGGGCATGTCGCCGGCGACGATGTCTTGTGCGATCTCCTTGCCTTCGATGATGAGCGTGCGCCCGTCCTCGACGTCGGTGCCGGGCTGCACTTCCGTGACATACATCCCGGGCGTGTCGTTGTCGCGGAGCTTCACCTCGACGTTGCGCACGGCGACGCCATTGAAGTCCGCGTCGGCCGAGATGACGCTGTGCTGCGATACGACCACGCGGTCGCCCTCCGAGCGCGTGTCGTCCACCGCGTACAGGTAAACCGTCTTCGCGGCGATTTCGCCCGGTGCGAACGCGAGCACGACGGCGCGCGAGGGCTCGTGGTGCGGATTGCCGTCCACGTCATAGTGGCGGCGGAAGTCCTGCATCGGATCGACGCCCGGGGCCGACGCCGTGATCCACATCGTATCGCCCGGTCCATCGAACAACGGGGGCGGGTTATTGAGGATGTCGTCCGCTTCTTCCTGCGGAGAGCGCGCGACCGACACCGTCACGTAGACCCACTCGGAGGACGCCTTCGCGAGGCGCACGGTGTACGAATCGAGCGCGAGCCTGACCCCCGGCGGCAGTGCGTATTCGCCGCCCTCGGTCACGCTCGTCCCGCTGCCGGTCTCCTCGACGACGACGAGGCCGGAGTCGCCGCTCGCAACGTTGTAGTCGATGCCGTCGGTCGGCAGACCGTCGTAGCGCGGATCGTTCGATGTCACCAGATGATCGATCGTGCCGCTGGCGCCTTCCAGCTCGCGCGCAACGATGTCGGCCGTGACATCGCCGGTGACGTTGATCGTGTCCGACCCCAGGCCGCCGATGACGCGGTAGGCGACGCCGAACTCGGTGGACTGCACGAAGAATTCGTCGTCGCCCTCGAGGCCATCGACCTCGACCACTTCGACGGTGGTGTAACGCACGTTCAGACCGGCGCCGAAGATGCCTTTGGACGTGATCGCGATGTCGTCGGCGAATTCCGTTGCCAGCACGACGAGCTTGTCGAAGCCGGTGCCGCCGTCGATCGAGACCGGCGCATTGACGTTGTACTGCACCTCGTCTTCGCCGCCGCCCGAGCGGATATCCAGCGGCCGGTCGGTCGAGAACGCGCTGCCGATGACCGGCCGCGCGACGTACTTGCCGTCGACCAGGTCGAGAACGATCTTGTCGTCTTGCCAGTTGTTCGGACCGTCGAGCAGGTTGATACGCTTGTCGTTGTTCGTGTCGAACGTGGTATGCGCGTCGGCAGAGTTGACGACGCCGTCGCCGTTGTTGTCGACCGTCGGGTGATCGATGTCGTTCGCGTCGAGCAGCCCGTCGCCGTTCGCGTCGGTATCGACCACTGCCGCGAGCGCGAACGCGCGCACGATGAAGAGGTCGTTGTCGTCGTCACCTTCCAGGCGCAACTCGGCCTGGTTCGCGTACACCGTGAACTCGTCGTTGCCGGTGCCGCCGGTGACGACGGTGGGCGCGCTGATGCCCGGGCTCAGCCAGCCGCGGGTCGTCGCAACCATCTTCGGGAACACGTCGTGCGGCTGCAAAGCGCCGCCGAACTCGGGCGCCGCCGCGTCGAGCGGGTTGAACGGCGTCAGGCTCGGCCCCGCATCGTCATCGCGCTGAGAACCGAAGATCTGACCGATCTGGAACGAGTCGTGCCCGACGCCGCCGTCGAGCTGCGTGGTCACGCTGTTGTCGTCCGAGGCGAAGTAGTCGTTCCCGGACAGGCCGTACACGTTCAACCGGCCGTTCAGCGCCGAGTCGTAGTTCACGCGCTGGACGAAGTTGATGCTCGCGTCTTCCGGTGGCGCGTTGTTCGGCACGAGGTCGCGATGCACGGCGAGACTGCCGTGCAGCAGCGCAACGAAAGCCGGATCGTCGGCAGATTCCATGTTGACGCCGCCCACGCCGTACGGCCCGCTCAGCGTGCTCGCGTCGTCGCCGGGCTGCAGCGACGGGATGTACTGCGTGCGCCGCATGAGGAAAATGTCGTCCGCCGGGAACTTGGTGGTGATGTCCTGCGGATCGGCGTAACCGTTGTTCGCGGACTCGACGCCGTAGATGAAGGCCTCATCCACGCCGTCGTTTTCCAGGCCTTTGTCGAGGATGTTGACGACGTAGTTGCGCCGCTCGCCGATGCTCGCCTGGCTGCCGGTCGTGTAGATCGTGTAGTAGTCGGTGTCCGCCTGTCCGTCCAGCGTCAGCGTATGGCCGCCGGTGACGTCCATGCTCAGCAGGCTGTCGACCGTGAAGCGGTCCTCGCCGTCATTGCCGGTCGCGTCGGTGTCCTGGCTGCCGTAGACCTCCGTCTTGCCGTCGAGGTCGGTTTTGTCGAAGGTCAGCGTATCGACATCGGTATGGCCGAAGATGCGCGTGATGTGCGGGTGCGCGGCCGTTCCGCCGATGGCGCCGTTGCCGGGCCGATAAGTGCCCAGGAACGTGGTGTGCGCGCCGAAGTCCGTGTCGGCGTTCTGGTCGTCGAGGAAGATGTCGATCCACTCGGCGGCTTCGACGACTGAGTTCCCGGCGAGGCTCAACGCCGGATTCGCCCCCTGGCGATCCACGAGGTCGTCACCGATTCGCAGCTCGACCCACCCGGCCGAATCGATCTCGTTATGGTTGCTCATCGACTCCGGCGCGTTCTGCGTGAACAGCACCGAACCGCCGATCGTGAGCACCAGATCCTCGTCGAGATCGGCTGACTCGCGAACCGTGAGCCTGATGTCGCTGCCGGCGTCCGTCGTCTCCGCCAGCACCAGGTGCAGGCCGTAGGCTGTGGTGTTCGGCCGGTTGGGATGATCCGGCGAGAGCGGCGGCGTGACCGGTTCCGAATCGGTCTCCGTGAGATAGATGCTGCCGGTTGCCCGCAGGCCCACATCACCCGCGAGGGAGTGCTGCGAGTCGATGTCCAGATCGTTGCTGCCGGAAACGTCGCCGATGTGGCCGCCGTTCGCGTAGATGTCCACCGTATTGGCGAAGACGTCTGCGGCGCTGTCGCCGGTTCCGTTATTGCGCGCGTCGCGCACCGAACCGCTCGTATTCGCGAGCGATGCGTCGCCTTTCGTATCGACGGTATGGATCTGCAGCGCGTTCGTGCCGATCGCTTCCTTGCCGCCCAGCGCGGCTTCCACGTCTCCCGCGCGGCGCACTTCCGTCAGGAACACCCCCTGGGTCGCCGGCGCGAGCCCGGCGGCCGTGTCATAGGCCTGCAGCGAGCCGGTGATGCCGCCGGCGCCTTGCAGGACGTCCACGTTGATCTCGAGGAAGTTATCCGGCGTCCCGATGCCGCCCGTGCCTTCCTCACCGCCAATGCCGTTGTCGCCGGCGATCATCAGGATGTTGCGGCCGGTCACGTCGGCATCCACCGTCGCACCGCTGTCGTCGCCATTCGCGGTTCCGCTCACCGAATCGACGATGCGGCGCGGGGAGTTCAGCGTGACGTCGCGACCTACGGAAGCAATGCGGCCGACCTTGAGGTCGCCTGCGATCTCGGTGACCGTGATATCGCCGTTGGCGATCACGTCGATATTGCCGAGCGCGAGGATGTTCGTGTACGCGTCCACGTGCACGAGCTTCCCGCTGACCGGCCCCGTCAGGTCGATGTCGCGCCCGGCGATGATGCGTTTGTCCGCGTCGGCGGCGATTCCGAAATCGTATGTCACATTGGTGTCGGCAGTGCCGGTGCCGAACACGCCCAGCGGGAACAGCTGGGTCGGCCCGGAGTGGCCGTCGTTCGAACGGAAATGCGTGGTGACGCTGTCGACATTGGGCAAGCCGCCGTTCGCGTCGTTGACGCTCACGGTGCCGGCGAGACTGGTGCCGCCGTTGGCATTGTCCTGATCGACCTCGATCACGTACGGCACGCTGCCGGGCGTCGTCTGGTCGGTCCCGTGCTGCAGCACTGCATTCACGTCGCGGCCCGCGTTCAGCCGCTGAATGTCGGTGACGAAGCCGCTGTCGGCCGTCTCGGCGCCCGCAAGCGCGCGACGCTGCAGGCCGCGCAGATCGAGATAGAGGTCGGTGCCGGCATCAGCGCGGCGGAAGCGATCGTCGCCGGTCGGGCCGTCG
>DASPNJ010000062.1:0-70151 GCA_035626595.1 Burkholderiales bacterium
TCGCCCACGACGGGGAGGCCCTTCTCCTCGAACCGCCGCTGCCAGTACGGCTCCCGCGCGATGAAGACGGGGATGCAGTTGACGAACGCGCAGCCGGCGTCGAGCACCTGCTCCACGTACCACTTGGTCGCCATCTCCGAACCGACGGGAAGATAGGAGACCACCACGTCGGTGCGGGTCTTCTTCAATATGCCGACGATATCGTCGGTGCTGCCGCGCGCCTTCGGCACGATGTTCTTCAGGTACTTGCCCAGCCCGTCGTGAGTCATGCCGCGACGCACCTTGACACCGAGCGGCGGCACGTCGGCGAAGCGCGCGGTATTGTTCGGCTCGGCGAAAACCGCCTCGGCCAGGTCGCGCCCGACCTTGTCGGCATTCACGTCGAACGCGGCGCTGAATTCGATGTCGCGGGGCTGATAGCCCCCCAGATCGACGTGCATGAGGCCGGGCACGAAATCGCCCGCGCGGGCGTCGCGGTAGAACTGGACGCCCTGCACGAGTGAGGAGGCGCAGTTCCCCACGCCTATGATCGCCACTCTTACTTTAGCCATGATGAGAAGCTTGCCGGTGTACTGCGGCTCGCAGTCCCGGCACATCAGCAAGCGCCATTCCGTTCGCATAGCGACGCGGTGTGATGGACAGGCGCAGCTGCGACGAGCATATATGCGGGCGGAAATTACCCGCCGGCGGTCAACGTTGCAGTCGCCGCGCCGGTTTGTCAGCAAGCTCGGTCGAATGCGACTTGCCTGCATCGATTTTGCCGATGCGTCCATCGTCCGAGCTACTTACCTTCGTTTGGCACCTTCGTTGCAGTGTCGATGCGGCGACTTTTTTGCGCAATCGGTGGGCGTGGCACACACGTGGCCCAGTGCTTGCAAAACCGAAATCGCCGAGCTGTTCCGCACATTAATCCGTAGTGCAGTCATTGCGTTGAGTCGTCCGCAACTGCTGCCCAGTTGCGCGGAGCGCTGGCACCTTGTGTCGGACGACGTACGAAGAAAGGCAGAAAACATGACGCGGCAGGTGCTCATCACGGGCGGTGCGGGATTTCTCGGGTCTCATCTGGCGGACGAGCTGCTCGAGCGTGGTTACAAGGTGCGTGCGCTCGATCATCTCGCGCCGCAGGTGCACGGTGAAGGGCGCCAGAGGCCGTCGTACCTCGACCCTGAAATCGAGCTGGTCGTGGGCGACGTGCGCGATGCCGACGTCGTGAGACGCGCGCTGCGCGGCGTCGACGCGGTGTTTCATTTCGCGGCTGCCGTCGGCGTCGGCCAGAGCATGTACGAAGTCGCGCATTACGTCGGCATGAACGATCTCGGCACGTCGGTGCTGTTGGAGGCGCTGATCGAGCGTCCCGTGGAGCGTCTCGTGGTCGCGTCCAGCATGAGCCTCTACGGCGAGGGCCTGTACCGCACCCCCACGGGTGAAGCGCGTGTGGTGGGCGAACGGTCCCTCGAGCAGTTGCGGCGCGCGGACTGGGACTGGCGCGATGCGGACGGAACGCCGCTCACGCCAGTGGCGACACCCGAAACGAAAACGCCCGCCATAGCCTCGGTGTACGCGCTGACGAAATTCGACCAGGAGCGGCTGTGCCTCATGATCGGTCGCGCTTACGGCATCCCGACCGTCGCGCTGCGGTTCTTCAACGCGTACGGGCCGCGCCAGGCGCTTTCAAATCCGTATACCGGCGTG
Organism: Burkholderiales bacterium; assembly: GCA_035626595.1. GTDB lineage: Bacteria > Pseudomonadota > Gammaproteobacteria > Burkholderiales > SG8-41 > JAQGMV01. The sequence goes on from DASPNJ010000062.1 coordinate 1,693, forward strand.
CTCGCGATTTTCGCGTCGAGACTCCTCAATGATGCCCCGCCGGCGATCTTCGAGGACGGTAATCAATGCCGCGACTTCGTGAGCGTCTACGACATCGCGCGTGCCTGCCGGCTGGCGCTGGAGGTGCCGGAGGCCGCCGGCGAGGTCTTCAACGTTGGCAGCGGACGCATGTATACCGTGCGCGAAGTGGCGCGGCGCGTCGCGGCCGTTCTGGGCAGGACGCATATCGAGCCGGAAATCATCGGCAAGTATCGCGTCGGCGACATACGACATTGTTTCGCCGATATCACCAAGGCCCGCGACGTGCTCGGCTACGCACCCGCGGTGACGCTCGATGAAGGGCTGCAGGAGCTCGCGGCGTGGCTCGAAGGTCAGGCGGCGGTCGACCGCCTCGCGCAGGCGAGCGCCGAGCTCGCCGCGAGAGGGCTGACGGTATGAGCCCCGCGAGGACGAAACCCCGACGCCTCTTCGCCGGCAGCCGCAGCCCGAGCGTTACGCTGATCACCGGCGGCGCCGGATTCATCGGCGCCAATCTGGCGCACCGCCTGCTGAATGAGGGCCGGCCGGTGCTGATCCTCGACAATCTGTCTCGTGCCGGTGTCGAGCAGAACCTCGCGTGGCTGCGCGAGGAGCACGGCGACGCGCTGCAAGTTGCCGTGGAAGACATCCGCGATCGCGCGGCGGTTGCACACGCGGTTGCGCGCGCGCAGCAGATTTTCCACTTCGCGGCGCAGGTTGCGGTGACGACGAGCATGCTGGATCCGCTGGAGGATTTCGCGACCAACGCCGCGGGCACGCTCAACCTGCTCGAGGCTGCACGCGCGCAACGCGATCCGCCGCCGATCATCCTCACGTCCACCAACAAGGTCTATGGCGGTCTGGATGACGTGCCACTCGTCCACGAGGGGCAGCGCTACATGCCCATGGCGGAGACGCTGCGTCACTGCGGCATCTCGGAAGCGCGCCCGCTCGACTTCCACAGTCCGTATGGGTGCTCCAAAGGCACCGCCGATCAGTACGTCCGCGATTACGCCCGCTCGTTCGGGTTGAAAACGGTGGTGTTCCGCATGAGCTGCATCTATGGTCCGCATCAATTCGGCACCGAGGACCAGGGCTGGGTCGCCCATTTCCTCGTGCGCGCGATCGATGGCGAGCCGATCACGGTCTATGGCGATGGCAGCCAGGTACGCGACATCCTGTTTGTCGACGATCTGGTCGACGCATTCCTGCTGGCCGAGCGCCACGTCGGCATGCTCTCCGGCGGCGCGTTCAATATCGGCGGTGGGCCCGGTAACGTGATCAGCCTGCTCGACCTGCTCGACCGCATCGAGGAGCTTCGCGGCGAGCGGCCGCGGACGCATTTCGCGGAGTGGCGCACCGGGGATCAGCGCTACTACGTATCGGATACGCGGGCTTTCGGGCAGGCGACCGGCTGGAAACCGAAAGTGCGCGCGAGCGACGGCATTCGCCGGTTGCACGAGTGGCTGACCGATCATCGTGCGCAGCGCCGCGCGCTGGCGCAACCGTCATGCGCGCTGGCGTCATAGCGGCCCCCGGCGACGCCGCGATTCGCACGGTCGCAACGCCCGAGCCCGGTGCGGGCGAGGTGCTCGTGCGACTCGAAGGCTCGGGCGTGTGTGCGTCCAGCTTGCCCGTGTGGGAGGGCCGCTCGTGGTTTGATTATCCGCAGCCCGCGGGCGCGCCGGGCCACGAAGGCTGGGGCCGCGTCGCCGCAGTCGGCGACGGGGTGCGCGAGCTCACGGTCGGCGATCGCGTCGCGGCGATCTCGTTCAAGGCTCATGCCGAGTACGACATCGCCAGAGCTGACGCGCTGGTGCGGTTGCCTCCGGAGCTCGACGGGATTCCGGTGCCGGGCGAGCCGCTCGGCTGCGCGGTCAACATCTTCAAGCGGAGCGGGATCGAAGACGGGCACACGGTCGCGATCATCGGCGCGGGTTTCCTGGGCATGCTGCTGACGCGGCTCGCTTCGCACGCCGGCGCGCGGGTGATCGCGATATCGCGCAGACCCTATGCGCTCGAGCTTGCGCGGACGTTCGGCGCCGCGGAGACGATTGCGATGGACGACCACGGGCGCGTGATCGATACGCTCCGGCGTCTGACCGGAGGCCGCTGGTGCGAGCGCGTGATCGAAGCGGTGGGACTGCAGTGGCCCCTCGACCTCGCGGGAGAGCTCACCGCCGAGCGCGGCCGGCTCGTCATCGCCGGTTTTCACCAGGACGGCTTGCGGAGCGTCAACGTGCAGCTCTGGAACTGGCGGGGGATCGATGTCGTCAATGCGCACGAACGCGATCCGCAGCGCTACGTCGAAGGCATACGCAGCGCGGTCGAGCTCATGCGCGCGGGCGTGCTCGACCCGCACGCGCTCTACACCCGTCTGCCGCTCGACGATCTCGGGCGGGCGCTCGAGTTGACGCGCACGCGCCCTGACGGATTCGTCAAAGCGCTGGTGACGACGTGAGCGCGCTCGCTGCCCCGGCGCGCGAGGCGCCGCCGGTTGCGCCCGCGCGGCATCGGCCACGCCTCGGCTTTCTCGGCGTCGGTTGGATCGGCCGCCATCGGCTGGAGGCCATCGCGACCGACGGCTGCACGGAGATTGCCGCGATTGCGGACGAATCGCGCGAGGCACTCGCGCGCGCCCGCGAGGTGGCGCCTGCGGCGGCCGAGCTGGATTCGCTCGAGGCGTTGTGCGAGCTCGACCTCGACGGCGTGGTGATCGCGACGCCGAGCGCGCTGCACGCGGCGCAGGCCTCTGCGGCCCTCGGCTGCGGCCTTGCCGTGTTCTGTCAGAAGCCGCTCGCGCGCACGGCGGACGAAGCGACGGCGGTGGTGCGTGCGGCGCGCGACGCCGACCGCCTGCTAGGCGTCGATTTTTCCTATCGGCACACGCGCGCGATGCAGGCGATTCACGAGCTTGTCAGCATCGGAGAGCTCGGCGAGCCGTATGCGGTCGATCTCGTCTTTCACAACGCGTATGGGCCCGACAAGCCGTGGTTTCGCGATCCGGTGCTCTCCGGTGGCGGCTGCGTGATCGATCTCGGGACGCACCTCGTCGACCTCGCGTTGTGGACGCTCGGGTTTCCGGGCGTGCAGCGGGTATCGAGCCGGCTCTATTGCGGGGGACGCGTCCTCGCGGATGTGACGAGCGCGGTCGAAGACTACGCGATCGCCCAGCTCGAGCTCGACACCGGCGCAGTCGTGAGGCTCGCCTGCTCATGGAATCTGCCGGCGGGTCAGGATGCGGTCATCGGCGTCGATTTCCACGGCACACGCGCCGGTGCGGCGCTGCGCAACGTCAACGGCTCGTTCTACGATTTCAGCGCGGAGTATTGCCGCGGCACGCGGCGTATTACGCTCGCCGAGCCGCCCGATGCATGGGGCGGCCGCGCGGCCGTCGCGTGGGCGCGCCGTCTCGCCACGAATGCCCGCTTTGACCCGGATATCGAGCGCGCGATCGATGTCGCCCGCGTCCTGGATGCGATTTATGGTCGCTGAGCAGTCCCGCCTCGTGCTGATGACGACCGACACGGTGGGCGGCGTCTGGCATCACGCGCTTGAGCTCGCGCGGGCGCTGATCGTGCGCGGCAGTGATGTCGCGCTCGCGACCATGGGCGGGCCGCTCAATGCGACGCAACGCGCGCAGGTCGCGGGTATCGAGGGATTGCCCGTCTACGACAGCAGCTTCCGCCTGGAATGGATGGACGAGCCGTGGGACGACATTACCCGCGCGGGCGAATGGCTCCTGCGTCTCGAGGAATATCTGTGTCCCCAGGTCGTGCATCTGAACCAGTTCGCGTTCGGTAGTCTGCCGTTCGCGGCGCCGCGGCTCGTCGTCGCCCACTCATGCGTGTGCTCCTGGTGGCGAGCCGTTCACGGACGTGCCGCGCCGCGCGAATGGCGTCGCTACCGCGACGCCGTGGAGCAGGGACTCGATGGGGCGGACATCGTCGCCGCACCGACCCGAGCGATGCTCGAGACGCTGCGCGAGAACTATGGCTATGCCGGTCCGGGCCTTGCAATCCCGAACGGACGCAGCGCCGCCGATTACGCGGCAGCGGCCAAGGAGCCGGTGATTCTCGCCGCCGGGCGTTTGTGGGATGCCGCGAAAAATCTCGCCGCACTCGAGGCCGTGGCGCCGCGGCTGCGCTGGCCGGTCGTCGTCGCGGGCTCGCAGGTCCACCCGGACGGCGGCGTGCGTCAGGCGCGCGGCGTTCTCAGCCTTGGCGAGCTCGCGCCGCACGCGCTGGCGCGACATTACGCGCGCGCCTCGATCTATGCGCTGCCGGCGCGCTACGAGCCGTTCGGACTGACGGCGCTCGAAGCGGCGCTCGCAGGCTGCGCTCTCGTGCTCGGCGACATCCCCACGCTGCGAGAAGTGTGGTGCGAGGCGGCGCTGTACGTGCCGCCGGACGATCATCCGGCGCTGAAGGAGGCGCTGTCGCGCCTCATCGCGGACGCGTCGCTGCGCACGACCCTGGCACGCGCAGCACGGCGACGCGCGCTCGAATACACCCCGGAGCGCATGGCGCGCGGTTACGAGCGCGTCTATGCGGCGCTTGCGGGGGATGCCGGTTACGCGCGCGCGGGCCGTAAGTCGGCTGCCGCGCAGGAGTCACGCCAGTGCGCGTCGTAATCTTCTGCCATTCGCTGGTTTCGGACTGGAACCACGGCAACGCACATTTCCTGCGCGGTATCTGCACGGAGTTGCTGGCGCGCGGCCATGCGCTCGACGTGTACGAGCCTGCGGATGCGTGGAGCGTCTCGCATCTGGTGGCCGAGCATGGTGAGACACCCATCGCGGGCTTCCGGCGCGCCTATCCGGCCCTGCGAAGCCGCCGCTACGGGCCCGAGCTCGATCTCGATGCCGCGCTCGCCAGCGCGCAGCTCGTGCTCGTCCACGAATGGAACGATCACGCGCTGGTACAGCGAATCGGCGAGCACCGACGTCGCAACGGCCATTATCGGCTGCTGTTCCACGACACGCACCACCGCTCGATCACGGAGCCTGACGCGATGGCCGCGTATCGCCTGGAGCACTACGACGGGGTGCTCGCGTTCGGCGCGGTGATCCGTGATCTATACCGACAGCTCGGGTGGGCGCAGCGCGCGTGGACGTGGCACGAAGCCGCCGACACGCGAATCTTTCGGCCGCTCACCGGAGAGTCGCGTCGCGGCGATGTCGTGTGGGTCGGCAACTGGGGCGATGACGAGCGCGCCTCGGAGCTCGATGAGTTCCTGCTCGAGCCGATTCGCGCGCTGCGACTGCAGGCGCTGGTCCACGGCGTGCGTTATCCGGCCGACGCGCTCGCTCGCTTGGCGGAAGCCGGCATTGCGTACGGCGGTTGGCTGCCCAATTACGAGACCCCGCGCGTGTTCGCGCGCCATGCAGCGACGGTGCACGTGCCGAGACGTCCGTACGTGAAAGCACTGCCGGGCGTGCCGACGATCCGTGTATTCGAGGCGCTCGCGTGCGGTATACCGCTGGTTTGCGCGCCGTGGGAGGACACCGAGGGGCTGTTCGAGCCCGGCGCCGACTACCTCGTGGCGCGCAGCGGCGCGGAGATGAAGCGGCATCTCGACGCGGTGATCCGTGATCGTGATCTTGCGCGCGAGCTGGCGGAGCACGGACGCCGCACGATACTGGCGCGGCACACGTGCGCGCACCGGGTCGACGAGCTCCTGCGCATCCATGCCGAGCTGGTTGGCCGCACCAGAACAGTCGGGCTCGCGGTATGAGCCGCGGCCTCGACATCGCTTTCTTCGGCTCGAGCCTCGTCTCCGCGTATTGGAACGGCGCTGCAACGTACTACCGCGGCATCGTGCGGGCGCTGTACGAGCGCGGTCACCAGGTCACCTTCTACGAGCCCGATGCTTACGGGCGGCAGCAGCACCGCGACATTGCCGATCCCGACTGGGCGCGCGTCGTCGTCTATCCGGGTGAGGGCGAAGCGCACGCGCTGCGCACGCTCGAAGCCGCGCGCGGCGCCGATCTCGTCATCAAGGCGAGCGGGGTCGGCGTGTTCGACGAGCTGCTCGAAAAAGCCGTGCTCGATTTGCAACGTCCGGGAACACTGGTCGCATTCTGGGACGTCGACGCGCCCGCGACGCTCGATCGCATGCGAAGCGCTCCGCGGGATCCGTTTCGCGCGCTGGTGCCCCGATACGATCTCGTGCTGACCTACGGCGGCGGCGATCCTGTCGTGAATGCCTACCGCGAGTTCGGCGCCAAGATATGCGTGCCGATCTACAACGCGCTCGATCCTTCGACGCACTATCCGGTCGAGCCGGCCCCGCGTTTCGAAGCCGATCTCGGTTTTCTCGGCAATCGCCTGCCGGACCGGGAGGCGCGGGTGGAGCGGTTTTTTCTCGACGCCGCCGCGCGCCTGCCGCAGCGCCGCTTCCTGCTCGGCGGCAGCGGATGGGAGGGGAAGCCGATGCCGGCGAGCGTGCGTTACGTGGGGCACGTCTACACCGCCGAGCATAACGCGTTCAACTGCACGCCGCGCGCAGTGCTCAACGTAAGCCGCGAGAGCATGGCGCGTTATGGCTTCTCTCCTGCGACGCGTGTGTTCGAGGCGGCGGGTGCGGGCGCATGCCTGATCACCGACGCGTGGGAGGGCATAGGCCTTTTCCTCGAACCGGGCACGGAGGTACTCGTCGCCGTTCACGGCGAGGAAGTGGCGGAGCACGTGGAGCGTCTGGACGCACCGACCGCGAGGCGCATCGGGCGCGCGGCGTACGCGCGCGTGCTCGCCGAGCACACGTACGCGCACCGCGCCGCGCAGCTCGAAGCGCTGCTCGAGGGGTGCAGCGTGCCCGTTTGCGCAGGTGCGACGGCATGAATGTCCCGAAGTTGAAGATCGTCCTGCTGGGGCTCTCGATCACGTCGTCCTGGGGAAACGGTCACGCGACCACCTACCGCGGGCTCGTACGCGAACTGGCACGTGCCGGACATGAGGTGACGTTCTTCGAGCGCGACGTGCCCTGGTACGCCGCTCACCGCGATTTGCCGAAGCCGCCGTGGGGCAGAACGGTCCTGTACGGAGGTCTCGATGAGCTGCGGGACAGTCACGCGCACGAAGTGTCCGCGGCCGACGTCGTGATCGTCGGCTCGTACGTCCCCGAAGGCGTGCGCGTCGGCGACTGGGTGCTCGAGCAGGCGCAGGGCATCACCGCGTTCTACGACATCGACACGCCGGTTACCCTGGCGAAGCTCGCGCGGGGTGATCACGAGTACCTGGCCCCCGGGCAGATTCGCCGCTACGACCTGTATCTGTCGTTCACCGGCGGTCCGACGCTCGCGCGTCTCGAGCGCGACTACGGCTCGCCGATGGCGCGCGTCCTGTACTGCTCGTTCGATCCCGAGCTCTACTTCCCGGAGGATCAGCCGCTCGCGTGGGACCTGGGTTACATGGGCACCTACAGCGATGACCGGCAGCCGACGGTGGACTCGCTGCTGCTCCAGCCCGCGCGCGGCTGGCCGTCGGGCCGCTTCGCGATCGCGGGACCGAGCTATCCCGAAACGGGTCGTTGGCCGAAAAACGTTCGGTACATGCCGCACCTCGCGCCGAACGCGCACCGAACGTTCTATAACCGGCAGCGCTATACGCTCAACGTCACGCGCGCGGACATGATCGCCGCCGGCTGGTCGCCGAGCGTGCGGCTGTTCGAAGCTGCCGCATGCGCAACGCCGATCATCAGCGATCGCTGGCGCGGCATCGAGTCGCTGTTCACGCCCGGACGCGAGATTCTGCTCGCCGATTCAGCGGCCGCAGTGCTCAAGATCCTGCGCGATTGTCCGGAACGCGAGCGCGTGGCGATCGGCAGGCGCGCGCGCACACGCGTGCTCTCGGCGCATACCGCGGCGCATCGCGCGGCCGAGCTCGAGCGCTATCTCGCGCAGGCGCTGTCGCGCGTCGCGGCCTGATCTCTCATGCCGCGCAGCGCAAGCTATCGCAGGAGCGTCGCGGCACGGCGGGATGTCCACGAGGTCGGTACTTTCGCGAGCAGCTCGAGAAGCACCAGAGCCAGCGCGGCGCGCCGGCGAAAGATCGAAGCGCTCGCGCCCTGGTTTCACAATCTGCATTTTCCGGACGGCACCCAGACCGCGCCGGACCATTTTCTCGGCGGGGACTTCCCCGCGTTCAAATGGCGGGAGATCGCGCCGGCGCTGCCGGCGCGGCTCGATGGATGGCGCGTGCTGGACGTGGGATGCAACGCCGGGTTCTACAGTTTCGAGCTCGCACGCCGGGGCGCGCACGTCACCGCGATCGACATCGATCCGCACTATCTCGCGCAGGCGCGCTGGGCCTGCAGGCAATTCGGCCTCGAATCGCGCGTGCGCTTCAGGCGGATGGAAGTGTACGAGATCGCGCGCGATCCTCAGGGCTTCGATCTCGTCTGGTTCATGGGCGTCTTCTATCACCTGCGCTATCCGTTGCTCGCGCTCGACCTGCTCGCGCAGCGCACGCGCCGGCTGATGGTGTTTCAGACGCTCACGATGCCGGGCGACTCGGTTTACGCGCCACAACCGGACTACCGGATCGACGAGCGCACGCCGCTGCTCGAATCGGGCTGGCCCAAGATGGCGTTCATCGAACAGCGATTCTCCGGCGATCCGACGAACTGGTGGGTGCCGAATCATGCCGGGGTGGAAGCGCTGCTGCGCTCGAGCGGGCTCAGCGTGAAGTCGCGGCCCGCTCACGAGGTCTATGTCTGCAAGCGCGTCACGCGCCGGCAGCGGCCAATCTATGGATCGCAGCTCGAGAGTATCACCGGCCTCGTCCAACGCGCTGCACCGCGCCGCCGCTTGCGCTAAAGCGTTGCGCGAGAGGCTCTATACTCACGCATTTTGACCCGTAAGACGGGGAGACTCGATGCGACTCGGCATGTTCATGATGCCGCTGCACCCGGCCGGGCGCGCCCCCGCCGAGACGCTGCAGGAAGACCGCGAAGCGATCGTGCTCGCCGACAAGCTCGGTTATTACGACGTGTTCGTCGGCGAGCATCTCACGGAAAAATCCGAGAACGTCACCAACAGCTTCATCTTCCTTGCGAGCGTCATCAGCGATACGAAGCACATCAAGCTCGCGACCGGCACGTCGAACCTGTCGCACTCGCACCCGGCGCTGATCGCCTCGCATGCCGCGATGTTCGATCATCTGGCCAAGGGCCGCTTCATCTTCGGTATCAGCCCCGGCGCGCTCGCGTCCGACGCCGAGGCGCTGGGCATACTCGGCGAGGACCGCAACAAGCTCTTCGCCGAAGCGATCGACGTGATCCTCGCGATCTGGGAGCGCGATGCTCCGTACGACATCGATTTTCCGGGCAACAGGTTCAAGGTCACGACGGCAAAGACCAGCGTCGCGGAGATCCAGCGCGGCACGCTTTACAAACCGTACCAGAAACCCCGTCCGGAGATCGTGGGCACGGTGGTCGCGCCGTTTTCGAAAGGCGTGGTCGCGATGGGCGAGCGCGATTTCCATCCGTTGTCGGCGAATTTCCTGCTGACGAAATGGCTGCCGAGTCATTGGACGAACTACGTCGAAGGCAAGCGCAGGGCCGGATGCGTCGCCGATCCGGCGGACTGGCGCGTCGCGCGTACGATCTTCGTCGCGGACGACGACAAGGCGGCGCTGCGCTATGGCCGGAGCGACTCGGCGAGCCCGTATCGCTATTACTGGAAGATGCTGCTCACGAAGATGATGCTCTCGAAGCGTCACGCGATCTTCAAGACGCACGAGGAGCAGGACGACCGCGAGCTCACCGAGGACTACATGCTGCGCAATCTCGTGATCTGCGGCACGGTCGGGAGCGTCGTGGACCAGATCCTCGCGTTGCGCGAGGAGATCGGGGATTTCGGCGAGATCGTTTACGCGAACATGGACTGGGTCGATCCGGCGCTCGCGAAACGATCGATCGAGCTCATGGCGACCGAGGTGATGCCGCGGGTGAATGCGGCGATCGCGCAGGAATCCACGCGCCGCGTCGCGTCGAGCTAGCGACGCGTGGAAACGCCGGCTGACAGGCAGCCGGCGCGGCACGACGGTGTTACGGTCTGGAGTAGGTGCGGTTGCCGGGACGCGGAAGGCGCGGCTGTGCGGCTTCGAACACGTAGCCCTTCTGCTGGGCCGCGGCGAGGCAGCGTTCGTATTTTTCGTAGGATGACCGCGACTCGGCGACGACGGCGCGATCGACCGACAGCTGCTGCCAGCGCCAGCGCATGTCCTCTCCGACGAAGAATCTCCAGATGACTCTCATTGACACATCCTCCTTGGCACGAGCGATGGTTTATCGTGGTGAATGCATGGACGACGGCTGGCGCGCAAGGCGATGGCCGCGTCGGACGAAATGGACTTAGGGGTGGCTGCTGTGCGGCGTCTCGGGTTCGATCGCCGCCGTTCAAATACTGATACGGGTCACTATAGCACAGGATGGTCTTTACGGCTCATTCGGACGACAATCGTCCGCATTATGGTCGCGCATTAGTGTGATGCCGCATGCACTCAGGCCGGGGCTCACCGGGACGACTGAAATCGTCGTGGGCACACGCGACACCGCGCCGCATGTGGGCAGCGGGAAAATCAAAGTGCTCGCAACGCCCGTGATGGTGAGCCTGATGGAGGAGGCTGCGCTCAACGCCGTCGAGGGTCTGTTGCCGGCGGGGCACCAGACCGTGGGGACGCGGCTCGACATCACGCACGTCGCCGCGACGCCGGTGGGGATGCGCGTCACCGCCGGTGCCGAAGTGACCGCTGTGGAAGGACGGCGGATCGTCTTTCGCGTGTGGGCCGACGACGAGGCGGAGCGTATCGGCGAAGGCGTGCACGAGCGCATCGTCGTCGACGTCGCGCGTTTCGACGCGCGCGCGCAGGCGAAAGCGCCGCCGCGCGGACGCTAGCGCCGAACTTTTGGAGGGGTGTGGAGTCGAGACCAGTATGAGGGCCATCTGCGTGCGCGCGTTCGTCTGCTTTACCGGCCTTGCCGCGGGCTTGACCGCTGCGCACGCGGCCGATACCGAGGTGCAGCGCCAGCTCCAGCAGCGCGACCAGCAGCAGACGGAGCTGCGTCTGAAGATGCAGCAGCAGATCGATCGTTCGCTGCAGCGGCCGCAATCCGCGGGCACGCAGGCCCCGCTGCAGACGCCGCAGAGCGACGCGCGGCGTCGCGAGCTCGAGCGTGACCAGCAGCGGCGGCTACAGATGCTGCACGATCAGCAATTGCGCAGCGCAATTCCGGCACCGGACGCGACGCACACGCAGCGCGACTTGGAACGGCAGCGCGCGCTCAACGCGAGCGGTTCGGAGCTTCAGAGATTCGGGATCGAGCGGCGGCTGGAGCCCGGCCGCGCCGGGCCGGCGCCGTGAGCTCCGCCGCCGGTCAGTAATCCGGGTTGTAGCTCTTGATGATGACGCCGCCGGACTTCTCGTCCGGTTCGAGCGTGAGCAGCGCCCGCGACTGCGCGTCCTCGAGGAGCTTGCCGAAGCTGCGAAAACCGTAGTAGGCCTCGTTGAACCCGGGGCTGCGGCGCTTGAGCGCCTGCTTCACCATCGAGCCCCAGATCTTTTCCTCCGCGCCGCGCTCGGCGAACAGCGCCTCGACCGTCTCCATTACGAGGTCGACGGCCTCCTGCTTCTTGTCGGCCGGTTCGCTGGCGGCCTGCTTTGGCGCGCTGTCCGCTTCGGCCGCCGGTGTTTTCTTCTTCCGGCCTTGCTTCTTCGCGCGCTCGCGAACGAGATCGTCGTACAGGATGAACTCGTCGCAGTTCGCCATCAGCAGGTCCGAGGTCGATTTCTTCACCCCCACGCCGATCACGATTTTATTGTTCTCGCGCAGCTTGGATACGAGCGGCGAGAAATCCGAGTCGCCGCTGACGATCACGAAGGTATCGACATGGCCCTTCGTGTAGCAGAGGTCGAGCGCGTCCACCACCATCCGGATGTCGGCCGAATTCTTGCCCGACATGCGCACGTGCGGGATCTCGATCAGCTCGAAAGACGCCTCGTGCATCGATTTCTTGAAATCCTTGTAGCGGTCCCAGTCGCAATAGGCCTTCTTCACGACAATGCTGCCTTTCAGCAGCAGGCGCTGAAGCACCTTGCCGATATCGAATTCGGCGTATTTCGCGTCGCGCACGCCGAGCGCGACGTTTTCGAAATCGCAGAATACGGCCATGTTGCGGGTGTCCTGACTGCTCATCGGCATTGTTTGCAAGCGTGATCGAGGACGCGATTGTGACCGCTAAAGCGTACGCTTGTCGATGCGCCGGCGCCGCGCCGGCCGGGCGAGCCTTGCGCGCTTCTATCACAGCCGCTTTGGGAGCATGATAAGACGCATGACGCAGGACGTATTCGCAAGTCACCGCAGTCATATGGTGGCGGAGATCGAGGCCGAAGCGCTGCTGACGGCGGCGTACACGGGCCGCGGTGTTTTCAGCGCGCAGGTGATGCAAGTGATCGGGCGCGTGCCGCGGCACGAGTTCGTTCCGGTCGAGATCCAGGCGTACTCGTATCTGAACCGTCCGCTGCCGATCGGCTTCGAAAAGACGGTGTCGCAGCCCTACATCGTCGCGCTCATGACCGACGTGCTCGAGCTCCGGCGTGAGGACAAGGTGCTGGAGATCGGAACCGGCGCCGGCTACCAAGCCGCGGTGCTTGCGGAGATCGTCAACCGCGTTTACACCATCGACCTCATCGACGAGCTCGCGGCGGGAGCGGAGAAGCGCCTGAAGCGCCTCGGCTATGCAAACGTCGAAGTGCGCGTGGGCAACGGCTACTACGGCTGGCCGGAGCACGCGCCCTATGACAACATTATTGTGACAGCCGCGTGCGATCTCGCGCCCCCGCCGCTCATGGCACAGCTCAAGCCGGGCGGCCGGATGATCATCCCGACTGGCATACCGGAGCAGCAGTCGCTGGTGCTGATCGAGAAGTCGGCGGCGGGCAGCTTCTCGACGCGCGAGCTGCTGCCGGTGCGATTCTCGGAGCTCGACGAGCCGGGACAGTTCGCCGGCGCCGCCTGACGCGGCTACCTTGTTCAGTTGCGCGGCCCGCCGCAGTCCCGCTAGAGTGCCGCCCCATGGGAAGGCACTCGGAAGAGAAGGCCGTGCTTTTCGCCGACATCAGCGGAAGCAGCGCGCTCTATCAGAAGTTCGGTGACGCGACGGCGCGGCAAATGGTCGTCGCCTGCATCGAGACGATGTCCTCCGTGCTGCCCCGCTTCGAGGGCGAGCTCGTGAAAACGGTCGGTGACGCGATTCTCTGCGTGTTTCCGACGGCCGATCTCGCGGCGCTCGCGGCAGGCGAGATGCAGTCGGCCGTTGCGGCCGCGCGCTTCGCGAATCACCCGATGGCAATCCATGTCGGCGTGCATTACGGCCGCGTGCTGGTGGAAGATGGCGATGTGTTCGGTGAAACCGTCAACGTGGCCGCTTATCTGACCGCCGTGGCGATGCGGGACCAGATCCTTACCACCGAGATCACCGAGCAGGCGCTCTCGCCCGCGCTCAAGTCGTCCGTGCGCCCGATCTTCAATACCGTGCTCAAGGGCAGCGGCCGCGAGTCGATCGTCTACCAGGTTCTATGGCGACCCGATCGCATGGAGATCACGGATCTCAACGTCCATTCGAGTCGCGTGATCCCCGGCGACAGCGGGAGCCTGATCGTTGCGCTGGGCGACAAGCGCATCCGGCTCGATCGCTGGCGGCCGAACCTGACCGTCGGCCGCAGCCGCGACTGCGATCTCGTCGTGAGCGACCGCTACGCCTCGCGGCAGCATCTCACCATACGCGTGCTGCAGACGCGTTTTTACCTGATCGATCACAGCATCAACGGCACGTTCGTGACGCTGCAGGACGCAGACGAGGTCCACCTGCTGCGCGAGGAGATCCCGCTCGACCGCTCCGGCGGAATGTGCCTGGGCCGCAGCGCAGCCGAGCAGCCGCACGAGCTCATCACGTTCCAGTACGACCGGCGCTCGATGTTCCGGCTGTAGCCCCCGCGATGCGCGGCGGCTGACTGCGCAGGTCCAGCGTCTCCTGAGGCTTACGCAGGCGGCCGGTAGCGCGGATCGTAAATGCTCGCGGGCTGCACCCTGACCGGAGCCTTGCCGTTACGGCGCCGCGCGAGCCATGCGAGGCCATAGAGCGCCAGCAGCGGACCGCCCCACAGCACGAGCGCTTTGCCGACGACCTCTGCGCGGGCGATCGTGACGTCGCGGCGGTATTCGAGCTCGATGTCCGGCGCCTGCCCGCCGTACTTCAGCGCGACACGTGCGAGGAGCTGCCGGTCGTTGAGCAGGCGCGCGGCCATGCGCGTCCACGTTTCGGGACGGCCGCGGTAGCCGATTTCCAGCTCCCACAGGCGATGATGCTGGATGAGCCGCGTGCGCGCCTGCTCGTTCACGCGGATGAGCTGGTCGTATGCGCTGGACGCGATCGGCGTCCCATAGGCGAACGCCGCCGCGATGCACGCGATGCGCAGCCATTGGAGGCGCGAGACCGGTTCGGTCGCGCTGCGGGGAAAGAACGGCAAGGTTTGATTATGGAACACGCGCGCCCCACACCACTGCAAAAAAGGTCTCGAATCGGCGACTGCGGCTTGCAGCGTGCGGGCCGCCGTCATAGAGTCGCGGGGCTCATGCAGTTCACGCGCCTGTTCGCCTTTGCGTTTTTCCTTCTCGCGCCGCACGTTGCGCCGGCGGCATCGCCGGAGACGGTGCGTTTTCCGAGCGCAGACGGCCGCACCGAGCTCCTCGGCTATCTATTCAAGCCCGAAGCGGCCGGACCGCATCCAGCTATCGTAATGCTGCATGGCCGGGGCGGACCATACTCCTCGCTCAAACGCGGCACGTATACCGGCGAGACCCTCACGATGCGCCACCGGATGTGGGGTGAATTCTGGGCGAGCCGGGGCTATGTGGCGCTTCACGTGGACAGCTTCGGGCCCCGTGGCTATTGGGACGGATTCCCTAAGCACTCGTATTCGCAGAGACCGCCGGAGGTGAGCGAACAGTTCGTGCGCCCCCTCGACGCCTACGGGGCGCTCGCCTATCTCCGCACTCGCGGCGACGTCCTCGCGGAGCGCATCGGCCTTCACGGCTGGTCGAACGGCGGCATGACCCTGCTTTCAGCCATGGCCACGGACGGGGTCGCGGGTGATGCTACGATCCGCGGCGGATTCCGGGCCGCCCTCGCGCAGTACCCGAGCTGCCGCACTCAGATCAAACAACCGACCTACCGCCCGTACGCGCCGCTGCTGATTCTCGCCGCCTCCGACGACGATGAGGTCTCCCCCTACGTGTGCCGGGATTTCGCGGAGCTCATGCGAGGGCGCGGTTCTTCCGTGGAGTTCGTCCTCTACGAAGGCGCGCACCATGCGTACGACGACCCCGGCAAGACCAAGCAGAGCCACCCGCCCAACCGCGCGGCCCTGCAGGACAGTCTCTCGCGCGCCGAGGCCTTCTTCGCGCAACATTTGAAGCCGTGATGCAGCCGCGCTGGCGGGCGATCATTTCGGTCGCGCTCGTCGTCGTGTCGGCCACTGCCGCATCGATGGAGCGGCAGCAGCAGAGCGCCGCCATCGCCTCGGCGCATCCGCTCGCAACCGATGCCGGCCGCGCCGTGCTCGACCGCGGCGGCAACGCGTTCGACGCGGCGGTGGCGACGGCGGCCGCACTGGCCGTGGTGGAGCCGTACTCCTCTGGTCTGGGCGGCGGTGGTTTTTTTCTTCTGCACCGCGCTGCCGACGCTCACCAGGTGATGGTGGACGCACGCGAAACGGCGCCGGCTGCGGTTTCGGAAGGTTTGTACCTCGACGGCGAAGGGCGTCCGCTCAGGAACGCGACCACCGTCGGCGGCAAGGCAGCCGCGATTCCGGGACTTCCTGCGGGTCTCGTGCACGTCGCGACCCGCTACGGCAGCCTGCCGCTGACAGTGTTACTCGCGCCCGCGATCCGGCTCGCGCGCGAGGGTTTCCCGGTGGACGCCCGCTACGCGCGAATCGCGAAGCTGCGCGAGGCGTACTTGCGCGCGGGCGTAAATACCACGGTATTCCTCGACAGCGGCAACGCCCCCGCGCCGGGTTTCATCCTGCGCCAGCCGGAGCTCGCCGCGACATTCGAACGTATCGCGCGCGACGGCGCCGAGGCGTTCTACCGCGGACCGGTAGCCGAGTCTCTCGTGGAGACGGTGAACGGTGCGGGCGGCGTATGGCGCGCAGCCGATCTCGAAGGCTATCGCGTGCTCGAGCGCGAGCCGATCCGCTTCGAATATCGCGGCGCGCGGATCACGTCGGCCGCGCTCCCGTCCGCCGGCGGCATCGCGCTCGCGCAGGCGCTGGGAATGCTGGAGCGCTTTGCGATCGAGACGCCGCGCAGCGCGCACTCCGCACACCTCGTGATCGAAGCCTTGCGCCGTGTATTTCATGACCGCGCGCGATACCTCGCCGACCCCGGCTTCGTGCGTGTGCCGGTGACAACGCTCCTCTCGCGCGAGTACAGCGCGCGTCGCGCGAGCGAAATCGACCGCGCGCGCGCCAGCGTGAGCGATACGCTCGCAGACGCACCGCGCGCGGAGAGCCACAATACGACGCACCTGTCGGTGGTCGACAGCGCCGGAAATCGGGTGGCCGCCACGCTCACGATCAATCTGCTGTTCGGTTCCGGCCTCGTCGCCCCGGGCACCGGCGTTCTCATCAACAACGAGATGGACGATTTCAGTCTGCGCGATGACGTGCCGAACGCTTTCCGTCTGCGCGGCGGCGCCGCGAACCGCATCGAACCGGGCAAGCGGCCGCTCTCCAGCATGACGCCGACGTTTGTCGAAGACGAACGCGGTGTTCTCATCCTGGGCTCGCCAGGTGGTTCGCGAATCGTGAGCCAGGTGCTGCTCGCCGTTCTCGACTACGTGCACACGCCCGTAGTCGATCTCGAGCGCATCGTTGCGGCGCCGCGTTATCACCACCAGTTCTGGCCCGACCGCGTCGAAATCGAGCCGCAAGGTTTCGCGGCCGAGTGGCGCGCGGATCTTTCCGGCAGAGGCCACAGGATTCAGAGCGCTGCGCGCGCGTGGGGCAACATGCAGGCGGTATACAAGGCGCACCGCAGCGGCGTTGCGCAAGCCGCAAGCGACCCGCGAGGCAAGGGCGTTGCCTGGTATTGATATGATGGGCGCGCCATGAAAACCACTTTCCTTGATTTCGAGCAGCCGATCGCCGAGCTCGAGACGAAGATCGAAGAGCTACGGTACGTGCAGGACGATTCGGCTGTCGACATCTCCGAAGAGATTGCGCGGCTGCAGCGCAAGAGCCAGACGCTCACGCGCGAGATTTACGGCAAGCTCACTGCGTGGCAGATCGCGCAGGTTGCGCGTCACCCGCAGCGGCCGTATACGCTGGACTACGCGAACGGCATATTCGAAGGTTTCGAAGAGCTGCACGGCGACCGTGCATTCGCCGACGACGCCGCGATCGTAGGCGGCCTCGCGCGCTTCAGCGGCGACGCGTGCATGGTGATCGGGCACCAGAAGGGACGCGACACCAAGGAGAAGATCTTCCGCAATTTCGGGATGCCCAAGCCCGAGGGCTATCGCAAAGCCCTGCGCCTCATGAAGCTCGCCGAGAAGTTCGGCATTCCGGTTTTCACATTCGTGGATACGCCCGGCGCGTACCCCGGCGTCGGCGCCGAGGAGCGCGGGCAATCGGAAGCGATCGGACGCAATCTGTATGCGATGGCGGAGCTCAAGGTGCCGATCGTCTGCACGGTGATCGGCGAGGGTGGCTCGGGCGGTGCGCTCGCGATCGCTGTCGGCGACATCACGCTGATGCTCCAGTACTCCACGTATTCCGTGATTTCGCCCGAAGGCTGCGCCTCCATTCTGTGGAAGAGCGCGGACTACGCGCCCGAGGCGGCGGAGACGCTCGGCATCACGGCGACCCGGCTGAAGGCGCTGGGCCTCGTGGACCGCATCGTGCACGAGCCGCTCGGCGGCGCGCATCGCGATCATGAAGCGATGATGCAGGGGCTGAAGAAGGCGCTGCAGGAGGCGTGGCGCCAGCTTCGCGACAAGCCTGTCGGCGAGCTTACCGAAGCGCGTTTCGACAAGCTCATCGCGTATGGCAAGTTCAGGGAAGCCGAAACGAAGTAGTGCGACACGCGCCGGACTGCTGTCGCACGTCCGCGCGCAAATCTCCACGGTGGTGAAGCGCGGCGCTCGCGTGCGGGTGGGCGTGAGCGGCGGCGTCGACTCGATCGTGCTTCTGGATCTGCTCGCGCGCCTCGCGCCGCGCATGGGCTTCGAGCTCGAGGCGCTGCACGTCGATCACCAGCTCAGCGCCAACTCGCGCGCATGGGCGCGTTTCTGCCGACAGGCCTGCACGTCACTCGGCGTGCCGTGTCGGGTGGCGCGCGTGCGGATCGCGCGCTCGAACAGCATCGAGCGCGCTGCGCGCGACGCGCGCTATGCAGCACTGCTTGCCACACGCGCGGATTACGTCGCGCTGGCGCACAACGCAGACGACCAGGCGGAGACCGTGCTCCTGCAGTTGTTCCGCGGCTCGGGCGTGAGAGGTCTCGCGGCCATGCCGCTCGTGCGCGAGATTGCGGCGCAGGGCCGCGGTCGCGGAGCTACGATTGTGCGCCCACTCATCGGCACCGCGCGCGCCGAGATCGAACGCTACGCTAGGCGCCGCGGCCTCGCGTGGATCGAGGACGAGAGCAACCTCGACACGCGCTACACGCGTAACTGGTTGCGGCGCGAAGTACTGCCGGTTATCGCGCAGCGTGTGCCGGGCTACCGCGATGTGCTCGTGCGCGCCGCGTTCAATGCGGCCGAAGCGGCGGAGCTCACGGACGAGCTGGCGCGAATCGACCTCGAGCGCACACGCGCGAACGGCGGTGTCAGCGCCGGCGCGCTGCGACATCTGACGTTCGCGCGCGCGAAGAACGTCCTGCGTCACGTGATTGCGGAGCGCGGCTGGCGCACGCCCGATTCGGCGCGCTTGAGCGAGGCTCTGCGGCAGGCGCTCGCCGCGCGGCGCGACGCGCGCGTATCGGTCGACCTCGGTTCCTGCGAGCTGAAGCGACACGGCGACAGCATCCATCTCGTCGAGGCTGCCGAAGCCTCCCGCGAGGACCTGTTCGTGACCTGGCGCGGCGAGCGCGAGCTCGCGCTGCCGGCACTGGACGGCGTGCTGCGGATGACGCGGGGACGCGGAAGGGGTTTGAGCGCGGTGCGGCTGGCGCATGCGCCCGTGACGATTCGCCGCCGGCGCGGCGGCGAACGGCTCCAGCCCGATCCGCGGCGGCCGCGCCGAACGGTCAAGAACCTGCTGCAGGAGGCCGGGATGCCGCACTGGGAGCGCGAGCGGCTGCCTTTTATTTACTGCGGTGAGACGCTCGCGTGCGTCCCCGGCATCGGGGTCGATCACCGCTTTCGCGCGCAGCCCTCGGAGCCGGGCATCGAGCCGGTATGGACCGTCCGAAGCGCGCGGCGCGTGCCGACGTAAATCGGATCGAGGTCGCGGCGCGCGAGCTGTGCTAATCTCCCGCCCGCACAGCCGGACTCGCCTCCGGCTTTTCCGCACAAATCCAATTGAGGAGCTTTCATGAGGTTAACGCGTGTTCTGAGCGTGGGACTGGCCGCGCTCGTCAGTCTCTGCATCTCCGCCGGCGCGGCTGCGCAGGCGAAACCTAATCCGAAATGGCCGAAAACGCTGACGCTCGGCACGGCGTCCGTCGGCGGCACGTTCTTCGTTTACGGCCAGGTGTGGGCGAGCCTCGTCAACGAGAAGCTCGGGACCAACATCAGCACGCAGCAGACGCAGGGTCCCAACCAGAACATCATCCTTACGGACTCGAAGCAGATCGACCTCGGCATGACGACGATGGGCGTCGCGCTGCAGGCGTGGGAAGGGAAGGGCGACTGGACCAAGGGCAAGCAGTACCGCAACATCCGCGCGATGTTCCCCATGTACGACACGCCGTTCCATTTCGTGACGCTGGAAAAAACAGGCATCAAGTCCGTCAAGGATCTGGAAGGCAAGCGCTCCGGCGTGGGCCCGCGCGCCGGCACCTGCGGCACGTATTTCCCGCTCTTCTTCAAGACGCTCGGCATCAATACGACCATCCGCAACGGGCAGGCCTCGGACATGGCCGCGAATCTGCAGGACGGCCTGATCGACGCGTTCCCTTTCTGCGCCGGTATTCCGATCGCGGCGTATTCGGAGCTCGAGACGACGAACAAGGTGCGCTTTTTCACGTTCACCGCGGACGAGCTCGCGAAGCTCAAGAAAGCGTTGCCCGAGCTTTCCGATTCCACGATTCCGAAAGGCACGTACAAGCAGCTCACCGAGGATCACAAGACGGTCGGCGTGTACAACTTCGCGATCGCGCACAAGGACCTGCCTGAGGATCTCGTGTACGGGATAACCAAGGCGGTGCTGGAAAGCAATCCGCAGATGGTCAAAGGCCATGCCGCCGCCAAGGAGACCGTGCTGCAGAACTGGAACCGCAACACGTTCCTGCCGTTCCACCCCGGCACCATCCGCTACCTGAAAGAAAAAGGCATTAACGTACCGAAGAACCTGCTGCCGCCCGAATACAAGGGCTGACGCGGCCAAGCCGAGACGACAACGCTGCGTTTGGCGACAGACGCAGCGTTTTTTTTTGAGGTGCTTACATGAGCGCAGCCGACCAGGCGCGGCAACCCGGACCGGAGGAGGTCGTGCAGCCGCCGGCCGCCGAAGAGGAGTTCGCCGGAAACAAGCGCCTCTTGCGCCCATGGGAGGCGCTGCTGCTCGCCGTACTGGGCATCGCGTTCACGGTGTTTCACCTGTTCGTGCTGAACGTGTACTCCCTGGAGCCGCTGCTGTTCCGCGCGATCCACGTGGGGTGGGGCGGGGCGCTCGGCTTCATCCTGTATTCCGCGGGCCGGCGCGGCTCGCGTGCCGGCGTGCCTTGGTACGACTGGATTCTGGCGGCCGCCTCGATCGCGTGCGCGGTATACATCACGATCGAGCTCGACGGACTGCTCTTTCGAGCCGGCGCGCAGTTCACGACCGGCGACGTGATCACCGGCGTCGTCGGCACGTTCCTCGTGCTCGAGTTCACGCGCCGCACAGCGGGCCTCGCGCTGCCGATCATAGCCGGCGTGTTCATCCTCTACTGCTTCGTCGGCCAGTGGATGCCCGGCGTGCTCCAGCACAGGGGTTTCGAGATCGACCGGTTTTTCACCTACATCTACAGCGAGTACGGCATCTTCGGCGTGACGACGCAGGTCTCGTCGTCGTACATCATTCTGTTCGTCTGCTTCGCCGCTTTCCTGCAGGTTTCGAAGGTCGGCGATTACATCAACGACCTCTGTAACGCGCTCTTCGGCTGGGCGCGCGGTGGACCGGCGAAGGCGGCGGTCGCTTCCGGCGTGCTGTTCGGTTCGATCTCGGGATCCGCCGTCGCGAACGTGGTGGCCTCCGGCATGGTGACGATTCCGATGATGCGCAAGGTCGGTTACGACCGGCCGACGGCGGCGGCGATCGAGGCGACGTCGTCGACCGGCGGGCAGATTACGCCGCCGGTCCTCGGCGCGGGCGCGTTCCTGATGGCCGAGATCACGGGCATTCCGTACGGCGAGATCGCACTCGCCGCAGTGCTACCGGCGGTGCTTTTCTACGTTGCGTGCTGGGTGCACGTCGATTACCACGCGGTGCGGCTGGGGCTGCGGGGCATAGCGCGAAGCGAGCTCCCGCCGATCGGGCGCATGGTCACGATGCTCTACCTGTTCTCGCCGATCTTTATGCTCGTGTGGGGACTGCTCGAAGGCTATTCTCCATTCCGTGCTGGCGGTCTCGGCATCGTGACGGCTCTGGTTGCCGGCTGGCTGTCGCGGCGCTTTGGAGACGTGGCGGAGAACGCGGGCCGTGCCGGACCAACGGGTATCGCCGTCATCGCGGCGCTCCTGCTGCGCTTCGCGGTCTTGATTGCCGCCGGGGCGGTGCTCTACGCGGGTCTTGCGTACGGCTTCGACTGGGTCGAGCGCGTCGCCGGCAGCACCGCGGCATGGGTCTTCGGGATTGCCCTGACGGCGCTTCCGGCGCTGCTCTTCGGCTGGCGGGCGACACTCGAAGCGTTCAACATCGCCGCACGTGACACGATCCAGCTCGTCGCCGTGTGCGCGTGCGCCGGCATCATCGTCGGCGTGGTGGCGCTGACCGGTATCGGCGGACGTTTTTCCGAGATGATGCTCGGCATCGCCGGCGCGAGCCAGCTCCTCGCAATGGGCTTCGCGGCCGTGGTCGCGCTGATCCTCGGCATGGGCATGCCGACGACGGCCGCGTATGCGATCGCCGCGGCCGTCATCGCACCCGGACTCACGAAGATCGGTGTGCCGCCGCTGGTCGCCCACATGTTCATTTTCTATTTCGCGGTGATCTCCGCGATCACGCCCCCGGTTGCGCTCGCCTCGTTCGCCGCGGCGGGCATGGCGCAGGCGGACCCGTGGAAAACCTCGTCGGTCGCACTCAAGATGGGCCTCGCGACATTCATCGTGCCGTTCATGTTCTATTACAGCCCGATCCTGCTGTGGAAAGGCTCCATGGCCGACATCGTTCAGGCCGCAATCTCCGGGTCGATCGGGGTATGGTTCCTCGCCGCGTCGACGGAGGGCTGGTTCGGCGGGCGCCTGGCCCTCCCGCTACGCGTGGCCATGTTGGTCGCTGCGTTGTGCCTGATTCATCCCGGCACCGTCACGGATCTCA
Source organism: Burkholderiales bacterium (assembly GCA_035626595.1). GTDB lineage: Bacteria > Pseudomonadota > Gammaproteobacteria > Burkholderiales > SG8-41 > JAQGMV01. The sequence continues at coordinate 24,459 of DASPNJ010000062.1, forward strand.
TCGGGCTCGCGGTCGGTATCCCGATTTACCTGTTCCAGCGGCTGCGCACGCGGCGTTCCGCCGCGTGAGGCGCCTCACCGTAAGCCTCTGAAAAGCCGCGTTTTTAGGCGCGATTCTTCTGTATTTCAAAGCCTTATCGTGATATCCTCGCGGGTTAATTTTCGAATACCCGCAGGGGAACCGAATGGCTGTTGAAAGGACGCTGTCGATCGTCAAGCCGGACGCGGTCGCGAAGAACGTCATCGGCGAGATCTACACCCGCTTCGAGCGCGCCGGCCTGGCGGTTGTCGCCGCGCGCATGATGCGGCTTTCGCGCGAGCAGGCAGAGGGCTTTTACGCAGTGCACCGCGAGCGGCCCTTCTTCAGGGATCTCGTCGATTTCATGACTTCGGGACCCGTGATGATCCAGGTGCTGCAGGGCGAGAACGCGATTCAGAAAAACCGCGATCTCATGGGCGCCACAGACCCGAAAAAGGCGGACAAGGGCACTATTCGCGCCGATTTCGCTCAAAGCATCGATGCGAACGCGGTGCACGGCTCGGATTCCGCCGAGAACGCCGCCGTGGAGATCGCCTACTTCTTTCCGACGCTCGATATCTGCCCGCGCTAAGAGCAGCCCGGGCCGTGCCGCACATGGTGAACCTACTCGGCCACACGCCTGTTGAGCTCGAAGCGTTCTGCGTCGCACTCGGCGAGAAGCCGTACCGCGCAAAACAGCTTCTGCGCTGGATCCATCAGCGCGGCGCTGCCGACTTCGCCGCGATGACCGACGTCGCGAAAGCGCTGCGCGAGCGCCTCGCGTCGCTCGCGACGCTCGAAGCACCGAAGGTGCGCCTGGACACGACCGCGGCGGACGGCACGCGCAAATGGCTGCTCGACGTGGGCACCGGCAACGCGATCGAAACAGTGTTCATTCCCGAACCGGCGCGGGGCACGCTGTGCGTATCGTCGCAGGCAGGCTGCGCGCTCGAATGCTCGTTCTGCTCGACCGGCCGCCAGGGCTTCAACCGGAATCTCACGACCGCGGAGATCATCGGCCAGCTGTGGCATGCGAATCGCACGCTGCGCGCAGCCTACGGAACCGACCGGCCGGTCACGAACGTCGTCATGATGGGCATGGGCGAGCCGCTCGCGAACTTCGACAACGTTGTCGCGGCGCTGAAGCTCATGCTCGACGATGCCGCGTACGGGCTGTCTCGCCGCCGCGTGACGCTTTCGACGTCCGGACTCGTGCCTGCCATCGACCGGCTTGCAGACGCTTGCCCGGTGGCCCTCGCGGTTTCACTGCATGCGCCCAGCGACGCGCTGCGCAACGAGCTCGTCCCGATCAATCGCAAGTACCCGATCCGGGAGCTGCTCGCGGCGTGCGTGCGCTACCTCGACAAAGCGCCGCGCGATTTCGTCATGTTCGAATACGTAATGCTCGACGGCGTAAACGACACGCGCGCCCACGCGCGCGAGCTGGCGGCGCTGCTCGCAGACGTTCCGTGCAAGGTCAACCTGATCCCGTTCAATCCGTTTCCGAACTCGGGATACGCGCGCTCGAAACCCGAAGCGGTCGAACATTTTCGCGATGCGCTCGTTGGCGCCTGCATTACGACGACGATACGCAGGACGCGCGGCGACGACATCGATGCCGCATGCGGGCAACTCGCCGGCGATGTCAAAGACCGCACGCGCCGCGCGGAGCGACGCGAGAAGCGCGTCGCGCTCGCCGGCACGCCTGACGCGCAGCGCGCGCGGGAGCGCGTGGGATGAAAACGGCGTACGCGGCACTCGCGGCAAGCGCGGTCCTCGCCGCCTGCGCATCGTCGTCCGGACCCAAGCCGTTCGTGCCCCCGACGCCGCGCCAGTCGCCGCCGCTCAATACTTCCTACGAGGAAGACCCGGTGCGCAAGCGCGCTCGCGCGCATACGGAGCTTGCCGCGGGTTATTTCGAGCTGCGCAACATGCCGGTCGCGTTGGAAGAAGTACAGATTGCGCTCAAGGCGGACCCGCAGTACGGGCCGGCGCACAATGTGGCCGGGCTCATTTACGCGGAGCTGCGCAAGGACGACCTCGCGCAGCAGCACTTTCAGCGCGCGCTTTCGATCGATGCACGCGATCCGGATGCGAACAACAACTATGGCCGTTTTCTGTGCGATCGTCAGCGTGAGGCGGAAGCGTTGAAGTACTTCCTCGCGGCGCTCAGCAATCCGCTCTACCAGACGCCGGAGAGAAGCTACGTGAACGCCGGGCTGTGCTCGCGTCGGCGCGGCGACGGCGCCGCAGCCGAGCAGTACTTCCTGCGCGCGCTCAAGGCGCGGCCGACGGAGCCGCAGGCGCTGTACCAGCTCGCCGATATGTCATACCAGCGCCGCGACTATGCGCAGGCGAAGCACTATCTGACGCGGCTCGAGCAGCTCGCGGCGCCATCGGCCGAAGTGCTGTGGCTCGCGTTGCGCATCGAGCGGCGACTCGGCGAGCGCAACGCGGCGGCCGCCTACGGTCAGCAGTTGCGGCGTCAGTTCCCCAATTCGCGTGAAGCGCGCGCGTTCGACGCCGGGAACGAGGAATGAACCAGACGTCTTACTACGCCCGCAGCGACGCCGCCTCCGCCGGTGCGGTACTCGCGGCCGCCCGCGAGGAGCTCAATCTGAGCGTCTCCGACGTCGCGCGGCATCTCAAGCTTTCGCCGGCGCAGGTCGAAGCGCTGGAGGAGGGCGCGTACGACAAGCTGCCCGGGCGTGTCTTCGTGCGCGGCTTCCTGCGCAACTACGCAAAGCTGCTCGGCGTGGATCCGCAGCCGCTGCTGCGACGCATCGAGCACGAGATGCCGAAGCCCAAAGCCGTCGAAGAGCCGCCGCCCGCGCCGCAAGCCGTCATGCCGACCGGCGAGCGCTCGCACTGGCCCGTGTACTTCGGTGTCGCGGGTACCATCATCGCAGCGCTGGCTGCGTACGAGTTCGGCTTCAACAATCCACCCGATGCCGCGGAAGACGAAAGCAAATCGGTGCCGGTGCAGCCGGCGCCTACGGCATCTGCGTCCGCACCCGAAGCGGCGAGCGCGGCTCCGGCTCCCGCCGTTTCAGCCGCGCCCTCATCGCCCAGTGGGGCGGCGAGCGGCACGCCGCTGGATCCCGGGCTCAGCGTCGCTGTTCCTGCGCAAAAAACCGCTGCGGCTCCCGGCGAGCGCCAGCTTCAGTTCAAGTTCGATGTGGAGTCGTGGGTGGAAATACGCGACGGCACCGACAAGGTCATCTTTTCGAAGCTGAACCGTGCCGGCGCCGAGGAACGCGTGTCCGGGACACCGCCGTTCAAGCTCGTCGTCGGCAACGCGCGCGGCGTCCGTCTGACCTACGACGAGAAGCCCGTCGACCTGACGCCGCACATCGGCGTCACCGTCGCGCGACTCACGCTGCAATGAGCTGCCTGCCTCGATACGGTCCCGCGGCACGCCGCCCGAGCACCCGTGTGCGCATCGGACACGTGGAGATCGGCGGCTCTGCGCCGATCGTCGTGCAGTCGATGACCAATACGGACACCGCGGACGTTGCGGCCACCGTGGCGCAAGTCGCGGCGCTCGCGCGCGCCGGCTCGGAGATCGTTCGCGTCACCGTCAACAACGTCGAAGCCGCGGCGGCGGTTCCGCGCATCCGCGACGCGCTCGATGCGATGGGTGTCAACGTCCCGCTCGTGGGCGACTTTCATTTCAACGGGCACCGGCTGCTCGCGCAGCATCCGGCGTGCGCCGAAGCCCTGGCGAAGCTGCGCATCAATCCGGGCAACGTCGGGCGCGGCTCGAAGCGCGACGAGCAGTTCGCGACGATGATCGAGTTCGCGTGCCGCTACGGTAAGCCGGTGCGTATCGGCGTGAACTGGGGAAGTCTCGATCCGGAGCTGCTGGTGCGGCTCATGGACGAGAACGCGCGTCTGCCCGAGCCGGAAGAGGCCGCGGTGGTCACGCGCAATGCGCTCGTCGCTTCGGCGCTGGAGAGCGCGCGCCAGGCCGAGTCGCTGGGACTGCCGCACGAGCGTATCGTGCTCTCGTGCAAGGTGAGCGGCGTGCAGGATCTCATCGCGGTCTATCGCGATCTTGCGGCGCGCTGCGACTATGCGCTGCATCTGGGCCTCACCGAGGCCGGAATGGGCTCGAAAGGCATCGTCGCTTCGACGGCGGCGATGGCCGTGCTGCTGCAGGAAGGCATCGGCGACACGATCCGCGTGTCGCTTACGCCGGAGCCGAACGGCGACCGCACGAAGGAGGTCATCGTCGCGCAGGAAATCCTGCAGACGATGGGCTTGCGTTCCTTCGCGCCGATGGTGATCGCCTGCCCGGGGTGCGGCCGCACCACGAGCACGTTCTTCCAGGAGCTCGCGGATCGCATCCAGAGCTATCTGCGCGAGCAGATGCCGGTGTGGCGCACCCAGTACAGCGGCGTGGAGAACATGCACGTGGCGGTGATGGGCTGCGTCGTGAACGGCCCGGGCGAAAGCAAGCACGCGAACGTCGGCATCAGCCTCCCGGGTTCCGGCGAGAACCCCGTTGCGCCGGTTTACGTCGACGGCGTGAAAACCGTGACATTGAAGGGCGACGATATCGCCGGGGAGTTCCAGCGCATCGTCGAGCGCTACGTGCGCGAGAAATACGCGCCGGCGGTGCGCGCCGCCGAGAACGCGAAAGACAAAGCGCCGGCCGGCGGCTGATCCAGCGGTGCGCGGATGACCAGAACGATACAGGCAGTGCGGGGGATGAACGACATACTCCCCGCAGACGTGCACGTGTGGCAGCTCTTCGAGGACACGGTGCGCTCGTGGCTGCGCGCTTACGGCTACAGCGAGATCCGCATGCCGCTGGTCGAACGCACCGAGCTTTTCGTGCGCTCGATCGGCGAGGTGACGGACATCGTCGAGAAGGAGATGTATACCTTCATCGACGCGCTTTCGAACGAGAGCCTGACGCTGCGCCCTGAAGGCACCGCCTCGTGCGTGCGCGCGGCAGTGGAGCACAACCTGCTCTACCAGGGCTCGCAGCGGCTGTGGTACGGCGGCCCGATGTTCCGTCACGAGCGGCCGCAGAAGGGCCGTTACCGGCAGTTCCACCAGTTTGGCGTCGAAGCGCTCGGCCTCGCCGGGCCCGACATCGATATCGAGCACATGGTCATGTGCGCGCGGCTGTGGCGCATGCTCGGGCTCGAAGGAATCGAGCTCGAGTTGAACACGCTCGGAGCCGTGGAAGAACGCTCGCGCTACCGCGCGCGGCTCGTCGACTACTTCGAGCGGCGCGCCGATCGACTCGACGCCGATTCGCGCAGGCGGCTCAACACGAACCCGCTGCGCATCCTAGACAGCAAGAACCCCGCGATGGCGGAGGTGATCAGCGGGGCGCCGCGGTTGATCGAGGACCTTGGCATCGAATCGCGATCGCACTACGAGAGCGTCAAAGCCGGCGTTGCCGCCGCCGGCGTCGCTTTTCGCGAAAACCCGCGGCTCGTGCGCGGGCTCGACTACTACAATCGCACGGTGTTCGAGTGGACGACTACCCGGCTGGGCGCGCAAGGCACGGTTTGCGCCGGTGGGCGCTATGACGCCCTTATAGAGCAGATCGGCGGCAGGTCCGCGCCCGCGTGTGGTTTCGCGATGGGGGTGGAGCGCCTGCTCGACCTGATGCGCGAAGCGCGTAGTTTCGAGCGCTCCGCGCCGGACATCTATCTCGTGCGCCAGGGCGCACGGGCGGAGAGCTATGCCGAACGGCTCGCGGAGAGTCTGCGCGACGCGGGCCTCGCGGTCGCGCTGCATTGCGGCGGCGGCAGCTTCAAGTCACAGATGAAAAAAGCCGACGCGAGCGGCGCGCGCTTCGCGGTCATCGTGGGCGACGACGAAGCCGATCGTCAGGAGCTCACGCTCAAAGCACTGCGCGTCGCGACGGAACAAACACGCGTCACACTGGCGGAGGCCGTGCGCCTCGTGCAGGCGCAATCGCAGAACGATTGACAACATGGCATACGATCTCGAAGAACAGGAACAGATAGACGCGCTCAAGGGCTGGTGGGCGGACAACGGAAAGCTCGTCATGCTCGCCGCAATCGCGTGCCTGCTCACTGTCGCCGGCTTTCAGGGCTGGCGGTATTACAAGGCCCAGCAGATCGAGCGCGCGGCGACACTGTTCGTTCAGCTCGAGCAAGCCGAACAGGCGAACCAGCACAAGACCGTGCGCGACATCGCGGCCCAGATCGAGGACAAGCACGGCTCCACGCAGTATGGCGGCATGGCGGCGCTCGCCGCCGCCAAAGCGGGCGTGATGACCGGCGAGCTCGAGGACGCGCGCAAGCACCTGCAGTGGGCGATAGACAACGCGCGCGAAGAAGAGATGCGCGATGTCGCGCGGCTGCGGCTCGCCGGGGTGCTCCTCGACGAGAAGAAATACGACGAGGCGCTGAAGGTGCTGTCCGCAAAGCCGTCGGAGCCGTACGAGGCGCTGTATGCCGATCGCCGGGGTGACGTGCTGACCGCGCAGGGCAAGCTCGCGGAGGCGCGCTCGGCGTACCAATCCGCGCTCGAGAAGAGCGAGTCGGGCAATCGTTACCGGCCGATCATCGAGCTGAAGCTCGACGCGCTCGGCGAGGCGAAATGAGCTACCGCCTGTTCGCGGCGGTGCTGGTGGCGCTCGCGCTCGCCGGCTGCTCCACCGTGACCGATATGTACGATCGCTGGTTCGGCAGCAGCCCGGGCCCGAAACCGGCGCCGCTCGTAGCGTTCAAGGCCACGACGCAGCCGCGCGTCGTGTGGCGCGGTGAAGTCGGACCGGCCGAGAAGACGATGTTCTTTCCTGCGGTTACCGGCAACGTCGTCTATGCCGCCGGCGCCGCGGGCACGATCGCGGGATTCGAGGCCAACACCGGCAAGCCGACGACCCGCTTCAACGCCGGCCAGCGCCTGAGCGCAGGCGTGGCGGCGAGCGGCCGGCTCATCGTCGTCGGTTCCGCCAAAGGCGAGGTGCTTGCCTTCGACGCGAGCGGCAAGCCGCTCTGGAAGGCGGCGGTGCCGGGCGACGTGCTCGCTCCCCCGGCCATCGATGGCTCGCTCGTGGTCGCGCGCGTAGGCGACGGCCGGCTGTATGGACTCGATGCCACGAACGGCAAGCAGCGCTGGGTTTACCAGCGGACGAGCCCCGCGCTCTCGCTGCGCAGCCACGCAGGCGTGATCGTCGAGCGGGGCGCCGTTTTCGCGGGCTTTCCGGGCGGTCGGTTGATCGCGCTCGCCGCCGCCACCGGTAACGTCGGCTGGGACAGCGTGGTCGCGCTGCCGCGCGGCGCGACCGAGCTCGAACGTGTGGCCGACGTGATGGGCTTGCCCATACTGGACGGCGACCGCGTCTGCGCGGTCGCGTATCAGGGGCGCGTCGCCTGTTTCGATACGCAAAGCGGCACGACGATCTGGGCGCGCGACCTGTCCAGCACCGCCGGCATGGACGCCGACCACCGCAATGCGTACGTCACCGACGACAAGAATGCGGTCATCGCCCTCGACAAGTCGAACGGCGCGAGTCTGTGGCGTCAGGACAAGCTCGCGAACCGCGGCGTGTCGGCACCGCTCGCGTTCGGCCGCTTCGTGATCGTGGGCGATTACGAGGGTTATGTACATCTGCTCTCCCGCGAGGACGGCTCGTTCGCGGCGCGTATCGCGACAGACGGCAGCGCTATCGGCGCGCCTCCCGTGGCACTCGATACCAACACGTTCCTCGTTCAGACGCGCAACGGCAATCTGTTCGCGATCGCGGTGCAGTAGCACCGTACGCACGTTCTCGTAGCCGATGATTCCTATCGTCGTCATCGTCGGGCGGCCCAACGTCGGCAAGTCGACGCTATTTAATCGACTCACGCGCAGCCGCGACGCGATCGTCGCGGACGCGCCGGGCATCACGCGCGACCGGCACTACGGCCAGGGCAGGCTCGGCGGCAGGTCCTACCTCGTCGTCGATACCGGAGGGTTCGAGCCGGTTACGACCTCGGGCATTTATCACGAGATGGCGCGGCAGACGCGCCAGGCGGTCGATGAAGCCGACGTCGTGCTGTTCACCGTCGATGCGCGCGCCGGACTCACCGCGCAGGACCGCGTCATCGCCGGGGAACTGCGCAAGAGCGGCCGGCGGGTGTGGCTCGTCGTCAACAAGGCGGAAGGCATGCGGCCGGAAGACGCCGCGGCGGAGTTCCACGAGCTCGGGCTGGGCGATCCGTTGCCGGTATCGGCGGCGCACGGCGAGAACGTGAGCGAGGTCGTCGAGATCGCGCTGGCCGATTTTCCCGCGGCCGCACCGCGGGAGGAGGAGGAGAGCGATCGCGCGCGCATCGCGATCGTGGGACGTCCCAACGTCGGGAAGTCGACGCTGGTCAACGCGCTGCTCGGAGAGGAGCGGGTCATCGTATTCGATCAGCCGGGCACCACGCGCGATTCGATCTACATCGATTTCGAGCACGCGGCCCGCCCTTACACGCTGATCGATACCGCCGGGGTGCGCCGCCGCGGCCGGATTGCCGATGCCGCCGAGAAATTTTCGGTCGTAAAAACGATGCAGGCGATCGCCGATGCGAATGTCGCCGTGCTCGTGCTCGACGCGCAGGAGGAGATCTCGGAACAGGACGCGCACATCGCCGGGTTCATACTGGAGGCGGGGCGCGCGCTGGTGGTGGCGGTCAATAAATGGGAGGCGATCGACGAGGGTGGGCGCGAGCGGGTCAAACGCACGCTTTCGCGCAAGCTGAATTTCCTGTCGTTCGCGCGGCTGCACTTCATCTCCGCGCTGGAAGGGCATGGCGTCGGGCCTCTGATGCGCTCGGTCGACGCGGCCTATGCGGCCGCGATGGCGAAGCTGCCGACGCCGAAGTTGACCCGCGCCCTGCAGGCCGCGGTGTCACAGCAGCAACCCCCGCGCGCAGGGTACAGCCGTCCTAAGCTACGCTATGCGCACCAGGGCGGCTCGAATCCGCCGCGCATCATCGTGCACGGCACGGCGCTCGAGCACGTGCCGGCGAGCTACCGGCGTTACCTCGAGCGTTTTTTCAGGGAAGCTTTCGATCTGCAGGGCACGCCGCTCAAGGTGGAACTCAGGAGCGGGCGCAATCCATACGTCCGGGCATGAGGCTCGCAGACAACCGCTTCCGGCAAGGTGTCGTGCGTGCCCGAAAACGCGCGTAACCCAATGGCGTACCGAGACAAAATCGGATAGAGTGACCGTCCGATAACGATAACGGCGAGGGTATCATGAGCAACAAAGGGCAGTTACTACAAGACCCGTTTCTGAACACGTTGCGCAAAGAACACATCCCGGTGTCGATCTATCTGGTGAACGGCATCAAGCTGCAGGGGCAGATCGATTCGTTCGACCAGTACGTCGTGCTGCTCAAGAACACCGTCACGCAGATGGTGTACAAGCACGCGATCTCGACCGTCGTACCCGCGCGTCCCGTCAACTTCCAGTCAGACCAGGGCCAGGACGGCTGATCGTTTCCAGCGCAGTTGATCTCGCTCCATTCGACCGTTTGATGCCGGAGCGTCGGGGAAGGGCTTCCGGCGCGGTTCTGGTCGGTCTCGATTTCGGCGAGCCCGATTACGCGGACAGCCTCGCCGAAGCGCGTGAGCTCGCTGCCAGCGCAGGCGTGGGTGCTCTCACGATCGTCAAGGGCCGGCGTGCACGGCCCGATCCCGCCCTCTTCGCGGGCAAAGGCAAAGTAGAGGAAATCGCGCAAGCCGTTGCGGCGACGCGATCGCAGCTCGCGATCTTCAACCATGAGCTTTCCCCGGTGCAGGAGCGCAACCTCGAGGAGCGGCTCGCCTGTCGCGTGATCGACCGCACGAGCCTCATCCTGGACATCTTCGCGCAGCGGGCGCGCAGCCACGAAGGCAAGGTGCAGGTCGAGCTCGCGCAGCTCGAGCATCTGGCCACGCGCCTCGTGCGTGGATGGACTCACCTCGAGCGGCAGAAAGGCGGTATCGGCCTGCGTGGCCCGGGCGAGACACAGCTCGAAACCGACCGGCGGCTGTTGGGCAAGCGGGTGAAGCTGCTGAAGGAGAAGCTTGCGCGCATGCAGGCGCAGCGCGCGGTGCAGCGGCGCGCGCGGCGCCGCGCCAACGTGTACTCGGTGTCGCTGGTGGGCTATACGAACGCCGGCAAGTCGACTCTGTTTAACCGTCTCACGGACGCAGGCGTGCACGCGGCGGACCAGCTATTCGCGACGCTCGATACCACGACGCGGCGCGTCCAGACGGGCGTGCACGCGCCGATCGTGCTCTCCGACACCGTCGGGTTCATTCGCCACCTGCCTCACACGCTGGTGGCCGCGTTTCGCGCGACGCTGGAAGAGACGGTGCATGCGGATCTGCTGCTGCACGTCGTCGATGCGAGCAGTTCCGACCGCGACGGCCAGATCCACGCAGTGAACGACGTTCTCGCGGAGATCGGCGCCGATGCGATATCGCAAGTGCTCGTCATGAACAAGATCGATCTGACCGCGCTCAAACCCCGTGTCGAGCGAGACGAGTATGGTAAGATCGCGCGCCTCTGGCTGAGCGCGAGGACCGGTGCGGGTCTCGACTCGGCGCGCGGCGCGCTCGAGGAATACGCATCCGGCACGCAACACCCGGCACGCGAGCGGCGCTCCGCGGCGGCATAACCGTTATCACTCCATGTTTGCGACCGCCCGCAGCTATCTCAGAACACGCGCGCTGAAAATCCTCGGCGCGCTGATGTCGCTCAACGATCCGCAGTGGGGACGGCGGCCCGGCGGCAATCAGGGACCTCCGGATCTCGAAGAGCTCTGGCGTAATTTCAACCGGCGGCTGGAAAGCCTCTTTGGCCGACGCGGCGGCGGAGACGCGCCCACCGGAGGCGGTCCGGCACGCAGTCTCGGCGGGCTCGGGCTGCTCGCGGTGCTGGTGCTCGTCGTGTGGCTCGCAAGCGGTTTCTATATCGTGCCGGAAGGTCAGCGCGGCGTCGTGTTGCGCTTCGGCAAGTTCATCGAGACTACGATGCCAGGCCCGCGCTGGCATCTGCCGTATCCCATAGAATCCGCCGAAGTGGTCAATCTCGCGGGCGTGCGCACCGTCGAGATCGGCTATCGCAACAACGTGAAAAGCAAAGTGCTGAAGGAATCGCTCATGCTGACCGACGATGAGAACATCGTCGACGTGCAGTTCGCGGTCCAGTACATCCTGAAGAGCCCCAACGATTATCTTTTCAACAGCCGCGAGCCCGACGAGGCCGTGCTGCAGGCGGCCGAGACCGCGATCCGTGAGGTGGTGGGCAAGAGCAGCATGGATCACGTGCTGTACGAAGGCCGCGCCGACGTCGCGGCCCGCGCCCACACGCTCATGCAGGAAATCCTCGATCGGTACGGAACCGGCATCAACGTGAGCAAGGTGACGATGCAGAACGCGCAGCCGCCGGAGCAGGTGCAGGCGGCGTTCGACGACGCGGTGCGCGCCGGCCAGGACCGCGAGCGGCAGAAAAACGAGGGGCAGGCGTACGCGAACGACGTGATTCCGAAAGCCCGCGGCGCGGCCGCACGCCTCAACGAGGAGGCCGAAGGCTACCGGTCGCGTGTGGTGGAGCAGGCCGAAGGTGACGCGGCGCGCTTCCGCCAGATCGTCGCCGAGTACAGCAAGGCGCCGGCGGTCACGCGCGATCGGATGTACATCGAAGCGATGCAGCAGATCCTCACGAATACGAGCAAGGTGCTCGTGGACCAGAAGGGCGGCAACAATCTCCTGTACCTGCCACTCGACAAGCTGATGCAGATGACGGGTAGCCCCACGGCCGAAGCGCCCAAGCCGCCGGAGCCGCCGGCGGCGCAGGAATCGACGGCGCGCAGCCGTGAGGCATTCCGCAGCAGAGAGAGAGAGTCGCGCTGATGAACCGTTCGCGCCAAAAGCAGGAGTCGCGCTGATGAGGCGCAACCTCGGCGCGATCCTCGCCGTCGTCATCGCCGCGATCGTCATCGCGTCGATGTCGCTCTTCGTCGTCGACCAGCGCCAGAACGCGATCGTGTTCCGTCTAGGCGAGGTGGTGCGTGTGGTGACCGAGCCGGGTCTCTACGCCAAGATCCCGCTGCTCGACAACACGCGCTTCTTCGATACGCGCATTCTCACGATCGACTCGGCGGAGCCGGAACGGTTCCTCACCTCCGAGAAAAAGAACGTGCTCGTCGATCTGTTCGTGAAATGGCGCATCACCGATGTGCGCGCCTATTACGTGAGCGTGGGCGGTGACGAGGCGCGCGCGAGGACGCGGCTCCTGCAGACGATCAACGGGAGCCTGCGCGCAGAATTCGGCAATCGCACCGTACACGAAGTGGTATCGGGCGAGCGTGACAAGATCATGGAGCTCATGCGCGAGATCGCGAACGAAGATGCGGTGAAGATCGGCGTGCGTGTGCTGGACGTCCGGATGAAGCGCGTCGACCTGCCACAGGAAGTGAGCGAGTCGGTCTACCGGCGCATGGAAGCCGAAAGGAAGCGCGTGGCGAACGAGCTGCGTTCCACCGGCTCGGCCGAATCGGAAAAAATCCGCGCCGATGCCGACCGCCAGCGCGAGGTCATACTGGCCCAGGCCTACCGCGACGCGCAGCGCATCAAGGGCGAAGGCGACGCCAAGGCAACCGCCATATACGCCCGAGCGTACGAGGCGAATCCCGAGTTCTACGCGTTCTACCGCAGCATCGAAGCCTACAAACAGAGCTTCAAGGGCAAGAACGACGTGCTCGTCCTCGAGCCCAACTCAGAGTTCTTCAAGTACCTCCGCTCCGGCGGCAAAGCGGCGGTCAAGTAGCGCGCACCGAGCACCTCGCGGCAAGCCGACGACCTCTCGCCATGGGCAAGCTCCTGCTCACCGCGTTCGCGCTGATGCTGGTGATCGAAGGCGTGTTGCCGTTTCTCGTGCCGAGCCTGTGGCGCGAGACGTTTCGGCGGCTCACCGAAATGAGCGACGGGCAGATCCGGTTCATCGGCCTCACCTCGATGCTGACAGGACTGTTGCTGCTCTACATCGTACGGCCCTGATCCGGGTTGGCCCCCGGCCTATAATTCACTGTTTGTGCTGCGATTCGCTACGCTTTAGATGCGCGCCTGGCTCCTGCCCGAATACATCGAAGACATCCTGCCCGCCGAGGCGGCCAGGATCGAGCGCCTGCGCCGCGCGATCCTCGATCTTTTCGAGCTGCACGGTTACGAGCTCGTCATGCCGCCGCTGCTCGAGTACCTCGATTCGCTGCTGACCGGCACCGGCCACGACCTCGATCTGCAAACCTTCAAGCTGGTCGATCAGCTTTCGGGCCGCACGCTGGGATTGCGTGCCGACATCACGCCGCAGGTCGCACGCATCGACGCGCATCTGCTCAACCGCAGCGGAGTCACGCGCCTGTGCTACGCCGGCAGCGTGCTCCATACGCTGCCCAATGGCGTGAACCGCACGCGTGAGCCGCTTCAGATCGGCGCCGAGCTCTACGGCCATGCCGGGATCGAAAGCGACGTGGAAATTCAGCGCCTCATGATGCGCGCGCTCGAGCTCGGCGGTCTCAACTCCGCTTACCTCGATATCGGCCACGTGGCGGTGTTCAGGAGTCTCGTTTCACGCGCGCGCGTCGAGTGCGAGCACGAGGCGGATCTGTTCAGGGCGATGCAGGCGAAGGACCTGCCGGCATTGCGCGAGCTCACCAAGGGACTGGCGCGCGCGACGCGCGAGGCCCTCACCGCGTTGCCGGAGCTCTACGGCGGCGCGGAGGTGCTTGCGCAAGCGCGGAGGAGGCTCCCTGCGCACGACGAAATCCGGCGCGCGCTCGCCGAGCTGCAGGCGCTGTCCGAAGCGCTCGCCGATGTCGCGCGCATCCGCTGTTTCGATCTCGCGGAGCTGCGCGGCTATCACTACCACAGCGGTGTCGTCTTCGCGGCGTACGCAGAAGGACAACCGTACGCCATCGGGCGCGGCGGACGCTACGACGAAGTCGGCAGGGCGTTCGGGCGCGCGCGTCCCGCGACCGGCTTCAGCATCGATCTGCGTGAGCTTGCCGCGTCGAGCGGCGAGATGCCGGCGAGCGACTGCGTGAGCGCCCCGTACGCGCCGCAGGACGCGCAGCTTCAGCGGCGTATCGCGGCGTTGCGCGCGCGCGGCACGGCGGTCGTGGTCGAGCTGCCACGCGCCCAAGATGCGCGCAGCGAGCGTGGGTGCGGGCGCCGGCTCGTGCGTCGTGCCGGTAAATGGCTCATCGAGAAGGTCTGAAAATCCTATGTCAAAAAACGTAGTCGTCATCGGCGCCCAGTGGGGTGACGAGGGCAAGGGCAAGATCGTCGACTGGCTCACCGACCGTGCGCAGGGGGTGGTGCGGTTCCAGGGCGGACACAATGCCGGACACACGCTGGTGATCGGCGGCCGCAAGACGGTGCTGCACCTGATTCCGTCCGGGATGCTGCGCGAGAAAGTGGCGTGTTACATCGGTAACGGCGTGGTGCTCTCGCCGCACGCGCTGCTGGAGGAAGTGGATACGCTCGAAGGCGCGGGAATCGAGGTATCTTCGCGGCTGCGCATCAGCGAAGCGTGCCCCCTCATCCTGCCGCACCACGTCGCCGTCGACCGCGCACGCGAAGCCGCCAAGGGCGAAGCGAAGATCGGGACCACCGGCCGCGGCATCGGTCCGGCGTACGAGGACAAGGTCGCGCGCCGCGCGATCCGCCTGCAGGATCTGTTTCACCGCAAGCGCTTCGCATCGAAGCTCGGCGAAGTCCTCGATTATCACAATTTCATGCTGAAGCATTACTACAAGGCCGCGACGATCGACTTCCACGAAACGCTCGACGAAGCGCTCGCGCTCGCCGACCGTATCAAGCCGATGGTCGCAGACGTGCCGCGGCTCCTGTACGAGGCGCAGCAGGCTGGCGACAATCTGCTGTTCGAGGGGGCGCAGGGCACCCTGCTCGACGTCGATCACGGCACCTACCCGTTCGTCACTTCCAGCAATTGCGTGGCGGGCGCGGCAGCGGCGGGCGCGGGCATCGGCCCCGGGGGCCTCCATTACGTGCTCGGTATCACGAAGGCCTACACGACGCGCGTAGGATCCGGGCCGTTTCCGACGGAGCTCGAAGACGAAGTGGGCAAGCATCTTGCGAGCCGTGGCAACGAGTTCGGCGCCACGACCGGACGCCAACGGCGCTGCGGCTGGTTCGATGCGGCGGCGCTGCGACGCTCGATTCAGATCAACGGGATATCGGGGTTGTGCGTGACCAAACTCGACGTGCTGGACGGCATGGAAGAGGTACGGCTCGGCGTCGGCTACCGCTGTCAAGGAACGCAGAGCGATATTCTGCCGTTCGGCGCCGAGATGCTGGCCGAATGCGAGCCGGTGTACGAATCGCAGCCGGGATGGAGCGAAAGCACCGTCGGAATCACCCGGTTCGACGAGCTGCCCCGGGCTGCGCAGGATTACCTCAGGCGCATCGAGGCGATCTGCGGCGTTTCGCTGGACTTGATCTCGACGGGTCCGGACCGCGATCAGACGATCGTGCGGCGACACCCGTTCGAGTAGATGTCTGGTGCCGAGGAAGGGACTCGAACCCCCACAGTGTTGCCACCGCTAGGACCTGAACCTAGTGCGTCTACCAATTCCGCCACCTCGGCGCGGCCCACGATTTTAGCCGAAGGACACGAGGCAGACAAATGAAGCGGCAGGAAAAAGCTGTCCCCGGACGGCGCGTTCGCCGTTCGCCGACGAAGACGGGCCGCCGCGCGCGCGACCCGTACTACGAGCGCGAGCGCAAACGCTACGAAGAGCCGCTGCCCAGCCGTGAGCTGATCCTCGAGGTGCTGCACGAGCAGGGCGTGCCGGTGCCGGAGGACGACCTGGCGGCGCTCGTCGAAGTGAAGAGCGGCGAGCGCAGCGCATTTCAGCGGCGTCTCGGCGCGATGGAGCGCGACGGCGAGGTCATGCGCAACCGCGCCGGCGCCATCTGCGTCACGGCGAAGCTCGACCTCGTGCGCGGTCGGGTGCAGGGCCACCACGACGGCTACGGCTTTCTCGTGCGTGACGACGAGGGCCCGGACCTCTTTCTCGGCGCCGGCGAGATGCAGAAGGTGCTGCACGGCGACCGTGCGATGGCGCGCATCTCGGGCTACGACCGCCGCGGCCGGCCGGAGGGCAAGATCGTCGAAGTGCTAGAGCGCGCCCAGCGGCGCATCGTCGGACGCCTGCGGAGCGAGCACGGGATGCTCTTCGTTGTGCCCGAGGACAAGCGGATCAATCGAGACTTCGCGATTCCGCGCGACGAGACTTCGGGGGCTGCGCCCGGCCAGGTCGTCACGGTCGAGGTGATCGTTCAGCCGGCGAAGCACGTGCAGCCGGTTGCGCGCGTGGTCGAAGTGCTTGGCAATTACGCCGATCCCGGCATGGAAATCGAGATCGCGCTGCGCAAGCACGATCTGCCGCACGTTTTCTCGCGCGCGGTCGAGCGTCAGTGCGAGGTGTTCCCGCCCGGCGTGACCGATGCCGATCGTGAGGGCCGCGTCGACCTGCGCGAGCTGCCGCTCGTCACGATCGATGGCGAAACCGCCAAGGACTTCGACGATGCCGTGTACTGTGAGCCGCTCCAGGCAAAACGCGGAAAAGCGAAGGGCGGCTTCAGGCTGATCGTCGCGATTGCGGACGTGAGCCACTACGTGATGCACGATGATGCCCTCGACCGGGAAGCGCGCGCGCGGGGCAACTCGGTGTACTTCCCGCGGCGGGTGATTCCCATGCTGCCGGAGCGCCTGTCGAACGACCTCTGCTCGCTCGTGCCGGACGTCGAGCGCTTGTGCGTGGCGTGCGACATGGAAATCACGGCGGACGGCGACATCGCCGGTTACAAATTTTTCCCGGCGGTCATGCTCTCGCACGCGCGGCTCACGTATACGGCCGTCGCGCAGATGATCGACGATCCCCGGGGTGAAATCGCTGCGCGCTACCGTGATCTCACGCCGCACATCCAGAACCTGTACCGTGTCTTCAATCTGCTGGTGCACTCGCGGCAACTGCGTGGCGCGATCGACTTCGAGACGGTGGAAACGCAGATCGTCTTCGACGATCATGGCAAGATCGAGCGCATCGTGCCGGTGCGCCGCAACGACGCGCACCGCGTGATCGAGGAGTGCATGCTCGCGGCGAACGTCTGCGCGTCCGACTTCCTGCGCAAGTGCAAGCAGCCGATGTTGTACCGGATACACGAGGGTCCGACCCCGGAGAAGCTGGCGGCCCTGCGCGAGTTCCTCAAGGGTTTCGGCCTCTCGCTCTCGGGCGGCGATACGCCGCATGCGAAGGATTACGCGAAGCTGCTCGCGCGCGTGCAGCAAAGACCGGACGCACAGCTCCTGCAGACGGTGATGCTGCGTTCGCTGCAGCAGGCGGTGTACAGCCCCGACAACGTCGGCCACTTCGGGCTCGCGTACGAGTCGTACACGCATTTCACTTCGCCGATCCGGCGCTATCCGGACCTGCTCGTGCATCGCGCGATCAAGGCAGCGCTCAAACGAAAGCGCTACAACCCGGGTGACTGGCACGCGCTCGGGCTGCATTGCTCGACGACGGAGCGCCGTGCGGACGAGGCGACGCGCGACGTCACGAACTGGCTGAAGTCGTACTACATGCGCGATCGCGTGGGTGAGACGTTCAGCGGCACGATCAGCGCCGTCACCGCGTTCGGCGCGTTCGTCGCGCTCGATGATCTCTACGTCGAGGGCCTCGTGCACATCTCGGAGCTCGGCAGCGATTACTACCGCTTCGACGCGATCAAGCATCAGTTGATGGGCGAGCGCACCAGGAAACGCTACCGGCTGGGCGACCGCGTGCGGGTGAAGCTCGTACGGGTGGACCTCGACACCACCCGCATCGATTTCGTGCTGGCGCAGTAGCGCTTCGAATGGCGGAGTCGCGCATCATTTATGGCTTCCATGCCGTGACGAGCCGGTTGCGGCAGAGCCCTGCCAGCGTGAAAGAGCTCTATCTCGATGCGGGGCGTGAGGACCGACGGGTGCTCGAGCTCGTGAAGACCGCCGAAAGCCGCGGCGCGCGCGTCATGCGCGTGGATGACAAGCGCCTGGACGGCATGACCCACCATGCTCGCCATCAGGGCGTTGCCGCCCGCGTCGAGATCGCGCAGCTCCCGCAGCACATCGACGACGTGCTGGAAGCTCTGAACGAGCCTGCGCTGCTCCTGATCCTGGACGGTGTGACCGATCCGCACAATCTCGGCGCGTGCCTGCGCGTCGCGGATGCGATGGGGGTGCATGCCGTGATCGCGCCCAAGGACCGGGCGGTCGGGATTACCGCCGCCGTTTCGAAAGTCGCGAGCGGCGCGGCTGAAACCGTGCCGTACATCGCGGTCACGAATCTGGCGCGGGCGATGCGGGAGCTGAAGGCGCAGGGCGTCTGGACCATCGGTGCCGACGAACGCGCCGAGCAGGATCTTCATGGCGCGAAGCTGACCGGCCCGCTGGCGTGGGTGCTGGGTGCCGAGGGCGAGGGGATGCGGCGGCTGACGCGCGAAAATTGCGATGAGCTCGTGCGTATCCCGATGCTCGGCACGGTCGAGAGTCTCAACGTCTCGGTCTCGGCGGGGATCTGCCTGGCCGAGACGAGGCGCCAGCGCCGAAGCCCGTAAGGCTTTGTTTCTTATCGAAAGCTCGCGTATAATCCGCGCCTTCGACCTGAGCCGCCCCGGCGGTTTTGGCCGCTTTCGAGCCGCGATGCGGTTTTTCGTCCTTGCCTCACCGTCTTCGCATAGCGGGAGGCCTATCCCATAAGGAGCTTTATCAAATGCGACATTACGAAGTCGTTTTCATCGTCCATCCGGACCAGAGCGAGCAGGTCCCCGCGATGGTCGACCGCTACCGCCAGATGGTGACCGGGCGCGGCGGCCGCATCCATCGACTCGAAGACTGGGGCCGCAGGCAGCTCGCGTATCCGATCGAGAAGATCCACAAGGCGCACTACGTGCTCATGAACATCGAGTGCGACAACGAAACGCTGAACGAGCTCGAGCACGCGTTCAAATTCAACGACGCGGTGCTGAGGCATCTCACGGTGCACATGGATGAAGCGGTCACGACGCCGTCCCCGATGATGAAGGAAGAGAAGTCGCGGTCGATCTCGACGACCGAGGACGCAGCCAAGGCTCAAGCCGGCGCTGCGGCTGCGGCGCAAGCTGGCGCTGCGGCTCCGGCACCCGGCGGCGCGACGCAGGCGACGCCGGCCTGACGGTGAGCGGTAACGCGGTCACGCTCACAGGCGAGATCGTAGGGACCGAGCCGCTGCGCCATACGCCTGCCGGCATTCCGATCATCCAGTTCACGCTTGCGCATCGATCGCAACAGATCGAAGCGGGGTTCAGACGGCAGGTGGAATGCGAGGTGAGATGCGTCGCCCTGGGAGATCCGGCAACCGAGCTCTCGCGTGCGCAGGCGCCGGCGAAGGCGAGCGTGACCGGATTTCTCAGCCGAAAGCACCGCATGAGCGCGCAACTCGTGTTGCACGCGACGAAAATCGACTTACTGAAGGAAAACGAACATGGCAATGATGAGTAGGGCCGCCCGCGCCAGGGCGAAAGCGAAAGCGAAACTCAAGGGCAAGGGCCGCGACAAGCGCGGCGGCGCGCTGTTCCGCCGGCGCAAGTTCTGCCGCTTTACCGCCGAGGGCGTGAAGCAGGTCGATTACAAGGACATCGGCGTGCTGAAGGACTTCATCAACGAGAACGGCAAGATCATCCCGGCGCGCATCACCGGGACCAAGGCGCGCTACCAGCGCCAGCTTTCCGTTGCGATCAAGCGCGCACGCTATCTCGCGCTGCTGCCGTACACCGACGTCCATTAGGAGATCTCGATGCAGGTGATATTGCTGGAGAAAGTCGCGAACCTCGGCGGCCTGGGCGACGTCGTCAAGGTGCGCGAAGGCTACGCTCGCAATTTTCTGATTCCGCAGGGCAAGGCGAAGCGCGCCACGCGCGAGAATCTCGCCGAGTTCGAGCAGCGCCGCACCGAGCTCGAGCGCGCACAGGCCGATCAGCTTTCTGCGGCGCAGGAGAAGGCTTCGCGTCTCGAAGGCCTCACGTTGCAGATCAGCCAGAAAGCCGGCGTGGACGGCAAGCTCTTTGGTTCCGTCACGAACGCCGACGTGGCCGAAACGCTGAAAACGCAGGGTTTCGACGTGCCCAAAGCCGCGATTCGCATGCCGCAGGGCCCGCTCAAGAATGTCGGCGACCACCAGATCAAGGTGGCGCTGCACACCGACGTCGTCGTGACCGTCAGCGTATCGGTGCTCGCCGAGCAGTAAGAAAATCTGCGCCGCGCACGCGGGCTTACGCTCGTGCGCGGAAAGTAGCTGGCGCGGCAGCCACCGCGCTCGCAGCTTAAGTCAACGTCGAATTCGACGAACCGAAAAGGCCGTGCGAGCGGCCTTTTTTTTCGTGTGCTTTTTGGTTAAATAGGTCGATGGCGCAGGTCTTGAGCTCGATCGTTCGCGACGCACAGGTGGAGGCCGCGCGCGTGCCGCCGCAGTCGGTCGAGGCCGAGCAATCAGTGCTCGGCGGGCTGCTTCTCGAGAACGCCGCATGGGATCGCATCGCCGACGTCGTCGGCGAGTCCGATTTCTACCGCGCCGATCACCGCACGATTTTTCGGCACATCGCGCAGCTCATCGAGAGCAACAAGCCGGCCGACGTGCTGACGGTGTCGGAGAGTCTGGAGCTCTCCGGCAAGCTCGCGGAAGTCGGCGGACAGCCTTACGTCGGCTCGCTCGCGCTCAACACGCCCAGCGCCGCCAACATCCGGCGCTACGCCGAGATCGTGCGCGAGCGCTCGATCATGCGCAATCTGGCGGCCGTCGGCACCGAAATCGCCGATTCAGCCTATACGCCGATGGGTCGCGACGCGAGCGTGCTGATCGACGAAGCGGAAGCGAAGATCTTCCAGATCGCCGAAGCGCGCTCCAAAGCCAAGCAGGGTTTCCTGCCGATCGAGCCGCTGCTCACCGAGACGGTAGAGCGTATCGACATGCTCTACAGCCGCGAGAACAAGAACGAGGTGATCGGCGTCCCGACCGGATTCGTGGACCTCGACCGCATGACCTCGGGTCTGCAGCCGGGCGAGCTCATCATCGTCGCGGGCCGCCCCTCGATGGGCAAGACGACGCTGGTCATGAATATGGCCGAGCACGTCGCGATCGTGGAGAAGAAAGCCGTTGGCGTCTTCAGCATGGAGATGTCGGGCCCCCAGCTCGCGATGCGCATGATCGGCTCGGTGGGAAAGCTCGACCAGCACGAGTTGCGTACCGGCACGTTCAAGGAAGACGACTGGGGCCGGGTCACGGATGCGCTCGGCAAGCTCTCCGAAGCACCCATCTATATCGACGACACCGCAGGGCTCAACGTGCTCGAGCTGCGCTCGCGCGCGCGGCGGCTGCATCGGCAGTGTGGGGGCTTGAGCCTGGTGGTCATCGATTATCTGCAGCTCATGTCCGGCACCGGCGGCGGACGCGAGGAAAATCGCGCCACCGAGATCGCGGAGATCTCGCGCTCGCTCAAGAGCCTGGCAAAAGAGCTCAAGGTTCCGGTGGTCGCGCTCTCGCAATTGAACCGCAGCGTCGATTCACGCCAGGACAAGCGTCCGATGATGTCCGATCTTCGTGAATCGGGCGCGATAGAGCAGGACGCGGACGTGATCATGTTCATCTACCGCGACGAGGTCTACAACCCCGACTCGCCGCGCAAGGGCATCGCGGAGATCATCATCGCGAAGCAGCGCAATGGCCCCGTCGGCAAACGCGATCTCACATTCATCGGCAAGTACACGCGTTTCGAGAATTACGCGGGCAGCACGGGCTTCTGACGCCAGCACAGTTAGTGCTTCGTCGCCGGCGGCTATCGGGGTTTTCCCGACATAGATTCCGTATAGCGGTGCGGTAAGTTGCCGCTAGGAGACTGTGCGCGCGAGTCGTTCGGCTTTGCGCGCGCGATGCGAATGAGGAGATGCGCAAGGAAGCCCGCGCGGCGAATCTGATTAACGACGCCTCCCCGGAGGCCGAGCGCTATCGCGCGACCTTTCGCGATGCGGGGCTCGGTATCGCCCATTCCGAACTGGACGGCACGCTCACCGACGTCAATCCGGCATTCTGCGCGATGCTGGGGCAGACGCGCGACGATCTCGTCGCAAGGCGACTGTCGGAACTCCATGCAGCGCACGAGGGTCACGGGCTTACCGGCTCGCGCGCCGAGCGACGCGGGACGCGGCGGGCGCATTCCGGATTCGCGCAGTCGGTATCCATCGAGCGTTATCGCAACCGTAAGGGCAGTACGGTCTGGGTCCAGCGCACGTCCTCGGTCGCGGCCGATTTCACCGGCAAGCGCTTCCTGCTCCACTTTTCGAAGACATCACCGCGCGCCGGCAGAACGAGCAGGAGCAGCGCATCTCCGACCTGCGCTATCGGCGCGCGCTCGAATCGGCCCTGGACTGCATCGTTTCGACGGATCACGTCGGGCGCATCATCGAATTCAATCCGCATCGTCCGCGTCGGTGAGTCTCGCCAGCACGATCATGAATTCGTCCCCGGGCAGCCGCCCCACGCTGTCTTCTCCGCGCACGCATTCCAGCAGCCGCACCGCGACGTGCGCAATGCCGATGTCGCCATGTACAGCGCGAAGACGCGCGGGCGCGACAACTTTCAGTTCTACACCGCGGAAATGAACGAGCGGGCGCTCGCGAGGCTCGAGCTCGAATCGCAGCTGCGCAACGCGCTCGATCAGCAGGAAATCCGGCTGCATTACCGACCGAAGGTCGCGATCGACTCGCGCCGGATCTGCGGGTTTGAAGCCCTGCTGCGGTGGCAACCGCGCGGGAGCCCCCTCGTCGCGCCAGGCGAATTCATCCCGCTGCTCGAAGAGACCGGGCTCATCACGCCCATCGGCGAATGGGTGGTACACGCCGCGTGCGAGCAGCTGGCCGGATGGCGGGCCGCGGGGATGCGGCCGGTGCCGCTCGCGATCAATTTCTCCGCGCGGCAACTGCGGCAGCGCGGCTTCTGCGACGTGCTCGCGCGCGCGTTGCGCGAGCGCAAGTTGCCGCCCGACTCGATCGAGGTCGAAATCCACCGAGAGCTCACTCATGGACAACGCCGACGAGGCGCAGAAGCTCTTGAACGACCTCAAAGGCGTCGGCGTGACACTCGCGATCGACGATTTCGGCACTGGCTATTCGAGCCTCGCCTACCTCAGGCACTTCCCTTCGACACGCTGAAAATCGACCGCTCGTTCGTGCGCGATATCAGCACGGAGGCGGGCGACCGGATGATTGCGCGTACCATCATCGCGCTCGCCGAGAGTCTCGATCTCACCTCGGTTGCGGAAGGCGTCGAAACCGAGGCGCAGCTCGCGTTCCTCGCGGGGAGCCGGTGCCAGCAGGCGCAGGGCTACCTCTTCTCGCGGCCGCTGCCCTCGGATTCGGCGACCGCGCTCCTCGCGCGCGACAAGCCGCTCCTGCCGCCGGCGCGGGTGACGGCGCGACGGTCCCGGCGCTGACGCTTCGTCGGCGCCCGATTCCGCGGCCGCGGGGCGGCGCGCGGCCGTGGAAAAATTGACAGTCCGAGCCGGCGTGCCGATACTGGCGGCATGACCCGGGAGCGCGCGCACGCATGACGAATCTGGCCGTCAATCCGACGATCCTCAAGACGGTTCCACTTTTTTCGCTCCTCTCCGACCATCAGCTTGCCGCGCTCTTCCCGGCGATCCAGCACCGTACCTACCCGAGGCACTCGTTCATGCTGCGTGCCGGCGAGAAGGCCGATGCGCTGTATGTGATCCTCGCCGGCCGGGCGAAGGTCGTCATCGACGACGGCGATGGCCGCGAGGTCACGCTGACGGTCATCGGCCCCACCGAATTCTTCGGCGAAATGAGCTTGATAGACGAAAAGCCGCGGTCGGCGAGCGTCGAAGCGATCGAGCCGTGCGAGGTGCTGTACATCTCGAAAGCGGCCTTCATGAGCTGCCTGAAGGACAATTTCGATGTCGCCATGCTCATCCTGCGCGCCGTCGTCGCGCGGCTGCGCGAGGCCGACAAGAAAATCGCGAGTCTGGCGCTGATGGATGTGCACGGCCGCGTGGCGCGCCTCATCATGGAGCTCGCGCGCGAAACGGACGATGACTGGGTCGTAGACACCGGCTCCGAAGAAATGGCGCGCATGGTCGGCGCCTCACGCGAGATGGTGAGCCGGGTGCTCAAGGAGATGCGCGACAGCGGGCTGATCCGTCGCGAGAAGCGCAAGATCATCGTGCTCGACCGCGAGTCGATGAGCAACCGCGGGGCAAAGGAAGAGTGATCCTGCCGCGCCCCTCCGGCGCGGCATCTGCCTTCAGCCCCACCTTCAGAGTTCGTGACCTGTGTCACGCCCGCCGCGCGCGGTTCTGAGGCGGCCCGGCACATGTGCCGTAGTTCATATGGTATCCGGATGCGGCGTGATATCTCTGGCGCGCTACGTACTTAGAGCACCCGAGCGCATATGCATCACAGAACTCGTACATCGCCATGCCGCGCGCGGCGCAACGCTGCGGCAGCAGGCGCACGCGAGCGCGGCTACGGCGGGCTCGTCGCGCTCATGCTGATCGCCACGGTTGCTACGACGACGGCATTGTTCGCGTATTCGCGGACCGATACGGTCCACGTCGAAAACGAGCGCGTCACGCGCGAGGCGCTTGCCGCCGCGAAGTTGGCCCTCATCGGCTACGCAGTGCAGGGTCGCGGCCCGACCGAACGGCCGGGCGAGCTGCCGTGTCCGGACGCGGACGGCGACGGTATGGCCGAATCGAGCTGCACGACCAACGCCTCGTTGCTCGGCCGCCTGCCATGGAAAACGCTCGGGGTCCCGCAGCTCGTCGACGGCGCGGGCGAACCGTTGTGGTACGCCTTGTCATCGCATTTCCGGCCGGTGTCCGGTCCTCCGTCACCGACTCAGCGCATCAACAGCGACACCCGCGGAACGATCACGGTGCGCGCGGCGGATGGATCCACCGCGCTTACGGACAACGCGGTGGCCGTGCTGTTCGCACCCGGTGCCGCGCTGGGCAGTCAGAACCGCAGCGGCGGCACGACGCTGCTCCATTTCGTGTCGTGCACGCTGAGTGGCATCACGAATCTGCTTTCACGACAGCAGTGCGTGACGAATTATCTGGATGCGGCGCTGAATACGAATAACTCGGCGTCGGCCACGGGTCCGTTCATCGCCGCCGCGACGTCCGACACGTTCAACGACAAGCTTCTCTATCTCGAGACCGCGGAGCTCATTCCGCTCGTCGAGCAGCGGGTCGGCACCGAGATCAAGAATCTCTTGACTGAGTACCGTCTCAAGTCCAACTGTCAATGCTATCCGTGGGCCGACACGTGGCCGTACTCCGGCGGCATCGCCGACGTGAGCCAGAATCGCGGCCGCTTTCCGACCGAGCCGGTGCCGGAGAACTGGGGCTCAGGCTCCATTCCATCCCTCCCGGCATGGCTGGGAGACAACAACTGGCACAACCTCGTGTGGTACAGCGTGTCGCGCCGGGCGAGTGCGGATCCCGGCGGCTGCCGTACGTGCAGCGCGAACGCCACACTGACCGTCGGCGATCTCAAGGTCGCAGCGGTATTCTTCATGCCCGGAACGCCCCCCGACGGACAGGCGCGCGTGCCGCCGATCTCATACAGCTCCGGGCTTACCTCCGCGCAACGGGCGCGTGCCGATAACCTGAACCTGTACCTCGACGACGCACAGAACACCGATAGTGACAACGCGAACTGTCCCGATACCGGAGAGATCGGTGGCGATGCCGGCTGGGGCTTACGCACCGGCGCGGCGACCTGTGACCAGTACGCCGCGCCCACGTCGGCGCGCCGCGATCGCGATCGTATTCACGTCCTGGGGCCGGCGTACCCCGGCACGTGCGAGAAGAACGGCAAGCTCCTCGCGTCGGCCGCACCATGCGGCACGGCGTGGACCGTTACGAACCCGACTTGTATCGCGGCGATGCCGACTCTCGACGCCTGCGGCTGCGCGGCGGCTGCGCGGATCCTGGCACGGCCGCCGTGCAACAATGTGCTCAATCCGGGTCAATGCCAGACGGCGATCGCACAATTGAACGCATGCACACCGTAAGAGCGGCGCCGCCGCTCTATGGGCGCAGCCGCGAGCGGATTGCCGGTTTTACGATCCTCGAGCTCGCTATCACGCTGGCCATCATGGCGGTTCTCGCGGTGGGTGTCCTTGTGCCGTTCATCGCGCAGGTCACGCAGAGGCGCATCGCCGAGACCGAGCGAATCCTGGAGCAGGCCAAGGAAACGCTGATGGGCTTCGCCGCGGCGACGGGTCGGCTGCCGTGCCCGGCGCTCCCCGATACCGATGGCTTCGAGAAATTTGCCGCGGGCGGCACGGTCGCGAACGGGAGCTGCGCCACCTTTTACGGGTTCTTGCCGGCGGCGACACTGGGCTTTACGCCCGTGGACAACCAGGGCTACGCGATCGATGCGTGGACCACGACGCAGAACCGTATCCGCTATGCCGTATCGAATCAAACCGTGAATGGTGTGACGAATCCCTTCACGAAGACCAATGGCATGCGCGATGCGACCGCGACGCAGCTCGCCGGCGCGACCTTTTTGGTCGTCTGCAGCGCCGGGACGGGCGCTGTGCCGGCGACGCCGGCATGTGCCTCCGCGGCGAGCACGCTCACCATCAACGCGCCGGCGGTCATCTGGTCCAATGGTGCGAATGCCGCGACCGGCGGGCGCAGCGCCGACGAGGCGGAGAACCCGCACCCGAA
The DNA here is from genome assembly GCA_035626595.1 of Burkholderiales bacterium. GTDB lineage: Bacteria > Pseudomonadota > Gammaproteobacteria > Burkholderiales > SG8-41 > JAQGMV01. The sequence goes on from DASPNJ010000062.1 coordinate 51,288, forward strand.
CCCGGACACCGGCGCCTTCGCGCAGTACGGCACCGCCGATCGCGTTTTCGTAAGCCGCACGATCAGGAGCGTGTCGGGCGCGGAATTCGATGACATCGTCACATGGCTCTCGGTGGGCAACCTGGTAAGCCGCATGGTTCTTGCGGGACAGCTCCCGTAGCCGGACGGCCGAAAAATCTAACGTTCCGGTAGATTTGCCAGCCCGCATGGCCACTCCTATATTGGCCTGACGCCCGGAGCCGCTGTTCACGACAACACGGGCCGAAACTCAGCGTCTTCCGTGATCTTGCGCTCGCGCGAGCGCCTGCAGGAGGGCCTGTGGATCGTACGCCGCAGTTCGGGACCGGCACCTTCGTCTGGGCTCTTGCGACGCTCTGTCAGCTCTACCGCCGGCCGTTCTCGCCGGGTCTGGCGCTGCAACACATAGCGCCGCCGTATACCCTCGATTCGCTGCAGGCCGCCGCCGCAGCCCTCGAATAGCGCGTCGAGGTCCAGCACGTTGCGGCATCCCGGCTCTCCTGCTTACCGCCGCCGTTCGTTGCAGTTTTGAAAAACGCAGTCACTGACCAGCGCGGCGTGCCGCAGGTAGGCGCCACGTGTCTGCACCCCCTCGCGGTCGTGCTGCGCTGTGACGCCCAGCGTGTGCTGTACCTGCGGGAAGGCGAGGCAGCGCCGTTATCCGTCACGCTGACGGAATTCGCGGCGAGCTACACCGGCACCCTTTCGCTGTGCGCCGCGGCGCCGGAAGCCGTGCGTGACGAAGACGTGGTGAAAGCCCCGGGCGATGCGTTCGGCTTCGGCTGGTTCATGCCGGAGTTGCTGCGACACAAGAGCATCTGGCGCGACGTGCTCGCCGCGTCCTTCGCGATCCAGCTGATCGCGCTCGCAGCGCCGCTCTGCACTCAGGTCATCATCGACAAGGTGATCGTTCACCAGACGCTGAATACCCTGGCGGTCATTGCGACCGCCCTCGGCATTTTCCTCGTGTTCAACGCGGCGTTGAGCTGGGTGCGCCAGTACCTCGTGCTGCACACCGGCAACCGGGTCGATGCCGTGCTTGCATCACGCGCCTTCGCGCACCTCGTTGCGCTGCCGCTGCGCTACTTCGAGCACCGGCCGACCGGCGTGCTGGTCGCGCGCATGCACGGGATCGAAACCATACGCGAGTTCGTGAGCGGCGCCGGGGTGATGCTGCTTCTCGATCTGCCTTTCCTGTTCGTGTTCCTGGCGATCATGATCTATTACAGCCCGTTGCTGTCGGTCGTCACTGTGGCGGTCCTCGCCGGGATCATTGCGATGAGCATCGCGATCGTGCCTGCGATTCGCCGGCGGCTCGACGCGCAGTTTCTGCTCGGCGCACGCAATACCGCCTTCATGACGGAGTACGTCGCGGGCATGGAGACGGTGAAGTCGCTGCAGATGGAGCCGCAGCTCCGACAGCGTTTCGCCGGCTACCTGACAGCGTATCTGGACGCGAGTCTGCGCACGCGGCTCCTCTCCAGTACGTACTCGGTCGCCGCGAATGCGCTCGAGCAGCTCCTCACGTTCTCCATCCTGTGCGCGGGCGCGTGGCTCGTCATGCAGAACACCGGTTTCACCGTCGGCATGCTGGTCGCCTATCAGATGTTCGCGAGCAGGCTTTCACAGCCGCTGCTGCGGCTGGTCGGGCTGTGGCAGGAGTTTCAGCAGGCCGCGGTCGCGGTGACGCGTCTGGCCGACGTCATGAATGCGCCGCCGGAGCCGTATTCGATCGTACCCACGCGTTCACCTGCGGAAAGCGCCACGATCGAGGTGCGAGGCCTTGCGTTCCGGTACGCGGAGCATCTGCCGTATCTGTTCGAACAGCTCGATCTTGAGGTGCCCGCGGGTGAATGCGTTGCGCTCATGGGTCCTTCCGGCAGCGGCAAGAGCACACTTGCGAAGCTCATGCAGGGCTTCTACCTGCCAACGCAGGGCGAGATCAGGATCGGCGGGCGCGACACCCGCATGATCGCCGCGAACGAGCTGCGCCAGTGCTTCGGCGTCGTGCCGCAGGAGACGACGCTCTTTTCCGGCACGGTTTACGACAACCTCGTGCTTGCCAATCCACACGCGAGCTTTGAGCAGGTCGTGCGGGCATGCAGGATGGCGGGGCTGCACGAGGTCATCGAGGCGCTGCCGCAGGGCTACCAGACCACGCTCGGGGAACGCGGCGTGGGGCTCTCGGGCGGGCAGAAGCAGCGGCTGGCGATCGCGCGCGCGCTGCTCAAGCGCGCGCGAATTCTCGTATTCGACGAAGCGACGAGCAATCTCGACCACGAGACGGCCGAGCAGTTCGCGAGGACCGTGAACCAGCTGCGCGGCCGCGTCACGATGCTGTTCATCGCACACCAGCTTCCGCGGGGCCTCAAGGTGGACCGCACCTTCGAGATGCGTCTTGCAGCCGCGCGCGCGAGCGCGGCGCGGCCGCAGACGCTGGAGGAGCCGACGGTGAGGTCCGCATGAGCACACCCCCGCTCTCGCCGGATTTCGCACTGCGTTTCGGCCGCGATTTCGAGCGCCTGGAGCACTCTGCACCTGCGCTGCTCGCGCGCACGGTCCTGTACTGCCTGCTCGCGCTGGTTGCCGCGCTCCTGGCCTGGGCTCATTTCGGCACACTCGATATCGTGGCCGTAGCCGAAGGCAAGCTCGTGCCGCAGACGTTTCTGAAGATCCTCCAGCCGGCCGAAGCCGGCATCGTGCGCGATATCCTGGTGCGTGAAGGCGAGGCGGTGCGGGAAGGCCAGGTGCTGGTGCGTATGGACACCCGGCTCTCGGAGGCCGACGTACGCACGATCACGGCGGATCTGCAGCGTCGGCGCATGCAATTGCGCCGCATCGATGCGGAGCTCTCCGGCGGGGCGCTCAAGCGGTTGCGCGACGATCCCCCCGAGCTCGCGCTCCAGGTCGAGGCCCAGCTTCAGGCGCGCCGCCAGGCTTATCTCGACGCGCTGGCGACCGAGCAGGCGCTGCTCGCGCGCGCCGAGCACGATCTCGGCGCCGCCACCGAGATCGAATCGAAACTGAGGCAGACCGCGCCGATCTACCGCGAGCAGGCGCAAGCCTGGGAGCGACTCGCAGCCGAGGGTTTCGCAGGCCGCTTGCTCGCGCTCGACCGCCAGCGCACCTCGATCGAGGCTGACCAGGAGCTGAAGGCGCAGACGCGAAACGTCGAAGGCCTGCGTGCGACCATCGCACAGGCCGGACGACGGATCGCCCAGATTCATTCGAATTACCGGCAGCAGCTCCACAACGAGCGCGCCGAAGCCGAAGCGCACTACCAGAAGCTTCGCGAGGATCGCGCGAAGCAACAGCATCGGCACGGCCTGCTCGAGCTGAGGGCGCCCCAGGCGGGCATCGTGAAGGACCTGGCGACTCATACGTCGGGCACCGTGCTCGCACCCGGGGCGATCGTCCTCACGCTCGTGCCGCAGGACGAGCCGCTGCTGGCCGAAGTATGGGTGACCAACGCCGACGCTGGTTTCGTCCAGCCGGAGCAGAAGACGCGGATGAAAATCGCGGCTTACCCGTTCCAGAAATACGGCGCCATGGACGGCGTCGTGCAGCACATCAGCGCCGATGCGCAGGACCGGCCCGCAGCGTCCGACGGGTCGACCCGGGCACTACCGCAACTCGCCTACCGCGCGCTGGTCAAGCTCGACTCGGACCACCTTGCCGCCGAGGGGCGCAAGCTGAAGCTCGTTGCGGGGATGGCAGTCACGGCGGAAGTCCACATCGGCCAACGTAGTGTGCTCGAGTACCTGCTGTCGCCGATCCGGAAGGTTGCGGCCGAAGCCGCGCGCGAGCGCTAGCTCTGTACTGAGAACTCCTCGCGCTGCAGCGCCTGCGTGCGCAGCACCGGCTCTGTGCCCGCGCTCATGTGTGCAATCGGGCGTTGCTGATGCACCAGCGCCTTGAGAATGTGCGAAGGATGGAACATCACAACCCGACGTGCCGACACCGGAATCATCTCGCCGGTCTTCGGGTTGCGGCCGGGCCGGCTGTTCTTGTTGCGCAGACAGAACACGCCGAAGCCTGAGAGCTTCACGGTTTCGCCTTTTTCGAGCTCCGCCGAAATCTCTTCGAAAAACGCCATGACGATTTCCGATGCCTCGCGCTTGTTGACGCCGAGGTTTTCGTGGAGCAGCGTGGCGAGATCGGCTTTTGTGATAGTCATGGAGTCCTCCCGACGTGTGCTGCGAAGTGGGTTCCCATTCTTCTACAAGGTCAGAGAGCGAAGCAAGCGCTCTGCTGGCCACGACCGTCGACTCCAGCGAAGCGTGCGCGGCGCGCTTGACGGCATCGCGCGGTTGAATTAAATCCGCGGACCCTGCGCGCTGCGCATGCGTGAACGCGAGTGTGCGGTGTCCCCTCGCCAATGAAAACAGGGCGCCCGCAGGCGCCCTGTTTGCCACAGCAAGCTGCGGTCAGCCTTTGGCGGCACGCGCGGCGCGCCGGCCCTTCTTGGTGTCGTCCATCCCACCGCCCGTCGTTGCCGCGGCACCACCCGCACCGGTCGTCGCGGACGCGCCGCCGGCGCCGGCCGCAGTGCTCGCGCCGCCGGCGCTGGATCCGCTCGTCGCACCGGCGCCCTTCGTCGCACCCGCCTTGGACGGCGCGTTCGGGTCCGTCGCACCCTGCTGCGCTGCCGCCGTGCCGGGTGCCATGCGCCCGGCTTTGTCCGAATCGGCGGGGTTGCCCTGCGCCGCGTACGCTCCGGCAACGGCTGCCGACATGCATCCTGCTACTAACGCGATCATGAGCTTCTTCATTCGTGTCCTCCGGAAGAAAGAGATGTTGGGGCCGCTGCTCCTCCATGACATATTCATGGCCGCGGGCGAGGAGGGCCAGCAAAGCCTGTGCCCGGCATCGGCGCGCGCCAGCATGCTCATCGGCCGCCGGGGAAGCCGCGCTGAATGACGTCGTCAACCACGGCGCGGCGCGTCTCGAGCTCGAATCCGCGAAGATGCGCTTCGAGTCTGTCGCCGGCGAGCTGCTTTTCTTCGGCGGTACGTACTGCATGGAAAAAGTTGATGCGGCTGGCATCCCTGTAGGCCTCCCACGCGGACCAGCACCGGCCGTGCGCGGCGACTGCAATATCTTCCGCACCGGCGGGATTTTTCACGTGTTTCTCGGCCTCGCGCGCGACACAGTCGGTATACGCGGCTGCCGCCTCCTGCATGCGCGCGGCGTGGACCGGCGACTCGCGTAGTGGTCCCGTCGGTGCACACGCCGTCGCGGCAACGCAGATGACGCCGGCAAGAAGGCGGAAACGCATGGCGGCACGCCGGCAGCAACTTCTATGCCGCTGTCCTAGCGCAGCCGCCGCGCAACGCGAGTCTCGGCACGAGCTGAGGACCCATGGTAATGCGCGGCCGGCGCACAGCTGTTTTCGCGACGGCCGCCGTGCGGCAGACCGATGCTCATGGCTCCCAAAACCGTTGCGAAATCCGAGGCCTGTGCGTATAGTGCGTCGCGAGCTGGGACTAGAATCAAGAAACCAGAGGGAGATCGCAGGCCCCATGAATATGAACCTCGTACTCGCCACCGGTCTGGCATACGCGTTCATCGGCGCGCTCATCATGTTTCTCTCGCACCGCGCGCTCTACGTCAAAGCAACCCGTATCGTCGCCGGCTATCCGCGGGTGCTCGCCGCCTTGCGCGCACAGCGGCACGACGCGCGTTTCGGGCTAATCGTGCTGCTGTGCGGCAATGTTCTGCAGGTGCTGGCGGCGTGCGGCTACACGATCTCGATGGCCCACTGGCGCTTCCCGTCCTACGCTGCGCTCGCAGTGATCGCCGTCTACACAGTCTGGCGCCTGCTGACGGCGCGCAGGGCGATGCGTACCGCGTGGGCCACCGGCAGGGCAGCCGTCCCGATCCGCCGCGTGTACGAAACCCGTCGTTCCATGATTCTGCTCGAAGCCGCCCGCAAGGAGGCGGCGAACAGGCGCGCGCGCGAAGCCGCCAAAGGCTCTCGTGATCGCAGCGTGGTTTACGTCGGCCAGGATCTCGACTGCCGCTGGTGGAGCGAGCGCTTCGGCGTCACGCCGGAGGCGCTGCGCGCCGCGGTTCGGCAGGTTGGTCCGATGGTGAAGGACATCGAGCGGCATTTCGCGCGCACTGCGCGGCGTTCGCGTTACGCGCTGGCTGCATAGTCGCCGCGCTTTAGTCGCATCGGCGCGCTGTCGATTGCGCGCGCGGCGCATAATCGAAACCGTTGCGCACGGCATCGTCGATGGCGGCGTGCAGCGACGGGAATCGCTCCCCAAAATCGCTTGGCACCGTGCCGTCCGCGTCGCGGTGACGCCAGCGCCAGCACGCGCGCCCGGCGCTGCGTTCGCAACGGAATTCCCACTGGCCGCCGTTCCTGAGCTTGACCGTGTCCACGACACGACATACGCAGAAAGCATGCCGCTGGTCTGGATAAGCCGGATTCTCCCGAAAATACAAGAAGGCGCAGGCGTGTCAAATCCGCATGCCCAGGCGCGGTGGGCTGTTTCCTGCACGGCAACACACAAGCACGAGTCTTGCTACCGGTGCTTTTACAGTGGGCATCACAATGCAGGCCACAGACGCTGCGCTTACGCGTGCGCGCCGCTACCCCGTCGGTGCCGAGCTCGTTGGCGAAGCGTGCGTCGCGTTCCGCGTTTGGGCCCCGCTGCGCAAGCGTGTCGGCGTCCTGATAGAGCAGCACGGGAGCGCGCGCGAAGTCGAGTTGAACGACGAAGGCAACGGCTATTTTTCGACGATCGTCGAGAACACGCGCGCGGGTTCGCTCTACCGGTTCAGACTCGATGGTGACGCGACGCCGTTGCCGGATCCCGTGTCGCGCTTTCAACCGCAGGGCGCGGATGGGCCTTCTCAGATAATCGATCCTCACGCGTACGACTGGCATGACGCCGGCTGGCGCGGCGTGAGCCGCGAGCGCCAGGTCGCGTATGAAATGCACATCGGCACCTTCACGCGCGAAGGCACCTGGACGGCTGCGATGGCCGAATTGCCGTGGCTTGCAATGCTCGGCGTCACGGTGCTGGAGGTCATGCCGGTCTGCGAGTTCGCGGGCGGCTTCGGCTGGGGCTACGACCTCGTGCATTTCTACGCGCCGACGCGGCTGTACGGCACGCCGGACGAGATGCGGGCGTTCGTGGATGCCGCCCACGCTTCCGGTCTCGGTGTGATACTCGATGTCGTATACAACCATTGCGGGACCACCGGCTGTTTTCTGCCGGCGTACGCGCCGTATTTCAGCCGGCGGCATCGCAGCGACTGGGGCAATGCGCTCAACTTCGATGAGGATGACGCCGCACCTGTGCGCGAATATTTCAAGGCGAACGCCGCCTACTGGATAGACGAGTTTCACCTCGACGGCTTCCGTCTCGACGCGACGCAGACTATTTTCGACCGCTCGTCCTCGCATATTCTCGGTGAGCTCGTGGCGAGTGCACGCGCGGCGGCCGGCCCGCGCGAGCTCTACATCGTGGCCGAGAACGAGCCGCAGCACACGCGCCTGCTCGCACCGGCGGACGCGGGCGGCGCGGGCGTCGATGCGCTGTGGAACGACGACTTCCACCACAGCGCGCGCGTGGCTGTCACGGGTCGCGCCGAAGCGTACTACACGGACTATCTCGGAACGCCGCAGGAGCTGGTCTCGGCCGCCAAGTACGGCTTTCTGTATCAGGGGCAGTACTATCGCTGGCAGAAGCAGAGCCGCGGCACGCCGACGCGGGGGCTGGACGCGAGCCGATTCGTCGCTTTTCTCCAGAACCACGACCAGGTCGCGAACTCCGCGCGCGGCCTGCGGCTGCACGCGCTGACGACGCCCGGCCGGTATCGTGCGATCACCGCGTTGTTCCTGCTCCTGCCGCAGACGCCGCTTTTGTTTCAGGGACAGGAGTTCGCCGCGTCGGCGCCGTTTCTCTATTTCGCGGACAATCCACCGGAGAACCGGCAGGCGGTGCGGGAAGGCCGTGCGGAATTCCTGAACCAGTTCCCCAGCATTGCCGGCGGCGGCCACGCCTGGCTGCGCGATCCGGCCGCGCGCGACGTATTCGAACGATGCAAGCTCGACTGGAGTGAACGCGACGCGCATCGTGAGGCGGTGGCGCTGCATCGTGACCTGCTCGCGTTGCGCAACACAGACCCGGTGCTGAGCGCGCATGACGCGCCGGCCCTCGACGGCGCGGTGCTCCACGATGAAGCATTCGTGCTGCGCTATTTCAGCGACGCTGCGCACGACCGCATCCTCGTCGTCAATCTCGGAAGAGAGGTCGAGTTGTCACCATGTCCCGAGCCGCTGCTCGCACCCCCGGCGGGCGCGGAGTGGGCGCTGTTGTGGTCGAGCGAAGATGCCGCGTACGGCGGCGAGGGCACACCCGGCGTGTGCACGCACGAAGGCGAGTGGCGACTGCCGGCGCACGCAGCCGTGCTGTTCGCGGCCCGCGCCGGCGCGCGAGAAATTCCGCCGCTGCCACGCGCCCGCGCAGCACGCTGAACGCGCGCCGCCGGGTTCTCGCCGCCCGGGACGAAAGACCTCGCGTGCTACAATCGGCGTGGTCTCCAACATGCGCATACTGGTGAGCAACGACGACGGCTATTTCGCGCCGGGCATCACCGTGCTTGCCGACGCGCTCGCAAGCTGCGCCGAAGTCACCGTCGTCGCACCCGAGCGCGACAGGAGCGGCGCCAGCAACTCTCTCACGCTCGACCGGCCGCTCTCCGTGCGGCGCGCTTCCAACGGATATCTCTACGTGAACGGCACGCCGACGGATTGCGTGCACCTCGCCGTCACCGGGCTGCTGGATGCGCTGCCCGACGTCGTCATCTCCGGGATCAACTACGGCGCCAACATGGGCGACGACACGATCTACTCCGGCACTGTCGCCGCCGCGACCGAAGGCTTTCTGCTCGGCATCCCGTCGGTTGCCATTTCGCTCATCGCGGAGGGCGGAGGTCACTTCGAAACCGCGGCGCGCATCGCGTGCGAACTCGTCGAGCGCTTCCGCTCGCGCCCGCTGATGCAACCGGTGCTGCTCAACGTGAACGTCCCGGACGCGGCGTATGAAGAGCTGCGCGGCACGGCGGTGACACGGCTGGGGAAACGCCACAAGGCCGAGCCAGTCGTGAAATCGACGACGCCGCGCGGCGAGGTCGTGTACTGGGTGGGCGCGGCCGGCGGCGCACAGGATGCAGGCGAGGGGACCGACTTCCACGCGGCGGCTGCCGGAATGGTGTCCGTTACGCCGCTGCAGGTGGACCTCACGCGCTACTCACAGATGCAGACGGTCGGCGAGTGGCTGGAGGCGTGAGCCAGCACGGCGGCATCGGCATGACCTCGCAGCGCACGCGCCTGCGGATGGTCGAGCGCCTGCGCACTCAGGGCATCCGGGACGAAGTCGTGCTCTCGGCGCTTGCAGAAGTGCCCCGCCACGTGTTCGTGGACGAAGCGCTCGCAAGCCGCGCGTACGAAGACATCGCGCTGCCGCTCGGTTTCGGCCAGACCATCTCAAGTCCGTATACCGTGGCCCGCATGACGGAGCTGGTGCGCGCCGGCGCCGCGCTCAACCGGGTGCTCGAGATCGGCACGGGCTGCGGTTATCAAGCCGCCGTGCTCTCGCGCATCGCCAAGGAGGTCTATTCGATCGAGCGGCTGGCGCCGTTGCTCGCCAAAGCACGGAAGCATCTGCGCGAGCTGCGCGTCACCAACATACGGCTGCGGCACGGCGACGGCCAGGTCGGCATGCCGGAGGTCGCGCCCTTCGACGCGATACTGGTGAGCGCCGCGGCGACCCATCTGCCGGCGAATCTGCTCGAACAGATCGCGGTGGGCGGTAGAATGATCGTGCCGCTTACGCAGCATGGTGAGCAGCGCCTGTGTGTGGTCGAGCGATCGCAGCACGGGCTCGTCGAAAAAAAGATGGACGCGGTGAAGTTCGTGCCGCTGCTGCCGGGAGTTGGATAGAGCGCTGATGATTCGTTTGGGGCTTGCCGTGCTGGCCTGTGCCGTCGCCGCTGCGTGCACGGCCCCGCGTCCCGCACCTGCACCGGTCTCGGAGCGCACGCCGCCGCCGAAATCCGGCGCGCCGGCCGTCGCGACGGCGAAACCCGCGCCGCCTGCCAAGCCGACCCCGGGGGCCGGGCCTGAAGCGCGTGACACGTACCTCGTGAAGCCGGGCGACACGCTGTACAGCATCGCGCTCGAGCATGGCGTGGATTACCGCGAGCTCGCGATCTGGAACGGGATCGACAATCCCAGCGCGCTGCGCGTCGGACAGGAGTTGCGCGTGAAGCCGCCGGCCTCCGGAGCGGTGGCCGCGCCGCTCAAAGGCCCGGGCGGGACCGTTCCGGCAAAGCCGCTGGGCCCCGGGACCGCCCCGTCTTCGGCTCCGGCCGCAGTGCCTCTGCCGCCATCGGCCGCAACCGCGCCGGCGGGCGGCACGCCAGCCGTCGTCACCGAGCCGCGGGCTGTGCGGCTGCCGTATTCCGAGCAATCGTTGGCGCAGCTCTCGAAGCCGGAGCCGGCGGCCCCGCGTGTCGAGTCACGCGCGGATGCCAGACCCGAAGCGCCGCGTAGCGAGAGCGGCGCTGAGGCGGCGCGCGGTCCGGACGATCTCGACTGGGCGTGGCCGACGCGCGGCAAGCTTCTCGCGACGTTCAACGATGCCTCGAGCAAAGGCATTGCGATCGCAGGCAAGCTGGGTCAGCCGGTGCTCGCGAGCGCCCCGGGGCGCGTCATCTTCAGCGGCACGGGGATTCGCGGTTTCGGCAAGCTCATCGTGATCAAGCACAACAACACCTACCTCAGCGTCTACGCGCACAACAGCGAGCTCCTCGTGAAGGAAGGGCAGAACGTCGCGAAAGGGCAGAAGATCGCCGAGATGGGCAATAGCGACGCCGATCAGGTGAAGCTGCACTTCGAGATCCGCCGCTTCGGCAAACCCGTCGATCCCCTGAAGCTGCTCCCGTCCCCCGCGTGAGGGGCGGCGCTTGCCTCCGGCTCGGGCTGCCATTCGGCAGCCCGTCTCGGCCGGCAAACGATTCAGAGGAAAACCAAGGTTTTCCTCTGAAACCTCCTTTCCTTTGGCGCGCGCGCCTAGATTCACGGTTTGAACTCGCGCGCGAGCGTCTGCAGTTGCTGGACGTTCTTCGCGTCCGCTTCCCCGCCGTAGCGCACCGCCACGTAGAGTGAGATGAAGCGCCTGACTATGCCTTCGAGATCCGGCCGCTCGCGCGTCACCTTCGCGGCGTACGCGAGCGGTCCCTCGTTCGCTTCGCGCACGAGACCGCGCGCCCGCAGCTTCTCGCAGAACGCGATGTAGGCGAGCTTCACCGGATCGCGCACGCGCACGCGCAGGCGTCGCAGCATGAAAACCGCGAGGACGAGCGTGAAGGCGCCGGTGATCGCAAGCAGGAGCGCGGCAAGCGTGCGCCACGTGGCGTCGTCGAGGCCCACGCGCGTCATGAGCGCGCGCTGACGCTCCGGCGTGTAGCCGAGCACCCACTGGTTCCAGCTGTTCGCGAGCGAATCCCACGTGAGCCGCAGCTCGCGCAGGAGCGGCAGATCCGCCCGGATGAAGAGCGGCAGCGCGCTGCTCGCGCCCACTGCCGCATTGAGGCCCTGCTCGACGCGCGCGGGGGACACCGCGGCAGTGGGGTCGACGCGAACCCAGCCCTCGTCGCGCAGCCACACTTCGGTCCAGGCATGGGCGTCCGCCTGCCGCACGATCAGATAATCGCCGATCGGGTTCATCTCCCCGCCCATGTAACCCGTGACGATCCGCGTCGGTATGCCCGCGGCGCGCAGCACGACCGCGAATGCAGAGGCGTAGTGCTCGCAGAACCCGGTACGCGTGTTGAACAGGAACTCGTCGACGGAGTGCTCGCCGAGGAGCGGCGGCGACAGGGTGTACACGAAACCGTCCTGATTGAACCGGCGCAGCAGGGCCTGCACGAGATCGCGGTCCTTCGGGTAACGCGCGCGAAGCTCCCTGCCGTATGCGACCGAGCGCGGATTGAAGTTCGAAGGCAGCTGGAGGGCCCGTCTCAGCGTCGCCGGGCTGTCCTCGCTGCCGTAGGCGAAGTCCAGAAACGACACCATGTCGTAGCGCACGCGCGAGGTGACGGGCGTGGTGGAGATCAACTGGAAATCGGCAGTTGCGACGGCGCGCGGCGGAAGCTTGCCGGGCAGATCCAGCGCGAAGAGCCACGGCTTGCCGTGGGGCTCGACCGTCACGGTGTATTCGACGGGCCGCGCGGTGGTGTCGTAGCGCACCTCGCTGAAAACGGCGCGCGTCGCGCGCCAGGTACGCCCGTCGTAATCCCACAGTACCGGTCCGCGCCAGTACAGCCGGTTGGCGGGCGGCACGCGCGACTTGAACGCCACCCGAAATGCGACCGCCTCGGACAGCGTGAGCGCGCTCAAGCTTCCGGGCGACATGGTGTCCGAGAGCCCCGAGGTCGCGCGCTGTGCGTCGGCAGGCATGCCCCACAGCGGCCCCTGCACGCGTGGAAACAGCACGAACATGACCAGCATGAAGGGCACCGACTGCGCGAGCAGCATGCCGGCGGTGCGCAGCTGATGCCCGGCGCCGCGCGGCGTCGGGCCGTAATGGATGCCGATCATTCCACCCGTGATCACCCACACGCAGGCCAGCATGTAGAGCGCGGTGGGAATCGTCTGCGAATACAGAAAATTCGTGATGACGAGAAAATACGACAGGAAGATGAGCAGCATGCCGTCGCGGGCCGTGCGCGTCTCCAGGAGCTTGAGCGCGAGCATGACGAGCAGCAGCGCGACGCCGGCGTCGCGACCGAATATGGCGCCGTAATGGAGATACACGCCTGCGCTGCTGCCGGCGACCACGAGCAGCAGGATCGCGCGGTGGGGCAGCGTATAGCGCATGTACGCCAGATATAGACGCCATCCGATGAGCGTCGCGACCAGCAGGGTGAGCCACCACGGCACGCGCTCGGCGTGCGGCGCGCTCACCATGGCCAGCGCGGCCGTGAGCCAGAGCGTATTGCGCAGGCTCAATGGTGCGCTCATGGTGCGGCAGTCTCCGCAGGCGCGTGCTCGGACGGCCGGTACAGGGCGAGCGTCTCGAGACACCGGTCGCGGTGGGCTTCGCCGGTCGCCACCGGAACGCGCGTGCCCGGCAGCTCCAGTCCGTACGGCAGCCCCTCCGCGTGCGCGTCGAGCACCCACCGCGTGAGGCGCGAAATCTTGTCCTCGAGCGCGAGCCCGGCGGGTGGGAGATCCAGCGTGAGCCAGAGCTCGGCGCTGGCGCGGCCAACGAACTGTTTCGTGAGCAGGCCCTGGCCGCGGGCGGCCGCTTTCCAGGCGACGTGCCGCGGCGAGTCCCCGGGGTAGTATTGCCGCAGCCCGCCGAAGTCGTCAGAGCCTTTCGCGTAGCCCAAGCCTTCGGCTCCGCCGGCGCGCAGCGGCGGAAGCGGCAGACCGGCGGGCGCCGGGCGCGGGTACACCACGCACTCGGTATCCAGGTCGACATACGCCCACGCGTGAAACAGCCCGATCGGAAAGCGCGTGAAGAGCGTGAGCCTGCCCGGTTTGAGGAGACCGCGCCGCGTAGCGGGTACCGCCGCGGTAGCGACTGCGGACCCGTCCGCAGGCACGTCCACGACATCGATCCCGCGCTTGTCCCGCGTCAGAACCAGGCTGTAGCGGTCCGCGCGCGTCGGGTTTGCGATGCACACGCGAAAGCGCGCGGCATCGCCCGCAAAAACCGGCGCGGTCCGCGCGGGCGTGATGCGCAGCCCCGCGAGGTTGCGCCAGGTGTGCAGGATCCCGGTGATGCCGAGTGAGGTCAGCAGGAACGTGAGCACGAAGCCGAGGCTCAGCGCGTAATTGATCGAGCCCGTGAGCATGAGGAGCAGCACGAAGCCGTAGAGCACGCCGGCCCGTGTGGGCAGGATGAAGATGCGCCGCTGAACGAGGACCACCTCGCCGCGCTCGGGGCCGCGAAGCTGAAAGAGCCAGGCCGAGAACGCTCTGGCCGCTGCCTGCACCATGCGCGCGTTCTACGGGACGGCGACCTGCCGGATCAACTGCTGCGCGACGTCGGCGCCGTTCACGCGTCCCACGTCGCCCGCGGGGCTCAAACGATGGCCGACCACCCCGGGCAGCACCGCCTGGACGTCCTCGGGGACGACGTGTCCGCGTCCTTCCATAAGCGCCCATGCCCGCGCCGCGTGCAGCAGCGCGAGCGCCGCGCGCGGCGACAGCCCATTCACGTATTCGGCAGCGCTCCTCGTGTGATTGACGAGCGCCTGCACGTAATCGAGCAGCGCGGGCGCGACGTGGACCTGCTGCGCCTCCTGCTGAAGTCCGGCGAGCTCCTCGCCGCGGAGACACGCGCCGAGCTTTTCCAGCAGGTCGCGCCGGTCCTGGCCCTGGAGCAGCGCCCGCTCGGCGTCCGCGCCGGGGTAGCCCAACTGGATGCGCATCAGAAAACGGTCGAGCTGCGATTCGGGCAGCGGGAACGTCCCGACCTGGTACGACGGATTCTGCGTCGCGATGACGAAGAACGGCTGCGGCAGGCGCCGTGTCTCGCCTTCGATCGTGACCTGGTGTTCTTCCATGGCTTCGAGCAGCGCGCTCTGCGCTTTCGGTGTCGCGCGATTCACCTCGTCCGCGAGCACCACCTGCGTGAATATCGGACCCGGATGGAACTGGAAAGTGCCGCTGTCCCGGTTGTAGATCGACACGCCGAGGATGTCGGCGGGGAGGAGGTCGCTCGTGAACTGAATGCGCTGAAAGGAAAGTCCGAGGGAAGTCGCGAGCGCGTGCGCGAGCGTCGTCTTGCCGACGCCGGGTATGTCCTCGATCAGCAGGTGCCCGCGCGCGAGCAGGCACGCCAGTGCCAGCCTGATCTGCAGCTCCTTGCCGAGGATGATGCCGCCCACCTGCTCGACGACTCTGTCGATGTGCTTCGCCACGATGCGAATTGTCCCACACGCGCTTTTCGCGGTGTGCCGCGCCATCCCATCGGCGGGGGTGCGAGTGATTTAAATCACGGTGGGCGTTTGGAATGTTCTGGCGCCGGGATGCGCCACCGTACAATCGACGCGGATTCGACATGAGAACGTCAGAGCCGACCCTACAAGACGCCGCCGACGAATTCCGCAGCGTGTTCGAGCACGCGGGTGTGGGCATGGCCATGGCCGACCTCGAAGGCCGCTTCATCCGCGTGAACCGCAAGTACGCGCAGATGCTGGGCTACGCGCCGGACGAGCTGCGCGGACGCGGACCGGACGCGATCGTGGGCGAGGACTACCGGTTGCTCGAGCGCCAGTGCCGCCGCACGCTCGTGACCGGCGCCCAGAGCGAAGTCACCGCGGAAAAACGCCTCCTGTGCAAGGACGGCGCGAGCGTCTGGGTATCGGTCGTCACCTCGCTCGTGGAGGGCGAGAGCGGCGCGCCGCGTTATTTTCTGTCTGTCGTGCACGACGTCAGCGCCCGGCGCGACGCCGAGCTCGCGCTGCGCGAAAGCGAAGAAAAATTCCGGCAGCTCGCCGACAACATCCCCGAGATCTTCTGGATCACGGATGCGCGTCAGCGCAAGCTCCATTACCTGTCGCCCGGGTTCGAGACGCTGACCGGCAAGCCGCTGTCGGAGGTCATGCGCCGCCCGCGCGCGTGGCTGCAGGTGGTGCATCCCGACGATCGCGAGCGCGTGCGGCTCGCGCGCAAGGGACTGCCGCAGAACGAGTACAACATCGAGTACCGCATCGTGCTCGCCGACGGCGGCGTGCGCTGGGTGCACGACCAGGCGTTTCCGGTGCGCGATGCGAACGGCAAAGTGTACCGCATCGCCGGTATCGGGGCCGACGTGACGCACCGCAAGGAAGCCGAAGAGAAGCTCGTCTACCTCGCGCATTACGACGGCCTGACGGGGCTGCCGAACCGCGTGCTTTTTTTCGACCGCCTGCAGCAGACGCTGGCGCAAGCCGGTCGCCGCGGCGTGCTGGCGGCGGTGATGTTCCTCGACCTCGACCGCTTCAAGGTGGTCAACGATACGCTTGGGCACGGGATCGGCGACGAGCTGCTGCGCCACGTCGCTCACCGCCTCGCTGGCTGCGTCCGCGTAGGCGATACCGTCGCGCGCTTCAGCGGCGACGAGTTCGTGCTGATCGTGAACGATCTCCATAGCGCCGAAGACGCCCGGCACATCGCCCAGAAGGTGCTGCAGGCGTTTACCGATCCGTTCCGGCTCGGCGGCCACGAGGTCTTCGTGTCCACGAGCGTGGGCATCAGCATGTTTCCCTCCGACTGCGAGGACGAACAGGCGCTGCTCAAGAACGCGGATACCGCGATGTATAGGGCCAAAGAATCCGGCCGCAACAACTTCCAGTTCTACACCCGCGAGATGAACGCGCGCGCCATGTACCGTCTCGAGCTCGAGAACAGCCTCAGACACGCGCTCGAGCGCGGCGAGTTCCGCCTGCACTACCAGCCCAAGGCGTGCTTGCACACCGGCAGGGTCACCGGCGTGGAGGCGCTGTTGCGGTGGGAGCGCCCCGACCACGGGCTCGTGCCGCCCGGCGAATTCGTGCCGCTGCTCGAAGACACCGGTCTCATCGTGCCGGTCGGCGAATGGGTGCTCTCGGAAGCCTGCCGGCAGGTCGAGGCATGGCGCAGGAGCGGGCGCGAGGGCCTCTCGATCGCGATCAATATTTCCGCGCGCCAGTTCGCCACGCGTAATCTCGGGGAGGTGGTGAAGCGCGCACTCGATGCGCACCAGGCCGATCCGAAACTGATCGAGCTCGAGCTGACGGAGAGTCTCCTCATGGGCAATACGGAGGAGGTCGTGCGCACGCTCGAGTACCTGAAATCGCTTGGCGTGCGGCTTTCCATCGACGACTTCGGAACGGGCTATTCGAGCCTTTCGTATCTGAAGCGTTTCCCGATCGACGCGCTGAAGATCGACCGCTCGTTCATCGACGAGATCACGACCGATGTGGACGACGCGACGATCACGCGCGCCGTGATCGGCATGGCGCACAACCTCGGACTCAAGGTGGTCGCGGAAGGCGTCGAGACCGAAGCGCAGATCGCCTTCCTGTCGGCGAACGGCTGCGACGAGGCGCAGGGTTATTACTTTGCGCGCCCGCAGCCGGCGGGCCAGCTCGCGAAGCTTCTGCAGGAGGCGCGCAGCGCCAGGCTGACCGGCGCGCCGCGGCTCTGCTCCGCCTAGGAACCGGTACTACAGGAAGGTGTAATCGCTCGTATCGATCGGCGCGGCGTGGCGAACGTGATCGTCTCGCGCACGCTGCCGTCGAAGGAATTCACCTGCCAGTGCGTTGCATCGAGCTGAACGAACGTGGCGCCCTGCGCAGCCGTGCCGTAGCCCTGGAACGTGAGCCGGTCCCCGGCCGCCGCGCCTGCGCCGTTGAAGTCGATCGCCGTATCGCCCTGCGCTTCGCCTGAGAAGAAGGCGAATTCGTCATTACCCGGGCCGCCCGCGAGCAGGTCGGCGCCGAGGCCGCCGACGATCGTGTCGTCGCCGTTGCCGCCCTGAAGTCCGTCGTTACCGGTGAAGCCGTTCAAGCGGTCGTTGTCGTCGCCGCCGCCCATGTCGTTGCCGCTCGCGTTTCCCGTCAGGATGTCGGCGAAGCGCGAGCCGATCAGCCCTTCGATGTCGCGGTAGCTGTCGCCGACGGCATCGCCGGTGTTGAGCGCCGGCGTTCCCAGGTCGGCCGTGAGGCCTGCGAGCGCGTCGACATAGCTGGCGTAGTCGAAACCCGCTCCGCCCACCAGGCCATCGGCGCCCGCGCCGCCTTCGAGGAAATCGATGCCATCGCCGCCGCGCAGCACGTCGTTACCGCCTTTGCCGCGCAGGTAATCGTTACCGGAGAGACCCTCGATCGTGTTGTGCGCGGCGTCCATCACGAGCGTGTCGTTGAACGCGGAGCCGATGAAGGCCTCGATCGAGACGAAGGTGTCGCCCGCCGCTTCGCCGGTGTTCGCCGCAGGCGACTGGATGCTGGCGACCACGCCGATTGCGGCCGCCGCGTACGTCGCGAGGTCGTAGCCCGCGCCACCATTGAGCACGTCGCCGCCGGCGCCGCCTATCAGCTTGTCGTCGCCTGCGCCGCCTAGAAGCGTATCGTTTCCGCCGTCGCCGAGAAGACCATCGTTACCGCCGCGGCCGTCGATCAGGTCATCGCCGTCCTGGCCACCTACGTTGTTGCCGAGGTCGTTCGCGAGCAATCGGTCGTTGAAGCGCGATCCGAACAGTCCTTCGATCGAGATCAGCGTATCGCCCTGCGCCTCGCCGGTGTTCGCCGCCGCATTCACGAGATCGACCGTTACCGCGGATGGCGCATAAAAATAGCGCGCATAGTCGAAGCCGTGGAAGCCGCCGTCGACGATGTCCGCGCCGGCGCCGCCTTCGATCTGATCGTTGCCCGAGCCACCCGCGATCGCATCGCTGCCGGCGTGACCTTCGAGATAATCATTCCCGTCTTCGCCGAGCAGGATGTTGGCGAAGTTGTTGCCGACGAGCACGTCCGCGAACGACGAGCCGATCAGGCCTTCGACGTTGACATACCCGTCACCTGCCGCGTCCCCGGTATTGGCAGACGGATTGGCAAAACTCGCGACGACCGCACCGGAACCCTCGTAGCTCACCCTGTCGATCCCGGCACCGCCATCAAGGAGATCGGCGCCCGCGCCGCCGATCAGCATGTCGTGGCCGTCGCCGCCGAGCAACGCGTCGTTGCCGGCGCGGCCATTGAGAATGTCGGCGCCGCCGAGGCCACTGAGAACGTTCGCTTCCGCATTGCCGGACAGGCGGTCGCCAGCCTGCCCGCCGATCAGACCTTCAA